>JBFXDD010000001.1:0-42245 GCA_050181465.1 Planctomycetota bacterium
TGCAACTCAACGCAACCACAGAACGATCCCGCCGCGGGCGGATTAGAACCAGGACATCCCGATGGATCTGAAGGCATCCGAAGTCACGAGCGTCCTCAAGAAGGAGATCGAAGGCTTCGACGTCGCGACGAAGAAGTCGAGCGTCGGAACCGTGCTCTCGGTCGGTGACGGCGTCGCCCGCGTGTTCGGTCTCGACGACTGCATGATGAATGAACTCGTCGAGTTCGGTGCGGGCGTCTTCGGCGTCTCGCTGAATCTCGAAGAGGACAACGTCGGCGTGGTGTTGCTGGGCGACGAGACGAAGGTCAAGGAAGGCGACGTCGTCCGAACCACCGGTCGCGTCATGTCGGTGCCGACCGGCCTGCCGATGGTCGGCCGCGTGGTCGATGCGCTCGGGAACCCGGTCGACGGCCGCGGCGCCATTCAGACCAAGGAGTCCGACCTCCGTCCGATCGAAGGTCGTGCCCCGTCGGTGCCGGAGCGTCAGCCGGTCAAGGAGCCGCTCCAGACCGGAATCAAGTCGATCGACGCGATGATTCCCATTGGGCGTGGTCAGCGCGAACTCATCATCGGCGACCGCGCGACCGGCAAGACCGCGATCTGCGTCGACACGATCCTCAACCAGTTCTCGACCGGCGGTGGCGATCCGAACCACAAGGACCAGGTCATCTGCATCTACGTCGCGGTCGGGCAGAAGCAGTCCACCGTGAAGGCGGTGGTGAAGAAGCTCGAGGAAGCCGGGGCCATGCCCTACACGATCGTCGTGTCGGCGCCGGCGTCCGCGCCGGCCGCCATGCAGTTTCTCGCGCCGTACGCGGGATGCGCGATGGGTGAGCGATTGCGCGACGAAGGTCGCCATGTCGTCATCTTCTATGACGACCTCTACAAGCAGGCGCTCGCCTATCGCCAAGTCATGTTGTTGTTGCGTCGTCCGCCGGGTCGCGAGGCGTTCCCGGGCGACGTGTTCAACCTCCACTCCCGCCTGCTCGAGCGTGCCGCGAAGTTGTCGGCTGCGTTGGGCGGCGGATCCTTGACGGCACTGCCGATCGTCGAGACGCAGGAAGGTGACGTGTCGGCCTACATCCCGACCAACGTCATCTCCATCACCGACGGACAGATCTTCCTCGAGTCCTCGCTGTTCAACGCCGGCCAGCGTCCCGCGGTGAACGCAGGTATCTCAGTGTCGCGCGTGGGTGGCTCGGCCCAGATCCCGGCGATGAAGAAGGTCGCCGGTGGTCTCCGCATCGGTCTCGCCCAGTATCGCGAGCTCGCGGCGTTCGCGCAGTTCGGCAGCGATCTCGACAAGGCGACCCAGCAGGCCATCAACCGTGGCCGACGCCTCGAGGAACTGCTCAAGCAGAACCAGTACGAGCCGGTGCCGGTCGAGGAACAAGTCGCGGTCATCTACGCGGGCACCTCCGGCGGCCTCGACGAAGTGCCGGTCGCGCGCGTGCTCGAGTTCGAGCGCGCCTACCGTGATCACTTGAAGGCCAACCACGCCGATCTCCTCACGACGATCCGCAAGGACAAGAAGTGGAGTGACGACTTGGCGAAGCGCTTCGATGCGATCTGTGCGAAGTTCCGCGCGGAGTTCTTGGCCTGAGGCGCCGACCGGACTGATCCTTAGCTGACGGCAAGTCGAGGCACGATCCCGCATGGCGAACATCAAGGAACTCCGCGGCCGCATCCGCTCGGTGAGCAACATCGCCAAGATCACGAAGGCGATGGAGATGGTCGCGTCGATGAAGCTCCGCAAAGTGCAGGGGCGCGCGGCGTCGTTCCGGCCGTACACGGAAGAGCTGCGGACGCTGCTGGATCACCTCGCCGGCGCGGTCGAGTCCGAGGCCGAGTTGCCGCTCTTCCGTCGCCGTGCGGTTCGCACGGTCGCCGCGCTGGTCATCACGTCCGATCGCGGTCTGTGCGGGGCATACAACGCCAACGTGCTTGCGAAGGTCACGGCGCTGCGCAACCGCTGCCGCGATGAGCAGAAGAACCTCGTCTGCTACGTCATCGGCAAGAAGGGATACACGTGGCTGTCGCGTCGCGGCATCACGGTCAAACACTTCTACGCAGAGCCGCCGCTCGAGTCCTTGGACTTCACGACGGCGCGGGTCGCTTCCAACGACTTGGTCGGCGCCTTCCTCGGCGGCGAGATCGACGAAGTGCGGTTGGTCTTCACGGCCTTCCATTCGGCTGCGCGATTCGAACCGCGTGACGACGCCTTCCTGCCGATCGGTGCCGATGTCGCGCGTAAGGTCGGCGAGAAGCGAACCGAGAGCGTCTACGCGATGGAGCCGGATCCGGCTGCCATCTTCGAGCGCATCCTTCCGAAGTATCTTCAGACCGTCGTGTTCGATGCGATGATCGAGTCGCTCGCCGCGGAGATGGCATCCCGCCGAATGGCGATGAAGGGTGCGACCGATGCTGCGACGCGCATGAGCAAAGAGCTCAAGAAGAAGTACAACCGAGCTCGCCAGGAGAGCATCACCAAGGAGCTGCTCGACATCATCGGCGGCGCCAGCGCGGTGTCCTGAGCGAGTCCATCGACTGCCCATTTTCCCAGCCGTTTCTCAAGCCAGCGTTATTCGGAGACAATCGTGACCGCGACCAAAGGCAAGGTCCTCCAGGTGTTCGGCCCCGTGGTGGACGTGGAGTTCCCCGAAGGCCATCTGCCGCCCATCTACAACGCGCTCCGCGTGAAGGACGCCGGTCGCAAGATCGATCTCACGCTCGAGGTCGCGCAGCAGCTCGGCAACTCGACCGTGCGCGGTGTCGCGCTCTCCTCCACCGACGGTCTGATCCGCGGCATGGAGGTGTCGGACACCGGAGCGCCGATCTCGGTGCCGGTGGGACAGGTCACCATGGGCCGTCTGTTCGACGTCCTCGGCAACGCACTCGAGGTCGGTGTCGCGCATCCGCGGACCGGCGAGCCGATGCCTGCGGTGACCGCGAAGCACCACTTCCCGATCCATCGCCCGGCGCCGAGCTTCGAGGATCAGCAGGAGATCAAGGACCTGTTCGAGACGGGCATCAAAGTCGTCGATCTCCTGTGTCCGTTCGCGAAGGGCGGAAAGGTCGGTCTCTTCGGTGGTGCAGGCGTCGGCAAGACGGTGCTCATCCAGGAGCTGATCCGAGTCACGGCCGTCGAGAAGGGTGGCTTCTCGGTGTTCTGTGGCGTCGGTGAGCGGACGCGCGAAGGCAACGACCTCTGGCTCGAAATGGCCGAGGCCGAGTACACGCAGCCCGATGGCAGCAAGGCGTCCGTGCTCGACAACGCCGTGCTCGTCTTCGGCCAGATGAACGAGCCCCCGGGTGCGCGCCTGCGCGTGGCGCTGACCGGGCTTACGATGGCCGAGTACTTCCGTGATCGCGAGAAGAAGGACGTGCTCCTCTTCGTCGACAACGTGTTCCGCTTCGTGCAAGCCGGTTCCGAGGTGTCCGCACTGCTCGGGCGGCTCCCGAGCGCCGTCGGTTACCAGCCCACGATGGCGTCGGAAATGGGTGCGCTCCAGGAGCGCATCACTTCGACGAAGGATGGCTCGGTGACCTCGATGCAGGCGGTCTACGTGCCTGCGGACGACATCACCGACCCTGCCCCGGTGGCGACCTTCGCGCACTTGGACTCCACGATCATCCTCGAGCGCCAAATCGCCGAGCTCGGCATCTACCCGGCCGTCGATCCGCTGAAGTCGACCAGCAAGATGTTGACCCCAGGCGCGGTCGGACAGGAGCACTACGAAGTCGCGCGTGGCGTGCAGAAGACCCTCCAGCGCTATCAGGACCTGCGCGACATCATCGCGATCCTCGGCATGGAAGAGCTGTCCGAAGAGGACAAGCAGGTTGTCTCGCGCGCCCGCAAGATCCAGCGCTTCTTGTCGCAGCCCTTCTTCGTGGCGGAGCAGTTCACGGGTTCCCCCGGCAAGTTCGTCAAGCTTGCCGACACCGTGCGTTCCTTCAAGGAGATCCTGGAAGGCAAGCACGACGATCTGCCGGAGCAAGCTTTCTACATGGTCGGCTCGATCGAGGAAGCGGTGCAGAAGGCGAAGACGCTCTGATCCGCTGCTTCGGAGAACACGCAGTCATTCCACGGTTCCCACGGTCGTCGCTTCCCTCGGTGTCCTCGTGACCAAGACCCTCCGCCTGCGCATCGTCACTCCCGACGCGGTCATCCACGACGGCGAGGTCCAGTCCGTTCAGTTCGCCGGCCTGGACGGCACCTACGGAATTCTCGCCAACCACGCACCCTTGGTCACCGCAACTCTGCCTGGGGCGCTGCGCTTCAAGACTGCCGACGGTCGACTCGAGGAACTGGTGGTGACCGACGGCTTCGCCGAGATGGTCGACAATGTGTTGTCGATCGTCTGCGAGGCCGGCGAGCGGGGAGCCGAGATCGACGTCGCCCGTGCTCGAGAGGCCGAGAAACGGGCCCGTGACCTGCTTGCCAATCGGGCGGCATTGGCTAGCGAGGACGTGATTCGCGCCGAAGAGTCCTTGCGCCGCGCCCTCATTCGGCAGGTCGTCGGGCAGCGCTCCGGACAGAGCATCGATCGCTGAGCCGGGCACAGCGTAGGGGGATCGAGGTCACCGGCAGTGACTCGGTCCTTGTGCGCCATGGTTCGCGCGCTCGCGAAGCGCTACAAGGCCATGCCCTGAGCATGGCTTCCTGGCAGAGAACGCATACCTGTGGCGAGCTGCGTGAGCAGCACGTCGGTCAACACGTCGTCTTGTGCGGTTGGATCGAGAACCACCGCCACCACGGCGCTCTCCTGTTTCTCGACTTGCGCGATCGCTATGGCGTGACCCAGGTCATGCTGCGCGAAGAGTCGGACGCCACGCTCTTCGAGCGGCTCCGACGCCTGGGCCAGGAAGACGTGATCTCGGTGCGCGGTCTCGTCGCGCGCCGCGAGAGCCCCAATCCGGATCGACTCACGGGTGCGATCGAGATCGTCCCGACGGAGGTCACGATCCTCAACGAGGCCGAGCCGCCGCCTTTCGAAGTGCTCGACGTCCCGGAGGCGAACGAGGAGCTGCGCATGCGCTATCGCTACCTCGACTTGCGACGACGTCCGCTCCAGGAAGCGCTCCGCAAGCGAGCGCGCTTCGTGACCGCGATCCGCAACTACCTCGCAGCGCACGACTTCATCGATATCGAGACTCCCATTCTGACGAAGTCGACCCCGGAAGGTGCTCGTGACTATCTGGTGCCGAGCCGAGTCAATCCGGGCACCTTCTACGCGCTCCCGCAGAGCCCGCAGATCTTCAAGCAGATCTGCATGATCGCGGGGCTGGATCGGTACTACCAGATCGCGCGTTGCTTCCGTGACGAAGACCTACGCGCTGATCGTCAACCCGAGTTCACGCAGATCGATCTCGAGATGTCCTTCGTCGAAGAGAAGGACGTGCTCGACATGGTCGAAGGCATGGTGGTCGCGGGCTTTCGTGAGGGCTTCGGCATCGAACTGCCGCAACCCTTTCCTCGCTTCGACTACGAGGAGGCGATGTCGCGCTTCGGCAGCGACAAGCCCGACCTTCGCTTCGGGATGGAGCTGATCGATCTCGGTGCGATTGCGGCCAAGTGTGATTTCAAGGTGTTCCGTGGCGCGATCGAAGCCGGTGGCCTGGTCAAGGGCATCTGCGCCGAAGGTGCTGCAGAACGTTTCTCGCGAAAGGGCATCGACGAACTCACCGCATTCGTCGGTACGCATGGCGCCAAGGGGCTGGCATGGGCGAAGGTGACCGCGACCGGACTCGAAGGTTCGATCGCCAAGTTCTTCGACGGTGCAGCCGGCGCCGAACTGATCGCGGCGATGGGTGCCAAGCCGGGCGACTTGTTGCTGTTCGTCGCCGATCAGAAGCGAGTCGTCCTGCGGGCGCTCGGCGAACTTCGCAACAAGGTTGCGGGTATCTTGGGTCTGCGCGATGCCGGTCGTTTCCGCTGCTGCTGGGTCCTCGACTTCCCGATGTTCGAGTGGAACGACGATCAGCAACGTTGGCAGTTCGCCCACAACCCGTTCTCGGCGCCGCGCGACTGGGACGTCGGCGACTTCGCAGTCGACACCGAGAAGCATCGCAGTCGCGCCTACGACTTCGTGATGAACGGGTGGGAGCTCGGCTCCGGAAGCATTCGAATCCACCGACCGGAGTTGCAGGCTCGGGTCTTCGACTTCCTCGGCATCAGCAAGGAGCAACAGGCGGCGAACTTCGGCTTCATGCTCGAGGCGTATCGCTATGGCGGGCCACCCCACGGTGGAATCGCACTCGGCGTCGATCGTCTCGTCACCTTGGCCCTGGGCATGGACTCGATCCGCGATGTGATCGCGTTCCCGAAGACGTCGAGCGCGACCGATCTGATGAGTGCTGCGCCAAGCGAAGTGAGCAAGAAGCAGCTCGACGAACTCTGGCTCCAGAGCACTTGGGTGAAGCCCGCGGAAGGAAGCTCCTGATGCGCAAGCCCGCCGAGCTGCTTTGTCTGCTGATATGGCCGTTCGCCGGCGCCCTCGTCGGGTGTGCGAGTCGACCGCAACCGCTCGCGGCCGGACCTGGTCTCGTGAGCCACGATCGAACGCCACCGGCTGATGCCGCGACCTTCGCCCGGCCTGATCTCCTCGTGGGTGACCGTTTCGTGTTCCGGCGCGGCGGGCAGGAGCGAATCGCTGTGCGGGTCAGCGCGATCGAAGAGGATGCCGTCGAGTTCACCGATGAGGATCGCGGGATGGTGAACCGCTTCGACCGAGACTTCGGCGCCGTCGAGTTGCGCGACGCCGCCGGTGCGACCATCACTCGATGGGATCGAGTCGATGCGCGGTTCCACTGGCCGCTTTGGGTGGGCAAGCGATGGACCGCCCAATACGTACGTCGCGATGAAGACGGCGAGGTTCCCGTGCTCGCCGAGTACTCCTGCGAAGGTCGCGAGACCATCACCGTTCTCGCAGGGAGCTTCGATGCGCTTCGCATCCTGCGCCGCTCCCGACCGCTGCTCGACGGGGAATGGCTCGAGCGCGTCGACGTGCTCTGGTATGCACCTCTCGTGGGGCAGGTCGTGCGACGGATCGAGGATTCGGTTCTGACTGAACTCGAGGCGGCGCACCGACAAGGTGCGCCGATCGAAGCACGCTGAGGGGTCGAGGCGGGCGCGCGCTGGAAGCGGCGCAACTGCGCTCACCCCGAAACGCAACGCGCGCTCGATCCGCGATGCGAATCGAGCGCGCGTTGGCGACCGCCACGTTGCCGTGGCGGGGGCATCACATGCCGCCGTCGATCTTCAGGAACTTGCCATCGTCGCGGAGCAGGCTGCCCATCGAACGCTTGCTGGCAACTTCCTTGTGACGGAAGCCGGTGCCGCCATCGCCGCCGAAGGCGTCGTTGAGCCAGAAGGCGTAGGCGTCGGTGACGAAGAAGTCGCCGATCGCAGCGCCGTAGCGCGCGAGCGGAATGACCGGGATGATGTAGAGCACCGCGTCGATCCACGGGCTCTCGACGTACATCTTGTGATCCCAGTCATCCACCGTGCGCTGGAGCTGGTGGGGACCGGCGGCGCAGCCGGCGAAGAGGCCGGACAGAGCCAGGAGAGCAGCGATCGCAATCTTGCGCATGAGGAATCCTTTCGGGGTTCTAGGAGCAGGCGGCATCGAAAGACGCCACCGCGCTTGCGGATGGCAAACTAGGGCGGGGACGCCGCTCGTGCCACGAGAATGTGGGCCTCGGTGTCTCTAAGCTTTCGCGCTCATGTCTGGAGTTTCCTCTCGGAGTCCGGTCGACGAACGCGCGCGCACCGAGCGTGGTCTGTTGGGGTTCTATGCCTCGTGTACCGTCTTCGGAATCGCGACCGCGATCACCGCGGTGGTTTGGATCGTGTTCCCGGGGGTGGAGGGACTGGCCGCGCTGGGCTGGGCGGGGGTCGGAGTCGCCGCGATCTCCGCGGTGGCGACCTGGCACTATCTCGGCGTGATGCGCAAGGAGCGTTGATTACGCTGACCGGATCCGGTCGGTCTCACGAGGAAGGGTTCGACGCGAGGATCGCGGCGGCGGCGGCGAAGACGTCGCTGACGCACCGGTAGGGCACACCCGCTCGCTCCAGCTCGGCAAGTTCGACGGCCGTCGGTTTCCCCGTGGACACCAGCCATCCCTGCACTCCAGCGGCGGTTGCCGCAAGCACGTCGCGCGCAGAATCACCGATCGAGTGCGAGCGTGAGAGATCGAGGTCGAGGATGCGTTCAGCGTCCTGCAGCAGACCCGGCAGCGGTTTCCGGCAGTCGCAGCGGCGTCGGTAGCCGGCGACTTCGGCGTCGGGATGGTGCGGACAGTGCAGCAGCGCGTCCAGACGCAGGCCGAGTTGCCGTTGGAGCCGTTCGTGGATCACCGCGAGCGTCGACTCGTCCAGGTAGCCGCGCCCGATCCCACTCTGGTTCGTGACCACGACCAAGCGGAAGCCGGCCTCGCGCAACGATCTCAGCGCCTCGGGAACCCTGGGCAGCACCTCGACCTCCTCGGGGGCGCGACAGAAGTCGCGTTCCACCATGAGGGTGCCGTCGCGGTCCAAAAAGATCGCTGGGCGCGACAAGGTCAGCGGGAGGGGTCGAGAGCCGCGGCGTTGACTGGGCCGTCACCTGCGGGGTGCAGCACGACGTGGAGGGCGGACGGCACGTATTCCGTCTTCGCCGCGAACGGGGTCGCGAAGTCGCCGAGCGTCCACCAGAGCGGGAATGCGATCGAGCGCAGTTCCGCGCCGTCCTGCCAGCGCGAGGTGTAGAGGCTGGTGTGATGCATGACGCGCCGGGACTCCTCGCCGTAGCCGCGCTTGCGCAGAGTGATCGTGTGATCGCTGCCGAGGAGGCCGCCCAGGTCGAGCTTCACCGGAGTGGTTCGACCGGTGTCTTCGCCGTCGACCAGCACCTGCGCCCCCTGCGGTCGACTCGTGACCGTGACGTGGGAGTCGACTCCGAACCAAGTGCATGCGCTCGCGAACTGGCAAGCGAGGACGACGAGGACTGCGCGCATCATCAGGGATGGTATCGGCTGGTCCGGGGCACGGAAGCAATCCGCGGGCGCGGGATTCTGTGAGACGAACTTGGCGATTCCGGTTGGACACCGACTGGGCCACGGTTGTTGCGCCCCTGCTTCTCCGCTACGTTGCTGTCGGAATCAGAACCTGTGACGGTGGGCGGCCACCGTCGCGTTGCCCATCCTAGGGAGGCCTCATGCTCACGTTCTCGCGGTCGCTCTTGGCGGCCCTTCTCGGTTCGTTGTTCGTCGCATTCTTGCCAGGCCAGGATGGCTCCGGCACCGCGACTCCGGCTCCGAACCCCACGACACCCGCGGTCTCCGGCGACGACCACGCGGCCGGCGCGGATCGTCCGCAGGATTCGCCTGCCCTGTCGGTTCCTGCGACACTCGGGCGAGTCGAGAGTGCCGGGACCACGCTGCGCTGCTTTCCCACCGCACACTCGCCGACCTACTCGGAGACCCTCGAGACCGGAGATGTCGTCGAACTCGCGGGTGAAGAACAGAGCGGCTTCGTCGCGGTGCGTCTTCCCGTCGGTGTACTAGGCTACGTGCACGGCACCTTCGCCGAGGTCGATGCCGGCGGCCTGGTGCGAAGCAAGGGCAAGAAGGTCGCGTTCCGCTACCGCACGAACTCCCGCGAGGCTCCGGTTCGGTTCGTCGATGACGGGACGCAGTTCCTGCTCGTCGAGCAGGAGGGCGAATGGCTGAAGGTGCGCCTGGCCGACCAAGTCGCTTGGGTCCCGCGAGATGCCGTGTTGGCGTTCCAGAACAACCCGACCGTCGAAGCCTCGTGGCGCAGTTTCCATGGTCGCCAGATGGCGGCGATCGAAGCCGGCGCGAAGCTCCGAGCCGATCGCGACGCTGCCGCCAAGGTCTTGGCGGAGGCGTCCGCCAAGATCGCGGAACTCGAAGCCTCGATGCGCAGCGAGATGCTGCGGCCGGACACGGATCAGGACTACGCGAAGCTGCGCACCGAGTTGGAGGCAGTGGCTGCGAACCTGCCGACGGAGTCTGCCGAGCGGCGGACGATCTCACGCCTGACGGCGGAGATCGAGCGTCAGGAGCGAGCGCTCGAGATGATGCGGATCGTGAATGACGCGCCAAGGCCGTCGGCGGCCCCGGCGGCAGTCCCCGCGGCGGCCTTGGATCCGCTGCGCAACGCGGAGGTGGGGTGGCTGCGGGTTCGTCGTCCCTTGTTCGGAACCCCGTCGGTGGAACTCGAGAAGGGCGGTCAGGTGCTCTTCCACGTGGAGTGCACGGCCGGCCGCTACGCGCTCGAGGTCTTCGAGGGGATGGAAGTCGCGTTGTGGGGTGAATCCCGCCGCCTCGATGCGGAGAGCTTGCGCACGTTGGACATCCGCAAGCTCGAAGTGCTCAGCTCGCCGCGACGCTGAGCGCGCGACGGCATCGGCGCGATCGCGTTCCGCCGCCGCGACCAGCCGATCTTGGGGTTATCCTTCTGCGCTTCCGCGGAGGGAGTGTCCTGAACCACCTCTCGATCGGTCTTTCCGTCCTGCTGCTCGGTGCGCTCGTCTCGGACGGGTGGACGCAGGCCCCGGGTCCGTCCGGGGAGACCGCCGTGCACAGCGAGTCGCCCGCGGGCCTGTTGAGCGCCGCCGATCTCCTGCACCGAGCGCATGAGGCGCTCGAGCGCGAGGACCTGGTCCGGGCGGCCGCCGACTTCCGGCAGGCGACGCTCGAAGTCGCCGCCGGCCCCGAAGCCTTCGTGGGCCTGGGACGCGCTCTGCTGCTTCAAGGTTCTGCTGAGGCTGCACTGGCGTGCGCTCGCGATGCCCTGAGCACCCAACCGGACTTCGTGCCCGCGGTCGCGCTGGCCGTGCGTAGCCTGATTCGTCTCCGCCAATTCGACGCAGCGCTCACCGAGTCACGGACCGCGGTGAGAGACCTGCGACCGGATGCCGAGTTGCTCGCCGCGCACGCCTCCGCGCTCTACCGCGTGCAGCGCAACGAGGAGGCAGCGGCTGTCTACCGTCAGGTACTCGAGGTGGACCCGTGGAACGAGGAGGCTCACGTCCGGCTCGGTTCCGGCTTGTCGGCACCGCGGCGAATCGAGGTTGGTCCCAAGCTTCGAGCCGCGGTGGCGGCGATCCACGGCGGCGACGATGTCAACGCGCTTCGGCTGTTGCGCGACGAACTGGCCGATTCGCCCGGTCATCCGGTCGCGCACCGTCTCATCGGGGAAACGCTGTTTCGGCAGCGCTCACAGCGGAGCATCCTTCGGCACGTCGAGCACTTCGAGACCGCGTGGCGACTCTCGACACCGCCGCCGATCGCCGAGTCGCTCGAGGCGGAGTTCGTTCGAGGCGTCCGCTCGCTGAGTCCGTCGCGGCGGGCGGTGGTTTCTCGCGTACTCGGCACCTTCGGTTCGAGGCTTCCGGCGATCCTCACGAAGGGTGGTCGCCACGACCTGTTGCTGGAAGAAGAGCGGACCACGGACGCACCGTCGCGCGCTTCGCTTCGCGGCAAGCGCACCTTCGACGGCCGGGTCTGGGACGATGTGCGCGGCATCGGGGGTCTTCGGGCCGCGACCGGAATCGAGGCGCTCGACGAAGCCGCGGAGTTCGGCTTCGACACGTTCGCGCACGAAGTCGCGCATCAAGTCCATCTCCATGCGCTTCGCGAGGATCCAACCTTCGCGCGCATCAAGGAGCTGTTCGTGGCGGCAGAGCGCGAGGGGCGCATGCTCGACTATTACGCCGCCAGCAACTGGGCGGAGTACTTCGGTCAGGGTGTGGAGGCCTTCTTGTCCCTGGTCAAGCGGCCGACGCTCGAGGCGACTCACAGCCACACGCGCTTCGAGCTGCTGCGCCTGGACCCGGCTTTGCACGATCTCATCGCGGGTCTGGTCGACTACGACCCACTCGGTGCGGAGCGGTCATCGTCCGAGCGAGATGTGCTGTTGACGGCGAGCATCGAAGCGGCCTTGGTGTTCGGTCGAATCGACGACGTCCGCACCGCCGCGGCGCTTCTGGGCTCAGCGGCTGCGAAGCGCGCGGCGATGGCGCGAGCCCAGACCGTGGAGTCGATTCTCCTCGGGCGCTGAGTTCCTTGCCGCTTGCCCGGCACGAGCAGGGGCTCGATGCTGACGGCCATGCGAACGTCGTTCGTGGCGGCTCTGAGCCTTTTCCTCCTCTCCGGGGTCCCAGCGCAAGATCGGATGACACCCGAGTTGCTGTGGAAGCTCGACCGGGTGTCGGATCCGCAGGTCTCGCCGGACGGCAGTGCCGTGCTTTATCACGTGCGCAGCTACTCGTTGGCGGAGAACCGCGGCGCGACGCAGCTCCATTGGCGGAGTCTCGCGGAGGGTCGCGAACGCCGGCTGACGGCCGCGGGCAGCAACTGGAACGCGCGGTGGTTGCCGTCCGGTGATGCGATCGTGTTCCTCTCGACGCGCAGCGGCACCGCACAGGCATGGCGACTGGAGTTGGCGGGTGGCGATCCGGTCAAGCTCACCGAGGTTGCCGGCGGCATCGACAACCTGCTCGTCTCGCCCGATGGAGCTTGGCTGGCGTTCACGGCTCGCGTGAAGCTCGACCCTGACGTCCACGATCTTCATCCGGACTTGCCGCATGCCGATGCGCGGATCTACGACTCGCTGATGGTTCGACACTGGGATCAGTGGCGGGACGGCACCTACAGCCATCTGCACGTGCAGGCGATGGTCGGCGGCGAACCGCGTGACCTGATGGCCGGACTTCGCATCGAGACCCCGCTGCCGCCCTTCGGTGGCGTCGAGCAGATCACCTGGACCCCCGACAGCAATGGGTTGGTTTACACCGCTCGCATGCGGCAGGGGGAGGCGGAGACCACCAACAGTGATCTGTGGTTGGCGCCGCTCGATGCGGGGCCGCATCGGAACCTCACCGTCACGAATCCCGGCTACGACACGACACCGGCATTCTCACCTGACGGGCAGCGGTTGGCATGGTTGAGTATGGCGCGCGACGGCTACGAGTCGGACGTCAACCGCCTGATGGTGAGCACGTGGCCGCAGCTTCAACCTCGCCGCGTCGACGAATGGGATGGGACGGTCGCCGAGTTCACCTGGTCCCGAGACAGTAAGACTCTCGTCTTCGGGGCCGATCATCGCGGCACGACGCAACTCTTCGAGGTGGGCATCGGCGGCGGTGTTCCCGCGCCGCGGACCGCCGGCCGTTGGCATTTCTCACACCCGGTCGTGCTCGCGGACAACCAACTGCTGGCGCTGCGCCAGAACACCGAGCGCCCCTTCGAATTGGTGCGAGTCGAGCGTGGCACGAAGCCTGGTGCCGGTGTGCCGATCACCGATGTGAATGGTGCCCACTTCGCCAAGCTGGCGATGCCGATCGTAGAGGAGCGCTGGTTCAAAGCGTCCGACGGTGCGTCGATCCACGCGTGGGTCGTCAAGCCTCCCGACTTCGATCCGAGCAAGCGGTGGCCGATGCTGCTGTATTGCCAAGGTGGTCCGCAGTCGCAGGTCGGGCAGTGGTTCTCCTACCGGTGGAACTTCCACCTGATGGCAGCGAAGGGCTATGTGGTCCTCGCGGTGAATCGACGCGGGTTGCCGGGCTTCGGTGCTGCGTGGAACGAACAGATCAGCGGCGACTGGGGTGGCCAGTGCATGCAAGATCTGCTGTCGGCGACGGATGCGATGCAGGCCGAACCCTGGATCGACCGCAAGCGCACCGCCGCCATCGGCGCGAGTTTCGGCGGGTACACGATCTACTGGTTGATGGGGCACGACCCCGAGCGACGGTTCTGCGCGATGTTGGCGCATTGCGGCGTCTTCAATCTCGAGTCGATGGCGCTGTCCACCGAGGAGTTGTTCTTCGTGAACTGGGACCTCGGTTCCGGATTCTGGCGCGATGATGCGATTCGTCGCCGCTACGAGGCCTTCTCGCCGCACCGATTCGTGCAGCAGTGGCGCACCCCGCTGATGGTCATCCACGGCCAGCAGGACTTTCGGGTGCCGCTCGAGCAGGGACTGGGCGCCTTCACCGCCGCGCAGCTTCAAGGCTGCCCGTCGCGCTTCGTCTACTTCCCCGACGAGAGTCACTGGGTGCTCGGTGCCCAGAACGGCGTGCTGTGGCACCGACTGTTCTTCGAGTGGCTCGATCGTTGGTGTGCGAAATGATGGGTGGGTTCGGTAGTTCTCCAATATCTCCGATCATGGCTCATCGATCGCGCGCGTTCGCCGTCACTCTCTCGATCGCACTCCTGCCGTTGGGCACGCTTGCCGCTCAGGGCGGCCGGCGTTCCCATCCGGACTTTCTACCATCGGCGCATTGCAGCGATTGCCACTCGGCAGCAGAGAGCGCGACCGCACTTTGGGGCGCGACCGGCGATGACGTTTCGCCGTACACGCTGTGGCGGGCGACCATGATGGCGAACGCATTCCGCGACCCCTATTGGCAGGCCCAGGTGAGCAAGGAGATCGCGGCCGCGCCGGAACATGCGTCGCAGCTCGGCGCTCTGTGCATCACCTGTCACGCCCCGGTGCCACATCACCGCGCCAAGTTGAAGGGTGAGGTCGCGGACTCGGTGCATTCACTCTTGAACGACGAGATGGCGCGCGACGGCGTCACCTGCACGGTATGCCACCAGACCGCGCCGGGGAACTTCGGTCAGGAGTCGAGCTTCGGCGGCAATCTCCAGATTCAGCCCGCGGGGATCATCTGGGGGCCGTTCGAGGAGCCGGCGGAAGGTCCGATGATCGCGCAGAGTGGATTCCGTCCGGTGCACGGTCCACACCTGCGGGATCCGGGGCTGTGTGCCAGCTGCCACACCCTGAAGACCCAACATGCCTTGCCCGGCTCCGACTTCCCCGAGCAGACGCCGTACCTTGAGTGGCGCAACAGCATCTACAGCGCGGAGGGCTCGAAGGAGGCGCGAACGTGCCAGCAGTGCCACATGCCGGAACTCTCGCCGACACGGATCGCGAGGAATCCAGGCGGCTTCGACTTCAACATCGCCACGCGCGAGGGCGCGCGGGGTCACGTGTTCGTCGGCGGCAATGCGTTCATGTTGGATCTGATGAGGCGCAATCACAAGGAGCTTGGGATGCAGGCGCCTGGAGCCTTGCTTCGGCGAGCAGCGCGCGCGACGCGACAACAGCTCGCGAATCGCACGGCGAAGATCTCGATTCGTGACGTGGTCGTCGCCGATGGCGAGCTGCGCTTCGGGGTTCGGGTGACCAACGAGACCGGTCACAAGCTGCCGAGTGGCTACCCGGCGCGGCGCGCCTGGATCCGTGTGCAGGTTCGCGCCGGCGACCGTGCGATCTTCACGTCGGGAAACGTCGACGACCGCGGTGAGATCCAGCGATTGTCCGCCCCGCTCGGCGAGCCCCATCGTGCGGTGATCGACGACGATTCGCAGGTCGCGATCTACGAGTTGATCGGCCATGACACGCAGGGTGCACCGACCACGTACTTGACCCGCATGGCGACCCGCGGAAAGGACAATCGGCTCCTGCCCAAGGGCTGGAGGCCCGATGGAGACTTCGCCGCCGATACCGTTCCGACTGGCGTGGGTGAGGACGAAGACTTCCTGCCGGGTGAGGACACGGTGCAGTACCGCGTGAAGCTGGGCGCCGGTCAGCAGCGTCTGTCCATTGTCGCTTGGTTCCTGTACCAACCGGTCCCGCCGGCGTGGGTGGAGGCCTTGCGCGGCACGGACACCGAGGAGGCCAAGCGATTCGTGCGGATGTACGACGAAGCCGACAAGGCACCGGAGACGCTCGCCCTCGACATCGAGATCGTCCAGTGAGATCGAGACGTCAGCACTCGGTCGCGGGATTCCGGGTCGGCCGGTGATTGCCGACCAGGCAAACCAGCGTCGCGACGACGAAGGGCAACACGCGCTCGGCGGCAGTGCCCTTGGCAGCCGGAATCAGATAGGCGGTGATCGCGAGGCCGGCGCCGGACGCCATCGCGAGCATCGTGCGTCGCGGCCCGACCTCGCCGCGCCAGAGCGTGACGATCAAGAGGGGGCCGAAGGCGGCGCCGAGTGCCGTCCACGCGAACAGCACGCTGTTGAACAGTGAGTCGGTGCCGGTCAGCGCGAGACCCACGGCGACGACCGCGGTTGCGAGCACGACACTGCGCGATGCCCGCAGCGCGCGGCGGTCGTCGCCGACTTGTCCCAGAAGGTCGTGACCGACGCTCGAGCCGATCACGAGAATCTGGCTGTCGGCGGTCGACAGGATTGCGGAGAGGAGTGCGGCCAACATCACCGCCGCGACGACCGCCGGGAAGACCCGATCGGCGACGACCAGGAACGCGTCGTCGGCGCGACCGAGCGTGTCCCCGAGCAGGACTCGGGCGCACAGCCCGAGAAGGACCATCCCGCCGTAGACCAGAACGGCCCACGTGAGCGCCACCCGTCGGGCCGTCCGGATCTGTCGTTCGTCCCGCGTCGCCATGAAGAAGTTCACGACGTGCGGCTGTCCCGGATAGCCGAGACCGATTCCCAGGAGTGCGGCCACACCGAGCCACGCGCCGCCGAACTCGTCGCCGAACCATGGATCGCGTGTGGTTGTCGCCGGGATCGCTGCCAGGCCGTCCACGAGCCCGCTCGGGCCTCCGATCGCCGTCAAAGCTCCGATCGGCAGCGCGACCGCCGCGGCGGCCATCAGGCCGCCCTGTAGGGTGTCCGTGAGACTGACGGCCCACAGCCCACCGACCACGGTGTAGGCGAGAACGGCACCCGCTCCGATAAGGATCGCGAGGGCGGGGTCGATCGAGAACACCTGCGCCAGACTCTGCCCCGCTCCGCGAAACTGCTGTGCGACGTAGACCATCAAGCACAGCGCAAGGAGGAGTACGGCCAGCCGCCGCGGCGCACGAAAAGCTGCCCCACGTCGTTCCCCGGTGAGCAGGTCGACCACGGTGAGCGCGCCCGTCGCGACCGCGGCCCGACGCAGGCGGGGCGCGACCAGATACCAGTTGATGCAGAAGCCACCGATACAGGCCGGCAGCAGCCACAGCGCACGAAGGCCATGCGTGTAGGCGTAGCCCGACACTCCCAACAGAGTCCACACGGACGAAGAGGCCGCCGACGCCGAGAAGGCGGCGACCACCCCGCCGAGTCGTCGGCCGCCCAAGAGGAAGTCGGTCTTGGTGCGCGTGCGGCGCTGCGCCAAGACCGCGAGGCCTGCCAGCGCTGCGGCATACACGATCAAGACCAGCAGGATGATTCCGGCGCGATCCAAGGACCGCGAGGATGGGCGGGGGGTGGGGCGGGTGCAAGTACGGCCCTTCGTCGGCGTCGAACGCCGACCACCGCGCCGCGCACACGGATTGCCGAGTGTTCCTTGCGGAGGTGCCGCTCGCTAAGGTTGCTCCATGGAACATCGCTTCGGCGAAGGTTTGACCTACGACGACGTGCTGCTGGTCCCGCAGTACTCCGAGGTCCTGCCCAAGGACGCCTCGACGCGCACCCTGTTCTGTCGCGGCGTCGCGCTGCAGATTCCCATCGCGTCGGCAGCGATGGACACGGTGACCGAGGCGCGGATGGCGGTGGCGCTCGCGCAGGAAGGCGGAATCGGGGTCATCCACAAGAATCTCGCCGTCGATCGGCAAGTCACCGAGGTCGACACCGTGAAGCGCACGGCGAATGGTGTCATCCTCGACCCGGTGACTCTCGGTCCCGACGCGACGGTCGGCGAAGCGAAGGACCTGATGCGAAAGCACAGTTGTTCGGGCATGCCGATCGTCGACGTCAACGGCGTCGTGCTCGGCATTCTGACGAACCGTGATCTGCGCTTCGTCGAGAGCCGTAGCACACTGGTTCGCGACGTGATGACGAAGACCAACCTCGTCACCGCTGGCCCAGATACCACGCTCCAGTCGGCGCGTGCGATTCTCCAGCGCAACAAGGTCGAGAAGCTCATCCTTCTGCGCCCCGACGGTCAGCTTGCCGGGTTGATCACGATCAAGGACATCAACTTGCTCGAGGAATTCCCGCATGCAGCGCGCGACTCGCGTGGTCGCCTGCAGGTCGGTGCTGCAGTCGGCGTGCACGATCTCGCGCGCGTCGGCCGTTTGGTCGAGGCGGGTTGCGACGTGGTAGTCGTCGACACGGCGCATGGTCACACGCGCAACGTGATCGAGACGGTGCGGGCGATCAAACGTGACTTCGCGGTGCCGGTCGTCGCCGGCAACGTCGCGACTGCCGAGGCGACGCGGGCGTTGATCGAGGCAGGCGCCGACGCGGTCAAGGTTGGAATCGGCCCCGGTTCGATTTGCACCACTCGCATCGTGACCGGAATCGGCGTGCCGCAGTTCTCCGCTGTGTTCGAGTGCGCTACCGCTGCCGCCGGAAGCGGCGTGCCCATCATCGCTGATGGTGGAGTGAAGAACTCCGGCGATATCGCGAAGGCGCTCGCCGCGGGTGCGTCGAGTGTGATGCTCGGCAGCTTGTTGGCCGGTCTGGATGAGTCGCCGGGAGAATCGATCCTGTATCGCGGCCGCTCGTTCAAGTCGGTGCGCGGCATGGGATCCTTGGGTGCCATGGAGGCGGGGAGTGCCGACCGTTACGCGCAGGGCGAGATCAGGGACAAGCTGAAGTTCGTGCCGGAGGGTGTGGAGGGCATGGTGCCCTACAAGGGACGTCTCAAGGACTTCGTCTATCAACTGGTCGGTGGTGTTCGTTCGAGCATGGGCTACGTCGGTGCTCGCGATCTCGCCGAATTCAGCCAGCGTGCCCGGTTCGTGCGGGTCACCGCAGCGGGGGTTCGCGAGTCCCATCCACACGATATTCGGATCACCAAGGAAGCTCCCAACTACAGCGGAGAGAGCGATTGAACCACGCAGAAGGCACCAAGTCCGCGCACGGCGACGCAGCAATCGCCGGCGGCGTGCTGATCGTCGATTTCGGCACGCAATACTGTCAGCTCATCGCTCGCCGCATTCGCGAGATGGGCGTCTATTCGCGCATCACGGTCCCCTCGCGGGCTCTCACGATGTGCGATGCCATCGCGCCCGCGGCGATCATCTTGTCGGGCGGACCGAACTCGGTCTACGCCGCCGACGCTCCAAAGCTGGATCGGCAGCTCCTCGATCGAGGGATCCCCGTGCTCGGCATCTGCTATGGGCTGCAATGGATCACGCAGACGCTGGGTGGTCGCGTCGAACCAGGTCACGGCGGCGGGGAGTATGGGCGAACGGAGATCGAAGTCGTGGATCGATCGGTGCTGCTCGACGGAGTGGGCTCGCGATCGATCGTTTGGATGTCGCACGGCGATTCGGTTGCCGTTCTGCCCGACGGATTCGAACTCATCGCGAGGAGCCAGCCGTGTCCCTTCGCTGCCGTCGGTGATCCGACCCGGAAGATCTACGGCCTTCAGTTCCACCCCGAAGTCACCCACAGTCAGGACGGCGATCGCGTGCTGCGCAACTTCGTGCTGCGCATCGCCGGCTGTCGCGATGACTGGCACCCCGGGAACATCGTCGAGCAGAAGATCGCAGCAATTCGCGAACTGGTCGGTCCCGAGGGCGAGGTCGTCATGGGGCTCTCAGGCGGTGTCGACAGTTCGGTCGCTGCCGTACTGATCCATCGCGCGATCGGCGATCGCCTCCACTGCGTGTTCGTCGACAACGGCTTGCTGCGCAAGGGTGAACGCGAGGGTGTCGAGGTGCTCTTCAGAGAGGAGCATCGGATGGACTTGCTTGTGGTCGACGCTCGGGAGCGATTCCTCTCGGCGCTCGCGGGTGTGGCCGATCCGGAGACCAAGCGCAAGATCATCGGCAAGGAGTTCGTCGATGTGTTCCGCGAGCAAGCGCGGACGCTGCGACATGCTCGCTTCCTCGGACAGGGAACTCTGTATCCGGACGTCATCGAATCGGTCGCAGCACACGGCGGTCCGACGGCGACGATCAAGAGTCACCACAACGTCGGCGGACTCCCCAAGGACCTCGACATGACCCTGGTCGAGCCGTTGCGGGATCTGTTCAAGGACGAGGTCCGCGCGATTGGTCGAGAGTTGGGGCTGCCGGCATCCCTGGTCGATCGGCAACCATTCCCGGGGCCGGGCCTGGCGGTGCGCTGCCTTGGCGAGGTTACGGAGGGGCGCCTGCGACCGCTGCGCGAGGCGGATGCCATCGTGCGTGAGGAGATCGAGACTCGCGGTCTCGAGAAATCGCTGTGGCAGTACTTCGCGGTCTCCTTGCCGGTGCGCTCCGTCGGTGTGATGGGAGACCAGCGAACCTACGAGAATGCGTGCGTGATCCGCGTGGTGTCGAGTCAGGACGCGATGACTGCCGACTGGGAACTGCTCCCGGTGGATGTCTTGCGCCGCATCAGCAATCGCATCATCAACGAGGTGCGCGGGCTGAATCGCGTGTGCCTCGATATCTCGAGCAAGCCGCCCGCCACCATCGAGTGGGAGTGAGCGGCTCGCGAGACGTCGGGTGGGTCCCGATCAGAAGACGTTGATCGTGACCACGTTGCTCGCTTCGAGCGGCACGACCAGGTTCGCCGGGTTGAAGCTCAGGCCTTGGAAGTAGTAGAGGCCGGTGGGAACCGTCGCCGGGAAGGTGAACGACAAGCTGCCGGCGCCGCGGGCACTCAGTGTCTGACCGCCGAGGATGAACAGGGCCTGGAAGTTGTCACCGATGCCGAGGTTGGCGATGCCGGGCACAGCGCTCGGCTGGTTGCTCGGTGACACCATCCACAGGATGTCCCAGTTCGCATCGCCGGCCGCACCCAGGGGGGTGGGGAGGTTGCGCACGGCGAACACGGCGCCGCTGATGCGGATCGGGTGTGTGCCGTCGAGCTGGATGTTCAAGGTGTTGCTGGTTCCCGCGGCGTTGGTCACGCTGATGGGAATCGCCGCCCCGATCTCTGCCGGCACCGGCAAGTTGAAGGTGATCTGAGTCGCGGACTGATTGAAGGTCGTGATCTGGTCGACGCCGAGATCGATGCGGTCGATGCGATCGAAGGTGCCGGTGAGGGTGATCAGGGCACCGCTCGCGTTCGTCGCGCTGGTCGGCGTCACGCCGGTCAGCGTCGGCATCTGCGGCGGCGTTGCGCTGATGCCGGCGACCGCGACGTCAAGGATGGAGCGCACTGCCGTCCCGACCCAGGTGAGTTCCAGCGTGTAGGTGCGGCCGGCTTGGGCGGTGAACTCGACGTGCTCGTAGCTATTGAGCGTGTTCAGGTCGGACGCGACCAAGGTGGTGCCGTCGAACACACGCAGGTCGACGTTGTCGAAGGCTCCGCCGCCGGGATGCATCCACGCTGCCGTGAGGCGGCGGGCGCCGGTGGTCACGAACGTGAAGTTCTGACGATAGACCCGGTTGCTCGCCAGCATGCGAGTCGTGAAGAAGTCACCTTGCAGGGCTTCGCGGACGGCGCGATCGCAGTCCATCACGCCCAGTCCGTAGGTGTTGCGCGAGGTCTGGGTGTGCTTGGTGGTGTTGAGGAGCGTGGCCTTGGCTTCCAGCGCCGTCATCGAGGGCACTGCTTGGCGCACGAGTGCGCCCCCGCCTGCGGCCATCGGCGATGCCATCGAGGTGCCGCTCGCACTGCCGCCACTGGTCGAGTTTGGAACCATCGAGATGACGCTCGCGCCGACTGCGGTGATGTCGGGGTAAGTGCGGCCGAAACCGTCGAGAGGGCCGGTTCCCGAGAAGCTCGACACGGTCAAGGTGTTCTTGTTGATCGAGCCGACCGCGAGACCGTTCCAGGTGTTCTGGCTGCTCGACGTGTTCGAACCGTTGTTGCCGGCGGCGCAGCAGACGAGCACGTCGGCGTTGAACGCGGTGTTGTCGAGGGCGACCTGAATGCCGTCCGTGAGGCTCGGCGAACCGGAGAAGCTGTTGTTGGCGACCTTGATGTTGAGCGCGGCGCGCTGACTCGCGACAGTCTGCCAGGCGTTGATCAGTGCTTGGCCGCTCGCAGAGCCGGAAGCGCCCGAGCCGGAAATGCGGATCCCGACGAGCTGAGCGCCGTGCGCGATCCCCTTGGTGCCGGCGGTGTCACTGCCGACAGAGCCGCTCACGTGAGTGCCGTGACCGTTGGAGTCCTCGGTGCCGAAGCCGCTGGCATCGAACACGGCGACCAGCCGACTGCCCTGCAGTCCGCCGCCGGTGGTGCTGTTCTGATTCCCGCCGATGTAGTAGCCCGGATTCGGCTTGCCGGTGGCGTTGAACTGCGCATCCACACCGGTGTCGATGATCGCAACGGCGACACCCTGACCGGTCACGGCTTGCCCGAGAGCGTTGGTCCGCGTGTTGGCGGCGGTCGCGTTGTGATGGGTGGCGTTCCGTGCGGTGGTGTTCGTCGGGTAGACGATCGGCATCGGCTCGACGACCTCCACGTTCGGCATCCGCTGGAGGCGCGCCACGTCCTCGGCGTCGAGTCGGCTCGCCGCCAGCCCGTTGATGATCCACCACTGCTCGTCGACGCTGCCGCCCATGGCCTCGATCTCGCGCACGGCCGCGGCCTGGTCCACGAGCACCTGCCGTTCCATCTGATCGACGATCGCTGCGACCTGGGCCGGGCTCTGCTTCGCCAGGATGGCGTTGCGGAAGGGTTCGAGGTCGAAGCTCCGATTCTGGAACCGAATGATGTAGCTGCCCGGAACGAACTCGGGGACGAGGGGGGCGGTTTGGACTTCCTGAGCGAAGACGCTCGAGACGAGCCCGAGCCCCAAGAGCAAGGACGTGGAGGTTCGAAGCATGGTTCTGAGGGGTGGTTGAGCCGGTTGGCTGGGGAAGGGCAGTCTCTGGGAAGATTACCCCGCAGGCGGGGATGAGACGACCCGAGGCCCGGCAAGGGTTCCGCGTCTTGTCCCCTCCACCGCAAAGAAAGTTCGATGCCACCGCCGACGGTGCCGTCCGAGACGGCCACTCGGTCGTTCCGGATCCCACACCCTGCCGGCGATCAGCCCTTGTTGTCGCTGCGAGCGATGGGCTGCACGCTGCCGGCCGGAGCACGCAGCCAGCGAAGGATCTCCCCGATTCGCGGCGGTTTGCCGGTCATCAGGATCCCGACTCGGAACACCTTGCCGGCGCCCCGGAACGCGATGAAGAGGGAGACCAAGATCAGCCCGGTCGTGGCGAGGTACTCCCACGTGGGCGGCGGACCACCCGCCCGATTCATCATCAAGAAGGGGGTGAACAGGGGGATGTAGGTCAAGACTCGGGCAAGGGTCCCGTTGGGATCCTGAACCACCGGCAGCATCGCGATCAGTGGGACGATGAGCAGGATGAAGACCGGCTGGAGCAGGTTCTGCGCTTCCTTGAGGGAGTCGCAGACGGAACCCATCGCCACGAGCACCGCTGCGTAGAGGAGATATCCGGCGAGGAAGTAGGCGATGAACGAGCCCAGATAGATCGGATTGGCCACGATCTCGCGCAGGCCCCATTCGGCGAGCTTCGAAGTCTGCGGCACGAGTTGGGTTCCGACGATCGCAGTCAACGCCCAGAACACGACGATCGTGAGGCCGGTGAACGCGATCCCGAGCACTTTGCCCGACATCAGTTGCAGTGGCGAGACCGAGGACAACAGCACCTCGATGAGGCGATTGCTCTTCTCTTCGACGGTGTTGGTCAGGAGCATCTGAGCTGCGGTGAAGACCGCGATCCACAGCAAGTACACGAAGGCGACCGGGGCGAAACTCGAGGCCTCCTCGGCCTTCGCGACCTTGGTCGTGCTCTTCCCTCCCTCCGCGACGCGTTCCTTCTCGAAGGCGAAGGTGGACAGGATCTTGCGGGCTTCCGTGCGCTCGGCGGCGTCGAGCTTGGCCTCCAGCACTTCGAATCGTTTCCCGCGCACCAGTTCCGTTGCGTGACCCGCGAACCAATCCCGCAGGCTCGAGTCGGATAGGTTGTTCGAGACGTAACGCCCGCGGTTGCTCCCGAGAGGGTCTTTGGGGACCTCGAAGTAGGCAAAGAGCTTCTCGGCATCGATGGCGCGATTGAGTGCATCACGCTGCGTCTCGATGGAGGAATCGGCTCCGATGCCCAAGTCGGCGAGGTCGAGCCGCCGATAGCGGGTTCGGTCGAGCTGGCCCTGCAGGAGGGAGAGCTGCTCCGGCTTCAGTCCTCGGAACCAATCCAGCAGTTCGCCGGCAGAGCCGAGCTTCGAGAAGTCGGCGGCCGACGGCGCGCGACCCTCGGCTTTCGCCAGCGCCATCGTCTCGGGGAGGAGTGCCGCGATCCGTTGGAAGAGCTCGCGGCGGACCTCGTTGTCTCCGAGTCTCTCCGCGGCTTCCCTCGCGCGCTGCGCGAGCGCGCCTTCACTGCGATCGGCATCCTCGGCGCCGACGATTTCGCCGACGAACTGCCGCATCGCCGACTCGAGGTCGCCGCTCTCGGCGCGACGCTCGATCCCCTGCGACAGCCACTGCGCGGGTGACTCGTCGAGGATCGCATAGGTGCGGACGTCCTTGCTCCGCTCGAAGATTCGCCCCACGACGATGAACAGGGCGAACACGACCGGCAGCGAAAAGATGCCGATCCAGAAGGTCTTGGTGCGCAGGTTCTCCACGTACTCGCGCATCGCGACGTGCATCGTCTTGCTGTTCAAGAGGCCTCCTTCGCCAGGCGGCGAGCTTCGGCTTCACGAACGCGCCGCACGAAGATTTCGTGCAGAGACGTCTCGCGCAGATCGAAGCGTCGAATGGCGACTCGACCGACCAGGGCCGCCAAGATCCGCTGCGGATCGACACCATCGGCCGGATAGATCTCCGCTTCCTTACCGGCGTCGTTCACGCGCCGGGCCAATCCCTCACGCTCCAGTTCACGGAGGGTCCCACCATCGCCGTCGTAGGCCAAGTGGATCCCGTGGCCCTCACCTTGCTTCACCTCGGCGAGGGAACCGTCGAACACCTTCCGGCTGCGATGGATCATGAACACGTAGTCGCAGAGTTCCTCGGCACGCTCCATCTCATGGGTGCTGAAGATGACCGTGCGGCCCTCCTGCTTCATGTCGAGGATCGTGTCGCGCATCAGTTCCATGTTCACCGGGTCCAAGCCGCTGAAGGGCTCGTCGAGGATCACCAGGTCGGGTCCGTGGATGATGGTGCTCAGGATCTGAACCTTCTGCCCCATGCCCTTGCTCAGGGCCTGACACTTCTTCTTGGCCCACTCCGCCAGGCCGTATCGCTCGAGGAGTTCGCCCGCGCGGCGATGGGACGTCGTGCGATCGAGGCCCTTCAGTCGCCCGAAGTAGGCGATCACTTCCTGGACTCGCATGGTCTTGTAGAGCCCCTTCTCCTCCGGCAAGTAGCCGAGTCGGTCCTTGACGGCTTCCGGCCGTGGTTCGCCGAGCACCGTGATCCGACCCTCGTCGGGGTAGAAGATGCTCATGATCATCCGGATGGTGGTGGTCTTGCCGGCACCGTTCTGACCGATGAATCCGTAGATCCGGCCGGCGGGAATCCGGAGGGAGAGATCCGAGACGGCAGTGTGCGCGCCGAATCGTTTGGTGACCGCGTCGAGCGTGACGGCGTATTCCATGAGTGCGGGAGCCGCGATGGTTCGCGGGCGCCGAGGGTGGGCGAAGTGGGGGCAGAACATGTCGCATTCGCTCTGCCCCTGCCAGCGCGGAGATCGGAAGGCGGCGCGCGCGGCCGCGGGGCCGCCGCGGGTCTCGGTCCTGACCCGGGACTGTGTCCCTCGATCGAAGCTTGGCGTTCGCTCGACGCCGCGCCTACACTCTGCGCCCGTCGGCCTCGTTCCAGGTCGGCGCACTTTCCCCTCGACGCATGGATTCCGCGGAGCTGGCGGTCATCGGCCTCACCTGCAACCTGGTCGGGGTCTTCTTCCTCGCCAACTCGATCATCTTTCGCCGGTCCCGGCGAGTGATCGAGGAGTTCTTCGGCGTGGGCGCGGGGAGCATCGCGTCCATCCGCGACTACAGCCTGAACAAGATTCAGGTGGTGATCGGGTTCCTGTTCCTCAACACCGGGTTCCTGCTTCAGGGCTTCTCGGTGCTCGACCAGCTTCGAGAGCGGATCGGGACCGTGCTCATCTGCCTCGGCATCGTGGCGATCGCCGGCTTGGTCTACCTGATCGGGTCGACCTACTCCCGGCGCAACTTTCGTCGACACCTGCGCGAGTTCTTCGCCCGCAACCCGTGGGACTTCCGCAAGGACATTGCGCTCACCCGCGAAATCGGCGCCTTCTTCGGCGTCCGCCATGGGCAGGACACCACGGTGGAGGACTACGTGCGGGAAGTGCGCTCCGCGCTGGGCCTGCCGCCCGAGAGCGAGCGAAGCCTGAAAGGCCCGACACTAGGGGAACGCGGGCGGCGACTGCGCGACGACATCGGTGCGCTTCCGGGACGCTGAGGCTGAGGCTGCGGCTGGCAGCACCTTCCTGGCCTGCAATCTCCCGCCGTGCGGGCGTCACCAGAACGGAGCTTCGGACACGGAGACAGCATGCCTCCGATCCACCGAAGCGGGCTTTGTCGCGCGCGGCGCGAGTTCAACCAGTCGTTGTTGGCCACGCTCGCCCCTCGAACCTGCGCGGCCTGCGGTGAGGTCTCTGCAGCCGGACTCTGTCCAGGTTGTCGCGCTCGGCTGGAGGTCGTGACCGAGCCGCGTTGTCGCCGGTGTCGTGCCGCCCTGCTCCATCCCACGGCGGTCTGCACCGCCGACCACTCGTGGTTGCGTTGGATCCACGCGGTCTACGCGCCCTGGTTCTATCGCGGCAGCGGCGGGGCGATCGTGCGGCGTTTCAAGTTCGAGGGCTGCCCGGTCGCCGGCGAACGGATGTTGCATGCCATGCGGCGAGCGCTTGGTGGGTTCGCCAACGGAGAAGGACGGCGCGCGAAGGTGGTCGCGGTGCCGATGCACCGGCAGCGCCGGCGAGAACGCGGCTACGACCAAGCGGAGCGTCTGGCGATCGGCCTCGGCGACCTGCTCGGGCTGAGCTACCAAGACGGGGTGCTGGTGCGGCGACGCGCGACCCTCTCCCAGGCGGACCCACGCGTGACTTCGCGCGAAGCGAACGTCGCCGGTGCCTTCCAGCTCGCGCGGCCCGCCGCGGTGCAGGGCTCGTGGATCCTGCTGGTCGATGACGTCTGCACTTCCGGGGCGACAGCGCGAGCCTGCGCTGCCGTGCTGCGGGGCGGCGGCGCGCAGCGGGTCGCGTTGGTCGTCGCTGCCCTCGCCCATCCGGAGCGTGCCGATCCCGACTTGGTTTCGTGAGACGCGGTTGTCACTCAGGGTCGACCTCGATCGACCGTCGCGCCTGCCCGGACGTCCCGCTAGCCCAGACTACTCGTGAACGTCGTCGCGAGATCGGCGCAGGTCGATGACCGGCAAGGAGCTGCGTCGGTCGACGACCGAAGTGTAGCTGCAGCTACGCTGCCGGGCAGGAGCCGACGCAGCGCCGCCGCGGGGCGCGACTTGCGGCGATCGCAGTAGACGTTCACGAGTAATCCGGGCTAGCGTTCGCCCGCAGATGTCCTGTTCTTCGATCTCGCCGGAAAGCGTGGTTCGGGCGGCGCGGGCTCTGGCCGGGCAACTCGTCGCTTCGCCGTGGATCGGAGAACCTCACTGGCCGGATCGAGGGACGCTTCTTGGCCTTCGCTTCAAGCTGGAGTGCCTTCAACCATCGGGGTCGGCGCACTTCCGTGGCGCGCTGTTCGCGCTGGGACGTCGGCGTGGCTCGCTGGCGGGCATCCGACTAGCGGAGTTCGATCCTCGAACTCGCGGGCTGGCCATCGCAGCACTCCTCGAGCGGGTGCCCATCCACGTCGCGGAATCGGCAGACCCGAGGCTCCTCTGCTGGTTGGCCCGACGGGCGATTCCGATTGCGAGCGGATCGGGTCCGGGCGGGACGGGGTTCGATCCTCTCGACCTTGCGATCGGCGATGCGACCTTGGGATTGGAGTTGGGTCAACAAGCGCCCAGCGATGTCGAGCGGGTGCTGGTGCCGGCCGACTTGGCGGAGGCGGTCGCAGTCGGGCTCCGTGCGTCCGAACGATCGATTGAAGTGTTGCCGTGCGAGCGCGGATCCTCGCCGCCCATTCGTCGCGCGGCTGCGATGGTGTTCGGCCTTCGGCTGGATGCGAGTGCGTCCGGTGTGTTGGAGCGTGCCCTCGCGACGACGAGTGCCGTGGCCGTTCTCTGAAGCTGCCTTCGGTCAGGAGCGGAGCGCGAGCTCGAAGTCGTGCACTTGCCCGACGGCGTCCGTCACGTCCCGGGCCCATCGGTGAGGCTCCACCACGAAGGTGCCGTCGCGACCGCCTAGGCCGGTCCGAACCAGGCAAGATCCCATACCTGCCCGCTGTGCCGCCAGGGCGTCGGTGGTCGTGTGGCCGATCGCCCAGCAGCGCGCCAGGTTCAGGTCGAACTCCTGCTGCGCCATCTTGTAGATGCCCGGCGCCGGCTTGCGGAAGACGGACTCCTTACGGAAGCGGGCGCGACCTTTCGGGTGATAGGGGCAACTGTAGATCTTGCGGATTCTCACCCCCGACTCTTCGCAGTCGGTGAGAAAGCGCTCACAGAACCGGCCGAAGTCCCGCTCCCGGAGGTCCCCGAACGCGATGTCGCTGCGGGCGGTCCCGATGAAGGTCAGGAACACGCGCGGGTCGATCCGCTCCAGGGCGGAGCGGGCCCCAGGCAACCACGGCACTTCCCCGTTCGCGTCGAGCCGAGGCTCGCGCACCAGCACGCCGTCGAACTCGAAGAACACCGCCTGCTGCGTCAGATCGTTCCTTGTCATGGGTCGTTCGCCGCAACCGCGGCCAGGCTCGATTTCGGCCCGATCCGGTCCTTGCTTGATTATCGAGGAATTCCTCCCGGGTTGGGTGGGGGGCGAGACCTCGGAGAGCACTGGCCCTGACTGTTCGTGAACGTCGTCGCGAGATCGACGCAGGTCGATGTCCGGCAAGGAGCTGCGTCGGTCGACGACCGAAGCGTAGCTGTAGCTACGCTGCCAGGGAGGAGCCGACGTAGCGACGCCGCTGGGCGCGACTTGTGGCGATCGCAGCAGACGTTCACGAATCATCCGGGCTAGGCTGCGCGAGTAAAAGATCTCGGCCAGTCGCGGCCGCGCGCGCGTAGCGGCCGATCCAGAGCATGCCGCAACCTCCTGATCCCCTCAGCGACGAAGAGCTCATGGCCGAGGTCAAGTCGGGGGACATCGACGCCTACGAGATCCTGGTGGATCGCCACAAGGCGTCGATCTATCGCTTCGCCTACGGGATGCTGCGGTCCAGGGAAGACGCCGAAGAGGCGGCGCAGGACACGTTCGTGAAGTTGTTCCGCGCGCGCGGATTGTTCGAAGAAGGACGCCGACTCGAGCCTTGGCTGCTGCGGATCGCCGGGAACACCTGCCGCGATCTCCTTCGCCGCCGCAAGGTGGATACCTTGCCGCGGGCGACCGCGATGTCGGAGGAATTGGCCGAGATGCTCGCCGATCCGCGAATGGACGGGCGCGACCTCCTCGACGCCGGGCGCCAAGCCATCCGGCACGAACTAGGGCAGCTCAGCGACAAGCTGCGAGCGCCGCTCGTTCTGCGCTACGTCAATGGGCTGACCAACCGGCAGGTTGCCGACGCCCTGGGAATCTCCCTGAGTAATGTCAAGGTGCGCATGGCGCGCGCGAAGGACCTGCTCCAGAATCGGCTCCGCGAAATGCGCGAAGACGAGGACGACGAGATCGCGATCGATGACGAGCCGGGCGCGAGTGGCTCGGACCGCCACAGGAGGGAGGAATGAACCCGCCCGCCGACTTCGACCCGCCGCTTCGCGACGACGGCATGGATCGCCCCGTGCGACGACAGCGCCATCAGCCTGCGGATCCGATCGAGCTCAGTCGGTTTCCGCCGCGTGATGACGTTTGCCGTGGCTTCCGCGACCTGCTGCGCGACTACTGCGACGGCGAGACGTCCGCCGCGGAGACTGCGGCCGTGGACGATCACGTCCACCTTTGCCGTGACTGCGCTCTCGCGCTGTCGCGCGCCGAAGGTGAGCAGTTGACCTTGCGTCGCGCGCTCGGGGCGATTCGCGAGGATGCCGATCGCGACGGCGCGGCCGGCGGGGTGTTCGGGCCGTCCTTCACGCGTCGCGTGATGGCGGAGATCTCGGCGATCTTGCTCGAGGAAGCGGAGGCTCCGCCGCAGTTCACTCGCGGGGTGATGGAACGCGTGCGGCACGAATGGCGGCAGGTGCCGCTCTGGCGTCGACTCGTGTTGCGCGTCCGCAGCCGAGGATGGGGTGTCGCGGTGGTCGCTGCCGTGCTCTTGTTTGCGGCGGTGGGGGCGATCGGCTTCTGGCCGAAGGCCGAGCGATCTTCGAGGCCCGAGCTCTCGGTCGTGCGAACGGCTGCCGCTTCGCTGGTGGTCGGCTCGACCACCCGACCGGTTCGCGAGGGGACGACCCTCGCGGTCGGAGCGATGGTGCGGGTCGAGGATCAGGGCGAGGTCGTGCTGGCACAGAGTCTTCCAGCGTCGCCGGTCGAAGCCGCCGGTGAGCCGGTTCGCATCGAACCCGGTGCGACCCTGCATCTCTTCGGCGGAACCAACGTGCGCGTGCGTGACGACGCAACACTGGATCTGCTCGCCGGGGCACTGCGGTGCACGACCGGTGAGCACCCCCACGCTCTCGGTCTCGTCGACGGCTCGAGCCTCGAACTCGAGGCGGGGGGCGACTACGAGATCAGTTTGATGCGGGTGCGTCGCTTCGATCGCGCCATCGCCGAGTTCTCGTCGCGCCTGCGCCTCGAGGTCCGCAACGGTCGCGCGGAGTTCCGCCGCGCCGACCTGGAATCGGTGCGGGTCGAGCGCGGCCAGGTGGCGCATGCGGAAGGGATCGAGGTGGCCCTCGAGGACCTTCCCCTCGCGGATGGAATCGCCATCGGATCGGTGGACTCGGGTTCGCCGATCGCCCGGACCGAGGCGAGTCCCGGCGGCGTGTTGTTGGCCTCGGGCCGGGTGGTGGATGCCGCCAGCGGTCGCGGGGTTGCAGCGGCTCGAGTGTCGGTCCATTCGGTGTCGGGACGGTCGACGGCGACCGTGTCGGATGCCGAGGGTTGGTTCCGCTTCGAAGTCGAAACCGATGCGCTCGAGCATGTCACGGTGGCGGTCACCCCGCCGAGCCAGGCCGAGAGCGACTTGGGCGTCTTCGGACCGCGACCGGTGGAGATCGCACGCGACGCGCGCGGTGTGCCGCTCCTGACGGTGGCGCTTTCGGCTGATCTGGCGACACGCGGGCGGGTCCTCGACGCCGAGGGCAGTCCGATTGCCGGCGCACGGGTGACCGCGTGGGTGGTCGATGAGGCGTTCTCGCTGTTGCGACCGCTCGATGTTCCCGCAGCCGCCAGCGCGGCGGACGGCTCGTTCGCCCTGCGTGGGCTGCCCGCCGATCTCGATGGTCGCGAGAGTCTCGCCGTCTTGGTGGAATCGAGCGGACGTCCGCGGGTTGCGCACCCGACCTGGCGCGGCGGGGAGGATCTCGTCCTGAGGGTGCCGAGTCCGCGGCGACTCCTCGTCGCCGGCCTTCCGGCGGGTGCTGCATTGCGAGTCGTTCAGGAGATTCCCGGAGTGCCGCTGTTGGCGATGGCGGAGAGCTATGAGCTGGTCGCGTCCGAGGCGGGCGAGGCGGAGCTCGCTCAGGCCGGTCCAGGCGCGCTTTGGCTCGACCAGCGCGAGCAGGGCGGCGGACTGATCGCGTTGAGTGCGAGTGCGGACGGCAAGATCGTGGCGTCCGCGACGACCGCGTCGATGCGCGTGTTCGGGCCCCATCGCAAGTGGATCGCTTCGGCGAGCGATGGGCGTGCTGCTCTCCTGCGGCCCTCGCATCGGCATCGATTCGAACACTCCGCAGCCAGTGTCGGGCTGGACGGTCCGGAGCGCGCCATCTCGGTGGTCGCGAGTGCCTCGGCGCTCGCCAACGGGGCTCGTGTGTTTCTCGAGACGAGTGCCGGAGAACTCGCATTCGTCGGGCTGTGGGACGGTCTCTCGGAGCTCCGTTATCGCGTCCCCGCGGTGGGTTTCCGCCTCGTGGTGATCGGAGTCGACGGTTCCTTCGGAGTGCTCGATGCTGCCGATGGGGAAGTCGTGGCCAGTTCGGTCGAGTTGCTCGCGCCTGGTTCGGCAGTGGCGAGCGCCGACTTCGCAGCCGTGCGCGGAGCGTGTGTCTTCGAACTGCTCGACGGGCCCCTCGCCGGGCAACGATTTTGGCGTGAGGTCGACTTCGGCGTCGGGATCGGCGCGGAGCGGTTGCCGCCGGGCAGCTATCGCGTGACCATGCCGGATGGTCGCCTTGCGACCTGCCAGATCGCCTCTTCGATGACGGCGCAACTCGTTCCCATCGCGCGGCCGATCGAAGAACGTTGAGTGCCGCGTCGCTGCCGGTTCTCAGCGCCGGGCTGCCAGGAAAGTCACGGCGTCTCGGCGCGGAGGAACTCGAGTGTGCGCTCGAAGGCGTCCGCGTGCTCGAGCAGTAGGGTGTGCCCGGCGCGTTCGAGCATCAAGAAGCGGCCCTGCACGAGTCGACCGGCGGTCGATCTCACATCACTCGGTGAGGTCAGCGTGTCTTCGGCCCCGGCGACGCACAACACGGGTTGCGTCACCGCGGCCAGGATGTCCTCGAAGTCGACCGATGCGAGTGCACGGGCCTGCGCGGTCATCAGGCGCCGGCTCGACGCCGATGGCCGCGTCGCACGAAGAATGTCCGCGACGAGATCGCGACGCTCGGCCAGGAAGGTCTCGCCGAACAGAAACGGCGCGAGAGCGGCTCCGAACTCGCTCTCCGGGAAGTGCGTCGCCGCGAGTTCGAAGAAGCGATAGACGTGTTCGGACCGCGCGCTGTTCACCATCGCGCTCCCAAGTGTGACGACGCGGCGGACTCGGTCCCCAGCAGTGGCCGCGAGAGTCAACGCGACTTTGCCGCCGAGCGAAGTGCCGACCAGGTCCACGGTGCCTGCTTCGTGCGCGTCGATCACGGCTGCCAGGTCCAGTGCGGCGGACGCGAAGTCGTAGGTGCCGTCCGACTCACTGGAGGGCGGAATGCCCACCGGGTCGAAGGTGATGGCGCGGAATCCCGCGCGGCTGAAGCGGCGCGGCAGGGTGCCGAACATCTTCATCCCCCCGCCGAGGCCGGGTATCAAGACGAGGGCCGGTCCGGACCCAACGACCTCGGTATGGATCAGGCGCTCACCACGCCGTGCAAAGCGCGCCGTCGAACTCGTCATCCCTTGCTCTTTTGGGTGCCGGGGTCGTCCTTCGACGGCTTCGGTGCGGGTGCGAAGCGTTCGACGATCAACGGCAGTGCCGTCAGGAAGGTCTCCGCGACGATCTGCACGCTCGCCGCCGACACATGCTCCAACGTGTCGTTCGGAGTGTGCCACTGCGGGTTGTTCGCGAGATCGATCCAGTCGACGACGGGAACGCCCGCATCCCGGAACGGCAGGTGGTCGTCGGTCACCGCGTGTCGCTGCGCGAAGAAGTAGCGCTCGTGCCCGCATGCCTTGGCGGCGGCGAGCGTGATCGCCTTCAGCGTCGGATCCGAGTTGGTGTCGTCGTCGATCTGTAGATCGACCGCGGCGACCATGTCGAAGAGGATCATCGCGCCGATCCGCGGTGCACCCGGCGTCTTCACCCGCTCCGCGCGGTACTGGTCGACGTAGCGACGCGATCCGAACAGAGCGCGTTGCATGTCCCACTTGTAGGGAATGCTCTCTTCGCCGTCGAAGAACGCCAGCTCCACGGTGACTGGCGGTGGATGCTGCACGAAGTGCTCGGCGAGCGCGAGGAGCAGGGCGACCCCACTGGCGCCGTCGTTGGCACCCACGAAGTGGAAGTTGTGGCTCGACTCCGGGTGCCCTTCGGTGATCTTCGTGTCGTGATGAGCGGCCAGCAGAAGGTAGTCGCCCGGGCGACCGCCAAGGCGGGCGTAGAGGTTCTCGAACTCGAGGTTCTCGCGGGCATCGCGGAATCGATCGCGGCGAACCGGCACACCCAACGCCTCCAGTTGACCGGCCACGTAGTCGAGCTGGCGGCGGATTCCGGCGGATCCCGGCGTGCGCACGCCGAATCCGACCAGGGTCTGCATGTGGCGCAGCGCACGGTCGCCGAGGTCGGTCGGAATGTCCGCGGGCTTCTGTAGCGACGGCATCGCTGGGACCTTCGCCGCGTCGCCGGTCGAGCGCTTGCGATCGCCGCAAGTCGCTGCGAGGCAGGCCAAGGACAGCACGGTGAGGACATGGAATCGCGGGGGTGTGCGTTCCTGTCGCGAATCGACGCGAGTCACTTCACGACCTCCGCGGCGAGCAGGGGAAGCGCGCGTAGGATGAGGTCACCGATGCGCGCGAGCGAAGCTGCCGAGACGCGCTCCATCGTGTCGTCCGCCGTATGCCAGAACGGGAAGTACTGCTTGGCCTCCGGCGGCATTCCCTCGCGGTGTTGCGCGGGCACACGCCACTGGAAGTCGATCAGGTCGATCACGCGGACGCCCAACTGCTTGAAGGGAATGTGATCGTCACCGCTGACCTGGGTTTCGAAACGGAAGACTTGCTCGGATAAGCCCAGCGTCGCGGCGGCACGGGCGAACAAGTCGATCAGCGTGGGATTGGATTCCTTCTCGCGATCGATCTTGAACACCTGATCGCCGAGGAGATCGAGGAGGACCATGGCCTTCACGCGCGACGCGATTCCGGTGGGGAACCTCGCCTTGTCGGCGCTCAGCGTGCGAGCGAAGTGGCGACTGCCGATCAGCGCCTTGGCGTCATTCCAATCCCATTCCAGAGACTCCTCGCCGTCGAAGAAGACGAGCCAGACTTCGAAGGGTTGGGCAGCGGTTCCGACCAGATGCTTCGCCAACTCCAAGAGGACCGCGCACGACGCAGCGGCATCGAGCGCACCGACGAAGGCGAAGTCCTGCTCGCCGGGATGGGTGATCTTGCTGTCGTAGTGCGCGGCGAGAATGAGGATCGGCGCATCGCTTCGCGCCGGGGTCGGCGGGATCTCGACCCAGAGATTCTCGAACTCGGTGCTGCCGGCGATCTCGGGCTGGGTGAACCGTTGTCGCTTCAGCTCGAGGCGTGGGTCGATGGCGCGGAGATCCGATACAATCAGATCGGCGGCCTTGCGAATGCCCGGCGACCCGGGTTGCCGCGGACCGATGGCCACGAGGCGTTCGCATCGCGCGCGCGCGGACTCGCCGGAGAAGCCCGCGCCTTCGTAGTCGGAACAGGCAGACAACGCCAAGAAGGCGCCAAGGAGCGCCCGGCGTCGCCAGGCGTCACGACCGGGGGACGCCGAGACACCGGCGGAGCGAGGGGATCGCGGATCCATTGCCGACAACTTAGCCCGGATCATTCGTGAGCGCCTGCTGCGAAAGCCGCAACTCGCGCCCGGCGGCGACGCCGCACGGCAACCTTCTTCTGCGGATCTGGTCACCAGTCGCGAAGATTCTGCGGCGGTGGGGCCTAAAGTGTCGATGACAAACCCCGCGGGCCCCTGCTGGCGCGTCGACGGCGACGCGCAAGCGATGGGTCCGATCACAGCGACAAGGTCCCCTTCGAGACAAAGCGAGCGCGAGAGGAATCATGGCGGAGCAAGTCGACATCCTGGGTCTCATCCGGGAGTCCCTCGACGTAGCGCGATTTCGCGACGAGCACTGGCAGGGTTCGTTCGCCGACTACGTGAGGTTGGTGGAGGAGAATCCTCTGGTCATCCGCACGGCGCACCAGCGGCTCTACGACATGGTGCTGCAATACGGCACCGTGGAAGTCGACGAGAACAAGGAGAAGCTGCTGCGCTACCGCTTCTTCGACGATCCCTTCGATCAAGGAGACGACGCGCTGTTCGGTCTCGAGCGACCGCTCATGAACTTGATGAGCGTGTTCAAGGCAGCGGCGCACGGATTCGGTCCGGAGAAGCGGGTGCTGCTGCTCCACGGTCCGGTCGGCTCCGCGAAGTCGACGATCGCGCGCCTCCTGAAGAAGGGCCTCGAGCACTACTCCAGGAGTGCCGAGGGTGCTCTCTACACCTTCTCCTGGAACATCGATGGACAGGTGATCCCATCACCGATGAACGAGGAGCCGATGCTGCTCGTGCCGCCTGCAGCTCGTGAGCCGATTCTCGCGAGCCTCAATCGCAAGCTCAGGGCGAGCTACCGGCTGCGACTCGATCTCGAGTTGTGCCCCGTTTCGCGCTACTACCAGGACATGCTGCTGGAGCGCTACGGCGGCGATTGGATGAAGGTGCTGGATCACGTGGTCGTGCGCCGCATGCTCATCTCCGAGAAGGACCGCACCGGGATCGGCACCTTCCAACCGAAGGACGAGAAGAATCAAGACTCGACGGAGCTGACCGGCGACATCAACTACCGCAAGATCGCCGAACTGGGAACGGACAGCGATCCGCGCGCCTTCAACTTCGACGGTGAGTTCTGCGTTGCGAATCGAGGCATCATCGAGTTCATCGAGGTCCTGAAGCTCGACGTCGCCTTCCTCTACGATCTCCTCACCGCGAGCCAGGAGCACAAGATCAAGCCGAAGAAGTTCGCGCAGACCGACATCGACGAGGTCATCATCGGGCACACGAACGAGCCCGAGTACAATCGACTTCAGAACAACGAGCTGATGGAGGCGTTCCGCGACCGCACCATCAAGATCGACATTCCGTACAACCTGAAGCTGGCGAACGAGATCCGGATCTACGACCGCGACTTCAACAAGAAGACCGTTCCCGGCAAGCACATCGCCCCGCACACGCTCAGCACTGCGGCGATGTGGGCGATCCTCACCCGGCTGGAAGAACCGAAGAAGGCGAACCTCACCCTCATGCAGAAGCTGAAGCTGTACAACGGCAAGACTCTGCCGGGGTACACGCGTGACAACATCCGGGAGCTGCGTGAGGAGTCGCCCCACGAAGGCATGGACGGGATCAGCCCTCGCTACATCCAGGACAAGATCAGCAACACCTTGGTCAATGATCTGCCCTGCATCAATCCGTTCATGGTCATGAACGAGCTGGAAGGCGGGCTCGACCACCACTCGCTCATCTCGGACCCCGAGACGAAGAAGAGGTACCGCGAGCTGCTGAACGTCGTTCGGGAGGAGTACGAGGAGATCATCAAGAACGAAGTGCAGCGCGCGATCTCTGCCGACGAGGAAGCGATCGCCCGACTCTGCGGCAACTACATCGACAACATCAAGGCCTATACGCAGAACGAGAAGGTCCGCAATCCGTATACCGGTCGCGACGAGGAGCCGGACGAGCGCTTGATGCGGTCGATCGAGGAGAAGATCGATATCCCCGATTCACGCAAGGACGACTTCCGCCGGGAGATCATGAACTACATCGGCGCTCTCGCCGTCGAGGGACGCACCTTCAACTACAAGACCAACGAACGGCTGCATCGCGCGTTGGAGTTGAAGCTCTTCGAGGATCAGAAGGACACGATCAAGATCACCAGCTTGGTCTCTACCGTCGTGGACAAGGACACGCAGGAGAAGATCGAGGTCGTCAAGAGTCGCCTGATTCGCGACTTCGGGTATGACGAGATCTCGGCGACCGATGTTCTCAACTACGTTGCGTCCATCTTCGCCCGCGGCGATACCAAGCACGATCACTGACCTCTTGGTCGACGAGTCCCTTCGATGACCCGCAAGATCGATCAGGATCAGACCCGCTTCCGCGACATCGTTCGAGGTCGCATCAAGCAGGATCTGAAGAAGTTCGTCTCGACCGGTGAGATGATCGGCCGGCAGGGCAAGCGCCTCGTGAGCATTCCGCTGCCGCAGATCGAGTTGCCGCGATTCCGCTACGGCAGCAACCAGAAGCAGGGTGTGGGGCAAGGTTCGGGAGAGGAAGGCCAACCGATCGCGGGTGACGGCGAGGGCGGCGGCGAAGCGGGAGAGAAGGAGGGTAAGCACGTCCTCGAAGTCGACGTGTCCCTCGAGGAGTTGGCCCGCATCCTCGGCGAGGAACTGGAACTCCCCAACATCGAGCCTCGCGGCAAGAAGGCCATACGCACTCGTGCGGGGCGCTTCACCGGCATCAGTCGGAGCGGCCCGCAGAGCCTGAGGCACTTCAAGCGAACCTTCAAGCAAGCGCTCCGGCGCCAGATCGCATCAGGCACCTACGACCCGGCAAACCCGATCGTCGTGCCGCTGAAGGAAGACCATCGGTACCGCTACCTCTCGACCCGGGACGAACCCCAGGCGAGTGCCGTGGTCGTGTACATGATGGACGTTTCCGGGAGCATGGGGCGTGAGCAGAAGGAGATCGTGCGTATCGAGGCCTTCTGGATCGACACCTGGCTGCGCAGCCAGTACGAGAACCTCGAGGTGGTGTACATCGTGCACGACGCCGTGGCGCACGTGGTCGATCAGCACACGTTCTTCCACCTGCGGGAGTCGGGGGGAACCAAGATCAGCTCGGCGCTCGAGCTGTGTCTGCGGGTGATCGAAGATCGCTACCCATCGTCGGAGTGGAACATCTATCCCTTCCACTTCTCCGACGGCGACAACTGGTCCTCGCGCGACACCGATCGCTGCATCGACCTCCTTCGTGCGTCCATCCTGCCGCAGGTGAACCAGTTCTCGTACGGACAAGTGAAGAGCGCATACGGCTCGGGGCAGTTCAAGCGCGATCTCGACCAGGCGTTTCGAGGGGACGACAAAGTGGTCACGACCGACATCCAGGATCGCGACGGCATTCTGCCGTCGATCAAGTCCTTTCTCGGGAAGGGCCGCTGAACATGGGAGAGCTGACGCCGGAACTCGCTCGATATCGCGACGAGATCCGCGAGATCGCAGCGAGTTATGAATTGGACTTCTACGAGGTCATCTTCGAACTCGTCGATCACGACGAGTTGAACATGATCGCTGCGTACGGTGGGTTCCCGACCCGCTATCCGCACTGGCGCTTCGGGATGGAGTACGAGCAGCTCAGCAAGAGCTACCAATACGGACTCTCGAAGATCTACGAGTTGGTGATCAACAACGACCCTTGCTACGCGTACCTGATGCGCAGCAACTCGTTGACGGATCAGAAGCTCGTCATGGCCCACGTCTACGGCCACTGCGACTTCTTCAAGAACAACCTCTGGTTCTCCCACACGCCGCGCAAGATGATGGACATCACTGCGAACCATGGCGCGCGCATTCGTCGGTACATGGAGCGCCATGGCGTGGAACGGGTGGAGAACTTCATCGATCGAGTTCTGGCCCTCGACAATCTCATCGACATCCATTCGCCGTACATCAAGCGATCGGAAGGGCGTCCGGTCGGCGGTAGCGGCGACGGGTCACGTGCGGATGAAGTCCCGAAGTTGGCGGCGAAGGACTACATGGATCGCTACATCAATCCGCCCGCGGTGCTCGCGCGCCAACGTGAGAAGATGCGCGAGCGGCAACAGCGCGACCGTCGATTCCCGGAGCGTCCGGTGCGAGACGTGTTGGAGTTCCTGCTGGAACACGCACCGCTCGACACCTGGGAGCAGGACATCCTGGCGATGCTGCGAGACGAGGCCTACTACTTCGCACCGCAGGGAATGACGAAGATCATGAATGAGGGCTGGGCGGTGTACTGGCACTCGCGAATCATGACGCGACACGTGGTGGAGGCCTCGGAGATCGTCAACTACTGCGACGCACACTCCGGAACACTGGCGACTCGCCCCGGTCAGATCAATCCGTACAAACTCGGCGTCGAACTGTTCCGTGACATCGAGGAGCGTTGGAATCGCGGGAAGTTCGGGATCGAGTGGCATCGGTGCGAGGATGCCGAAGAGAAGCGTCGCTGGAACCAGCCGACCAACCTCGGTCGCGAGAAGATCTTCGAGGTGCGACGGGTTCACAACGACGTTTCGTTCGTCGATGAGTTCATCCACGAGGAGTTCGCGGAGGCGCAGAAGCTCTTCGTATGGGAGTTCAATCAGTCGACGGGGCGGTACGAGATCCGCAGTCGGGATTGGCAGCGAGTCAAGCGGAGCCTTCTGGACGCGATCACGAACTTCGGCAACCCGATCATCCGAGTGGTGGATGCGAACCACGCCAACCGCGGCGAACTCTATTTGGTCCACGACTGGTCGGGGACGGACCTGCAACTCGAGTATGCTCAGCAAACCCTTCGCTACGTGCAAAGCATGTGGCGTCGACCGGTGCATCTGGAGACTCGCGAGAGCGGCAAGGCGCGACTGTTGAGCTTCGATGGCCGCGAAAGCAGCATGCGCGAACTCGCCGGCAGCGCTGTGCCGAAGGACACGGTGGGGCCGGCGGACGGTCGCTAGCCCGGACTGCTCGTGAACGTCGGTTGCGATCGCCGCAAATCGCGTCCGGCCGTGCCGATTCGTCGGCTCCTTCCCGGCAGCGTAGTCACGGCTACGCTTCGTTCGTCGCACGACGTAGCTCGGTCCTGGGCATCGACCTGCGGCGATCTCGCGACGACGATCACGAAGAGTCCCTGGTAGGCCATCGGCTTGATCCAGCAGTGGCAGAGCCCCACGATCTCTCGCCGACGATGATCTGTCGCGACCGTCCAAAGGCTCGATGATTCCAGTTGGCGACGATCAAGGGCGCCGCCGTGTCGCCGTCGCGTCGATCCTGCTCGGGGTGGTCTGGATCGTGACCCATCTGGCACTGTGGCGCGCCGACGCTGCCGAACTGGCGGAGTTCGAGCGACACTTCGGCTTGGATCGCACCATCTTGAACTCTCGGCTGTCGCGCATTCGGGGCGACGCAGGCATCGATGGAGTCTGGCATGCCTTGGCTCTGGTGGTGCCCTTCGTGACCTACAAGTTGCTTCACGGGGCGCCGGTTCAAGTGTTCTGCAACGTACTTGCCATGTACGTCTTCGGAGGGCGGCTGGAACAGCGCGCGGGGGCGCTTCGGTTCCTGTTGTTTCATGAGTTGGCGGGTGCGATGGTCGCGGTCAGTGCGATCTACCTGTCGCCCGATTCACGACCGATGAGCGGTGCGTCGGGTGCCGTTGCGGCATCGGTGACTGCCTATCTGATGCTTCACGGCCGTGCCAAAGTTCGCATGCTGTTTCCTGTCGTCGTGTGGCCGGTGTTCTTCCAGTTGCCGGCACTTCTCGTGGCGCTCGGCTGGGTGTTGATGCATGTCCCGCGCGTCGGGCTCCTGCTCCACCTCGGCGGGACGCGCGCCGTCGGGTGGGGCGAGTTGGCGGTCGGATCTCTCGCGGGTGTGTTCTTCATTCCATTGCTCACGTTTCGACGTCCCCGGAATCCAGGGAGGCGGCGTTGACCAGCGTGTCCATCTCCGGTCACGAGCGGATCTGGACCTTCTACCTCTGCAGCGTCCTCGCGATCGATGGACTGTTCGGAGCGGACGCGCACGGCGGGCGTCCGCTCCTGCATGCCCTGACTCATCTGCTCCTGCTCGTCATCGTCTGGAGCGTTCCGTTCCTGGTTCGCAGCCCGGCCAAGTTGGCGATCACACGTGGGATCCTCACGACCGTCGGCTTGGTGTTCGTGTTCAGTTCCCTGGCATGGATCCTTCCCTCGATTCATCCCGAGCCGTTCGAGCATCGGTGGGTGGACGTCGATCGGGCTTGGTTCGGGGTCGATCCCACCGTGTGGGCGCAACGACTCTTGCTGCCCCCGCTGGTCGAAGTCCTGCAGTTCTGCTACGCGATCTTCTACTTCGTGCCCATGATCGCCGTTGCGACCATCGGCGTGGGACGAGGTTGGAGCGCCTATCAACGTGCGCTGGAGACGATCCTCCTCGGTTTCACCGTGAGCTACCTCGGTTACCTCTGGTGGCCCACGCTGCCGCCCTACCGGTTGCTCGAGCACTCGATTCCGATCCGCGGCGTATGGCTCGCAGAGACCTTGCACGAGGCTCTGGACCGTGCGGAGGTTCACCGTTGGAACTGCTTCCCGTCGGGGCACACGATGCTGAGTGTCCTGTCACTGACCATGTTGTGGCGGCATCAACGGCGAGCCTTCTGGTTACTCCTTCCGGGAGTCGTGCTGTTGGTCGCAAGCACGGTAGTTCTCCGCTACCACTACGTCGTCGACGTGCTCGCCGGGTTGGTTGGCGTCGTGCTGACGCTCTTGCTCGCCCGGCACGTGGTCTCGGTGAACGACCCAACCAATACAGCGAAGCACGTCACGCCCGACGGTATCGCAAGCCATCCTCGGTCGTCAGCAGCGGATCTCTGCTGACCGCTTCCTCGAGTGCTTCGCCGACCTCGGCGAGATGGGGGCGACGGTCGAGCATCTGCGCGATGGAGAGGCCATCGGGCGCGGTGCGCAACAGCACTCGCACTTCACGGCGGATTCGTTCGGCGAGGTGAAGATCCGG
>JBFXDD010000001.1:42345-45046 GCA_050181465.1 Planctomycetota bacterium
GTGCTTCGCCGACCTCGGCGAGATGGGGGCGACGGTCGAGCATCTGCGCGATGGAGAGGCCATCGGGCGCGGTGCGCAACAGCACTCGCACTTCACGGCGGATTCGTTCGGCGAGGTGAAGATCCGGAAGTGCGACGCGATGTCCGGCGAGGAGTTCGAATCGGGTGTGCCGCCTCAGGAGATCGACGAGCAAGGTGGGTGAGAGGAACTGCTCACGGAATCCAGCCTCGACGAGCACCTCACGAAGCTTGTCGAGCGGTGCATGTCCGCCGCGTTCCTCCAGCGCCAAGGCGATGGTGCGTTCGAGCAGCTGGAGTCGCGATGCATCGAAGGGCCAGTTCTCGATTAGGTCGACGCGATCGGGTGCCGGTGCCACGAACAGGCGATTCGATCGCAAGAGCGTGCTCACGAGTCGGCGACGCGATTCCTTGTGGTTCTGGAGGAAGCGCGAGAACACCACTTCACCCATCGCGCGCCGGAGTTCTCTGACGATGTTCCGCACGATGCGGGAGCCGTTGGTGTGGCGAGCGACGAATCGTCCGCGGCCAAGGTCGCGGAGTGCGGATTGCCGGCGCAAGAGTTCGCGGAGGACCGCGCCGCTCCGCGCGCTGATGCGACCGGCGGCCACGAGCGAATCGACTTCGAGTCTGCCGCCACGCCTCGCGACCGCGGTGGACAGACGCTCCGCCAGGGGACGAAGCAGCTCCAGCGAATCCAGGTGGTGCGTGCGCAAGTCGAAGACATCCGGCGCCACTTGCAGGAAGGTCCCCGATCGGTAGAGGCAGTCGCGGAGTTTCGTTCGGCAGCAGCCGCCGAAGCGATCCTGGTAGGCGAACGCGATGTCCGCAAGCGGCAGCGGGCGACCGGCCTCTTCGATGATCTGCTCGAGTCGAGCGCGGCGGTTGCGATGGCACCTCACGAGAATCTCGCCTCGCTCCCCGGTGAACCTCAGTCGCAGCCGAGCATGGCGCTCGAGTGCGTGAAGCAGGATTCCGTCTTCGTCGGGTGCCAGTCCGAGGCGCGCGCGAATCGTCGGCAGACTCGGAGTGGATCGGCGGGATGTCAGGTCACGAGCGATTGCGTCGCGGAGCTTTCGATACCGGAGGTAACCAAGTCCGAGAAGTCGCTGGCACTCGATGGTGCGCTGGCTCGGTGCCATGACAGCGGCCAGTCGCAACAACCAGGATCGAACGCCCGGCTGTCGGAGCCTTGCCCCCAGGCGCGAACGGGGATCGATGCGGACGAGAGCGATGATGCCGTCTTGCCGTTGGAGTTCCGCATCGATGTCCGCTTCGAACTCGCGGTGACCATTCGGTGCGACCTTGGCGAGTGCCGTGCGAATGGCGATCGCGGCACCTTCGACCATCTCCGGATCGAGGCGGAGTGCGATCGCCGCGGTCGCCACGTCCGTCGCGCGACGCTGCTGACCGACCACGGCGTCGAGCAAGGCGAGCGCCGGTCCCGTGAGATGGCCACGCAGTTCATCGAGCCAATCCTCCATCGGCGGGTCGGTCGGAGGACTGCACAAGCTCCGAAACTGTTCGGCGATCGCGCGATCAACCAGAGCGACGGTGCGATGGCCGACCCCCCCGAGCTGGCGGAGACCCTCGGTACCCACCGCGAGATAGTCCGCGATCGTATGGATTCCGTGCCGTCGCAGTGCTGCGGTCGCGCGTCGCGTGGGCACGAGCTCGGCGAGCTGCGTATCCAGGCCCAGTGCGACATCCGGCGGGTGCACGGTGCGATCTTCGAGACGGTTCATGGGCGGTACGGACGGATTGCGCGGAAGCGTGGCAGCACCGAGCCGTCGCTCTGCGGTGGCCGTCGCAGCGTCTGAGTGCCGTCGCGAGTGAGGGCGTCGAGGAGTCGCTCGCGAGAGTGCGAGGAACGGCGCGCAAGCAGTCGATCGACCAATGCGAGCTGTGACCCGCCGGAGTGACTCGCGGCGGCGAGCGCGAAGCGCGTGTCGAGTCGTGGGTCGTCGAGTCGCTCGACTGTGCGGCCAAGCGGTTCGAACAGCGCAGGGACCTCTGCACAGATCGTCGGCAAGAGCGCCTGCAGTCGGTCGCGAGCGGCCGGACTCATCGCTGCGAGGTCTGGGGACTGTGCGAGACTGTGCGCTGCATCGAGCCGGAGTCGCCGACTGCCGCCGGAGAGAGCTTCGACCGCGGCGTCCAACGAAGTGATCGAGAGCGGCGTCGCGAGGCTGGCTCTCAGGCGATCGAGCAACGCAGGCTCGAGGTCCCATGCGGCGTTGGGGTCCCCGTGGACCAAACGGAGTTCGCCGTTGGCGCCGCGCTCGAGGAACAGGACTACGCCGAGATTTGGGACCAAACCGCGGAACGCACGTGCGCAGCCTTCCTCCTGCGACTCCTCGAGGGCGAAGGTCCGTGGTGCGTCGCCGACCAAGAGCTCCTGCGTGAGGAAACCGACTCTGACTGTTCCCGAAGTTCCGGTCGAGAACCCAAGGACTCGCGCGCGCACGACGACGTCGGCGTTGCGGACGAGCTGATCGAGCGTGGTCGGCAATCGTTGTGCGAGCAGTGTGCCGGCACCGACCAGGAGCACCGCGAAACTTCGAAGGATCATCGCAGCAAGACCTCCTGACGCAGGTAGGCGAAGTTCAGGTCGCGGAACGCGAAGGGCAGAGCGATCATCGCGTCGAAGCCGATCGCGGGAGACATCACCTCGCCGGGGTCGG
>JBFXDD010000001.1:45146-53478 GCA_050181465.1 Planctomycetota bacterium
ACTTCGAAGGATCATCGCAGCAAGACCTCCTGACGCAGGTAGGCGAAGTTCAGGTCGCGGAACGCGAAGGGCAGAGCGATCATCGCGTCGAAGCCGATCGCGGGAGACATCACCTCGCCGGGGTCGGCGAATTCGTTGTGCAGCGTGGCGTCGCCGAACAATGCCGCGCTGTTTCGTCCCGTGGCGACCAAGCCGACCGCATGACCGATCTCGTGGGCGAGGATCACCGAGACGCACACGGCCCAGTCGTCCGCCGCCTGCATGATCGCCGACCATCGCGCCAGTTCGTTCGGACGGGCCGCGGCAGGATCGAAGTCGACGTCGAGCACGATTGCATCCAACGGATGAGTCCCCGCCGGTTCGCCGCCGAGTTCTGGGAGAATCGGCCCGAAGTGGCGGGCGAACGTGGTGATGAATCCCGGATAGACGTCGCGATGCACGCGCGACTCGAACAGATACAGCTCGCCGGGAAACACTCCGAGTGCGGGCGAGCCGCCTGCGACCACCTCGTGAGTGATCGCGTTCCGTAGATCGAATCGGGCTCGACCGAGAATGCCGGTCGAGGCAGAACCGAAACTGCGAGTGCGATCGCCATCGGGGTCGTAACCACCGCATGCGATCTGCATCGAGAGTACCCCGAGCGGTTGTCGTTGCGTGAGTCGAAGGGGTACCGCATTGCGATCCAAGGGAGCGCCGTTCGCGCCGCGACCGAAGACCCGATGAGCGGCGGATAGCGCGCCGTCGCGGATCAGCCGCGACAGTCGTTCGTTCGCGCCGACAGGATCACCTTCTGCGAGGAGTCCGAGTCGGACGAGATCGTCGTCGAAGTCGCTGCGGCCGTTCGCGCTTCGATCCAGGTCGAAGCGAACCCACACCACTTGAGTTCGTTCGAAGGGGAGCGTTGCGGCGTCAGGTTCGAGAACATCGAAGGCGAGTTCGGGGGCCGTGCCGAGATTGCCGGACAGGTCGCGCACGCTGCCGCGAAGTACGTAGCGGCCCGGCAACAGGCGCTCGTCTTCACCCATCCTGAGGCGCAGCGTGCGCGGTCCGATCTCGGCACGACGAATCAACGATTCGGCGTCGCCGAGTGCCGTTGGTCCGACCAGTTCGAGGATCGCGGTCGAGAGATCGACGGAGGGATCGGTTCCGGCACGCGCGCGGAGATCGAAGGTCAGGCCGACGGGAGCGAAGATTCGTCCCTCGTTTCGCGGAGACTCGATCCCCGCGACCGTCACCTCCAGCACCGGTGGATCCAGGTCGGTGCGGAATCCGGCGCGGAAGCGCCGAACGACATCCTCGCGAAGCCAATTGCCGCTGGCCTTGCGCAGTCCGCCGGCGCCGCCGAGGACCACGAGTTCGTAGTCGCGGCCCGGCATCAGCGGGGCGAGTGGTCGGACTCGCACCACGCGATCGAAGCGCTCGAGGGCGAGGGCGATGTCCACCGCGTCACCGTCGGCCGTCCGAAGCCGGATGGTGCGGTCGTCGACGCTCAGAGGATCGACGGCTGCGTCGAGCAGGATCGACGGCTGCGCATCGAAGGGGACGCCTACCGCGTTGGGTTCCGGCCAGATCAGGATGCCGAGCGGGACGGGATCCGCCGACGTCGTGAACGAGAAGTGCAGATCGGTCTCGACGGCGTTGCCGGCGTGATCCCGGAGCGCGCGCGAGCGCGCGGGGATCGCGACGTCCACCCGAGCGCTCGGCGGGAGTTCCTCGGCGAGAACGATGCGCAGGGTGTGCGCTTCGTCGGTGAGCGAAGTCGATGCGACGGCGACTGCGACACCATCGACGGTGATCTCAGCGATGAGGTCTTCCAGCGGCAACGCGTCCAGCGCCTCGTCGAAGGTCACGCGGAGGTCCGTGGCCGGATCGATCGCGGCCGCGCCGTGGGCCGGGAAGAAGGCCTGCGATGTCGGAGCGCGATCATCGTCACCGACGATGAAGCGCAAGAGGACCGTCGACGAGAGCGCGTTCCCACTGACGTCGTAGAGGATGTCATCGGCGGTGGTCCGGTACTCGATGACCGTATGCGGCGGGAGCGGCTCTTGCGGTCTGACCAACAAGGATCGCTGGTGACTCGACAGTTGGAGTTCGGCCGCCAGCATCTCCTCGCCGGCGACGAGCTGGGGCAGCGACTCCTGTGGCGGCAACACGATGGACTCGTCGAATCGGAGTTCAAGAGTCGCCAAGGGCGACACTTCCGCATCGAGCGCCGGCCAAGCCGAGATCAGCCGCGGTGGCGTGACATCGCTCTCCGTCAGGAGCTCGATCGCCGACGCGTCGTCGAGACGATTGCCGGATCGATCGCGGATCCCCTCGGCGATCACCGTCAGCTCCGTGGAACCACGCGGATCGATGCGAGGCACCATCGTTACCAGGTCATCCGCCACGGTCAGCGTCGCAGCGAGTTCGAGGCCTCGGTCGTCGCGGATCCGCAGGGTCGTGGCGTTGACGCTGCTCGGATCGAGCGCGTCATCGAAGCGGACCACGATCGGCGAAGTTCGCGGTTGCAGGGGCGCTGCGCTCTCCACGGCGACGAGTCGCGGCGGCGCGCGATCGGTGGTGCGGAACGCGAGAGTGAACGGAGCGTCGAGGAGCCGACCGTCGTGGTCGCAGGTCAGCGCCGAGAGGCGAAGTTCGTAGTCCGTGGCGGGTGCCAGGAGTCGTCGCGGGCGGACCGTCAAAGTCCGCGCGTTCACCGCTTCGAAGTCGACTTCGAAGCGGGTTCCAGTCGGGAGTTCGAAGAGGCCGGTCTCAGAATCCTCGAGGCATTCGAGGGCGAGATCGCCGTCGAACTCGATCTGCGGGATTACCCCGATCGAGACTTGAACCGCTCGGTCGGCTGGGGTGTGCGCGACGATTCCCAAGCGCAGCGGGACGAGCGCGTTGCCGATGCCGCCGGTCGAACCGGAGTTACCCGAGCCGCCGCAGCCGCTCAGGAGGAGAGCGAGCGCAAGAACCGCGAATCGAGAATGAGGACGAGGACGGGGCATGACCGCGTCCTCGGTCTTCGGTCGCGCTGCTCACCCCCATTGAGGGGGTCGCGGCGCGATCGGTTCGCGGCAGGTCGCTGCCGCGGAGCGATCGGTGTCACGGGCGATTCGGAGGGCGCATCCGTTCCACGAATCCGACGAAGCCGCGGCCGAGCGCGCCCCGCCGCATCTGCCACGCCGCTCCGAGCAGGATGGAACCGACGAGGAGGAAGAACCCGCCGACCAGGTAGCGGAGGAGCTCCGGCATCACGAGGACGCAGAGGCCGACACCGATCAACAGCGCTCCGGGGACAAAGGCGACGAGACCGCTGTGCGAACGGCCCATCGAGCCAAAAGGGTGGATGCGCATCGGAGAAGACGCTGACGGGCCGCGACCGAGAGGGGTCACTTCGGTCGCGGCGCGCGCAGGATAGCGCATCGATCGAGGTCGTGGCACCGCGTTCCCTGGCGAGACGCGGCGAGACCGTCCGTCGCTCAGCTACAGCCGCTCGTCGCCCCGCAGGACATGCACTTGAGGCAGGTCCCGTTGCGCACCAGGGTGAACTGATTACAGGACTGGCACGGATCGCCTTCGTAGCCCTTGAGGCGAGCTTCGCGGATCGCGGCCACGCGACCGGTTCCCTTCGCGTTGCCAGCCACCGTCGACTGGCTGCGGGCGGCGATACCCGCCGGGATGACGATCGAAGCGGTTTCCGCCTTGTCGTGACGCCAAGCGGTCGGGGTCGTCGTGCCGAGCGAGCCTGCCGCCTCGGCGACTCGTGTCGCGAGGCGCGCCGCCGGACCGGTCCCCTCGTTGGGTTCGACTTCCTCTTCGCGGACCGCACCGTCTTCGACCGGCTCGTCCTCGAAGACTTCCTCCGAGTCGCCGCTCAGTCGCCGACCGGTGGTCGTGCTGCTGAGGTCCTCGGTCTGGATCTGGGCGAGTTCGTGGCGATCGAGGTAGTTGATCGCGAGGTCGCGGAACACGTAGTCGATGATGGAGGTCGACATGCGGATGCGATCGTGGCCGCTGACGAGACCGTTGGGCTCGAAGCGGGTGAACACGAACGCATCGACGAACTCCTCCAACGGCACGCCGTGCTGGAGTCCCAGCGACACGGCGATGGCGAAGTTGTTCATCAAGCTGCGGAACGCGGCACCCTCCTTGTGCATGTCGAGGAAGATCTCACCCAGCGAGCCGTCCTCGTAGTTGCCGGTTCGCAGATAGATCTTGTGCCCGCCGACGACGGCCTTTTGGGTGTAGCCCCCGCGACGGTTCGGCAGCCGACGACGCTTGCGGAGGTAGTGGTGCACCACGCGCTGCGTGACGTGTTGGGCGACCGCTGCGACCGGTTCCGACGCGTTGCCGAGAGCATCTGCGGACAGCGATTCGTCGGCCGACGACTCGTCGTCACTCGACACGTTCAACGGCTGAGACAGCTTGCTGCCGTCGCGGTAGAGCGCCACCGCCTTCACCATGCTGCGCCAGGAGTGCTCGTAAGCATCCTGCACCTCGGCGATCGTCGCCTCGTTCGGCATGTTGATGGTCTTGCTGATCGCCCCGGAGATGAAGGGCTGGACCGCTGCCATCATGTCGATGTGGGCGCGGAAGGCGATGAAACGGCGGCCGCGGCGACCGCAGCGATTCGCGCAGTCGAACACCGGCAAGTGCTGGTCCTCCAGGTGAGGAGCGCCTTCGACCGTCATCGTGCCGCACACGTAGTCGTTGACTTCGGCGATCTGTGCCTTGGTGAAGCCGAGTGCGCCGAGGAAGTCGAAGCTCCAGTCGGCGAGTTGCGCCTCGGTGAACCCGAGGACCTCCGTGCAGAACTTCTGGCCGAGAGTGTGCACGTTGAAGGCGAAAGACACGTCGAAGGCGCTGGCGAGGGCCTCCTCGACCTTGCGGATCTCCTGATCGCCGAAGCCTGCGGCGCCGAGCGACTCGTGGTTGATGTGCGGTGCTCCCGCGAGGGTGCCGCGGCCGACTGCGTAGGCGACGATCTCGTCGATCTCGCGCGGAGAGTAGCCGAGCCGTCGAAGTGCCGGCGGCAGACTCTGGTTGATGATCTTGAAGTAGCCGCCGCCAGCGAGCTTCTTGAACTTCACCAGGGCGAAGTCCGGTTCGACACCGGTGGTGTCGCAGTCCATGACCAGACCGATCGTGCCGGTGGGTGCGATCACGGTCACCTGAGCGTTGCGGAAGCCGTGCTTCTCGCCCGTGCTGAGCGCGCGATCCCATGCCGTTCGCGCGGCCAGCAGCAACTCGCGGGGACAGTGCGTGGGGTCGATCCCAGTCGGCGCGATCGACAGCCCTTCGTAGTCCGCGACCGGCGCGTTGTACGCGGCGCGACGGTGATTGCGGATGACGCGCAACATCGCATCCCGATTGCGGTCGTAGGCTGCGAAGGCACCGAGTCGCTCGGCCATCTCCGCAGAGGTCTCGTACGACTTGCCGCACATGATCGCGGTGAGCGCGCCGGCGATCGCCCGCGCCTCGTCGGAGTCGTAGGGGATGCCAAGGTGCATCAGGAGGGTGCCGAGGTTGGCGTAGCCCAGCCCGAGCGTGCGATAGGTCCAGCTTCGCACGGCGATCTCACGGCTCGGGAAACTCGCCATCAGGACGCTGATCTCGAGCACGATGGTCCAGATGCGGACGGCGTGCTCGAAGCCGGCGACGTCGAAGCTGCCGTCCGCGCGCAGGAACTTGACGAGGTTCAGCGACGCCAGGTTGCAGGCCGTGTCGTCGAGGAACATGTATTCCGAGCATGGGTTGCTCGCCTCGATGCGGCCGTCGGTCGGGCAGGTGTGCCACTCGTTGATCGTGGTGTCGTACTGCACACCGGGATCTGCGCAGGACCACGCTGCGATGGCGATCTTGTCCCAGAGCGCGCGTGCGTCGATCGTCTTGTGCACCTTGCCGTCGGTTCGCCGCGTCAATCGCCAAGCTTCGCCGTTCTGGAGCGCGGCGAAGAACGAGTTCGGCACGCGGATCGAGTTGTTCGAGTTCTGGCCGGAGACGGTGACGTAGGCTTCGCTGTCCCAGTCGGTGCTGAACTCTGCGATGTCGAGTTCGCGACGACCTTGCGCGGCGAACTGGAGCGCGCGCTGGAGGTAGGCCTCCGGTACGCAGGCCGCGCGGGCGCTGCGCAGGGCGGCGGCGAGTTGCGTGTTCTCGCGCGGGGCAAGAATCGGAGCGGCCGCTGGGTCCTGGCTTTGGAAGCACGCCGTGAGCACGGCTTGCACGTGCCGCTTCATCTGTCGACTGCCGGCGACCAGAGCGGCCACCTTCTGCTCTTCGACGACCTTCCAATCGATGAACGCTTCGATGTCCGGATGATCCAGATCGAGGCAGACCATCTTGGCCGCGCGACGCGTCGTTCCGCCGGACTTGATCGCTCCCGCGGCGCGGTCGCCGATCTTGAGGAAGGACATCAGCCCGGACGAGCGACCGCCGCCCGAGAGCGGCTCGTTCTCGCCACGAAGCTGCGAGAAGTTCGAACCGGTGCCGGACCCGTACTTGAACAGGCGCGCTTCCCGGGTCCACAGGTCCATGATGCCGCCCTCGTTGACGAGGTCGTCGCGGACCGACTGGATGAAGCAGGCGTGGGGCTGCGGCCGAGCGTAGGCGCTCGGTGAGCGCAGGGCTTCGCCCGTTGCCGGATCGCAGTACCAGTGACCCTGCGGCGGTCCATCGATGCCGTAGGCCCAATGGAGACCGGTGTTGAACCACTGCGGTGAGTTCGGCGCGCACACCTGCGCGGCCAGCATGTGGCAGAGTTCGTCGTAGAACGCTCGCGCGTCGCCCTCGCTGTCGAAGTAACCGTGCTCCTTGCCCCAGTGCGTCCAGCAGCCGGCGAGGCGATGGAACACTTGGCGCGCATCTCGCTCGCCGCCGACGACCGGAGATCCCGTCTCGTCGACCTGCGGCTGGCCGTCGGCGGTCGTCTGGGGGACGCCGGCCTTGCGGAAGTACTTCTGCGCGAGGATGTCGGTCGCGACTTGCGACCACGCCTCGGGAATGTCGATGTCGGCGGCTCGGAACACCACCGAGCCGTCTGGGTTGCGAATCTCCGACGTCCGCTTGGCGAACGGGATGCCTGCGTACGGAGACTGACCTTGCTTCGTGAACCGCCGAGGAATTTTCACCATCTACCTCCGAAACACCGCGAGCCCCAGGGGCGCCCGCCCCGGGGAGAGAGGAGTCGACGTCGTGCGACCGCGGACCTGGAGGGCGACGATGCCGGCCCGACCCGCAGCGCCGACGGACGCCGGTTCCGACGGAACCGCGACCGCGTCTCGACGAGCGCTGACCGGCAAGGACACGAGCATGGCTGACTTGGTGTCGCCCCGGCGACGAGCAAGCCGGGTTCGACCCCTCCGGGAGGCAGACGGACGACGTTCGCGACGCGCGCCCCACCCAGGTGCGCGCGCCACGGTGCCCCGAAATATGGTGGAGGGTCACGCGAGTCCACACTGAATCTAGCGGGTCGGGCTCCGTGGTCGCAGGAATCGGCCTGATCACTGGCCTCGCGGCGCCGACGGCCTCCAGAAAATTTCCCACGGCCCGACGTGCCGCCGTCTGGCCTCGTCCTCGAACGGCGGATCCACCGCCCTTGAAGTCGTCGGACGCTTGCGCGACCCTGCGTCGCCATGGGTGGTTTCTGGCAAGCGGAGGTCGGTCCGCGGTTGCTGAGTCGGCGATCAAGCCGATCGGCGTGGGCGGCTCTGGCGATCGGCTCGGTGGTGCTCACGGCTCCCGAGACGGCGGCGCAACGCTTCGGTCGCGACCGGGTGCAACGCACCATCGGAGCGTTCGAGGCGGCCGGCCTCCGCGTCGGCTTCCAAGCGGTCCTCGTCGACGAGGGGACGGTGGTCGTCGCCCATCGGGCCGCGGAGGAGTTCGTGCCGGCCAGCAACCAGAAGCTCTGGACCGCGGCCGCGGCCCTCGAACTCCTGGGCCAGGACTTCGAGTTCCGCACCGGCTTCGCCTTGCGGGGCGGGCGTCTGGTGGTGCTGCCCGGCGGCGACCCCAACTGGCGCCGAGACGGCGACGACTCACCGCAACGATTCCTGCGGGAAGTCGAGGCGATGGTCGCGCGAGCCGGAGTGCGCCGGCTCGCCGGGGTCGAGGTGGATTCCGCCGGGTTCGGGCCCGTCGCGCGCGGTCCGGCGTGGCCGGTGGGGCAGGATCACCTCGACTACTGCGCTCCCAACGCTCCGCTCTTGTTCGACGGGGCTGCCTACGAGTTGGAATTCGCCCCGACGCAGCCTGGGGAACCGGCACTCGTGACCTGCCTGTCTCCGAGCGGTGCCTTCCTCATCGAGAGCGGTCTGACGACGACTGCCGATCGAAAGCTCGG
>JBFXDD010000001.1:53578-63749 GCA_050181465.1 Planctomycetota bacterium
CACGCCGCCCGCCGCAGCGGGCTGCCGCGCGAACACGAGAGCAAAGGTCGCCGTCGCGAACTCGTGACCGCGGCGGATCGGGCGGCGGAACTCGCGATCGTGGATGCGATCACTTCGGCGCGACCTCACGATGCCATCCTCGCCGAGGAAGGCGTACGCACGACCGCCGGTGTACCGAGTTCGGCAGCGGACTGGCTGTGGATCGTCGACCCGCTCGACGGCACCACGAACTTCGTGCACGCAGTCCCCTGGTTCAGTGTGTCGGTGGCACTGTACTTCCGAGGTCAACCGTTGGTCGCGGCCGTGAACGCTCCGGCGCTCGGTCGCGTCTGGACGGCCGCCCTGGGACTCGGCGCGCGTCGCGACGGTCGAGCGATCACGATCGGCGGAACCCAGACGCTGGCCGACGCCCTGGTCGCGACCGGCTTCTCGTACAACCGCAACGAGCCCGGCCGCGACGACAACGTCGAACGCATTCGCCGACTGCTGCCGCACTGCCGCGACCTCCGCCGCTTCGGTTCCGCGGCGATGGACTTGTGTCTCGTCGCCGACGGGACCTGGGACGGCTACTGGGAGATGTATCTGGCACCCTACGACGTCGCCGCCGGCGCGCTGATCGTGCGCGAGGCCGGTGGTTTGGTCACCGATCTCGGGGGTGGCGAGGATTGGTTGTTCGGCGGGCAAGTCCTGGCCGCCAACCGTTACCTGCACTCGCCGCTGCTGAGCTACGTCGGGGGTGCCCCGATGGCCTGATCGCAGCGCCTCGTCTATGCTCGCAAGATTCTCCGCAGGCGCGGAAAGTCCTTCGAGCATGCCCAAGGCGCAGCGATACGTCACCGTCCGCGGAGCGCGGGAGCACAACCTTCGGAACGTCGATCTCGAGTTCCCGCGCGACAGCCTGGTGACCTTCACGGGCGTCTCCGGTTCGGGGAAGTCGAGCCTCGCCTGGCACACGATCTACCAGGAGGGTCAACGGCGCTTTCTCGAGAGCCTGTCGAGCTACGCCCGCCAATTCCTAGGCCGCAGCGAGAAGCCGAAGGTCGACCACATCGACGGGTTGTCACCGACGGTGTCGATCGATCAGAAGTCGGTGGGGCATTCGCCGCGGTCGACGGTGGGCACGCTGACAGAAGTCGCCGACTTCCTGCGCTTGCTGTGGTCGCGCCTCGGCACTCCGCACTGCCCGGAATGCGGTGAGGCGGTGGTGGCGTGGTCGGTCGATCAGATCGTCGAGAATCTGCTGCGGACCCACGCCGATCGGCGCGTCCTCGTGCTCGCGCCGGTCGTTCGCGAGCGGAAGGGGGAATACCGCCAAGAACTTGCCGGTTGGCGCGGCCGAGGCTTCGTCCGCGCGCGGATCGACGGCCAGGTCCGCCGACTCGACGAAGACATCGCTCTCGAGCGGTACCGGTACCACACCATCGAGCTGGTCGTCGATCGCTTGCGTATCGCCAAAGAGGAGCGTTCCCGACTCGCCGAAGCACTGGAATCGGCGATCGCACTCGGTGAAGGCAGTGCCGGCATCCTCGATGCCGACGACGAGACGACGGAACCGATCGGCTTCTCGACCGCGCGTTCCTGTCCGAACGGTCACGCCGCGCTGCCGGAGTTCGAGCCCCGCCTGTTCTCCTTCAACAGTCCCTCGGGTGCCTGTCCCGCGTGCGATGGACTCGGCGAGGTACATTCCTTCGCCGAAGACCTGTTGGTGCGCGATGCTTCGGCGACGCTCAGAGAATTCGCGCTCTTTGGCTTCACGGACGACGGCAAGGTCGTCTATGGGCGCTGGACTCTGGATCATCTCGAGCAAGTCGGCGTGGCCTACGGCTTCGATCTCGACACGCCGTGGCGTTCGCTCGGCAAGCGCGCGCAGCGCGTCGTGCTGCACGGCTCGAAGGATCGTGAGTTCGAGTTTCGGTGGTCGCGCAGCGGCGCCAACCACACGACTCGCGGCCGCCATCGCGCGCCGTTTCCCGGCTTGATCCCGCATCTGGAGTCGGTCCACGGGCCCGCCACCAGTCGGCATCTCGATCGATTCCGTCGCGCCCAACCGTGTCCGACCTGCGGCGGCGAACGACTGAATCCGGCGGCTCGCGCAGTCGAATTCGAGGGTCTCCGCTATCCGCAATTGATGGCATGGTCGATCGCGGACGCGCTGGCGTGGACGGGCAAGCTGAAGCTGGCCGGCAACCGCAAGGTGATCGCCGACGAGATTCTCCGTGAGATCGCGTTCCGCCTCACCTTTCTCGAACAGGTCGGCCTGGGCTATCTCACGCTCGGCCGTCGTGCCAACTCGCTGTCGGGCGGCGAGTCGCAGCGGATCCGGCTCGCTGCGCAGGTTGGTGCCGGCCTGCGCGGCATTCTCTACGTGCTCGACGAACCGAGCATCGGTCTGCATCCGCGCGATCAATCGCGATTGCTTGCGACGCTCTTCGCGCTCCGCGACCGTGGGAACACCGTCTGCGTCGTCGAGCACGACGAGGAGACGATGCGAAACAGCGACTTCCTCGTCGATGTGGGACCCCTCGCCGGTGCTCAGGGAGGCGCGATCGTTGCGGCCGGGACTCCCGCAGAGGTCGCGCGCGCCGATTCCCTCACGGCGCGCTACCTTCGCGGAGAACGGTCGATCGAGATTCCCACCAAACGCCGAAAGGCCGGCGTCGGCGGTTGGCTCGCGGTGCGGGGCGCGTCCCATCACAACCTCCGCGACGTCGATCTGGAGATCCCACTCGGCTGTTTCGTGGCGGTGACGGGCGTCTCGGGTTCGGGCAAGTCGACGCTCGTCAATCTGATCCTCAAGCGTGCGTTGCGGCGCACTCTGCACGGGGCTCAAGAGGCTCCCGGTGAGCACCGCACGATCGAGGGGATCGAACGACTCGACAAGATCGTCGAGATCGATCAGTCGCCGATCGGTCGCACGCCGCGGAGCAACCCGGCGACGTACACCGGGTTGTGGGACCACGTTCGCGACCTGTTCGCGGAGTTGCCCGAGTCACGACTGCGTGACTACAAGAAGGGGCGATTCTCGTTCAACGTGGCCGGCGGCCGTTGCGAAGCGTGCGAGGGTGCCGGTGTCCGCCTTCTCGAGATGCAGTTCCTCGCGCCGGTCGAAGTCGAATGCGAGGTATGCGAAGGTCGTCGCTTCAACCAGGAGACGCTCGAGATCCGATTCCGCGACCACTCCGTCGCCGATCTGTTGGCGATGACGGTGGACGAAGCGCTCGCCGCGCTCGGTGCGATTCAGAAGATCGCACGACCGCTCGAGACGCTCGTCGATGTCGGTCTCGGCTACATCCGCCTGGGCCAACCTTCGACCACCTTGTCCGGCGGTGAGGCGCAGCGAATCAAGCTCGCGACCGAACTGCAGCGCGTCGCGACGGGTCGTACCATCTACGTTCTCGACGAGCCGACCACCGGCCTGCACTTCGAAGACGTCAAGCGCCTGCTCGAGAGCCTCGAACGACTGGTCGATGCGGGCAATACGGTGCTCGTCATCGAGCACAACCTCGATGTCGTCAAGCGCGCCGACTGGATCGTCGATCTCGGTCCCGAAGGTGGTCCTGGCGGCGGCCGGATCGTCGCGAAGGGCACGCCGGAGCAGGTCGCACGCAAGAAGACCTCACACACCGGTCGTGCGCTCGTGTCGGTGCTCGGAGCGAAGCCTGCGGAACTCGCGGCTGTCGAAGCACCGACGAAGGTCGCCGCACCGATTGCGATCGAGATCGCGGGCGCACGGAAGAACAACTTGCGCAGCGTCGACGTCGCCATCCCGCTCGATCGGTTCACGGTGATCACCGGGCCGAGTGGTTCGGGCAAGACGAGCCTCGCGTTCGATACGCTGTTCAGCGAAGGACAACGACGGTTCCTCGAGAGCATGTCGACCTACGCGCGTCGCTTCCTCGGCCGCATGGATCGGGCGCCCGTGGACAAACTGGACGGACTCGGCCCGGCGATCGCGATCGATCAGAAGGCTGCATCCCGCAGCCCGCGCTCGACGGTCGCGACGGCCACCGAGATCCTCGACTACCTTCGCCTGCTGTGGTCGCGGGTGGGGCGACCACATTGCCCGACCCATGGTCAGGAACTGGTGTTGGGCACTCCCGGATCGATCGCCGACGATGCGATGCGGCGCTTCCCGAGTGGCCGCGGCTACGTGCTCGCCGAAGTCGCTCCGGCGAGCGGCTGCGAGGTCGGTAGCGCAGAGCATCGTGCGGCGATCGCCGCGCTCGTCGCGGAGTGGCGCGAGGCCGGTTTCGTGCGCGCGTTGCTCGATGGTCGCGAGTGGCGGCTCGACCAACCGATGCCGGCTGCTTCGGCCGGAGATGGTCACGAACTCCACCTCGTGATCGATCGACTCTCCTTTGCCGAGCGTTCGCGGGTCGTCGATGCTGTCGAGCAAGCGATGGCGCGGACCCACGGCCGAGTCGTGCTTCGCAGCGTGGACGGCGAAGTGCGTCATTACACGACGGATCGGAGTTGCCCCCACTGCGGACACACGACACCGAAGGATCCGCATCCGCGGTGGTTCTCCTTCAACCACCATTCCGGCGCGTGTCCGCGCTGCGCAGGGCTGGGCCGCATGACGGTCTGCGTCCCCGAGTTGTTGGTGAGTCGTCCGGATCGTCCGCTGTTCGGCGGTGCCATTCCGCACAAGGGCGCGGCGTTCACGTTCTTGCTCCGCAAGGGCGGCTGGTATCACAGCGGTGCGGCAGCCGTGGCGAAAGCGCACGGCTTCGATCTGCGTCGCCCGTTCGCCGAACTGGATGAATCGGCGCGCGCGAAGTTGTTGTTCGGGACCGGCGAGCAGCGGTACCAGGTCACGTTTCGGTCGGATCGTGACGGCAAGCAACAGCGCTTCGACATGTCCGTGACCTGGAAGGGCTTCTGTCGCCAGATCGAGGAGTGGTACCTGGGGCAGGACCAAGAGCACACCGCGGAGCGCTTCGGTGCCGTCATGCGCGAGACGCTCTGCGAGACATGTCAGGGCGATCGACTCGGTGCGGCACAGCGGGCTGTGCTGATCGGCGACATGTCGTTGCCGAAGTTCCTGCGAGCATCCGTCGATGACGCTGCTGAGAATCTCGCGCGGTTCCAGCTCACGGAGCGCGAGGAGAAGATCGCTCATGACGTCTTGCGGGAGATCGGCAATCGACTTCGCTTCCTCCGCTCGGTTGGCCTCGGTTATCTCGGACTCGACCGCTCGGCGGCGACCCTGTCCGGCGGGGAAGCGCAGCGAATTCGCCTGGCGACGCAGCTTGGCAATCGACTCGTCGGCGTGCTCTACGTGCTCGATGAACCGACGATCGGACTACATCCGAGTGACACGGAGCGACTGCTCGACACGCTGCTCGAACTGCGCGATCTCGGCAATACGGTCGTCGCGGTCGAGCACGACGGCGCGGTGATGCAGCGGGCCGATCACCTGATCGACATGGGGCCGGGCGCAGGCCATCGGGGCGGAAAGGTGGTCGTCGCCGGCAGCGTCGCCGAGGTGCGTGCTCATCCCGAGAGTCTGACCGGGCGCTACCTTCGCGGGGAACTCGATCCGCCACCGGTTCGGGCGCCGCGCGTCGCGACCGGATCGCTGACGATCGACGGTTGCCGGGCGCACAACCTGCAGGACCTGTCGATCGCGTTTCCGCTCGGAGTCCTTTGCACGGTCACGGGCATCTCCGGATCAGGCAAGTCCTCCTTGGTGATGGACACACTCGTTCCGCGGCTCGAGAGCGGCGAGTACCGCTGCCACCCGCACCGTGAACTCGTGCCGATCGTCGTCGATCAGTCACCGATCGGCAGCACCCCGGCGAGTAACCCGGCGACGTACACCGGCGTGTTCACCCCGATTCGCGAGTTCTTCGCCAAGCTGCCGCAGAGTCGGGTGAAGGGATTCGGGCCCGGCCGCTTCTCGTTCAACGTCGCAGAGGGGCGTTGTTCGACCTGCGAAGGCAAGGGCCAGATCAAGGTCGAGATGCACTTCCTCGCCGACGTGTGGGTGACGTGCGAGACTTGTCGTGGCCGTCGCTACGACGCCGAGACGCTGACGGTGGAGTGGAACGGTCGCTCCATCGCGGACATCCTCGAACTCGAAGTCGATGAGGCGCGCGAGCTGTTCCGCGACCAACGGGCCATCAGGCGGCCGTTGGATCTGTTGGCCGAAGTCGGGCTCGGTTACCTGCGGCTCGGCCAAGCCGGCAACACTCTCTCCGGTGGTGAATCGCAACGAATCAAGTTGGTCGCGCAGCTAGCGCAGCCGGTTCGTGAGAGTTGTGTCTACGTGCTCGACGAGCCGACCACCGGCCTACATCCGGACGACGTGCGAAAGTTGCTGGAGGTCCTGCAGCGCCTCGTCGACCAGGGGCACACCGTGATCGTGGTCGAACATCACTTGGACGTGATCGCCACCGCCGATCACGTGATCGAGTTGGGGCCGGGAGCCGGGCCGCGCGGTGGTCGGCTGGTGTTCGCCGGGACGCCGCAGGCGATGCGGGAGGATCGCAACAGCGTCACGGGTCGATTCCTGCCTGGAGCGGTGCCGGCGACGGTCGCTGCCGGACCTCCGACCGCGAAGCCGTCCGCACGCTCGCGGAAGAAGTCGAACCTGGGTGAGGTGCAACCATGAACCGCGATGCACCGCTGGTGGTGCAAACCGACCGGACAATTCTGCTCGAGACCGATCATCCACGGTTCGAGGAAGCCCGCGCTCGACTGTCGCAGTTCGCGGAGCTCGAGAAGTCGCCGCAGTTCGTGCATTTCTATCGGATGACGCCGGTCAGCCTGTGGAACGCGGCGGCGCTGGGCGTCTCGCTCGTTTCCATCGTCGAGTACCTTGCTCGAGCCGCGAGGTATCCGGTGGCGCACACCGTCGTGGAAGAGATCGGGCGCTGGTACGAACGCTACGGCCAGATTCGCTTCGTTCCCGGTGACCGTGACGGAGCGCTGCGCATGTTGGTCGAGCCGTCCGCGGAGGTGGACAAGGTCCTCACCTCCCCGAGCGTGCGGCCGTTCCTGCCCGGCTTCGTCGCGGGTCGATCCGAGGTCGAATTCGACGCGACGCATCGTGGCGTGTTGAAGCACTGTCTCGTCAAGCTGGGTTATCCCGTGCGTGACGAGGCCGGGTATCGCGGTGGCAGCTCTTTGGCCGTCGAGTTGCGGACCGCACCCGTGGGGGACTTCGTTCCCCGCGACTACCAAGTGTCCGCAGCCGCGGCGTTCTGGCAGGAAGGCCGGGCGAGCGGCGGTTGCGGCGTCGTGGTGCTCCCGTGCGGTGCCGGCAAGACCGTGGTCGGTCTGTCGGTGATGGCGCTCGCGAAGACGCGGACGCTCATCCTGACGACGAACACGGTCGCCGTGCGCCAGTGGCGTCGTGAGATCCTGGATCGCACCTCCCTGCGTCCGGCGGATGTCGCGGAGTACACCGGTGAGAGCAAGGCGATCGCGCCGGTGACGATCGCCACTTATCAGATCCTGACTTGGCGACGAACCAGGTCGGAGCCGTTCACACATTTCGCGCTGCTCGAACAGAACGACTGGGGACTCGTGATCTACGACGAGGTTCATCTCTTGCCGGCACCGGTGTTTCGTGCGACGGCGACCATGCAGGCGCGTCGGCGGCTCGGCTTGACCGCGACTCTGGTTCGCGAGGACGGACGTGAAGGCGATGTGTTCTCGCTGATCGGCCCCAAGCGCTACGAGATGCCGTGGCGGGACCTGGAGCGCGCGGGATGGTTGGCAGCCGCTCATTGCCATGAGATCCGGGTCGGCATGAACGAGGTTCGACAGGCGGCGTACGCGACCGCGAGCCTTCGTCGACGGGCGAAACTTGCCGCCGAGAACGAGCGCAAACTGGATGTGGTCGGCGCACTGTTGCGGCGACATCGCGGTGACCGAGTGTTGTTGATCGGGCAGTACCTGGACCAGCTCCGCGTGCTGGCGAAGAGCTTCGACATTCCCTTGATCACCGGAAGGACACCGAACGCCGAACGGGAGCGACTCTATGCCGAGTTCCGCGACGGCAGACTCGATCGTTTGATCGTGAGCAAGGTGGGCAACTTCGCCATCGATCTTCCCGACGCCAACGTGCTGATCCAGCTCTCCGGCGCGTTCGGGAGTCGGCAGGAAGAGGCCCAGCGACTCGGTCGAATTCTGCGGCCGAAAGGCGAGGATGGCGGCGACGCGTGGTTCTACACCGTCGTCACCGATCACTCGACCGACCTCGAGTTCAGCGCGAGGCGACAGTTGTTCCTGGCCGAACAGGGTTACGCGTACTCGATCATCGCCGCCGAGGACCTTCGTCCCGACGCCGGTAGTGAGGAGGTGCGTTCATGGGGAGCCTGACGCTTCGCAACCTCACCCGCGGATTGAGTGAGGCCGAACTCCGCGGCACGCTCCACCGGTGGGGGCGGCCCGATGTCGAGAGTGAGCGACGACCGCATCTCGTCCGCCAATTGCTCGCGTGCGTCACCGACGGGGAACGCGTCGAGCGGCGGATCAAGGAGTTGCCGGAGAAGCTCGCCGACCTGCTCGAGGCGTTCCTTCGCGAAGCGCCGCATCGTCGCGACCTTCAGCAGGTGCTGAACGGCGGCGGCAGTGCGTTTCGGAGTCCGTTCGAAGCCGAAGCGTCCCTGGTCGCGCTCATGCGAGAGGGCTTCCTGTATCGGCTCGACGGCGGTGAAGGATGGGCGGTCCCGCTGGAGTTGGCGACGAGCCTGGCGGAACAACGTCGCCGGCAGGCCGCCGAGCTGCGCGGGTCGCTCTCGCTGAAGGGGTTCCTTCACGAGCGCTACTACGGGCGCGCCGAGAACGATCCCGACGGCCGCGACAAGGCGCTCGAGCACGCACGGCGGATCTACAAGATCTATCTTCTCGAAGGATCGATCCAGAGTCGGATCGGACGGCTGCCGCAGGACGTGCGCGCGGTCTTCGATCGCGTGTTGTCGATCCACGGCGGGATCCTTCCGATCGAGGATCTCGGTCGAGTCGCCGAGGATCTGGACGTCGAGATCGATATCGATCTGCTCAAGAAATGCCTCGAAGACGGGATGCTCGGAACGATCGCACCGTTGCGCTTGTCGCGCTTCGGTCTGTTGACGATCGAGCGCGCAGTCATCGTGTTCTACGAGGTCGCGCTGGCGTGTCTGTCGTCGTGGGATGAGACCCATGGGCCGCCGCGGGTGGACGAGGTGCTGTGTGCGGGCGTCGACATGGTCGGCAACATCGGCCGCTTTCTCCGCGACGTGGCCCAGACACGGGTGCAGTTCACGGTCGAAGGTCAGATCTACAAGGCCTCTGCGAAGCGGATGACGAAGAGCTTCCTCGGGATTCCCGGTGGGTTCTTGCCGCTCGAGATCCAGGCGCGGTTCGCCTACCAATTCTCCCTGTCGCGTCGACTCGTCGAGCGAAGTGGTGAGCGTGCGTTGAAGCTTTCCTCGCGCGGCTTCGAGTTCGAGAGCGAACCGCTGCTCGAGAAGCTTCGCGCCATGCTCGCCTTTGCGGTCGAGGAGCGAGCGCCGTCGGGCGAGCACTATCACCAAGTGCGTCTGCGGCGAATCCTGCTGCGGCTGTTACGACGCCTGGAGCCGGATCGGTGGCACGAGATCCTGTTCGTCCCGTTCCTCGCACGGAACGGTTATCTCGGGAAGCTCGACGAGTTGCGGGTCGAGGACTACTTCGCTTCGCGCTTCAAGAGCGGGGACTACCAACCCACCGAGAGCGTGCAGCAGGTGTGCCTCCACCTCGCCGATTGGGTGAAGCGTCGGCTGTATCCACTCGGCATCGTCGACCTTGGCTTCCGCGACGGTCGTCCTTGCGCGCTGCGGCTGTCGCGCCTGGGTGCGGAACTCCTCGGCAACGACGCCGCCGCGGAACTCGGTGGGATGCGTTCGAGCATCGTGGTGAATCCGGACTTCGAAGTGCTGTTGTTCCCCGGCGACGACGAGCATGAGGTGGTCCACGCGTTCGATCGGTTCTGTGTTCGGCACAAGAGCGATCACGTCCATCACTTCCGACTGTGTCGGGATAGCGTTCAGGGTGCGCTCAAGGACGGCATGACGATGGCGCAGATCGTCGCCGAGTTGAACGACCGCAGTCGGGTGCCGTTGCCGCAGAACGTCCTCTACAGTGTGGAGGACTGGTGTGACCAGGCCGGAGTCCTGACGCTTGCCCCGGATCGAGTGCT
>JBFXDD010000001.1:63849-89323 GCA_050181465.1 Planctomycetota bacterium
CTGCCCGAACGGGCATGGATCGGCCGCTCCGTGCACGATGAGGTCGAGATCGACCAGTCGGTCGGCGCGGACCACTTGTTCCTGGCACCGATCTTCCCGACTGTGTCGAAGCCCGGGCATCCCGGGCTGGGGACCGATCGCGCGGCCGTCCTGACTCGCCGAGCCCTTGCACCGGTGGTGTGGCTCGGCGGGCTCGACGAACGACGGCTTGCGGAGCTGCGACCGCCGCTAGGAGTGGCGGGATTCGCATTCCTGCATCGCGACTGGGCAACGACCGTTCCTCAGACCCGGGCGCTCGTCGCGCAAGCAGCGGCGGTTATGTTTCGCAGCAAGTGAATCCGTATCAGGTTCGCCGCTGGCTGCGCAGGATCCTCTTCCCGCTGATCGTGCTGGGAGTCGGTTACCTACTGGTCACTCTCCGCTTCGAGACCGCGCCGCTCGGTCAACTGCTCTATACGGACCGGCTCGAGGAGGGTGCGCTCGTGGTCCTGCACCGCCGGCCGAACGAGCTTCGCCCGGATGCTCTCGTGTTCTTCGCGACCGCAGATGGGACGGCCTGCGCCGAGGTGGCCCGAGTCGTGACCCAGCCCGACGGCAGCGAGATCGTGCACCTCGAGGGAACTGCCGCGACGGCCTTCCCCGACGGCGTTCCTCGCCCGGTCGTGCTCGGTGTGGTGCTGACGACCTTCGGCGGTGCGCGCGCGGAGTGAAGCGATGGTCGGCGCGGAAACTCCACCGGGCGGGGAACGCCGATTCGTCGATTGGCTGCAGCGCTTCTTCCGGACGCGCGACGCGCGGGTGAAGCTCGGGATCGGCGATGACGCCGCACTCCTGGTTCCGCGAGGTTCCGCGACCGTGGTCTGCTGCGATCCGGTCGTCGAAGGCGTCCACTTCCGGGCCGGCACGCCGCTAGGGGCCGTCGGTCACAAGGTCGTGATGCGCAACGCCTCCGACCTCGCCGCCATGGGGGCCCGGGCCGATGCGCTGTTGGTCTCCGTGGTCGCCCCCCGCGGCCTCGCGTCGACGGCCCTGAAAGAGTTGTTTCGTGGGATTCGGCGGGCGGCGCGCCAACTGGATGCCAGCGTAGTGGGCGGCGACTTGGCCGCGAGTGACGGGCCCATGGTTGTGACGGTGACCGCAGTCGGCAGCCTCCATGGTCGAGCGCTCCGACGCGATCGCGCGAGAGTGGGTGATGCGGTGTTCGTGAGCGGACCGCTGGGCGGTTCGATCCTCGGTCGGCACCTGCGGATTCGGCCGCGGCTCGACGTGGGGGAGAGACTCGCTCGCATGCGTGGGGTCGGGGCCGTTCTCGACATCAGCGACGGCTTGGTGTTGGACCTGATGACTCTCCTTGCCGCGTCGTCGCCGTTGCTCGGCGCCGATCTCCATGCCGACCGGATTCCCATCCATCGCGATGCGCGGCGCCTCGCCGGTCAAAGCGGCGGTACCGCGATGTCGCATGCGCTAGGCGACGGCGAGGACCACGAACTCCTCTTCACCCTCCGCCCGACCGCCGCGCGGCGAGTCGGCGCATTGGAAGCCCTCGGCTGCCGGCGTATCGGCTCGGTCACGCCAAGTCCCGGAGTTCGACTGGTAGACGATCAAGGCCTCGTCGTTCCCATCGAGTCCCTCGGCTATGAGCACGTCCTGCCACCGCCATGACTGAGCTCCACGACTTCGCCGACCTGGAACTCGCCGATGCCGCCGAAACCACGGCGCTCGGGCAGTGGATCGGCTCGCGGCTGCGGGCCGGGGACTTCGTCGCGCTGTTGGGCGAACTCGGCGCCGGAAAGACGACCTTCGTCCGCGGCCTGGCTCGCGGCCTCGGCCTGGAGGACCCCGACGCGGTCGCCAGCCCCACCTATCTGCTCATGGTCGAGCATCCAGGACCGCTCCCGCTCCGCCACGTCGACGCCTACTTCGCTCCTCGGACCCGGGCATTCCTCGACGATGGAGGGGGAAGTTGGCTCGCCGAGGAGGCCGGGGTGACCGCGGTGGAATGGGCCGATCGCATCGCCGATCTCTTGCCTGTCGATCGCCTCGAAGTCCACCTTGGGGCCGGCGGAGCCGGTCGACGGGTGCGGCTGCGCGGTTCGGGTCGGTTCGCCTGGCTGGCGGACTTTCCGGGACTGCCGGGTGGACACTGAACCTAGCTGCGGTCGATATCGTTAGGGCGCACATGAGGTCCCGCCCAAAGCGACGAGTTCCCTCGGCCGCGGCCGACGAGGAACTCGCAGTCGATCATCTCGCGCGCTTTCGCGATGGTGATCGGGACGCCTTCGACGCGATCGTGGCGGACTTCCAAGATCGGTTGATCCAGTTCTTCTACCGGCTGAGCTGGGACCTCGCGCGGGCAGAGGATCTGACGCAGACCTTGTTCCTGAAGTTGCTCCGCGGCGCGGCGCGGTATCGGCCGGAGGGCAAGCTCTCGACCTACCTGTTCCGCATCGCCACCAACCTCTGGATCGATCACTACCGCGCGACTCGTCCGCACGCACGGGTCTACTCCTTGGACCAGGCGCTGCTCGACGGTTACGAGCCGAGCACGGACTCGCCGACGCCCAGCGCGCGGGCCGAAGCTCGCGAGGAGAAGGAGCAACTGCGCCGCAACCTCGAGCGCCTGACCGAACCGCATCGCCTCGTGTTCGAGTTGGCGGTCTACCAGGGTCTTCCCTACGCCGACGTCGCGAGGGTCTTGGACATTCCGGTGGGAACCGTGAAGTCGCGGATGCACCACACTGTTCGGGCGCTCCGAGAACTGATGGAGGATCGCGGCGAGGCCCGCGATGGCAACTTTCGCGGGGCCGGGCCCAAGGCGGTTGCCTCATGACCGAGAATCCGACCCCGATCTCGGAGGACGGCGGCGTGGTTGACCTCGGTCGGAACGAACCGATGGGAGTCGTCGACTATGTCCTCGGCGAAGGCTCGCCTGCGGATCGGCATGAGTTCGCCGAACGGCTCGGTCGAGAACTCGAACTCGGCATCCAGGTCGGGGAGGCGATGGACCTCTTCGAGTCCTATCGCGTGCTCGAAGTCACGCCGTCCGGGCGAGTGATGACGACGTTGCGTCGTGAGTTCGAACGGCGACGGCGGTTGCGTGGTCTGCGGGAAGTGCCGGCACCCTGGCCGCTGTTCGCGATCGCCGCAGCCGCAGCGATCTGGTTCGCGCTGAGCTGTCTCGGTGCGGCTTGGTTGGACGGGCGTCAGCGCGCTGCAGTTGCCGTCAGCCTCGATGGGCTGCCGCGCGCCGTCGCGGCTGCCGACTCGATCGTCACCGTGCCGACCGCGTTGGCCGTAGCCGGTCTCGCGAACCCCGAGAACTCGGGTATCCAAGTTCGTTCGATTGCGGAACGCTTCGCTTCGCGACCGGACTTTGGGCCGGAGTTTTCCGCGGCGCTCGAGAAGGTTCTGGCGCGGCCCATCGGACGCTTCGAGGACACCGCACTCTTGGCCGAGAACTTGGTGTCGCGGGTCCAACACCGTCGCGGACTCGGTCGGAGTCGATCGCTTCGTGAGGAGCCCGCGTCGCTGGTGTCTCCTTGCGGTGGTTCGGTGATCCATGCGCGTGCGGACGCTCTCGCGGCCGAGATGCTCTCGAGGTTGGCGCAGATGGAACCCGAGCAAGGCATGGATCCGGAGGAGCAGGCGCTCGTGCTCCGGGCGCTGGTTGCCAAGGGCGTCGCCGATGCAACCGGGCGTGCGCGATTGACCGCGCTGGCGGATGTGTTGTGCGACGTCGTCGACCTGCTGCCGCCCGGTCCGCGCGTCTCGGTGTTGTTGGCCCTGGCAGAACACGCCGTCGATGCGCCGGCGGATTACGGCCGATTCGTCGCGGATCGGACGGACGCCCTCCTGGCCACGATCCTCAGTCCGCGCCCCAACGGTGGCCGTCCGCATCTCCTGCACTGGGGCGAGCCGCTTCCGAGGATCGCCGACGCCGGTCGGCTTCTGCGGATCGCACCGGCCTTTGGAACCAGTGCCGACCGAGCGTTCTTCGCGCGATGTCTCCTGGCTGCTCACCTCGAAGAGCGCGTGGCACGCTCCACTCGCTTCGAACACCCGGAGTTGCTCGCTGCACAGGTCTACGGCTTCGGCGATCTCGTGGATCGGGAAGCCGCGGACCACGCGCTCCGCTTCTGGCCGCTGCGCCTGTTGACGCCTGACTACCGGACGATCGTGCATCGGACCTGGGGGAGTTTCCCGATCCGCGCAGGGTGGGCAGAGGTCAAGGGACAGATCCTCGGGCTGGCCTGCGAACCTACGCCGGTGAGTTTGTCGGACACGGCCGCACTGCTCTTGGCGCTGTGCGCCGATGCGGCCGACGTCGAAGATCCGTCGACGCGCGCGCTGGGTAGCTGACGTGCTCGCGATTCGGCGTGCCGCCTCGCATTTGCCCAGGGCCGGCGTATCGGTCACGATGCGATGTCCGTCCGATCCTCGGGCGGTCCGTCAAGAGGTTTCGTTTGCCCACCACGCGGATCCACGCCGTCGCCAGCTTCGTTGCGCTCGCCGCGCTCGGTCGTCTCGTCGCGCAAGACCCGAGTCCACCGCTCGTCGAGCCGATTCGTCTCTCGCTCGAGGACGCGCTTCGCCTCGGCCGTGAGAACAACCTCGATCTGCGGGCCCAGGAGCTGAACGCCCTGCTGCGGGCTCACGATCTGCGGATTGCCGAGGCCGTGTTCGAGCCGGAGGTCTTCGGCCGAGCTTCGGTCGCGAAGACCAACAACCCGAGCACCAACGTGTTCCAGCCGCAGATCGTGCGGCGCACCGCGAGCGGACTGTTCGGGCTCCGCCAGCGGATCGCAACCGGCGCGTTGTACGAGTTCACGTTCACGCCCCTCCGCACGCGGCAGACTGCGTCGATCGCGGGATTCCCTGCCGGGCAATACTCGATGGAACTCGCGGCGCGAGTGACGCAACCGTTGCTTCGCGGCGGCTGGAGTGGATCGGTGTTGAGTGATGTTCGCCAGGCCGAGGCCGCAGTCGACGCAGAGAACGCCCGCTTCCGGGCCAGCGTGCAGACGACCTTGCTCGACATCGTGCGCGCGTACTGGGAGTTGGTGTTCGCACTCGGCGATCGCCGGGTGAATCTGGAGGCCCTGGACCTGGCGCTGGAACAACTGCGGATCACGAGCGAGCGCATCCGTGTGCAGGAATTGGCCGAGCGGGATCGAGTGTTCGACGAAGCGGACGTGGCGCGGCGGAAGGAGGCGCTGATTCGCGCCGAGAACGAGATTCGGCGGCGCGAGGATGCACTTCGAAGCCTGCTCTTCGGGGAGCGAGATCCGGTCCTTTGGAGCCGGGAGATCGAGCCGCTCTCACCGATCGAGACGCAGTTCGAACCGCCCAGAGAAGAATGGCAGCAGGTCGCCGCCACCGCGCTCGCACGTCGGCCGGACCTGCGGGCACTCGAGGCAGAAGTGACCGCGGCGGAACTGCGTTACGACCGTTCGGTGCGAGACGTCATGCCGCGCTTGGATCTCGTGGGCGAGTACTCGAGCGACGGCACGCAGACGACGTCGATCGATGCGTGGCGCGATGTGACGGATCTCGAGTTCCCCGACTGGAGTCTCGGGTTGGAGTTCTCGTTCCCCATCGGCAACACGAGCGCTCGGGCGGCCAGAGATCGCGCGATGGTGGCGTGGGAGCAAGCTCGCCGAAGGTTGCACGCCCTCGAGGTGACGGTCCTCACCGAAGTGCGCACGGCGCTGCGGGATCTGACGACGGCAGCCGAAGCGGTGCGTGCTGCGGCCGAGTCGGTTCGCTTGGCCGAGACTCAACTCGACACCGCCCGTGAACTCCTACGGGTCGGTCGCGGCACCATCTTCGAGGTGCAGCAGCGGAACCAGGAACTCCTGGATGCCCGTCAGCGCCTACTGCGCAATCAGCTGGACTACCGCATCGGTGAGGCACAGCTTCGTCGAGCGCAGGGTCTGCTGGAGGCACCCGGCAGCCTCGGTTCGGGGGCGGGCTCGTGACGCCCTTTGGAGCAGCGGCTAGAACCATCTGATGACGCCTGTCCTCGGTAGCCTCACTCCTCGCCAGCGGAGATCCCGGATCGTGTCTTGCGGCGGGAGTGGCTGCCGCAGCGGGCGGGACTGGAAGGTGGGGACCGTCCTCGCCGTGAGCCTCCTCCTTGCCGGCTGTGGGGATGCCGGTCCAAAGGTCGGGGGCGATACAGACCGGCCGACACAGCCAAGCGGTCAAGGATCGCCGACACCCGCAACCGTGCCGCCCCACGGTTTCGCGACTTGGCATGAGGATTTCCCGGGTGCCCCACAACGCCCGCACCTGTCGCCGCGGATCGCCGGGCGGACCTACGACCGAACTCGCGGTCAGGCGCTCGAGAAGGTGATCGACAACCTTCGTGGAGCGTGCTCGCGCGACGCCTGGTTGTTCGCTCGAGACCTCTGTGGACGTCTGGACCCCGCCGATGCGCCTCCGATGATCGAGGCACTCGATCGAGCGCTGACGCGACACGATGGCGCCGACCACGTAGAGAACATCTTGCACTGTCTCTCGCTGTCGGCTCAGCCGAGAGCGGCGGAGTCCATCCTGCGGGCACTCGGGCAACCGCGCGAGGCCGTGCAGACGGCAGCGCTCCTCGCACTGGCTGCGAGCGGGACCCCCGATACCGTGCGAAGCGCGCGCGGCGCGTTGGAGGGCGTGACCACGCGCGGCATCAAGTCGTGGGCGATGGCGGCCAGCAAGTTCCTGCCTGCGGCGGAGATCATCGATGCGTATCGGCAGATCCTCGCCGACGCGCGCTACTACAACATCCACTCGCCCGTCGCCGACGCCGCGCTGTTGTTACCGCTGGAGCAGGCGCTGGCTGTCTTCGAGCCGTTCGGCGATGACCTGCCTGACCTGGTCCGCCCGAAGCTCTTGGTGTTGCGCTACTCGGCCGGGGATGAGGCTGCCGAGATCGCGCTCCGGCAAGCTCTCCGATCGACCGATCCGCAAGCGCGCCGCGGGGTCGTTGGCGTCTTGGCGGCGGCGCGTGTCGACGACTTCCAGGAAGAGTTGCTGCTGCTCTCGGATGACGCCGATCCGGCCATTCGGGTGGGAGTCGTCCCGCTGCTGGGACGGATCGCGAGCGAGGGCGCTCTGGCTGCACTCGACACGCTCGGTGTCGACGACGTGATGGAAGTACGCCGCGCGGCGCTCGCCGAACTCGTGCGGTTGGGTCGTCGCGGCGTGTTGGACGATCTGATCAACGAAGTGCGCACTGCGCACGGAAGTCGCATGCGCGTCGCGATCGAAGACTTGGTTGCGGCCAAGGATCCTTCGGTCATCCCGGTGCTGGCTGCCCGTCTGAAGCAGGCGCCGGATCTCGAGCGTACCGACTTCCTTCGCGCGATCGCACTCACGACCCGCGCCGAAGCCTTCGAACCGATGTGGACGATCTTCGAATCCGAAGAGCCCTGGGCAGCCGCCGAACGTGATCTGACCGCCCTGCTGATGGCAAACGCCCGGGGCGCCGAACTGAAGCTCTTGGAGGCGTTCCGGCGCCTGCCTTCGGCCGACTACCGCCGGCGAGGGCTGATCTTGTCCACGCTCGCCAGCGTGGCGGTCGACCGTGAGGACGACGCGATCCGACGCCCCATCTTCGCCGAGTTCCGGCGCATTCTGGGTGACGCTTCCGAACTGCCGCAGATGCGCCTTCTGGCGCTCGAGATGCTGCGACGAGACTTGAGTCTGGCGGATCAGGAATGGCTCCGGGGTTTGTCACCGAAGCTCGACTCGGCGCTGCGCGCTGCGGTCTCCGACTTCCTGTTCGAGTTTTTCTGATTCTCCGAGACGGCGCGGCAGGCGGCGCGTATTGGGTCGGAAGGCTGGCTCGCTTCGAGCCCCACAGGATTCGCATTCCGATGATGTCTACCCTCAGCGCCGCGCTCATGTTGTGCGCCGCTCCCCTCTCCCTCCCGCAAGAACCCGCCGTCGAGACCCCGGTCCACGACGGCATCCAGTGGGTCACGAACTTCGAGCAAGCCAAGGCCCAAGCCAAGGCGCAGAAGAAGGACCTGTTCGTCGACTTCACCGGTTCCGACTGGTGCGGCTGGTGCATCAAGCTGAATGAGGAAGTGTTTCAGCACGCCGAGTTCTTCGAGAAGGCCGCCGAGAAGTTCGTCTTCGTCGAACTCGACTACCCGCAGCAGAAGGAGCAGTCGGAGGAGCTGAAGAAACAGAACGCGGAGCTGCAGGAGCGCTTCGGTATTCAGGGTTTCCCCACGATCCTTCTCTTGGATGCCGAGGGGATGCCGTACGCGCAGACCGGCTACCAGGCCGGCGGTCCCACGAAGTATCTCGAGCACGTCGGTGAGTTCGTCGCCAAGCGCGAAGCGCGCGACGCCGCGGTGTCCAAGGCGAAGACGGCCAAGGGCATCGATCGCGCGCAGTGTCTCGCCGAAGCCCTCGATGCGCTGGACCCGAGCCTGCACCCGCACTACCTCGCGTGGGTCGATGAGATCATCCAACTGGACGCGGACGGCAAGGCAACCCTCAAGGATCGCTTCGAGGGGATCAAGAAGAAGCTGGCCGTCGAGAAGGCACTCAACACCCTGCAGTCCTCACTGAACGGGTACGCTCAGGAAGACAAGTGGCTCGACGGAGCTGCTGCCATCGAGAAGGTGTTGACCGAGCACAAGGCTGCTTTGGAGAAGGCGAAGCTCCAAGAGTTCACCTACTACCACGCCGTGTTCCTCTACCGCGGCGGCGAGAAGCAGAAGGCGGTCAAGGTGCTCGAGTCCGCCATCGCGGTCGACCCTGAGTCCCGGCCAGGCAAGGGGCTCGCTGGACAGTTGGCCGAGTGGAAGAGCGAGATCGGCGGCGAGCCGAGCGAAGGCAGCGAAGAAGCGCCGGCGAAGAAGACCGGCAAGTGAGTGCCGCTGGCGTGCTCAGTCAGCGGCCCTGATTGGGGGTCGCTGAGTTCGCGGGTGCCAGTTCGAGCAATCCTTCGATCTCGGCGGCGCCCATTCCGAGCGCGATCTCGCCGCGAAGCGGCTGGCATCCGGCAACCTCTACCGAGTACCGGTAGACGTCGCTCGGCAGGTTCCCAAGCTCGGCGTCTCCGCCGCGTGCCGTGAGTTGCCGAAGCGACGCGAGTGCCTTCCAGGTTGCAGGATCCGGATCCGATGCGTCCGCTCGGCGCACGAGTTGGACCGTCACGCGGCCGATCTCGCCCTGGTCGCTGCGCCGCAGCGCCAGCCGCAGACTGCCCGTTCGCAGGTTCGCGTGGACCTGCTCCGTTTGTCCGCGACGCACTTCGATCTCCGTCGAGTACAGCGGCTGATCGTTCCGCACTCGTGGCGCGTTGCTGCGGCCGCCGCGTCGTGCCTCTTCCCACACTTCCGCGCGGTAGCGGCCGGAACTCACCGAGTCGATTCGGAAGGTTCCCGAAGTCGCGTCGACGGCGCCGCGCAGCATGCGGCCACCGGCCATCCGGCTGAATCGGGTCAATGCTGCCTCGGCCTCGGTCACGGCCGGTGTCTGGTCGTTGAGGACGATCAGTCGAACCTCCAGCCCGGCACCGGGCTCGCCGTTCCGCAGGATGGTCCCGGTGACGACCCCAGGCACCGCGCTGGCTGCGTCGATGTCGTGTCGGAGTTCCTGCCCGGCCTGGACGATCACGTCGGGCTGCTCCTGGTTCGTACTGCCGAGCAAGGCGCCGAGGCGTTGCCGAAAGCTCCCACGTTGTCCTTGGCCGACGATCTGAACGATCCAGCCACCTGCGGCCAGACCGGTTGCCGAGTACTCGTTGGTGTTGGGATCGACGCGGGCGGTCCGACGAAGAGGTAGTTCCGAGTGCGTCAGCTCCAAGGTGGCACGAGTCCCGGCCTCCAGCCCGCGGACCACGCCGAAGAGGCGGGCACCGGGAGTGACGCGGAGGACGTGTTCCCCGCTGTTTGGGAGCAGATCGAACTCTTCCGACGAGAAGTCCGGGAACCCCTCGACTCGGATATCCAGGCCATAGCGACCCGCGCGCAAAGCGGGGAACTCGAAGCGGCCGTCGGAGCCACTGCGGGCTTGGGCGATCGCTTCGCCACCCATCCATGGGGGGCCACCCCGGCCGCCGCGACCAGGCCCGCCGTTGCCGCCCCGTCCGCCCCGCTGCATGCCGAAGACCGCAGCGAAGGGATCGTTGGCTTGGGATGCCGGCCTCGGCGTGCGGAGGATGATGCGAGCGTTCGGGATCGGCGCTCCGGTATCGGCGGCGACGACTCGACCGCGCGGTTGTTGACCGCGCTCGAGCGGGATCACGATCGCAGCCGGGGCTTGGTCGGTGCCTGCGACGAAGGGTCCAGCGGCCACCTTCACGTAACCTGGCGCATCGACGTCGAGAAGGAAGCTGCCTGGTTCGATGTCCTCTAGCCGGAACTTGCCTTCGGCGTGCTGGGTAGGCTTGGGCGTGTTGCCCGGAATTTGACCGCTGCCCCCAAGGAGCGTCCGCCGTCGCTGGTCCGCCTCTTGGCGGGCCCGCTCGAATTCCTGAAGGGCGAGGTTGGCCTGCTGACGAACCTCGGCGATTTCGGGGTTCTGATCCGCGCCCGCAAAGGCGCCGTTGGTGAATCGATCGGCCATGCCGGCGAGTCGACCCTGCAAGCCTGCAGCATTGTCGCGACGCCAGCGGATTCCGAAGTTGGCGATCGGTTCGCCGGTCGCCGCGTCGATCACCGTGCCGACTACCGCCGGCCGCTTGAGCAGCCGGAAGTCGAGCGAGGTCTGGATTCGCGAGTCGAGTGGGTCGAACTCGGCGTCCACGTACTGGTCGTGACGGACCGAGACGAGCAGAGGTCCAGCCGGCACGCGGTCGAGCACGTAGCGACCATTGCGGTCGGTCCGCGCTTCGGCGGCTCCTCGGAAGAAGCCGCCAGGTCCGCCGCGACCTCGATCCCCGCCGCGGCCGGGGTTGCCCTGGGCGTCATTGGTTTCTTCGCGAGCGGCATTGGATCCGCGCACGCTGACGCGTGCGTCGGCGACCGGCTGACCAGCCTCATCCGTGACCACTCCAGTCAGCTCGGAACCAGGCCCGAGCTTGAGCTCGCCGACCTCGAGGATGGCGTCGTCCGCGCTGGTGATCGCTTCCGAACGAGCATCGAGATGCCGCTTGGCCGTCGCAGTGAGCGTGAGGTTGCCGGCCGGGACGTGCTCGAAGCGGAACCGTCCGGAGGGATCCGTAACGACGGCGGTCAACAACGCGGCGATACCGCCGTTGTCGTTGCCGCGACCACCGAACCCGCCGCGACCACCGCGGCCACCAGGGCCGCCCTGGCCCGGCCCGCCGGGACCGAATCCACCGCCTTGAAACTCCAGGCGCACTTCGGCTTCGGCGACCGGCACTCCGGTGGGCCCCACGACGATCCCCGCGATCGTGGATCCGGTGCCGAGCACCACGTCGGGTAGGCTCAGTTCGCCGTCCTGCGGCGCCCAGTCGGCGTTGGTGATCGACGGCGCGAAGTTGGGATGTGTGACTTGGATCTCCAAGGACGCGCCGCGGGCGAAGGTCCGGCCCTCTAGGCGGTAGACGCCCTCACGATCGGAGGTCGTCTCCTTACCGAGATTGCGCTGTCGAAACAGGCGTTGCCAGTCGACTTCGCCGTCGAGCTGAGGTCCGCCATTGTTGCCTTCGAAGAACGCGCGGACGTTTCGTCGCGCTCGCACACGCACCGTCGCACCTGCCAGCGGAGCCCCGAGGCGGTCGATCACGCGCCCCTTCAATGCCAGAGCAGCGCCGTTCTCATCATCGTCCTCCGCCAGTTCGGGGATCCCTAGCTCGAGCGCCAGTCGGTCGACCTCCGCCCGTTCGACATCGTCGGACGACCGGGAATCGTAGTTCGCCTGGCGGTCCTGCGAATCTCGGGTGTCGGCTTCCGCGGTGGTATCGGGCGGGGCTTCGGTGTCCGAGACGTTCGACCACAGCAAGCCGACGACGGCCACTGCGATGACTACCACCGGGAGGATCAGGAATGGGCGACGCATGGGGGGGATTCCGAGGACGAGCGTGACGGCGACCGATCAGTGAGAACGAGTGAGGGACAGCCGCTTCAGCGGCCGTCTTTGTCCTGGCTTTCTCCGTCCTTCTTCTTCGGCGCCGGCGCGGTCTCGGTCTCGACGACGAGACGGAACTCGTCGGAGCCCTTGGCTTCGATTTCCATCAGGCCGCGATCGCCCATGTCGCGCTCACTGAGGGTCTCCTGCGATGCCTTGCCTTCGACGACGAGCTTCACCACGCGGTGCGCCTGGGTATCGATCCAGATCTCACCGGCGAGAGTCACTTCGGCTGCACCTTCGCCTTCCATGGCGAAGCCGCCGCCGCCCGCGCCGCCGGCGCCGCCACGGCCGCCACGGCCACCGCCGCCGAGAGCACCGAGGCCGATCCCGAGGTCTTGCAGGCTGCCTTCGCCCTTACGCGCACCCTGGAACGAGATCTTCGCGACGTTGCCGTCGACCGACTTGAGCGTCGCCACGATCTTGCCTTCCAGGTTGGGGTTCGACAGGAGTGCCGTGCCGGACATCCCGCCGCCCATTCCGCCCATTCGCCCGGCGAAGCCCGCGCGCTGACCGCCCTGACCGCCCTGGCCACCCTGGCCACCCTGGCCACCTTGGCCGCCTTGGCCACCTTGGCCACCCTGGCCACGCTGACGTCCGCGCGGCTGACCGGCGGCCGGATCGCCGCCCTGGCCACCCTGGTCGCCTTCGCCGCCGGCACCCGGCCGCCGCCGGCCACCTTGACCGCCCTGTGCACCTTGACCGGGCTCTCCGCGACGTCCTGCGGACAGCATCGCGGCGGGCAGGACCGGGTGGTTGAGTTGCTTGAACGACTCGAGGAACGCCGCGCTCAACTCGAACTCTTCACCGACCGCCACCGGCGTCTTCGGCGTGATTCCCTGGAAGCTGAGTCGCCCCGGGAGCTGCCGCGCAACCATTGCCGGGAGTTCCTCGCCATCGAGCTTGGCCGACACCCCGCGGTCATCCTGCACGAGCTGGATCTGCTTGCCGACCAAACCACCCTCGGTCTCCTGATTGTCGGTGCCGCCGGTGTCATCCGGGCGAGCGGTGGTCGCGGTGAGCTTCTGATACTCGCGCCAGGTGTGCCCGTCGCCGGGACCTTCCACGAACACCACCGTCTGATTGCGCGACTGATTCGTGGGTCCGGCGGGGCCTCGGCCGCCCTGCATCGGCTCGCCATCGACCGTCATCTTGATCTCGTTGACGGACTTCGAAGAACTCTGAATCGACACCTTGATGGGTGACTTGGCGTCGACCACGGACAGGTCGACCTTGTCTTGCGCGGTGACGAGGGCAGCCAGAAAGAGAGGGGAGACGAGGGGGATGGACTTCATCGTTGGATGACTCGAAACGCGGGAAACACTGGCGCAGTCGCGCCTTGCTGGCGAGGAACGAGCCCTGGTCGGCAACCTCCACGGCGGAGCGCACAGGAGACAGCCTTGGGACTCGACTGCCTCTCAAACATCGACCGAAGTCGCGAACAAGGCCAGGCCTGGATTGTCCCGCGTTCGCCAAACCTCGATGGCGCGCTCGATGCCGATCGACGAGCGATCGGGCAAGCGAAGGATCGCCCGCTCGGCGCCGATCCCGCGAAATGAGCGCGATCCGAGCTCGCCGCCGCCGATTCCGCAAGTCACGGCCGCGACGAAGCAAGGGGCGGCGCACTCAGGTGCGATGGACGACGAGCTGTGGGAAGGGGATGTTCCAGTTCCGCGCCGTACACAGTTCGACCAGCACGCGCTGGATCATTCGCCGCACCACCGGGGCGTCCGCGGCGTTCTTGCCGGCAAGCATGACCAAGACATCGAGGTCGAGCGAAGAACTGCCCGCGTTGGCGAACTCGACGACCACCTTCTGGATCGCCTCGTCGCCGAAGCGCTCCTTCAGGCGACGCTGGACCTCGGTTGCCATCGCGAGCGGAATCTCGGTCGTCGCGTCCTTCTGCAGGCGGTAGTCGAGCCCGAAGGTGGTCTTCACCAACATGCCGCTCGCATGATTGATGGGGTTCTGCGCGAGGAACGCCGGCGTCGGATAGGTCTTGACGCCGCCGCCTGGTAGCTCGAGTCGCACGATTTCCGGGGTCTGCAGCCTGACGATTCCCTTGGTCTCGTCGTCCAGGCTGACGAAGTCGCCGCGCACGCACGGAAAGGTCGGCTCGCCGTCCGCTGCGGGCCGCGATTGCATCCCGAGCAGACTCGACGGTGCGAGATGCAAGACCCCGCCGTCCAGGTGACGGTTGACGAGTCGCGCACGCACGCCGAGGCCGTCGACCACGTACGGAACGCCCTCGTAGACGAGGCGTTCGCCTTCGCGTACCGGCCCGAGGTTGAGGAGCAGGCGGATCTCGGCCAGGTGTCGCGGCAGCGCTTCGCGCCCGACGATCGCTGTGCCCAACAGGATCAAGATCGATACGGCCAACAAGAGCCAATCGCCACGAGCCCACAGCAACACCAGAGCAGACAGGATTGCGACCGCGCCCGCGAGGACGTGAACGATCACCGACACCAGTCGGAGATAGGCCGGTCGCGCACCGTGGTGCCGCGACAGGAGTCGCTCGAGCGGTCGATACAGGACGCGACTCAGCAGGAACACGCCGATGAGAGTCGCCAGGGCCAACAACAGGTTGAGACCGCGACCGGCGAGGAAGTCGCGGACCCCATCGCCGGCGAGTTCCAGGAACGGTCGCCGGTCGGAGCTGAGGTTGTCGTACTGACCGCGCGCGATCGAGGCTTTGCGGCGCGACTCAGCGACCTCGCCGACGACTCTTGCGATGCGCTGATCGAGCCAGGAGATGAGGGGGTCGTCCGCCGCCAAGGCATCTCTGGTCGCGCGCATCCGAGTCAGGCCGCGTTCCAAGGTCTCGACGCGTTGCTCCTGCACTTGCGCGATCGCACGAAGCTCCTCGAGACGGCGCGGCACGGCCGTCGCATCTTGGATCCGTTGCAGCAGGGGATGGAGGAGTTCCTCCAAACGCTCGAGGAGCGGGCGCTGCGCTGCAGCCACACCGCTGAGGACCTCGAGATCCAGGCCGGTCGCGAGGCTGTCCAGATTGAGGAAGAGTTCGTCCCGCCGTCGCTCGAGCGAGTCGAGGGCTGCCTGAGCCGATGCGCGATCGGCACCCGCAGGCAGTTGCTCCAGCGCGTTCCGTTGGAGCTGGATCTCGCCGGTGACGGTGGTCAGCGAGTCGGCGATCTCCCTCAGCGCTGCGGCTTGGCTCTGGCGGCCGGTTGGAGGAGGGCTCTCCTGCGCCCGCAGCCCGGCGACACACAGGAGGAGAGCGACGATCAGACATCGCACCGACCGGCCACGGAGAAGACGTTGCATCGGCGGCCGATTCTGACGACGACGCAGCGTGCGGGCCAGCTTGCGATTCAGCGCTGCCGAACGAGCGTGCGGGTCGCCGTCGCGCGGAAGCGGCGCGCATCGCCTGCGCGCGAGCGATCACAGACTTCGGCGATGTTCCAGTGCAAGGCGGAACCCGGCGCGACCGCGGACCACAGTTCGTCAGGCAGCGTGAACTCGCCGTGCGACAGGTCCAGACGGAGCATCTCGTAGGTCGCGCCGAGGAGGCGACCGTCGTCGCGCCAGATTCGCAACGAGTGCGGTGAGGCGCCGGGTGCGAGCTTCCATCGAAAGGTAGGTGACGTCGCCCGGACTTCGCCATCGGCGGGTTCGATCAGCGTGACCGCGTCCGTCGTGTCGGTACCGGCTCGTGTGAGCCCGCCGAACAGAATGGCCTCGTGCGGCGTGTTGGTGACCGGCGGCAAAGTGAAGGCCGGACGGACCAAGAACGTCAGAGTGACCGTCGCACCGACGACCAAGGCGGCGGCCAACCCGCCGAGGATGATGCGCTCACTGCGAAGGCGCTGTGCGAGTCGAGACCAACCTACCGAGAGGCCGATCGCAATCGCGGCCGCCGCCGGGAACAGGTAGCGACCTTGTGGTTGTGCGAACGTGAGGTTGTAGCGGAGCACGAATGCGAAGGTGGCGGCGCCGAGCGTCCACAACAACAAGGCGCGACCGCGAACCGCGCCGGTCGGCTTCGCCCGACTACGGCCGACGGCGCCGATCGCTGCCAAGACCACGAGCAGTAGCGCGACCCCGAGCCATGCATCCGAGACGCCGACGCGCCACCAGCCGAACATGCCGACGAAGGAGCGGAACAGGCCGTACGGAAAGCCATGCGTGAGCCATGCCCAGAGTTCCCCGTCAGGGACTCGGCTCTGAGCGAACGCTGCGGCGTGGGCGGATTGACCGAGCGGATCGCCGTAGCGCGACAGGTTGCGGACGAGCAATGGTGTGTAGGCGAGCGCTGCGATGAGCAGTGCGAGTCCGCCGGCGACCAGCGGCTGCCGGCGCCAGCGACCGTCGATACGGCAGAGCACCGCGATCACGACCACGATCGGTGGCCCGAGTGCAAGCGCGTTGGCTTTTGTCCACAAGCCGAGCGCGAACGTCAGTCCGAGCAAGATGCCGTCACGCCAGCGAATCTCGCGACGGTCGAGAGTGCGAGCGAGGAGGTAGGTGGTCAGGCAGGCCAGAGTGGTCGCCAGGTTGCCGTTGTCGAGGGAACCATGGGCATGACTCCACTGCGGAATGCAGGCCAGCGTCAGTCCCGCGAGGACGGCTCGCGCATCCTGACCGGGCCACAGCACGCGTGCCGTGGCGATCACGAGCAAGATCGAGAAGGCACCACAGAGCACCGAGATTCCGCGCAGGACTCGAAGGCCGCGGATCTCGTGGGACGGGCCGATCCGCTCGTCGTAGCCGTGCTGCCAGTGCAAGGCGCCGGTGCGCGAACCACTCGGTCGCGGCGACGGCAGGCTGTCGACGAGGTCGAGCGCACGCAGCGCCAGCGCGAGGAGGCCGTAGTACAGCGGCGGGTGGTGGCCGAGGTCGGCCTCGTCGAAGGGGGAACCTCCGGATTGCCGATGCCAGCCCATGACCGTGGGCTGCTCACCGCGCTGGGCAACGAAGCTCGCGTAGTAGTAGTGTCCGTTCTCGTCGGGTGCTTCGAAGGCCGGCGTGATGAAGGCGTAGCCGAGAGCCAGCGCGCTGTGGAGGAGAACGACGGCGGCGACTGCCGACCACCAGGACGCGGGTCGCCAGGTCACCGCGACGGCCCATCCTTGCGCGCGATGGCGAGCAGTGAGACACCGATCGGAAAGCCGAACCGGGCGAGCCAGGGACCCTCGGCTCGGAACAGCCGCTCCAGTGTCCGATCGACCAGCGCCGGGCCCTTCACCGCCAGGTCCGAGTGTCCGGCCGCGACGCTGCGCGAGAGGAAGGGTCGCATGAGCAACCGGGCCACGAGAATCGGCGGGAAGAGGAGGAAGTTGAAGTAGGTGAGACGCTCGAGTCGCAGCCCGGCACCGACGAGCAGATCGTTGAGTTCCGCTCGCCGATACCGGCGCCGGTGCTCGGAGAGCACGTCCTGCCGGCCCCAGAGGAGTTTCAACGCCGGGACCGACACCAGCATCACGCCGGTGCCGGGTCGCAGGACTCGCGCGAGCTCGCCCGCCGCAGCGCGGTGATCGTCGATGTGCTCGAGCACGTCGAGTGCGCAGACCAAGTCGAAGGTATCGCTCGCGAAAGGCAGCGCGGCTGCGTCCGCCATCGCGACGTCGGCGCCGCGTTGGGCGCACTCCTGGAGGGACTGCCGTTCCATGTCGACGGCCACCACTCGGCCTCGCGGCCGCAGGATCGGCAGGTTCACCCCGGAACCCGGACCGAGGTCGAGAACGGCGGCATTCGGTGTCGGCGGGAGCCGCGTCGCCAGGAGGCGATCGAAGATGTGCCGGCGAGCCCGAAACCACCAATGGTCGGCGGCGTGGTCACGGTATTCCTGATGAACGCTCGTTCTCATCCGCGCGCGGGAGGGGAATCTATCGGTCGCGGCGACCAGAATCCCGGCGGATCCCCTCGACGTCGTCGACATCGCGCGCCCGACGTCGCATTTCGAGACCTTGCGCAAAGCCCGGGTGCCTTGTCCGCTTCCGGGCGTGCGACGCTGGTTCGACACCACGCTCATTTTCCTGGTCACGTGCGCGTTCGGATTGAGTCTCGCGCAGCGGACGATGTACGGCGTCGACGGCTGGGTCCTCTTGCGCCGAATCGTCGGCGGCGATCTTCGGTCCGACATGCACCTCGCCTTCAAGCCGGTCGCCTACGCCGGGCTCCGGATCGGCCAAGGTCTCGGGTTGACGGCTCACGATGCCGTTGTCGCCACCTGCGCGGTCTGCACGGCTCTCGGAGTCGCCGGCATCCATCGCGCGGCGCTCGCTCTCGGTGCCGGGCGCGGTGCCGCCGCCCTCCTGGCGTTGTGTGTCGCAGCAACTCCCGGCGTGGCGTTCTTCGCCACCGTGGTCGAGCGCCACGGCGTCTTCATGGCCGGAGTCGGCATCGCCGCGTGGGCCGCGGCTGCGTTGGCGGCGAGACCGAGCCCGCTCCGTGCCGTAGTCCTCGGGCTTGCCATCGCGATCGCCTACGCCTTGCACTCGACCGGGGTCGTGCTGTGGCTGGCCTTCGTCCCGATGGCATTCCTCGCCGTGCGTGAAGCGGGGTTCGCTCGCCAGTCGACCTGGCGTCGCGACGCGCTGCTCGCCGCGACCGCGGGTGTCGCTGCCGTGGTGCTGATCCTGTTGTTCCGCCAGGCAGCACTCGCGATCGGCACGATGCGCGATCCCGGCGCGAGCTTCGCGTTCTTCCTGGCCCACGCCCGCGTTCATGGGCGCCAACCCGGCATGCTCGTGGCCTCGACCTGGAATGAGATCGTCGCGCCGCTCCTCCCGTTCTCGATCACTTGCTGGTTCGCCTGGTGGCGACCGTCGCTTCGTCTGACGGCGAGCGCAATCTTGCTCGCGAGCTTGGCTTATGCGGTGTTGGTATGGCTGATGCTAGGCGACTTCGACGAGCGCGGTGCCTACACGCTGCCGCTGGCGTGGCCGTTCGCGTGGCTCACCTGGCGCGCCGTCGGAGTCCGCGGGACGCTGGTTGCACTCCTTGCGGCAGGCACGCTGGCGGTCATCGGCATCCGCCGTCACGACGATCGTCACCTGGCTCCGGTGGCCGAGGGGATGACGGCCATCGCCGGGTCTGCCCCGCTGTTCCTGCTACCCGCCGCGCCGAGTGACTTCGAACTCATCTACCTCCACTTCCCGCGCCTTCGCGGCAACCTCGATGTGTGGGATCTCTTCGATGCCGCCCACTTCCCGCCCGATGCGATCGAGTCCAATACCGGACTGCTCGTCGACAGCTATCTGAAGGGCAAGCTCGACGAGGGGCGGGTGGTGTTGATCAGCGAAGCGGGATGGCAGTGGCTTGCGGAGCCGACCGGCGATGCCTCGGCGGGGCCGACGCTCCGCGCGATCCTCGAACGGAGTTTCCAACTCGAGCCCGTCGGTTCGCTCGGGTTCCGGGGTCTTCGCGTTCAGCGACGCCCGTGACGGCGCCCCCGGGACCCATCGCGACGCGTCCGGGAAGTCTTGACAGCCCAAGCGGTTGCGGTGACCATCCGACCCGGGCGCTACTTCTCGGGTCCCGTCGCGTTCGCGCAGTCTGCGCCGCGCCCCGAGTCTCGCTCGTCTCGCCACCCCGATGCGTTGCCCATACTGCCGAACCGACCAGGACCGTGTGATCGATTCGCGCGCGAGCGCGGACGGTTTCGCGATCCGGCGTCGCCGCGGCTGTCTCGGTTGTGGGCGTCGATTCACCACCTACGAACGGGTCGAGGGCATCGGCCTGAGGGTCGTGAAGAAGAACGGCGAGCGCGTGGAGTTCGACCGAAACAAGATCCTCGTCGGCCTGCTCAAGGCCTGCGAGAAGCGGCCGATTCCCATGGAGCGCCTCGAAGCGCTCGTCGACAGCGTCGAGCGTCAGTGCCTCGAAGCCTTCGACACCGAAGTGCCCAGCAAGATCATCGGCGAGCTGATCATGGAGGAACTCCGATCGCTCGATCAGGTGGCGTACGTGCGATTCGCTTCCGTCTATCGGGAGTTCAAGGATGCGCACGAGTTTCTCCACGAACTGGAACCCATGTTGTCGCGCCGGTCAGGGCCGCTCTTGGGAATCTCGGTTCGCGAATCCCGGCGGGGGAATCATGAAGCGGAATGTGCAGTTCCTGATCCAGAAGCGTGATGGCCGCAGCGAGTGGTTGCGGGCCAGCAAGATCGCGCGCTCGTTGCAACGCGCGTGTGAAGCGGCGGGTGTCCCCGACTGCGACGTCTTCGACCTCACCGCGAAGGTGATGCGCGACCTGTCGACGCGGGCCACGATCGCCGCGCCGTCGAGCGGCGATCGGTCGACGGCGGGTAGCGGCGGATCCAGTGCCCCGGGATCAGGTGCTGCGGAGTCGATCGCGCTGACTGCCGACGCCGTCGCCGCGAGCGTGACCCGTGTGCTGTACGCGAGCGGTCTCACCACGGCGGCAACTTGTTACGTGGTCGCGGCGCGCGAGCGATCGGCGCGCAAGCAAGTGCTCGCCAAGCTCCGTGAGGAGCGCGATGCGTCGACGAGCACTCCCGGTGGCGAAGACAGCCACTCGATTCGATTCGCGAGCGCTGCGACACGCGATGTGTCCCGCCCAACCTTCTTCGAACGGAACTGACCGATGCGACTCAAGCGGCTCATCGTCGAAGGCTTCAAATCGTTCGCGGACAAGACCTCGTTCGATTTCGATGCCCAGCTCACCGGCATCGTCGGACCGAACGGTTGCGGCAAGTCGAACGTCGTCGACGCGCTCAAATGGGTGCTGGGCGACCAGCGCGCGAAGAGCCTGCGCGGCGACGAGATGACCGATGTGATCTTCAAGGGCGCCGAAGGTCGCGAGTCGATGCAGCACGCCGAGGTGTCGCTCGTGCTCGAAGACACGGAGTCCTTGGCGGACGGCACGTCGATCACCCGCGAACTCATGGTGGGGCGTCGCCTCACTCGCGACAAGGAATCGCACTATCTGCTCGACGGCGAGCCGGTTCGACTGAAGGACGTCCGCGACCGACTCATGGACACCGGGCTCGGCGTTGGGGCCTACTCGGTCATGGAGCAGGGGCGCATCGACGCCGTGTTGTCGGCCGACCCCGAGAGCCGTCGCGCGATCTTCGAAGAGGCAGCGGGTATCTCTCGCTTCAAGGTGCAGAAGAAGGAGACGCTGCGACGACTGGAGCGAACCGAGCAGAACCTCGCGCGAGTGAAGGATCTACTGGAGGAGCGCGAACGGAGGATCCGCAGCCTCAAGATCCAGGCCGGTAAGGCGCGGCGCTGGCAGGAATTGCGGTCGCGGCTGCGCGACCACAAGAGCGCGCTGGCGGTTGCGGAGTCTGCGCAACTGCGAAGCGAACGGGATACCGCTCAGCAGCGGCTGCTCGCCCTCGAGGAGCAGTTCCAGAGCGCGGTTGCAGAACTCCAGAGCGCGCGAGATGGGCTCAGCGAGTTGGAGTCCCGCATCCGGGATGCGGAGTCTGGGCTGGCCCGCGCTGCCGAACGCGTGCGTGAGGCGCAGTCCAAGCGCGAGCAGACCGCGCACAAGCTTCGCACGGTCGAGGAGCGTGAACGGGAACTCGCAAAGGATGCGGAGACCGCCGCGGCCCGCATCGCCAACCTCGATCAACAGCAGCAACAACGCTCCGAAGCGCTCGGGCTCGCGCGCGAGAACCTCGTGAAGCTCGAGGCCCGGCTCGTGGAGTTGGGCGGCGAGGCGGAGGCTCGGAAGGCGGCGCTGCACGAATCGCAGCGCGTGGTGCGCGAGCTCGAGGCCGCGCGGGAGCGTCAACGCAACGCGGTTCTGGAGTTGATGCACCAGAAGACCGCGTTGCGGAATCGCGCGCACGACGCGCACGCCACCGTGCGAGGCCTCCGCGGCGCGCTCGATCGCGTCGCCGAGCGATCCAGAGTCCTGGAAGTCGAGGTAGCCCAACGCGCGCAACAACTCGACACGACGGTTCGCGAGATCGAGGACCTCGAGCAGCGCGCGCGCTGGCTCGCCGAGCAGGAAGCCGAGGCGGTTGCTGAGGTCGGCAAGGCGGACAGCTCGACGGCCGAGTTGCTGGCTCGTGAGGCGGTTCTGCGCGAACGAGCGGCTGGTCTGCGCAGTCGCCTCGAAGTGCTCGTCGGAATGGAGGAGCACCTCGAGGGGTTCGACGGCGGCGCCCAGTACCTGCTGGCGAATCGCCCGGCCGGGTTGCGTGGCCGGTTGCTCGATTTCATCGAAATGGACCTCGAGTTCAGCCGCGCGTTGGAGGCGGCGCTCGGAACCAACTCCCAGGCTCTCGTGGTCGAGTCGCGCGCCGACGCGGAAGCGATGCTCGAGACGCTGGCACGCGAAGGCAAGGGTCGCGCCACCCTGCTCGTGGCGAGCGAGTTCGGCGATCGGCTCGTCCGCGCGTCGGCTTTCGCCCTGCCGGAGCGTGCGGAGCTGTTGTTCACGAAAGTGCGGTGCAAGGCCGAAGCCTGGCCGATGGTGCAGTGGTTGCTCCGCGGCGTCTGCCTCGTCGACGACTTCGCCGACGTCGACATCTCGCGCACCGATCTCTGCTTCGTCACCCGTGATGGTCGGCTGTCGTGCGGACCGCGAACGGAAGGCGGGGCCGTGGAAGAAGGCGCGCGCGGCGGCCTGGTTGTTCGAAAGGCTTCGATTCGGCAGTTGGAGGTCGAGGTTGCCGGTGTCAGCGAAGAACTGAACCAGATTGCGAGTGCTCGCGAGCTGGCGGTCACCAGGGCCCAGGAACTCGCGGTTCGAGTGCGAGAAGCCGAGTTGGCGCGCCGTTCGGCACGCGAAGCCACGGACGCCAAACAGGCCGAGCGCTTGCGGTTGGCGGATCGCTTCGTCGTTCTCGAAGAGGAACTCCAAGGCCTTGCCGAGGAGCGTGCGGACCTCGAGCGCCAGCGGACGATCGGACTCGCTCGGCTCGGGGATGCGTACCTCGGTGAACTGCTACTGCGTCGTCGCGAGGACTCCACCAACGCGGCCGAAGCCGAGGCCAGTCGCGCGGTGAGCGAAGCGCGCGCGCGCGCCGAGGAAGCCATGGCGCTCGAGCGCCAACTCGAGGTGGAGCGCGCGAGTGCCAAGTCGACCCGTGACGGCGAGATGCAGCGGATTTCGGCGCTCGATGCCAGTCTTCGCGACCTCGCCGACGCGATCGAGGAACTCGTGCAGAATCGAGAGCGCGCACGCGAGGGCGTCGAGCGTGCGCGCGGCGAAGCCGCCAGCTTGCGCGAGACCGCGGGCGCGGTGGAGGTCGACTGGGCCGAGCGCGAAGAGGTTCGGCTGACGGCACTCGACTCGCTGACGGAGCTGCGCGAGGAGCGCGTCGGCGGTCAGGATCTCGTGCGCGCGACCGAAGCGCGTCGAGAGAACCTCCGCGAAGACATCGGTCGCGCGCGCACCTCCTTGGGTGAAGTCGAGCACCGGCGCGCGCGCCTCGAGGAGCGCCTGCTCGCGGACACCGGCATCGAACTGCGCCGAATCGAGGGCTCGATCCACGGCATGGGTCTGCTCGATGTGGACCTGCCCGGTCCGCATGCAGGACCCGATCTGGTCGAGCGGTTGGCCGGACCGCCGGTGCCGCTCGCCTTCGTCGCCGCGGAGCTCGAGTTGCAGCGCCTGTGGTTGCTGCCGGACTTCGATGTCGATGCCGCGCGCCGAGAAGTCGCTGGGCTGGACGGGCAGATCGAACGACTCGGCGCCGTCAACGTCGACGCGGTCAAGGAACTCGAGGAAGAGGAGCAGAAGCTCGGCACCCTCGAGCAGGACTACGTCGATCTCACCGAGGCCCGAAAGTCGCTGATGGAAGCCTTGCGACGGATGGAGGCCGAGTCCCGCACGCTGTTCGAACGGACCTTCGAAGCGGCCCGCGAGAACTTCCGTCAGATCTTCCGCAAGCTGTTCCAGGGCGGTCGCGCCGACATGTTCCTCACCGAAGGCGAAGACATGCTGGAGGGTGGCATCGAGATCGTCGCCAAGCCGCCCGGGAAGGAACTCCAGTCGATCGCTCTGCTCTCCGGCGGCGAGCGCAGTCTGACCGCTCTCGCGATCTTGTTTGCCGTCTTCAAGGTGAAGCCGTCGCCCTTCTGCATCCTCGACGAAGTCGACGCCGCGCTCGACGAGACCAACGTGGAGCGTTTCCTTCGCGTGTTGGGGGACTTCGTCGGCCCGAGCCAGTTCTGCATCGTCACGCACCACAAGCGCACGATGGCCGCCTGCGACGTCCTGTACGGCATCACCATGCAGAAGCGCGGGGTTTCGACCAGGATCTCCGTCGCGCTGGACGAGGTGGACGACATCACGGAAGGTCCGGCGTACGCTCGCGCGGAAAGGCCACGGATCGCCGGCGAGGAAGCGATCGGTTTTTGAGGCATGCTCGGGATCGAGACGGTCGAGATCCGAGCGCACGTGTCCTAGGCGTGAGAGAATGCGCCGCGTGAATCAATTCCTTCTCGGCTTGGCCATCTTCGCGGCGGCGATCGCACCGCGCCTGTCCGCTCAGGATCCCTTCGCGGTCGGTGGCGACCGCTATCCCGATCAGATCCTGGTGAAGCTGGTCGAAGACGCGAACACGCTGAGCGACGGCAAGGTCCGGATGGAAGCGCGATCGAAGGTGTTCGATCGCGCGATCGCCGTCGAGCGGGTGATCACACAACCCTTGGCCGTGCTCGATGCATGGTTCGCGCGCTGCATCGCCCAGATCGAGGTGGGGGACTCACGACCAGGTCATCTCGGACTGTGGTTTCGACTGCGGGCGCGCGACGCCGGGCACGCGGAGGCGCTGCTCGCGGCACTGTCCGTCGATCCTCTCGTTGCGACTGCCTACCTGGAGCCGATCGTGCACCTTGCAGGCGCGGCGTCGAATGCGGTCGCGGACATTCCGCCGCCGACACCGGATCTGAGCTCGTTCCAGACCTATCGCGGAATCGCTCCGACGGGCTTCGGTGTCGATGCGACACATGCCCTACTCGGCGCACGCGGCGAAGACGTTCGCTTCTACCATCTGGAGGAGGACTGGTTCGTCGGTCATGAGGATCTCCAGAGCATCACGAATGCTTCGTATGTCGGCGCCGTCACCTCGCAGAACTCCGCGGGCGCCAACCACGGAACCGCGGTCATCGGACTCGTCGCTGCGACGCGCAACTCGTACGGCATGACCGGCGTCGCCGACCTCGCCACTGTGCACCTCGTGTCGTGGGGCCTCGCCGGAGGTGTCGGCAATGCGGTCGCGCTGGCGATCGCGCACGGCCGCGCCGGCGACGTGATGGCGATGATCGGCGGCTACAACCTGCGCCTCACGAAGCCGGAAGACTACGTCCCGATGGAGTTCTTCCAGTTGGACTTCGATGCGATCCGTACCGCCACCGCGATGGGCTTTCTGGTGCTCGAAGCGGCGATGAACGGCGACAACGATCTGGACGACCCGCGCTTCTCGCGCCGCTTCGACCTGTCGTTCCGCGACTCGGGTGCGATCATGGTCGGGGCGAC
>JBFXDD010000001.1:89423-162369 GCA_050181465.1 Planctomycetota bacterium
CGGCAGCGACAACTATCCGCTCGTGGTGCCTCTGGAACCGAGTCTCAGCGGTCTGGAGTTGTACTTCCAGGGCGTGATCGTCGATCCGAACGGACCGACTCTGCGCATGAGTTCCAGCCTGGGACTCCACCTTCGGTGAAGACGACGCGCGGGCGCGTGGTGATCGCCCTTGCGGCGCTCTGGTCGCTCGCCTTCCTCGTGCGGTTGGCCTTTCTCCGGTCTTCACCGGGTGCAACCGGTTCTCACAGTCCGTGGTTGGTCGGTGACGCGCGGGTCTTCCTGGAACATGCGCAAGCCCGGCTTGCGAACGCGTTCGACGTCGTCGACCTCGGTTTACCCCTTCGTCCGCCGGGGACGGCGTGGTTGCTCGCGTGCTTCTGGGATGGCTCCGCCAGCGGACTGGCCTCGGCCCGTCTCGGCTTCGCGGCGATCGGTGCTGCGGTTGCGCCGCTCTCGTTCCTCTTCGCGCTCCCGTTGGGCCGGGCGGTCGCGTGGTTCGCGGGAATCGGAGTCGCGTTGGCGTTTCCCCTCATCGTGCTGTCCTCGACTTTCACCGCCGAAACGCCGTATCTCGCACTCTCGCTGTTGAGCCTGTTGCTCGCTCGCGGGCTGCACACCAAGGTCACCTGGACTCGCTCGCTCTCGCTCGGCGTACTCACCGGGATCACCGCCCTGGTTCGCGCGGAACACTTGCTGCTCGCCGCGCTCGTGTGCGCATGGATCATTTGGCGTCATCGCCGCTCGATGCGGGTCGCGCTGCCCTTCGCCGGGTGGTTCGCGCTCGGCGCGGTAATCACTCTGCTGCCCTGGCAGTTGGAGGCTGCTCGTCGGATCCAGTCCTTTCAAAGGAGTGAGAACCCACCCTGTCCGCCACGGCGTCTCGACTGGACGGCGGCGGCAGTGGAGCAACTCTCGACCGTGCCCGGCTTCGCGCGGGCCGCAACCCAACGGTTCGTCGAGGTCACGTTGGAGCACCGCGGCCATTCGAAGGTGGATCGGCCGGATCTCGACGTTGTGACGGAGGCCTTCGGTTGGTGGCCGGAGCCGCTTCCCGGCTTCGTCCCGGTCGCGCTGTACGGTCCGCTCAACTTCGCGCTCGCGAACGCTGGTGAGGGATCGGCGGGTTTCTCGCGAGCTCGCCTCGATCGCGAGCCGCAACTCTTGGGGGGGCGCGAGCAATACAGCCCGAACTGGCTCCGCGCGCTGCCGACGGACGGCCAGCTTTCCCTCGCCTACCCACCTCATCTCTATCTCCTCGAGCACGGCTATCGCGACGGTCTCGCGGAGATCGCGAGCGAACCGGGGCGAGCGCTCGGGCGAGGGTTCGCGAAGCTCGCGATCGCTCTACGCGGCGCGACCGGGGGCTTCGGTTCGGCGAACTTGCCGTTGGGATCCAGCGGCCTTCGTCGCAGCGTCGATCTCGCCGCCCCTGACGGCTGGCCCGCGATCTGCTGGTCCGCGTTGTGGGTGCTTCTCGCCGCCGTCGGTTACGTACAGCATCGCCGAAGCGCGGAAGCACAGTTGCTGGGGCTGGTGTTCGTCTCGCTCGCCGCGGTGACCGTCGCGTTCTTCGGCTATGCGCGACTCGGCGCCATCGCCCAGCCGGGAATCTTGCTGCTCGCGGCGCTGGCTCTGCGCGATCGGATCCACGGGAAGCGGCTCGGCGTCGCCTTCGCAGCGATCGCCGTCCTGCTGCTCGCGCAAGAGGTGCGGCGAATGGTGCGCCCCCCGGTCGTCACGTTCGATGGAATCGAGTTCGCAGTGCTCGAGGCCGAAGACGGCATCGTGCAGCGCGAACATCGCCTCGACGTCCGTTGATCACGGGTGGGGCAGGTGCCGCGCGATCGTCTCGAAGCCGAGACTCGAACCGCACAGGATGAGCGCACAGCGCTTGCCCTCGAGAGTCTCGCGCAACGGACCCAGTGCGGCGGCGGTGCTCGCGGCGCAAGCGGGTTCGACGGCCAGTGCGAGTTCGCGATGAAGGATCCGCATTGCGTCGCGGAGTTGGTCGTCGTCGATCCGCACGAGATCGCGAAGATGGCGTCGACAGAGATCGAAGGTCATCGGTTCGGCGCGCGGTGAGCCGAGGCTGTCGGCGATCGTTCGCACCGCATCGATCCGCTGCGGCGATCCCGCCGCGAAACTGGCGTGCATCGAGTCGGCGCCGGTCGGCTCGACGCCGAAGCAGGCGGTCGCCGGGCGCACTTGCGCCGACGCGGCCGCGATCCCTGCCGCGAGCCCGCCGCCGCCGATCGGGATGACGATCGCATCGAGCGAAGGGATCTGCTCGTGGAGTTCGAGCGCGATGCTTCCGGTGCCCAACACCACCGCACGACTCTCGAACGGGTGTACGAAGGTGCGCCCTTCGTCGGCGGCGATGGCTTGCGCCTTCGTGAAGGCGAGGTGAACGTCTTCGACGAGCACCACATCCACGCCCAGTGCCCGACACCCCTCGACTCGCCGCGGATCCGCCGTCTTGGGCATGACGACCTTCGCGGAGACCGCCGCCGCGCGTGCGGCGTAGCCGACCGCAAGAGCGTGGTTCCCCGCACTCACCGCCACCACCCCGCGCGCCCGGGCCGCCGCATCGAGCGATTCGATCGCCAGCAGCGCACCACGGGCCTTGAAGCTTCCGGCGTGCTGCCACAGTTCCAGCTTCACCCAAACTTCACCCTTGGGGGCGAGCGCGTCCACGACGGCCCCGCGCGTCAGTTGCCACACCGGGGTTTCTCGGATGCGTCCCCGCAGACCTTCGCGCGCAGCACGGAAGTCGGCGAGCGATGGCGAAGGATCGCTCATTTGGCGTAGCGTGCGCGAATCGCCGGCACCAAGTACTCCGAGAACGCGCGGTCGAAGTCGAACTTCGGTTCGAAACCGAAGTCGGCGCGGGCGGCACGGTCATCGACGTCCTCAGGCCAGGAATCGACGATCCCTTGCCGTTCGATGTCGGGCGCGAAGCGGATGTCGGCTCCGGGGAAGTGCCGACGGACGAGCTTGGCGAATTCGCCGGCCGACGGCGAGAAGCTGCGAAGGTTGTACACCTGCCGTGTGAGCGACTTGGCGTCCGCCGCAGCGAGCGTCAACAGTGCATCGATGGCATCCGGCATAGCGAGGAAGGGGATTCGGGCGTCTTCACGGACGAAGCAGGAATAAGGTTCGCCCTTCGCCGCCGCGTGAATCATCTCGGGGCCGTAGTCGCTCGTGCCGCCCGAAGGGACGGTGTCGGCGCTGATGAGGCCGGGAAAACGAACGCAGCGGAAGTCGATGAGATCGGGTGTGCGGTCCTTCGCGAGTTGGCGGTAGTGCCGCGAGTAGTACCGACCGAGGTGTTCGCAGTAGAGCTTGTTGCAGCCGTACATCGTGGTCGGTTCGAGGAACTGATCCTCGCGCACGGCGCCCGCAGCTGCTTTGGTTCGGAGATCGGGAACCCCGTAGGCGGCGATGGAACTGGGGAAGATGAAACGCACGCTGCCGCCGTGACTGCGCGCCTGTTCGGCGGCGAGTCGCAACAGGCTGATCGTGCCGCCCACGTTGACCTCGTGCGCTGTCTCGGGTGTGAACTCCGAGCGCGTCGAGAGCAGCGCCGCGAGATGGAAGATCTCATAGACCTCGTACATCGCGAGCAGTCGCCCGAGCAACATCGCGTCGCAGATGTCGCCGACGAAGGTTTGCGCGCACAAGCTGCGGATGTCGGGTTCGAGTTCGCGGATGTCGATTGCGACGATGTCGCGCGCACCGCGCGCGTGGAGTGTCCGAATCAGACCGTGACCGACTTCGCCGCCGGCTCCGGTGATGAGAATGGCGGTGGATCGACTCTTGCCGGCGGGACGGTGCGCGTGGGTCATGGGATTGCGGAAGGCTACGCCGCTGCTGCTCCCGCGGAAACAGCCCGCAATTCGCTCACGAGTCCTGGGCGCGATCGCCGGCGGCGCGGCGGAAGTGTTTGCTCAAACGCAACGCCTGCCCCTGGTAGTGGCTCTGTAGCGAACCCTCACCGTACGCCGTCTTCGGCGTCTCCAGGCTGCGATGGAAACGAAGCCGGAAGAACACCTGGCCGTCCTCCACGAGGAATGGGACGTCGTGAGGTCGCACCTCCAGCACGGCACGCGTTCCGGTGGCGCCACCGAAGCCGTTGTCGAAGAAGCCGGCGTAGTTCGTGCGGAGTTCGCCCATGCCGACGTCGTAGGCCGCCATCTCCGCCGCGAGGTGACGCGGCACGCGAACGCGTTCCTTGCTCGCGAAGATGTAGAAGGCCTCCGGCTGGACGATCATGCGTCGGCGCGGCGGCGGTGGGATCGGGCGAAAGAACTCGTCGGGATCGTGCGCATCCTCGCGGTCGAGGTCGACGACGGGTGTATGCCCGCGGGCCTCGTAGCCGACCGGACCGATCAAGTCTCGGTCGGGTGCGAGGGCCAGTCGCATGCACAAGCCGTCGTCGAAGCTCACCTCTTCCATCGGCACCGGTGTCTTTGCATCGCGCCACAGCAGCGGTTCGCGGGCGTACTCCTCGCGCAGCTCGTCGTCGGACAAGGCGGAATCGCCCCGAACGAAGCGGACCTGATTCAGACTCTGCCCGGTTCGCACGCGGACGGGAAAGGAACGCGGCACCACCTCCAGGTAGAGCGGTCCGACATAGCCGCGCGGAGCCCACTCGAAGCGGCCGGAGTGATCGGCCAGAAGCCGGGTGAAGATGTCGAGGCGGCCGGTGGATGACTTGGGGTTCGCCCGAATGACGGCGTCGATCGGGCGGGCGATCGTCTCTTGCAGCGGCAGGATGTAGCAGTGCCCACGTTCGAGCACGGCACCGTCGGTGAGGTCGAAACGGTAGAGCGTCATCTCCTCGAGGAGTTCGGCGACGCTCTGCCGCTCGGGGAGGAAGCCGCTGCGGACGCGGAAGCCGACCGTGGCAAGGCGCAGATCGAGGCTGGCCGGCTGGACCTGCGCTCGCGCGATGCCGGGATTGCCGGTCAGGACACCGGCATCGACGAGGGCTTGGATCTGCTGATGAACCAGGATGCCGCCGGCCATGCCGCAGAGGCTAGCCCGGATGCTGTGCGATTGCTTCCGAGTGCTGGTCGGCTACCTTGCTCGGCCCTCGAGTTCCCTCTCGTTGCGATGAAGATCCACGAATACCAAGCCAAAGAAGTGCTCAGTCGCTTCGGCGTTCCTGTGCCGCGGGGTATCGCCTGCGACACCGCCGAGCAAGCGGCTGCGGCGTATCGCGAGCTCGGCGCCGCAGTCGCGGTCGTCAAGGCACAGATCCACGCCGGCGGGCGCGGCAAGGCGGGTGGCGTCAAGCTCGTCCGGTCCGAGTCGGAGGCGCGAGAGGCCGCCGCATGGATGCTAGGTCGAACCCTGGTGACGCATCAGACCGGCCCGGCCGGCCGCGAGGTCAAGAAGGTCTACATCGAACGCGGGAGCGAGATCGATCGGGAGATGTACCTCGCGATCGCCGTCGACCGCGCCACCCTGGCACCGGTGATGATCGCTTCTGCCGAGGGCGGCATGGACATCGAAGAGCTCGCCGAGTCGCACCCCGAGGCGATCCTGCGCGAGCGCATCCACCCCCTGCGCGGCTTGATGCCCTACCAGATGCGCAACCTCGCCAAGGGGTTGGGACTGACCGGCGACCGTGCGAAGGCCGGGATGAAGCTGATGGAGTCGCTGGCGCGCGCGTTCGTCGCCACCGACTGCTCGTTGGCCGAGATCAATCCGTTGATCGTCACGAAGCAGGGCGACGTGCTCGCACTCGACGCGAAGATCAACTTCGACAGCAACGCCCTCTACCGCCACCCCGACCTCGTCGAGTATCGCGATCTGGGCGAAGAGGATCCGAAGGAGGTCGAAGCCTCGAAGTTCGGTCTCAACTACATCGCGCTGGACGGTGAGATCGGCTGCATGGTCAACGGTGCCGGCTTGGCGATGGCGACCATGGACGTCATCCAGTTGAAGGGCGGTTCACCGGCGAACTTCCTCGACGTCGGCGGCGGCGCGAACAAGGAGCAGGTCACGAACGCCTTCAAGATCATTCTGTCCGATCCGAACGTGAAGGGCGTGCTCATCAATATCTTCGGCGGAATCATGAAGTGCGACACCATCGCCGAGGGCGTGATCGCCGCGGCGAAGGAGGTGAAGCTGCATGTTCCGCTGGTGGTGCGACTCGAAGGAACCAACGTCGAGATCGGTCGACGTCTCTTGACCGAGTCCGACGTGAAGTTGGAAACCGCGACTTCACTCGACGAAGCCGCCGAGAAGATCGTGGCTCTCGTGAAGAGCGGAGGTCATCGCGCATGAGCATCCTCATCCACGCCGATACCAAGGTCATCACCCAGGGAATCACCGGCAAGAACGGGACCTTCCATTCGCTCCAGGCGAAGGCGTACGGCACGCAGGTCGTCGCCGGTGTCACGCCGGGCAAGGCCGGCCAGAACGTCGAAGGGATCCCGGTCTTCGATTCCGTTCACGAAGCCAAGGCGGCGACCGGAGCCACCGCTTCCGTCATCTACGTTCCCGCACCGTTCACTGCAGATTCCATCTGCGAAGCCGTCGACGCCGGCATCGAGCTGATCGTCGCGATCACCGAAGGCGTTCCGGTGCTCGACATGGCTGCCGTTCGAGACATCATGCGCGGCAGCAACTCGCGCTTGGTCGGCCCGAACTGCCCGGGTGTGATCACCCCGGCCACGGAGCGTACCGGCTGCAAGATCGGCATCATGCCGGCTTACATCCATCGCCCCGGTCGAGTGGGTGTCGTCTCGCGTAGCGGGACGCTCACCTACGAAGCCGTGTGGCAACTCACGTGCGCTGGCCTCGGCCAGTCGACCTGTGTGGGGATCGGCGGTGACCCGATCAACGGCACCAACTTCATCGACGTCCTCTCGCTCTTCGAAGCTGATCCGGACACCGACGGTGTCATCATGATCGGCGAGATCGGCGGCAGTGCGGAGGAAGAGGCGGCAGAGTTCATCGCCGGCTCCATGAAGAAGCCGGTGGTCTCGTTCATTGCCGGCGCGACGGCTCCGCCCGGCAAGCGGATGGGGCACGCCGGTGCGATCATCTCCGGCGGCAAGGGTACCGCGGCCGACAAGCAATCGGCCCTGCGGCGAGCCGGTGTCACCGTGGTCGACACGCCGAGCGTGATGGGCGCGACCATGAAGGCGGTGCTCGGCAAGTGACGTCGACGCCGCCGAGGGTGCCGCTCGACGTCTGGCTCAAGCTGGGTGCGCCGTTGTTCCTGGTGGCGCTCGCTCTGCTGATCTGGATCGAGCCTTGGCTTCCCGGCGCCGACTGGATCGAGCGAAACCTCGGCCAGACCGCCGTGCTTCGCTTCGCGGTCGGCTTCGGGTTTCTCTACCTGGCGCTCACCATCCTCGAACAGCGACGCCTCGGGTCCTTGTTCCGTCAGGTGCTCGAGCAGTTCAAACGCTTCCACTCGCAGCAGAACCCCAAGACGGCGGAGTCGGCGGCGCGGCTGGACGCTGTGGCCATGCTGATCACCGCGTTGGGCGGCACCGATACCGAGGTGGCGGAAAACGCCCACCGGCATTTGGTCCGACTGACCGGAACCGACTTGGGGAAGGACGCGGCGGCTTGGCGTGGTTGGCTTGCCCAGGCTCGCCAGCAGAGCGGCGGGGCGCCGACCACCGACTGACCGGACCAGCCCGCAGGATTGGTGAACGTCGTCGCGAGGTCGCCGCAGGTCGATGTCCGGCAGGAAGCTGCGTCGGTCGACGACCGAAGCGTAGCTGTAGCTACGCTGCCAGGGCGGAGCCGACGTAGTGACGCCGCCGGGCGCGACTTGCGGCGCGCGCAGCCGACGTTCACGAATCATCCGGGCTAGGCTCGGCTCCCCTTGGCCCGGCACCGACAGCGGCGTAACCTCTCTTTCCTCCGATGATTTCGACTCTACTTGCCTTCCTTCCTGGCGGCTGGGAGATCTGGGTGATCCTCCTGGTCGTGCTCCTTCTGTTCGGGAACCGCATCCCGGGAATGGCGCGCTCGCTCGGTTCGGGCATCGTGGAGTTCAAGAAGGGGCTCCGCGGTGAAGGCGACGCCAAGCAGATCGACGACGCGGAAGTCAAGAAGTCGAAGGGCGACGCGTGAGTCTTCGCAGTGGTTCAATGCAGCTCGGTTCTCTGCTCCTGCCGGTGCGCAGTGAGTTGGAGCGCGTGAGTCGGGAACTGCTCGAGGATCTCCGTCCGGAGGAGGCCGACTTGGCACCTTTGGTCGAACTGGCCGCGAGTTTCCGAGGGAAGCAACTGCGGCCCGCACTGGTGCTCCTCTCGGCGGCCGCCTGCGGCGGCGTGCGCGAGGATCACATCCAAGTCGCGAAGGTGGTGGAGATGTTGCACACCGCGACCTTGGTCCACGACGACGTGCTCGACGGCGCCAGTCTGCGCCGGCAGCAACCCACGGTGAACGCCCGCTTCGGCACCGAGATTCCCGTGTTGCTCGGCGACTACATCTACGCCAGAGCCTTCCATCTCGCGGTGAGCCTCGACGATCCGGAGTGCAGTCGCGTGCTCTCCGAGACGACCCGCCGGATCTGCCAGGGCGAGATCACCCAGATCCTGCATCGCTTCGATTTGAGTTGGGATGAGGCGCGTTACTTCCGAGTCATCATAGACAAGACGGCGACGCTCTACGGCGCGTCGTGCCGGCTCGGCGCGTACTACGCGGGCGCGGACCGCGAACTCGTCGGTGCGCTGGAGCGCTACGGTCTCGAACTCGGCACCGCGTTTCAGATCGTCGACGACTGTCTGGATCTGGAAGGCGATGAGTCCGTCGTCGGTAAGTCGCTAGGGACCGACCTCTCCAGAGGCAAGCTCACGCTGCCGCTGTTGTGGCTTGCCTCGCACGCGGAATGCGGCGGCTCCTTCCGACGGTGGCTCCAGACGATTCGCACCGCGGAGGCTCCTCGCGAGGAGTTCGAGCTGCTCGCCGAACTGCGCGAGCGCTTTCCTCTGGACGCTGCGATCACCTACTCGATGGATGCTGCGCGCGATTGCCTCGCGCGAGCGAAGGACTCGGTCGCCGGGCTGCCGAGCAGCGCGGCGAAGGAGTCCATCGAAGCGTTGGCCGACTACGTTCTGGCGCGATCGAACTGAGAGTTCCGCGGCGGGCCGGTTCACACATCGAGTCCGGCGGCGCGGAGCGTGTTGCGCAACAGCATCGCGACCGTCACCGGACCCACGCCTCCCGGCACGGGCGTGATCGCGCCGGCGACCTCCCGCGCGGACTCGAAGTCGACATCGCCGACGACGCGACCGTCCGGCAGTGAGTTGATCCCGACATCGATCACGACCGCGCCCGGCTTGATCATTTCGCCGCGAACGAGCCCGGGGCGACCGACGGCCACCACCAGGATGTCGGCTCGCCGAGTGTGCTCCGCGAGCGACTTGGTGGCAACGTGGCAGACGGTCACGGTCGAGAGGTGATGCAATAGGAACATCGCGATCGGCTTGCCGACGATCTCGCTATGCCCGACGACCACCGCCTCTTTGCCGGTGGGGTCGATCCCGCTGTGGCGGATCAGTGCCAGGGCAGCACTCGCGGTGCACGGCGCCAAGCGTGGTTCGTGGTAGAGGATCGCACCCATGTTCGCGGGGTTCATCCCCTCGACGTCCTTCTTCCGACTGATCGCGCCTTGCACCTCTCGCGGCGGGATGTGATCCGGCAAGGGTCGTTGCAGGAGGATGCCGGCAACCAGTGGGTCGTCGTCGAGTTGCGCGATCCGGCCGAGCACGGTGGCGAGCGGCGTGTCCGCGGGCAGGCGTTCCTCGATGAGGTCGATGCCGACGTCCAGCGCTGCCCGACGTTGCCCTCGGAGGTAGACCGCGGTGGCCTCGTGCGCGCCGATCTGGAGGGAGACCAGGCGAACGGGTCGCGGCCCGAGCTGCTCGCGCGCGGCGCGCAAGTCGGCTCGCATCTTGTCCGCCACGAGACGGCCGTCGAGAATCTTTGCAGTCACGGTATTCCTGCCGGGGTTCGTGCCGAAACATAACGGCAGCGGGCTCGGCCCGCGCCCGCCGATGCAGACCTTGTTCCGACGACTTCATCTCGCCCTGGGCGGCACCGCGGTCGCCAGCTTGATCGCGATCAACTGCGGCGTCTTCGCGCTGACCGTGGTGATCGGCCCGCACCTCTTCGGACGAAGTCTCGATGGCTGGTTGGGGGTCAGTTTGCCCGGTCTGGTCGAGGGTTTCGGACTGGGGAGCTTGCGGATCGTCACCTCGCAGTTCACGCATGCCTTCACCGACCCGATGCACCTCTTCGGCAACATGCTGGTGCTGTTCTTCCTCGGTCGGATGGTCGAGTCGGAGGTCGGCTCCCGTGGGCTCGTGCATCTCTACCTCACGAGCGGACTCGCCGGGGTCGTCGTGGCGCTCGCGCTGTTCGCGCTGACCGGTCATCCCGACGCGACCCTGATCGGTGCCAGCGGCGCCTGCTACGGGATCATGGTCTACGGCGCGCTCATGGCGCCGCGGCAGACGGTGATGCTGTTCTTCGTCGTTCCCGTCCAGCTCGGCGCCCTGGTGGGGATCCTGGTGGCTCTGGGCTTCTACTACGCCGCCATGCAGATCCACGGGCTCGACACCTCGCGCGTGGCGCATTCCGCCCACATCGGCGGTGCAGCCGCGGGCTTCATCGCCTTTCGGCGGTTCCGGGGCTACTACCTGGCACTGGGAAGCGGGCGCGGCGCCTGGTTCCCGGGGCTGGCGCGGCGTCGACAGGAGCGCGACCGAACGACAGCGGTGGACAAGCAGTTGCGGCTCGACCGGATCCTCGACAAGGTGCAACGCGAAGGGATGAGCGCGCTCAGTGGCGAGGAGCGTCGTTTCCTCGAGCGGACCAGCAAGGAAATGCGCGATCGGCCCTGAGTCGGGAGCTCACCGAACCGCGAAGGACGATGCTGCGCCTGGGCCGCTGTTCGATCCGCGTGTGCGGACGCTACTCTGGAGCGGCCGGCTCGCGTTCCGCGCGCCGTGGATCCATCGCACATGAAGCCATTTCGGACCCTGTGGGCGCTCGCGTTCTTCTTCGTTGCCTCGGTGCTGCCTCGCGCCGTCGCGCAGGCCGTCACCTACGACGCCTTCGCGACCAGCCTGCAGACGGCGATCCGCCTCGACGACCAGAAGGGCCTCGATCGTCTGATCAAGGCCAACAGCACCCACACGATCGGCCACTTCCGCGCGCTCGTGCAAGGCATGGTCGCCGATCCCGCCGCCGAGCCGCGAACGCGCGCAGAACGCGAAGCGATCAAGGCGTCCTGGACCCGCGTCTTCCAGGGGCGCACCTTGGAGATCCTCGAGAACTGGCTGCAACTCCTCGATTCGAAGGCAGCCAGCGGCATCGAGCGTGCGCGCCTCGCGCTGAATCAGGTCTACGGCGAACTCGCGCGGCTGCAGAGTGGTGTCAAGGAGCGCAAGCCGTGGGAGAGCCTCGCCGATTCGACCAGGAAGATCGCCGAGCAGTTTCAGGGTGTGGGTGACGACGTCCAGGCTGCCGATGCATGGGGCGTCGTCGCACGGATCTACACCGCGATTCCCGACCGCACGATCGGGGACCGTGAGGAAGCGATCGTCGCGCTGGTGAACTTCGAGGAACGTCGGCGAGCCGTCGACTTCGTGAAGGACGACTTCTTCTACGGCAACGTCGAGTTCCGCAAAGCCGAGGAAGAACGGCTCGTCGAAGAGAAGAAGCAGGCCGACAAGCGTTCGAAGGACGGCTACGACGTATCGGTCAAGGGCGCAGACGCGTACTTGATGCCCGACGCCGACAAGCTCGAGCAGATCGTCGACCTTCGCTTCGAGGTGGCGACGAAGCCCCACGAGGACATGTCTCCCGTCGGCGGTTCCATCCCACCGAAGTGGTTGGCCGTTTCGATCCTCAACTCCGGGCCCGAGAAGATGGCCTGGTTCCGTGCAACCGAGCTGTTCCTCGTCCGGCCGGCGAGCAACAAGTTCGGCATCACGCTCGACGGCGCGGAGGTCGACCTCAAGAAGAACCCGTTCCTGGAAATCGAAGCCGGCAACAAGCTCAAGAAGCCGAGCTTGTTCTGGTTGGACAAGGATCGGCAGTTCCCCTACGCGATGTGGTTCTACGTCGGCGGAGCGAGCGAGCCCTATCAGGGGCTGGGCCAGAATCTCGAACCCTACGAACAGGGCGGGATCCAACGTGCGACCCTCTACTACAAGAGCGCTGCGAGTTGGGTTGCGGATGTCGCCGGAACCCCGGTGACCCTGTTCGACGAGAACGGCAGCGGCACGCTGTTCGAAGGTGATCCGATGGAGTTCGGCCTGAAGGATCGCGGGATCGGGGCAGGACCCGACGAAGAAGTCGCCATCCCCGCCTTCGATGCGATGCAGATCGGCAAGGGGCCGATGATGCCCTTCGGTCAATGGGTGAAGATCGGGGAGGCCTGGTATCACCTGCGTGGCCACGACGGTGGGCGCAAGCTCGGTGTGCGGCCCGCCAACCCCGAGTACTTGAAGACGGGGACCATCGCGCTGAAGTGGACCGGACCGAAGTCCATCAAGCCCACGGTCCTCATCGTCCAAGGCAAGGGTGACTTCGCGACCGCGCGGTTCCAGATCGCGGACGGCAAGCCGATGGAAGTTCCCGCCGGCGACTACTCGGTGGCCTACGGCCGCATCGAGCAGAAGGGCGGCGGCAAGGTCACGTCCGCCGACATCTTTCCGGGTGCTTTCCAACCCGTCACGGTTGCCGAGGGCGGTGCGGCGGTTCTCGAGCTCGGCGCGCCCTTCACCATCGACTTCGACAAGAAGGTCGCCGACGGCAAGCTGACGCTCGACTCGGTCAAGTTCCGGGTCTTCGGCAAGTCCAAGGAGCTTTACGGCCGCCTGAACGGGTGTGTCGTAACGCCGACCGTACTGGTGGGCAGGACCGCCGACGGCAAGGGTGCCAAGGACTCGGGCGAGTTCGTTCCCATCCCCGACACCGAGATCCTGAACCAGTTGGCGACCAAGTTCGGATCCACCCTGGCCAGTCACGTCGGGTTCTTTCCGATTCCCAAGGGTGCCCGGGACACCACGGTCCTGGAGGTGCCGGTTGCCGGCGAGGTCTTCGTCGGGCTCGCCGATCGGAAGAACAAGTTCTTCGGCAAGATCGATCCGATCTTCAAGTGATCGGATTCTGGCGCGGCTTGTGCTTCGATACGCCCCGTGCTCGACATCCGAACTTTGCGTGAGAATCCCGAGCGCGTCCGCCAGGGCGCGCTGAAGAAGCGCTTTCCCGATCGCGCCGCCGCGGTCGACGCGGCGTTGCGTGTCGACGGCGAATTGCGGGCATTGATCCCCGAGCTCGACGGGTTGCGCGCCAAGCAGAAGGCCGGCGGCAAACAGGCGGGGAAGCTCAACGATGCCGAGCGCGCCGTGTGGCTCGAAGAGCAGCGATCACTCAAGGCCACGATCGCTGAGTTGGAAGTGCGGGAGAAGAGCCTGCAGGAAGCGTTGCGTCAGCAACTCTTGCTGGTGCCCAACGTCCCCGACGACGAAGTCCCTGTCGGTGACGACGATCAGGGCAACGTCGAAGTGCGCCGCGTGGGGGCGATCCCGAGCTTCGACTTCCAGCCGAAGTCGCACGATGACTTGGCGAACGCGAGGGGATGGTTGGACGTCGTGCGTGCCGCGCGAATGGCCGGCAGCCGAAACTACATGCTGCTCGGCGATCTCGCTCTGTTGCACGATGCCGTTCTGCGGCTGTCGATGGATCACATGGTGGCGCGTGGCTTCGTGCCGGTGGATCCTCCGCTCCTCGTTCGCGATGAGGTGATGACCGGCACCGGCTTCTTCCCGGGCGGCGAGGAACAGACGTATCGAGTGCTCGAGGACGGCCTGAATCTGATCGGCACTGCCGAGGTGCCGGTGACTTCGATCCACGCCGACGAGATCCTCGATGCAAGCGATCTGCCCAAGCGCTACGTCGCGCGTTCGGCATGCTTCCGCCGGGAAGCCGGCACCTACGGCAAGGACACGAAGGGGCTGTATCGAGTCCACCAGTTCCAGAAGGTGGAGCAGGTCGTGATCGACATCGCCGACGAGTCTCGAAGTCGACAGCATCACGAGGAGATCGTGGCGAACTCGGAGGCGGTTCTCGCTGCGCTGGAATTGCCTTATCGGGTCGTCGCCGTCTGCGGCGGCGACCTCGGCGTCCCCCAGGCCTTCAAGTACGACATCGAGTGCTGGATGCCGTCACGAAACCAATACGGGGAGACGCACTCCGCGTCGCGCTTCTACGACTACCAAGCACGGCGCCTGATGATGCGCTACCGCGATGCGGGCACGAAGAAGGTGGCCTACTGCCACACGCTCAACAACACGGTCTTGGCGAGTCCCCGGATCCTGATCCCGCTGCTCGAAGTCCACCAGACCGCGGACGGACAGGTTCGCGTGCCAGCGGCCCTGCGACCCTACCTCGGCGGACGCGACCGCCTGTGAGCGGATGGTCCGGATTGGGCGACGCTCAGCGGCGCGCGCCGCCGAACGGATTACCGCTCCCGCCGCCCTGACCGCCGCCGAACAGGCCGCCCGGCAAACCGGAGCCGCCGCCGCGCAGCAGGTCCCCGAGATTGAGGCCGGGGTTGCCGCCTGGTGGGAGACCACCGCGGCCTGGGCCCGTTGGACGATTGCCGCCGCGACCCTGTCCCGGCGGCCCGCCGGGGTTGACGCCGACCCCGATCTCGCCGAGTCCCGGCAATCCACTGCCGGGTCCTCGGGCTCCGCCGCCGCCGCCGCCGAGCGCACCGCCGCCGCCCTCACCGCCCGAACCCGCAGCGCTGGAAGTCGGCTGGTCGGCAGGCGAAACCGGCGCAACCGGGACCATCGCGACTCCGGCTTGGAGGATGTTGTCGTATCGCTTCTCGAAGACGATGTGCCGCACGTAGGTCTCGAGCACTCGACCGTCGTCACCGATCTCCAGTCCGGACACCTGGTTGCGATTGCCCATGCGACGGTGAACCTTCAGCTCGATCTTGATGCGGCGTGGAAGGAGCCCTTCGCGGGAGGAATCCCATTCGTCGACCGGCTCCGCATCGAAGCCGAGTGTCTGGTAGTAGGTGATATTCAGGCTCTTCACGCGATCGCAGAGCACCTGAAACTCACCGCCGCGAGTGATGTCGTCGTCGATCAGCGCATCCTCGCGACGTGCGAGCTCGAGCAGGCCCGGCGTTTCGCGATTGTCGCGCAACCAATAGCCGACTTCGGAGATCCCCGTCGGCGTGATGCGGTTCTCGACGTCGGGAACGCCGCGGATCGTGTCGGTTGTCGTGACGAAGTCGATCCAGTCGGCGTCGAACCCTCCGATGTCGCGATTGCGGCCGAACAGCACCTTGTTCCGCTTCACGTTGTAGTGCCACAGACCACGCAGATCGCGTTCGATCGTGTCGAGCACACGCTGGCCGGTCGCCATCGCTCCGTTTGCCGTGTCGATCTCGTAGTGCGCGTTCAGCGTCCCGACGAAGCTCGCGCTCACGGCAACCATCACCATGGAGGAGATCAGAATCGCGACCATCAGTTCCACCAGAGTGAATCCGTCCTGGTCGCTTCTACGCGTCGTCGTGGTTCGTCTCGTCATTTGCCCACTGTTCCTTCGCCGCCGCCACTGCCTGCGCCGCCACTGCTCGCGCCGCTACTCGCAGAGCCCTCGCCGCGCGCTTCCGCGATCTGCTCGGACTGCTCGGGGGTCAGGCCTTGGATGGCCATGGTGCTGATACTCGCCCGCAACATGAAGGACCGTGTGGCGTCGTTCTCGTCCTCGCTAGGGCGGATGTTGGGAAAGGTGACGAGGATCGCCACGTCCTCGAACTCATCTTCGGAAGGCACCTTGTCGGCGAGCTCCTGCTCGCGGAGTTGGTCTTCGTATTCGATCATCGACATTCCGCGCGCATTGGCTTCGCGGAGACTCTCCCGTTCGCGCTGCCAGGCGAGTCGGTCGGAGCCGCCGGGGCCGTCCGCCGTGTCGGTTCCCATCATCTGGGTCTCGGCATCGGCGATGGCCGCCTCACCGATCAGGATCTGGAAACGGAACCCGGGGTGTTCCTCGAGATCGACCCACAGGCGATTGGTCGGCGGTGTCTCACGAGCTCCGGCCTGAAGTTCGCTCAGGAAGCGCTGCGCGATCTCACGCGCGGTGCGCCACTGGCGAGCCTCGGCGGAGTCCTCCAGAGAGCGCGTTCGCATGCCCAAGAAGGGCAGGATCACCATCGCGAGCAGGGCGACGGCGATGAGCGCTTCGAGCAGAGTGAAACCGGTTTCCGCGCGCGGACTCGGCGAGGACGTCACCATCAGAAGTGCGCCTCTTCGATTCGCTGGAGGTAGCTCTCGCGATTGGTCTCGTCGCGGACCAGAGAACAGCCGCGTTCGAGTCCGCGGATCTGGATCGACCAGACCATGTTCTCCAGCGATTCCGACTTCATGCGGAGGAACATCACCTGATCGGCGGTGTTCCCGTTGCGATCGAACACGATCGTGACCCGCCCCTTGCGCAGGGTCTGATCGCCGACGATGGCGAAGCCGCCAAGCTTGATGCGGTCGTCGAGACCGATCCAGGCCTGCCGTTGCTCGGCCAGTTCCTTCTGATCCTGGTCGGTCGCGATCTTCAGTTCCGGCGGCCAGACCTCGCGATAGCGGTTCTGGTCGAGGTCCAGCTCGAGCTTGTAGACCTTGCCTTGGAGCTCCGCCTCGGAACGCAGATAGTCGACCACCGCCATCAGGCGCTGCGACTCCGCGTCCAGAGTCGAAGAGGGCACGATCGCTCCGAGGTTGGTGAAGACCGAGCGCAGTAGGATCGCGAGGATCGCGATCACGACCATCAGCTCGATGAGGGTGAATCCCTCGTCGCGAGCAGTCGTTCGATACGGGCCCGGTCTCATCCTTCACTCACTGATTCTGTCGCTCGGGGAAGACGATGTCGTCGTCGGTGTCCTCGATTCCATCCGGGCCCTTGGAGATCAGTTCGAAGCGCAAGCGGCCCTCGAGGGCGCGGATGATGAGTTCGTTGTTCCAAGCGTCCTTCGGGGTGCCACCTTCGAGGAGCGGCGCCTGGCCGTTCTCTCCCGGGCTGGTCAGATCTTCCCACTCCGGAATCTTGCTTCGCTTGACCACGAACATCTTCACCGTGTCGTTCGCGGCACGAAGGTTGGTGCGCGTCGTCTCGACGCGGGCTTCTTCGGTCTGGCTGATGAGGTTGGGGACGACGATGCCGGCCAGCAGGCCGAGGATGACGATTACCACCATGATCTCCACCAGGGTGAAGCCGGCGGATCGATGGCGGGAATGCGGATGCGTGGGATTCATGGGAACGCGAGGAAACGCTCGGTCAGTGTAGCCGGGGAACCGCGCCGGCGGCCATCCGACCTATCTTGGACGCTGCGGGCCGGCCGATCTTCCCCTAGCCCGGACTACCCGAGACCACCTGCTGCGACCGCAGCAAGTCGCGCCCGGCGTCGTCGCTACGTCGGCTCCTCCCTGGCGGCGTAGCTACGGCTACGCTTCGGTCGTCGACCGACGCAGCTCCTTGGCGGTCATCGACCTGCCGCGATCTCGCGACGACGTTCACGAATAGTCCGGGCTCGCGCACGACCGCCGACCCATCCGGCGCCGGCAGCGCCCGCCTCATCGGACCTTCTGCAACTGGAGCAGCGGCAGCACGATGGCGATGACGATGCCGGCGACGATGACCGCGAGGAAGACGATGATCAGCGGCTCGATCACCGAGGTCAGCTTCTGGGTGGCGATCTCGACTTCTTCGTCGTAGCTCTCGGCCACTCGCTCCAGCATCTCCTCGAGGTTCCCGGCCTGCTCGCCGACGCCCACCATGTAGGTGACCATCGGTGGGAAGGCGTTGGTCATCTTCATCGGCGTGGAGATGTCGGTGCCTTCGAGGACATGGTCGTGGACCGAGGTCAGCGCGTTCTGGAGAACCTTGTTGTCCAGAACTCGCTTGGTCACGTCGATCGCCTGCAACGCCGGAACGCCGGAACGCAGCAGGGTCGCGAAGGTGGTGGAGAAGCGCGCGACCGATTGCTTTCGCAAGAGATCGCCGAACACCGGCAGCGACAGCTTGAACTTGTCCCATGCCAGACGGCCCTTGTCCGAGTTCACGAAGAGCTGGAACAGGATGGTGGCGAGCAAGGCGCCGACCAACACGAGGAACCAGTTGTTCTGCAGGAACTTGCTGCAGGTGATCAGGATCTCCGTGGGGAGCGGGAGCTTCTCGTTCTTCTGCTGCAGCAACTGCGTGACTTTCGGCACCACCGCCGTCATCAAGATCGCGACGACCACGACTCCGACGAGGATCATGATCATCGGATAGATCATCGCGGCGCCGACCCGATTCTTCAGTCGAGCCTGCACCTGCAAGAACTGCGCGAGTCGGACCATCACCTGGTCGAGTGCGCCCGAAGACTCGCCGGCGCGGACCATGTTGGCGTAGAGCTCGGTGAAGTAGCCCGGGTGCAGGCCCACGGCATCGCCGAAGGGCACACCTTGGGTCACCTTCTCACGGATGTCACGAAACGTGGCCTCGATGCGGCGGTCCGGCGACTGCTCGATGACCATCCGCAGCGCCTCCGCCAGCGGGATCCCCGAGCGCAAGAGCGACGCCATCTGCCGGGTGACCGCGGCAACCTGATCGTTGCGTTGCTTGTTGGGCGCATCGACCCCGGTGATACCGCGGATCTGGAAACGGCGCTGTCGGGTCGCGCGCTCATGCAGGTCGGTGACGAACAGCCGCTCCTGACGCAGCTTGATCCGCGCCTCGCGCGGCGAGTCCGCGTCGACGATCCCGCGCTTCTGCTTGTTCTCGCCGTCGACGGCCTTGTATTCGAAGATCGGCAAAGGGGTCCTCTAGGGTTCGCTCGACTCTTGGCGGTGGCCCACGATCAGCTCACGTCGAGTTGCGTGACGCGCAGGACTTCTTCGGGCGAGGTGATGCCGGTGAGCACCTTCGCCACGCCGTCCATGCGAAGCGTGCGAAGGCCTCGTTCGAGTGCGCCGCGCTTGATCTCGCTCGCCGTCGCTTTGTTGACGATCTGTTCTTGGATCGCCGCATCGATCGGCATGACCTCGTAGATCGCGGTGCGGCCGGAGAAGCCGCTGTGGAAGCACTCGTCGCAGCCGCGGCCGAAGGCCACGCCGTCGGGGAACTGGTCGATGTCCAGGCGTAGTTCCTCGAGCTGGAACCGCATCCGCTCGTCCGGCTGGCGCGTGAACTCGCGACAATGCGGACACACGGTGCGGACGAGTCGTTGTGCGATCACCAGCAACAGCGACGAGGAGACCAGGTACGGCTCGATACCGATGTCGAGCATGCGCGTGACCGTCGAAGCCGAGTCGTTGGTGTGCACCGTGGAGAACACCAAGTGGCCGGTCAACGCGGCGCGGATCGCGATGTCGGCGGTCTCCGTGTCGCGCACTTCGCCGACCATCATGACGTCCGGATCCTGACGCAGGAAGGAACGCAAGCCGGCGGCGAAGGTCAGACCCTTCTTGGCATTGACCTGCACCTGACTGATGCCGTCGAGGTTGTACTCGACGGGGTCCTCGATGGTCAGGATGTTCAGGCGGCTGGAGTTGATCTCGCTCAGTCCGGCGTAGAGCGTCGTCGTCTTGCCGGAGCCGGTCGGCCCGGTGACGAAGATGATCCCGTGCGAGTAGTGCAGGTAACGCTGGATCGTCTTGAGGTTGTGATCGTCGAGACCGATCTGATCGAGGGAGTAGACCTTGGTCGTCTTGTCGAGGATTCGGAAGACGATGCGCTCGCCGGATTGCACCGGAACCGTGGAGATGCGGACGTCGACGTCGCCGTCGCCGATCCGGATCGATGCGCGACCGTCCTGCGGCAAACGGCGCTCCGCGATGTCCATCTTCCCCATGACCTTCACGCGGGAGACGATCGCCTCCTGCGCCTTCTTCGGGATCGATTCGGTGTCGTAGAGCACACCGTCGATGCGCATGCGGACCTGGAGGCGGTCGGCGTAGGGCTGGAGATGGATGTCCGAGGCTCGCAGCTTCAGCGCCTGGAACAACAGCATGTTGACCAGCTTGATGATCGGCGCCTTGTTGGCGACGTCGAGGAGGTCCTCCGATTCCTCGATCTTCGCTGCCAGACCGACGATGTCCTGGTCCTCGATGTCGTCGAGCGCTTCGTCGACGCCGTCCGCCTTGTGACGGTAGGCGCGATTGATCAGATTCGCGATCTCCGAGCGCGCGACCAGCACCGCCTCGGTCTCGGTGCCCATCATGGTGGCGAGGTCGTCCATCGGCTTCTGGTCGAGTGGACGAGCGGTCGCGACCTTCGTGACGCGCCCATCGGTGCCGATCGCCACGATTGCGTGCGTGCGGGCGAACTGGACCGGCACGTTCTGGATGAACGCGTTCGGCACGGCCACGCCCTCGAGGCTCTGCCGCAGTTCGAGCCCGAGGAACTCGGCGAAGAACTCGAGGCAGCGATTCTCGGGGAGGATGTTCCGCGAGATCAGGATCTGGTCCAAGGTTTGACCGGTCTCCCGCTCGATGTCGAGGGCTTCACGAATCTGTTCGTCGCGGAGCCCGGCACTCTCGAGGAGGCGGCGGCGAATGCGGTCCTGGATCATGCGTGGCTCAGCGATCGGTGACGGGCTGGGTCGGCTCGGTGGCTTCCGGCAATGGACCGTTCGGCAGCAGCGACTTGACGTCGGGAGCCGGCGTCTCGCCGCGCGTGCGGTAGGGGAGATCGAAGCTGCCGCCGCGGTCGAAGTCGTCGAGGGTCGCATTGCGATCGTCGAGCGTCGCCCGCGTGCCGCCGAGCCACTTGTTGTCGACGATGCGCAGGCGGCGGTCGCCGATGTACTCCGAGGCTTCCAGCTTCTTGCGCTGACTCACTTCGCGCAGATCGCTGAAGTCCTGCTCGTCGAGGATGGTCGGCGTCACGAAGAAGTAGAGGTTGGTTTTCCGCGTCTCGGTGGTCTTGTTGCGGAAGAGAGCACCGAGGATGGGGATGTCCTTGAGGAAGGGGATGCCCGACTCGGCCTCGGTCTCTTGATCCTCGATGATGCCGCCGACGACCACCGTGCTGCCGCTGGGCAAGGTCACCTGGGTTTGCACCTGGCGGCTGATCGTGATGCCGCCGGTCGTCGGGTCGGCCTGGCCGACGAAGCGCGACACCGTGAGATCGATGTTGAGTCGGAGGTAGTCGTTGGTGCTGATCGACGGCGAGATGTTCAGCTCGATACCGGCCGTTCGTGGTTCGCCCACACCGGTCGAGGTTGTGGCGTTGCCTTGCACGTTCTGGATCGTCGGGCGATTCTCCTCGCTCTTGACCAACGCGTTCTCGTTGTTGTTCACGACGATGCTGGGCGTGCTCAGGATGTTGCTGCGATCCTTGTTCGCCAGCGCGTTGACGACGAGGGGGATCTCGAAGTCGTTGCTGCGGATGATGCCGCCGGTCAGGCCTTGCAGCGGGTTGTCGAAGTCCGGGAGCCGAATGTCCGGGATGTTGTCGCCGTTGTTGTCCTGAAAGGTCGTGAGGCCGAAGCTCGTGAAGCCGAAAGGCCGCGTGAAGTTGTCGCCGGAGACGTCCACCAACCCGAGTTCGAAGCCGAGCCGATCCAAGTCGTTGGTACTCAGTTCGACGAGCGCCGCCTCGATGAGCACCTGCGGTTGCCGCTTGTCGAGGCCCTCGACCATCCGACTGATTTGGCTGAACTTGCTCTGCGAAGCGGAGATCAGCAGGCTGTTGCTCTCCGGGTGCGAGGTGATGACGGTCTGGCGCGGGCGCCGCGCTTGCGTCTGTTGTCCGGCTTGCGCCTGCTGTTCGGCGACTTGATCTTCGCGAAGGAAGGTCCGCAGCGTATTCGCCAGGTCGTCGGCAAGGACGTTGAGGAGCTGGACGACGTGGATGTCGCCGCCCGATTCACTGATCGGCACGTCGAGCCGGGCAATGAGATCGAGAGCCTCGTTGATCCGGTTGGGAGCCCCGCTGACGAGGAGGGCATTCAGTGAAGCCAGGGCGAGGACCTGCACCTGGTCGGTCATGCCGGCCTGCACCGGCGTGCCGCCGGCGACCTGCGCTTGCTGGAGGCGGCGAGCGCGCTCGTCCAGGACTTGCTTGAGCAGCAGTTCGAGCTCTTCCGCGGTCGCGTAGTTGAGGCGAACCACGCGGGTCTCCTCATCGGGGGTCATCGGCGCGACGTCCGACAGCTTCAGCACCTGGTAGGCCGCCCAAACCTGCGGGCCGAAACCCTGCAGCAGCATCGAGCGATTGTCGCCAAGCGCACCGACCACGAGCGGTCCCGCGCCACCCGGCGTCGAGTTGAAGAAGGGGCGGGTCTGAGTGACCGCGTTCGTCGGATTCAGGTAGCGCAGCGGTACCGTGGTCAGGATCTGCACGCCGGACTGCGATGCGTATTGCTCCAACTCCTCGAAGGGCACGTAGCGCGCCGAGGCAGCGATCTCGTTGCGACGCGTTCCTGCCAAGGAGACGATCTCGACGATCTCGTTCTCGCCCGTTCGCCGCGGCACACAGGCGAAGCCGCGGATGAACAGCATCGTCTGGAAGAAGTTGTAGAAGTCGTCGCGACGGAGCCGATAGGGGCCGACGAAGTTGATGTTCTGACCGGGGGTCTGGAACTCGGCGTCATTGATGACGAAGGTCCTGCCGGTCACCTTCATCGTCAGCTTGATGAAGTCCTTGATCGGGACGCCGGTGTTCTCGTTCACCGCCAGGGTCACCATCCCGTCGTCGGCGACTTCCAGGGTCACGCCGCCGGGTTGTTGATCCTGCGCGGTCGCGGTCGCGCCGGCGACGGCCACGAGCAAGGCCAGCCCACAGGGCACGGCTCGCCGGACGAATCGCGCGAGCAGCCTTGGTACGGGGCGCTGCGAGGGCGCCGAGGGATCGGCGGAAACGGCGGAGAAGGGAAGGTCGATCACGTCCTCGGAACCAGACATGGCTTGATGGGGCCGGCGACCAGCCGGCGTTTCCGGGCGACCCGCGGAGGCGGGCGACCGGCATGGGCGCTGCGACGTCGCGGGCGGGGGTTTTATTGCGCTGCTCGCTGGCGGGGAAGGACGCTTTTCGCAGAAGTCGCCTCTTGCGTCGGCTGGTGAAGACCCGTCCATTGCCGCTTCGTCGCCTCGATGAAGCTCTCGCAGTTGTTGAGCGAAGACTTGATCGTGCGTCCGCTCGGCGTCGAGCAGGGCGTCACGGACAAGTGGTCCGCGATCCGCGCGCTCGCTGAGCGAGCCGCCGAGTGTCGTGCCGTGCCCGCGCCGCTCTTTCCGACCATCCTCGCTGCGCTGCACGCTCGAGAGCGCAGCATGACCACCGGGATGGAACACGGCGTGGCCATCCCGCATGCTGCGGTCGACGGCGTCGAAGAAGTGGTCGCCGTGTTGGGGATCGCGCCCGAAGGTGTCCCATTCGAGTCTCTCGATGGGCGCCCGGCGCGCCTGATCTTCTGCCTCATCATTCCGCGGGCCAAGAAACTCCTGCACATCCACACGCTCGCCAAGATCGCCAAACTGCTCGCGCGGCGTGAGGTGCGCGAGGCGATCGTCGATGCGCAAGACCCCGCGGAGGTCCTGCGAGTCGTGCGCGAATCGGAGCGGGAGTGAACTCGGGAGTCGCTCGCTGGTCGTCGCGCCAAGATGGCCGCTCGATCGGTGAACGACCAGGGCCGCGCGGATGAAGGTCGCCCTCCGAATCGTGGCGGCGCTCGCGGCCGGCTTTGGCGGCTTGCTGTTCCAGGTGGCCATCCTTCGCCGGTTCGCACTCGTCCTGGGCAGTTCGGCGGTGGCGACGGCGCTGGTCCTCGGTGTGTTCCTCGCGGGTCTCGGGGTGGGTTCCTTCTGGGCGCAGGTCACCGGGCGAGTTCGAGCTCGAACCGTCACCGGGGCTGCTGGCTACGCATTCGTCGGGGCGAGCATTTTCCTCGCGGAGGGAGCTTCCGCGGCGATGCTGGGATTGCCGAGCTTGCTCGGCGCGCTCTGGGTGCTCGTCTTGGTCGGGGTGCCGAGCGCGGGGATGGGCTTCGCGTTTCCGCACCTGTTCGTCGCGCTGCGATCGGATCGAGCCAGTGCGTTCGTACTCACGGCGAACCTCCTCGGTGCCGTGGTCGGGGCGTTCCTCGCCGGGAACTTGCTCGTCCCGGAACACGGGCTCACGGCGTCGCTGCGCCTCGCGGCGGCAGCGTATCTCGTCGCAAGCGGGGTGCTGGCCGCTGTCCGAGCCGGCGACCGGCGGCTGCTGGAGCCCGATCCCTTGGTGCCCCCGGATCCGGTGCAGACGCTGCGCGGCGATCGCTTGGCGTTCGCCAGCGGGTTTCTGATACTCGGTCACGAGATCTTGCTGACGCGGCGGTTGCCCTTCTTCCTCGAGGGCTTCCAGCCCACCTTGAGTGGTGTGTTGGTCGCGGTGTTGTTGACGACCAGCCTGGCTGCCTTGGTGGTGGGGTTGTTGCCGAGCCGGATGCGGACGATGACTGCCGCCGCTTGGGGTCTCGTGCTCGGTGCCGTCTCTGCGGTGACCGGCATCCACGAGCACACCGCCCTCGCCATTGCACGGTGGGAAGTTCACGACGACTTCGGCTACCACCTGCGGATCCTGGTCGCTGCCGGTGTGGCGGCACTGCCGGTCGGCCTGCTCGCAGGAGCGGTCGTGCCCCTCTTGGTCGCCAGTCCGATCGACTCGGATGCCGACGACGGCGAACGCACGCGGCGAGCGGCGAGGCTCTACCTGGCGTCTGGGATCGGATCGCTGGCGGCCGTCGCGCTCTGCTGGTCGGTCGCGGGCACGTTCTCGACCGCCTTCTTCGTCGTGCTGCCGATGCTCGCGGCACTGGGAACGATCGTGCTGGTACCCGGAGTCACGCTCTTGCGTGGTGCGGCCGCAGTCGTCGTTCTCGCGCTCGGCTTCGGCGGTGCGGGAGGCATCGGCACGCCGATGGAGCCGCAGCCGCCCGTCGTCGGTTCGCGGTATTTCCACGCCGATCGCATGCGACCCCTGGCGCACGCGACCGATCACGTCACCACTGCTTCGGTGGTGTACGACCGCAGCCAACACGCGATGGTGCTGTTCACGGACGAGTTCCGCGCCGCATGGATCGGTCCGGGGACGAGTTACATGAAGGTGCTCGGGCACCTGCCGTTCCTGCTGCGCGATCGATTCGACGACGTGGCCGTCATCGCGCTTGGCACCGGAACCACCGCCGATGCCGTCTGCGCGTGGGATTCGCCGCGCGTGATCGACGTGGTGGAGATCTCACCCGCGGTGCTCTCGCTGGCCGATCGCTTCGCGGCCGACGGCCCCATCGCCGGGACCACCCGCGCGACCTTTCACGAGGACCCGCGCGTGAAAGTGCATGTGGAGGATGGGCGTCGCTACATCGCGACGCGTCAGGAGGAGTCGCTGGACTTGGTGACGATGGAGCCGCTGTTGCCGTACGCGCCGGGCACCGCGTCGCTCTACAGCCGCGAGTTCTACGCGGCGGTGTCGCGTGCGCTGCGCGACGATGGATTGTGCATCCAGTGGGTTCCGACTCACTCGATGCCGCAGGACATCTTTCGAACGCTGCTCCTGACCTTCGGTGACTCTTTCGACTTCACCTCCGTGTGGTTGTTCGACCAGTCCACTCTCTTGGTCGGGTCCGAGCGGCCGCACCTGCCCCAACTCGACGACTTGGCGGCGCGCCTCGCAACGGCCGGCGACGGCGCGCGCACGACGCTGCACGAGGCCGGCTGTGCGACGCCCGTCGATCTCGCCGCAGCGTTCGTCGGCGAACTGACGCCGGGGGCGATCGAAGAGTCGCCGCGGCTCTTCGACGATCGCCCTTTCCTCGAGCGGATCGGTTACTGGAGCGGGCGGGAGCGCCTCGGATTCTTCGCCGACAATCTCAAGGTACTCATCGCACTGGCCCGGCGGGCCGCGCCTGCTTCGGCCTGGCCGGGGGGAACCGATCGGAACTGGGGCGAACTGCGTACGGCTCGCCTCGAGAGCCTGATCGAGACGGATCTGGCCCGGTGGTCGGCGGAACCCGATGCAAGTGGGCGCGCGGCCGGCCTCAGCGCGGCGGTGCACGCGCGCGCGCCGGCGAGCGTGCTGCTTTATCAGGAGGGCCTGCGAGCACGCGGGCAGATGCAGGAACGCGCGATTGCTGCGGTTGGTCTCGCCGCGGCCAGCGCCACGGCCCTGCGCACCGTGGAGTTGGATCCTGGGCTCGCGATCGCGTGGGCGGCGGCGAGTCTGCGCGGTGACAAGGACGAGCAGCGGCGCCGACGAGAGATCGCGCTCGCGATCGATCCGATGTTGCGAAGTAGTCTTCGAGATCCTGCCCTGGATGGGGATGGGAACTGGGAGCCACCGACGGTGACGCCGCTCGAAGACCTCGGCGTGCTGCCCAACGGCGCCGAATTGGCGACGAAGGCCGCGTTGCCGACGCCCAACGGAATCGCCCTTCGCGCGGCATGGCCGGTGCGGGTCGCGCGCGGATTCGCCACCCTGGCGGCCCAGCGCGACCTGCGCGACGACGAGTTGATCGCTGCGCGCAGCGTGCTCGATCCGGCGAGCCTCGAGCTTCTGTGTGCGGCCCACGTCGATCGGGCCGACGCCCGATGGAAGGTGCTCTCGATCTGCTGGCGACCGGACCTGCCGCCGCCGAGCGCCTTGCCCGAATGGGTCGGTGCGGATCCAGCGCGGAAAGTCTCGCTCGCCGGGCTCCTCGGTGGCCGGCGTAGTCGCGAGTGCGCCGAGTTGCTGGCTCCTCTGCTGATGGACGGCGAGATCGCCGTGCGGCGAGCGGCGGCCGCCGCACTCGTGCGCACTGTGGGCGAACGGATCGCCTACGATCCCGACGGCGACGAAGAAGCGTGGACACGTGCGGCGGCGAACCTCCGCGCGCTGCATAATCGTCGGCCATGACGGCGGTAACCGTGGCCGAACTGGCCGAGTTCGTGGGTGGACACTGCGTCGGCGACGGCTCGGTTCGGATCGACGACGTCGCCGATCTCCGACAGGCCGGACCGACCCACATCGGCTTCGTGCGCGACCTTCGATTCGCGGCACTGGTCGGGAAGAGTCGGGCCGGGGCGGTCATCGTCGAGAGCGCTCTCGACGTGAAGCTCCCACAGATCGTCGTCGCGCGACCCGACGTCGCCTTCGCACGGATCGGGTTGCGCTTCCATCCCGTTCCGACCGCAACCGAACACGATCTCCATCCGACCGCGGACGTCGCGAGCGACGCCCAACTGGAGATGCCGGTCGCCCTCGGGCCGCACGTCAGCGTCGGTCGCGGCGCGACGATCGGTCGTGGCACCCACTGCGGTGCCGGCGTGGTGATCGGGGCGGGCGTTCGGATCGGTCGCGACTGCACCCTTTATCCGCGGGCCGTCGTCTATCCGGGAACGGTGATCGGCGACCGTGTCATCCTTCACGCCGGTGCCGTGATCGGCAGTGACGGCTTCGGCTACGCGCGGGATGGCGAACGCTGGGTCAAGATCCCGCAAGTGGGTCACGTCGTCATCGAGGACGACGTCGAGATCGGCGCGAACGCCACCATCGATCGCGCCACGCTCGGCGTCACTCGCATTGGTCGCGGCAGCAAGATCGACAACCTGGTGCACGTCGGTCACAACTGCACCATCGGCGAGGATTGCGCGATGGCCGGGTTCAGTGCGCTCGCCGGCAGTACCCACCTCGGAGATCGCGTGTCGATGGGCGGTCACGTGGTCAGTGCCGGTCACCTCAAGGTCGCGAACGACGCGAAGATCGGCGGCAACTCGGTGCTGTACGGTGATGTCCGCGAGCCGGGGGAATACCTCGGTTACCCGCTCCAGCCGAAGTCGCGCTGGGCGCGGACGCTCCACGTGCTCGGGCGACTGCCGGAGTTGCTCGCAGAGGTTCGCCAGCAACGGCAGACTCGTCAGTCATCGACCGGCGGTGATCCGCCGCCGACCGACGGCTGAGCGCTCACCTCGGCAGGATCTCGTCAATCCGCTGCTCGACGGCGTGCCGGATCGCTTCGCGAGCCCTTCGATAGGTCGCGAGGTCGCCGCCGTACGGGTCGGGAATCCCGTGCCCGGCAGGATCGAGAAGCTCCGCCCGCTCGGCCAAGTCCGGTCGCAGTGCGGCGACGGCGACGAGATGAGAGGGTCCGAGGCAGAAGATGCGCTGCGCATCGACCAGGGCGTCGGCGCGCAATGCGTGACTGCGGTGTTGGGCGAGCGGGACGTCCAGCTCGGCGAGGACCTCCTGCGCGCGGTCGCTGGCCGGCAGCCCGTCGATCGCCGTGATGCCCGCACTGCGGAACCAGAGACCGTGCGCGAGCACTCGATCGTCGGTCGTGCGCAGACGACGGGCGACCTCCCGGCGCGCCAGCGCCTCGGCCATCGGTGAGCGACAGGTATTGCCGGTGCACACGAACCACCAGCTCGCGGCTGCCGTGCGCCAAAGGTCCTCCGCCGCGAGCACGCCCTGCCGAAGCACCTCGATTTCGGCGAAGTCGTCGGCATCCTCGCCGAGCGCCTCGAGGCCGGGAACCGGTCGCCACCGCGCCACCGTCGACGCCTCCCTCAGCGGCGGCGGGCCGGCGTCGAAGAGCAGGTCCAACTCGCCGCCGAACGCGGCCTCGATGGAGTCGGGGTCGACCAGCGGCGGCTCGCCGCTGCGATTCACGCTCGTCAGGAACACGCTTCCGCCGAGCGCGCGAGCGACTTCGCGCCCGAGCGCGTGGCCCGGAACTCGCAGGCCCACCGTTCCCCCATCGCTGATCGGCACCACCATGGTCAAGGGGCCCGGCCAGTAACGGTCCATGAGCTTCTTGGCGCGAGCAGGGATCTCGCCCACGAGCGACCTGGCGGCGGCGACGTCCGCCAGATGGTGAGTGAACACCAGCTCGCTGGGGCGTCGCTTGAACTCGCGAACCCGCTCGATGGAGGACTCCGAGCGCGGGTCCGCGGCAATTCCGTAGACCGTCTCGGTGGGTAGTACGACCAGCTTGCCGGCACGAATCGCCGACGCTGCCTCGTCCACGTGTTCTGGGTTCGCCTCGTGGCCCGCTACAACGACTCTACGCATCGACGGTGGATTCCTGCGCCGTTGGAAACGCCGCAGCGGCCTGCTACGGTGCAGGGCCCGCTGGCTTCCGAGTGGGAATGCGGCGCATCTCGCCGTCGCGGCATTCCGCGGTGGGTCGGCGATGACTGCAAAGCGTTCCATGATCGAGAAAGAAGCGCAAGCGCGGGCCGAGTCGTCCGATCCGAACGAGGAAGCCGGCGCGGCCAAGTCGCCGGGTGCCGAGGTGGAGTCGGCCCGCCTGCTCCGCGAGAGCGTGCGGACGCGTCAGCTCGCCAGGCTCGGGGCCCTGTTCGCGGGCTTCGCCCACGAGATCCGCAACCCTCTGTCGACCATCGGTCTGAACCTCCAACTCGTCGCGGAAGAGCTGCGCCTCGCGGAGTCGCCCCGCGAGCAGCGTATCGCCCGACGAATCACCGTGGTGGAGAGTGAGGTTCGACGATTGCAGGACATTCTCGAGCAGTTCCTCGGCTTCGTGCGCGTGCCGGAACTGCGTCGACAGCCGGTGGCGCTCGGCGCATTGCTGCGGTCGATCGTCGAGTTCGTCGAGCCGGAGATGCACGAGCGGTCGACGCCGTTCCGCCTCCTGTGTGATGACACCGACCTGACCGTCGATCTCGATCCCGACCAGTTTCGCGCGGTCCTCGTCAATCTGCTCCGCAATGCGATGGACGCCACGGCCCAGGGCGGTGAAGTGATCGTCGCCGCAAGGGCCGTGGGCGACGAAGTGCTCGTTCAGGTGATCGACACCGGCATCGGGATGACGCCGGAGGTCAAGGCTCAGGCGTTCACGCCTTACTTCTCGACCAAGAAGCACGGCACCGGTCTCGGCCTGCCGACCGCGCGACGGGTCGTCGAGCAACACGGCGGTCGACTGCAACTCGATTCCGAGGTCGGTCGCGGAACTGCGTTCACCATTCATCTGCCGCGACGGACCGACACCGGATCCGCAACTGAGGCCGCTTCATGAGACGCCAGCCGGTCCTCTTGGTGGATGACGACGATGTCCTCCGCAGCACCCTCGCGGATGCTCTCGAGCCGCTGCCGATCGAGGTGGATCTAGCGGATTCCGGCAAGACTGCGTTGTCGATGCTCGCCGAGCGAACCTACGCGGTCGTCGTCACCGACCTCGTCATGCGGGACGTCGACGGTTTCGCCGTGCTCAGCGAGGCGAAGCGACGGATGGCGCACTGCCGCGTGGTGATGCTCACCGGTCACGGCAGTCGCGAGGTTGCCGTCGAAGCGATGCAGCGGGGTGCGACGTACTACATCGAGAAGCCGGTCGATCTGACGGAACTCCGCACCAAGGTGCAGAAGTGCCTCGAGGAGCATCAGAAGGACGTCGATTACGACGACCTGCGAGCCCGTGTCGATCGCGAGTCGGGTATCCGTGCGATCGTCGGGAAGGACCCGAAGGTCATTCGACTCCTGGAGACGGTTCGACAGATCGCCTCGACCAATGCGTCGATCCTGGTTCGCGGCGAGTCCGGGACCGGCAAGGAACTCGTCGCTCGGGCGATCCACGAACAGAGCCCGCGGCGCTCGAAGCCGTTCGTCGCGCTGAACTGCGGCGGACTCGCCGAGGGCACCATCGAGAGCGAGTTGTTCGGCCACACGAAGGGCGCGTTCACGGGTGCGATCAGCGATCGTGAGGGCAAGTTCGAGTATGCCGACGGCGGAACGCTCTTCCTCGACGAGGTGGGCGAGATGCCGCTGCCGACGCAGATCAAGTTCCTGCGCGTTCTGGAAGAGCGTGAGGTCGCTCGACTCGGCTCCAACAAGTCGCGGCGGGTCGATGTCCGCGTGGTCGCCGCGACCAACGCGGATCTCGAGCAACGTGTGAAGGACGGCACCTTCCGCGAAGACCTCTACTACCGGCTGAAGGTCGTCACTCTCACGTTGCCGCCCTTGCGCGAACGGGCGAGCGACATCAAGTTGCTCGTCGAACACTTCCTTCATCACTTCGCCGAGTTGCACGGCAAGGACGTCGAATCGATCGATCGAGATGCCCTCGTGGCGCTGGTGCAATACGAGTGGCCGGGGAACGTGCGCGAGTTGCGCAACGCGGTCGAGAGCATGGTCGTGCGCGCGCGCGGCAACATTCTGACCTCTCTGGACCTGCCACCCGAGATCGGCCCAAGGCCGGGTCGCGATGCCGACGGGTGGGAATTCCTTGCCGGCCGAACGGTCCAGGAAGTCGAGCGGAACCACATTCGGGTGACGCTGGCGATGGCAGGTGGGAATCGACTGAAGGCAGCGCACGCGATGGGGCTGTCGGAGCGCACTCTGTATCGCAAGATCAAGGAGTACGGCCTGTGAGCAGGTCCAAGCCTGGCCCGGATTGCTCATGAACGTCCTGCTGCGATCGTCGCAACTCGCGCCCGGCTGCGTCGCTTCGTCGGCGCATCCCTGGCAGCGTGGCTACGGCTACGATTCGGTCGCCGCCCGACGCAGCTCCTTGCCGCGCATCGACCTGCGTCGTTCTCGCGACGACGTTCACGAGTAATCCGGGCCAGCGAGGACTCTTCTGGAACGTCCGGGACGTCAGATTCTCGTCGTGGTCGCACCCTGGCCGTCCTACCACGCGCTAAACCTCTCGGCACCCGCCAAGCGACCGCGGTCCGCGCAGCCGAAGCGGTGCGGCCGTAGAAAGGGTCACCGAACACGCTCATGCCGCACCCGTCGATGCAACTCCTGATGGCCCTCTGCCTAGGGCTCCTTCTCTCGCCGGCCGCGACGGCACAGGAGGACGACTACGCGGAAGACGTGGCCGCGGCGCGGCGCGCAATCGCGCGCGGTGACCTGCGCAAGGCCGAGTCGATCCTCGATGAGGTCCTCGCCGACGCCGACGACGACCCGGCTGCGGTGTCCGCCGCGAGCCTGCGATCCGCGCGGCTCGGTATGCTGACGATCCGGTTCCGCACCGGCGACGACGAGGCGATCGAGCGAGGTCTCAATCAACTCAGCGCCGTCGATCGGGCGCAGGCAGACTTCGCCGAGTTGGCCATCGACTCGCAGTTGCGACGCGGTCGCTACGCCGAGGCCGAGACTGCGCTCCGCGAGGCGATCGAGCGCGACGGTGCCCAGCCGCGCTGGCTGACGCGACTCGGGCGAATGCTCGAGGAAGTCGGCCGCGCCACGGAGGCACAGGAGATCCTCATCCGGTCAGCAGAGTCGCGCGCGACCGAACCGATCGAGAAGTCGTGGTCGGCTTTCGCTGCGATGACACTCGGTGGGCGCGAGCGCGTCGAGTCGGCGTCCCAGCAGCTCGTCCAGGCGATTCGAGAAGCACCGGACGAGTGGCTTCCGCGGACCCTCTACGGTCTCCTTCGATTCTCCGTCTACGGTGAGTGGGCCGGGGCAGCGAGCGGTGAGAGCGCGCTGCTGGAAGTTCTCGAGCGCAACGGCGAGATCGAGATGGCCCTGCTCGGCCTCTATCGGTTGCGCAGTCAGAATCACCTGCTGGATCCGGCCAAGACCGAGTCTTTCCTCGATCGCGCGCTGGCACTCAATCACAAGAGCGCCGAAGCCTTGCGCTTGCGCGGCATCGCGTGGCTCGACGACCGCAACTACGCGGAGGGCGCGCGCGTGCTCGACTCCGCACTCGCGGTTCATCCGAACGATCGCGAGACGCTGGCGCAACGCGCGGCGGCGGCCCTGATCCTGAACGATTCGGCAGGCTATCGACGTTTCCGCGAGCGTGCCGAGACGCTCGGCGCGGGTTGGGCGGGGATCGATCGTGCGATCGGTGAGCGTCTGGTGGCGATCTACCGGTTCGGCGACGCCTTGCCCTGGTTCGAAGCCGCGCTCGCCAAGCAACCGGACGACGTGCCGACCCTGCATGGCGCCGCCAAGGCGCTCGTGCACGCCGGTCGCGGCGAGGAGGCACGCAAGCTGCTCGATCGGGCGAAGGAGATCCAACGCGGCTACGTGAACCCCTGGCGCAACAATGCACTCGCCGTGCAGGCGCTCCTCGAGGAGGAGTACGTGATGCACGACGAAGGCGGGATGCGCTTTTGGCTGCATCGTGATGATGTCGAGGTCCTTCGCCGCTATCTCGTCCCCTTCGCAGTCGATGCGAAAGCGAAGCTCGACGCGAAGTACGGCTTCCAGCCGGCGGTCGCCGTGCGCTTCGAGTCCTTCCACACATGGGATGACTTCTCGGTTCGAACTACCGGATTCCGAGGCTTTCCCGCACTCGGTGCCTGCTTCGGCCCGATGATCACGTTCGTCTCGCCGGTCGACAGCGATCTGCGCAAGAACGACTTCATGTGGCAGGCGACGGTCTGGCACGAATACGTGCACGTGCTGACCCTGCAACTCAGTCGGCACCGCGTCCCGCGCTGGCTCACCGAGGGATTCTCGGTGTACGAAGAACGACAACGCGATCGATCCTGGGAGCGCGGAATGGAGCGCGAGTTGATCGACGCGGTCCACAACGACGAGATCGCGCCGATCCGATCCTTCGATCGGGTCTTTCGCGGTCCCCGGATCCTGTTCGGCTACTACCAAGGCGGACTCCTGGTCGAGTTCCTCGCCGAGCGTTTCGGGTTCGACAAGGTTCTCGATCTCTTGCGCGCGTACGGCGACGACCTCGCCCCCGACGCCGCGTTCCGGCGCGCGTTCGCCGTCCCGGCGGAGACGATCGATCGGGACTTCCTCGACTGGATTCGCGAGAGCCGCATCGCCAGGATCGCGCTGCGACCGCGATCCAGCGATCGGACGATCGAGCGATTGCGAGCGCGGGTCGCTCGCGATCCCGACGATCTCGAAGGGCATCTCGCACTCGCCTTCGCGGCACTCGAACGCGGGGTCGATGTCGATGCGACGACCGCGCTGCGCGAGGTGCTCCGGCGGGATCCCGAGAACGGTCAAGCCAAGTTCGCCGAGGCCGAGGTCTTGCGTCGCCGCGGCCGCACGGAGGACGCGATCGAACGCTATCGAGCCGCGTTCGCGTCCGGGGCCGAGGACTTCGATGCGCGGATCCGCTGCGCCACCCTGCTGGAGGAGAGCGGTGACGTCGACGGCGCGATACAGCAGTATCTCGCCGCCAAGAAGGCCTGGCCGTCGTGCACCGAACAGGCGACGTCTCCGGAGCTCCGGCTCGCCCGAATCCACCGCGAGGCCGGTCGGACGGTCGAAGCGATGATGGAACTCGCCACCTTCTGTTCGCGGACTGCGCGAGCCTACGCACCGCGTCTCGAACTCGCGGCGTTCGCGAGGGCGGCGGAAGACCTTCGCCAGGAGATCGAACTCCTCGAGCAGGCGATCGCCATCGATCCCTTCCATCGCGAAGTTCACGATCGCCTGGCGACGGCGTACGAGTCGAGCGGACGTGCCGACCGCGCGGTGACCGAACTGGAGGCGATGTTGGCCATCCCGCCGGAACTCGATCGCGGCAACCTCGGCAAGCCGCCGGCGGAGATCGCCGGTGTGGACTCGCCCGAGTTCCGCTCCGAACAGGCGAAGATCGCCTTGCGGCTCGGCAGGCTGTTGGTCGGGCTCGATCGGAACGCCGCAGCCAAGGCCGCCTTGGAGCGCGTGGTGCGCGACGAGCCCGAGGGCAGCGCGGCAACCACGGCTCGCGACCTGCTGCGCGAACTGGATACCAAGCGGTAGTCGCATAGCGCCGACTTCGGTCGGGATGCGTCCTTGGGTATCCTGCGCCGTCCCCATGCAGGCCTTGCTCGAGACTCACTGGCAGAGCGCGCGACAAGCGCTGCGTGAAGTCGTGGGCGACGCGGTGTTCCTCGCCTGGCTCGGGGAGTTGCGGCCACTCGCGATGGAGCGCGGGGTCGTGCATCTCGAAGCTCCCAATCGCCTGATCGCCGATCGTGCGACGGCGCTCTGCTTGCCGGCGATCGAAGCGGCCCTGTCGGCCGCGATGGGGGTGGTGCTCCGCGCGACCATCAGCGCACCACCGACCGACCTTGCCCCCGATCAACTCGAAGTCGCACCGACGCGGCCGGTCGTCGACGCCAGCAATCGCACGGCGTGGCTGCTGCTCGCCGCGATCGCGGAACGGCGCGACTTGCCGGGCACCCAGTTCCTCTTTCACGGCCCGGCCGGGGTCGGCAAGACCTTCCTGTTGGAGTGGTGGCGGTCGACGGCCGGCGTGCACCCGATCTGGCGCGATGGCTCGACGCTGGTCCGGACGCACCAGGCCGCCCGCCACAAGGGTCGCATCGGCGAATGGGATCCGCTGCTCGTCGACTGTGAGTGGCTCGTGATCGACGAGCTCCATCGCATCGCGGGTCACCTGCGCGTTCAGCGCGACCTCGCAGGCGTCCTCGAAGAGCGTTCCAATCTGGGGCGGTTGACCTTGCTCGCGTCGCGTTGGCATCCCAGCGAGATCCGCGATCTGGAGCCCCGTCTGCGCACCTGGTTGCTCTCGGGTTTCGTCACCGAGATCGGGGCCCCGGGCCCGCAGGCGCGGTTGAGTTATCTTCGTGCCCTCGAAGGTGCGGCGTCGCGAAATGGTCGTGCGGAGGCCATCGAGCAGATCGCGATTCGCACGGTCGGAGGCTTCCCGGAGCTGCGTCAGGCCTGGCAGCGTGAGCGACGTGCCGGTCAGGGAGCCTTCGCGAAACGCTACTTCGAATTGATCGATCCGCGTGCGACCTTTGATCGGCTGCTGTCACGGACCGCGGAGCAGTTCGGGGTGGAGACGGCCGAGATCTGCGGGGATTCGCAACGTCGGCGCGTGAGCGTGGCACGCAAGGCGCTGGGTTGGGCTTGTGTCAGGGCAGGACTGAGCCGCGCCGAAGTCGGTCGCTACCTCGGACGGACTCGCGCCGCGGTGAGCTACTTGATCCAGTCCTTGGAATCCGAAGTAGTCGACGACGCCGAACTCCGCGCGAAGCTCGAGGCGTTGGAGTGAATTCGTGACGCACTACTTCGCGATCGACGGACCGGACGGCTGTGGCAAGAGCACGCTGGCGCGAGCGCTCGCCGCGGCACTGCAGACGACCGCGGGACCGGCCTTGCACGTTCGCGAGCCCGGATCCACGCCGATGGGGGAAGCCCTGCGCGCCCTGCTGTTGGCGCGCGGGGACACCGAGTGGGACCCCACCAGCGAAGCACTCGCATTCTGCGCGGCACGCAACGAGTTGTTGGTTCGCGTGGTGGCCCCCGCGCTCGCGCAAGGCCAGGTCGTGGTCGCCGAGCGCTGCTATCTCTCGACGATCGCATACCAATGCATGGCACCACTCGCCCGCGCGGTCGACGAGGAGATGCTCCGCCGCGTCACCCTCGAGATCCTGGAAGTCGCGCGGCCGGATGTGATCTTCGTGCTCGATCTACCGCTTGCAGTCGCTCGCGATCGCCTCGCTCGCGGTGATCAACTGGATCGCATCGAGTCGCGCCCGCTCGAGTACCACGAACGTGTGCACGCCGCGATGCGATCCTTCGCGTCGCCGTCGCACTGGTGCAATCGGGTCCTCTACCGCCGCGGCGATACCGTCGATCGCAGCCGCATCGTTCTTCTCGACGCTACGGCCACACCCGCCGACCTCTTGGCTCGCGCGACGGCGATCTGTCGGTCGGAATTGGGTCTGTCGTCATGACCGATCCCGCGAGCGAACTTCTCGGTCAAGGTGCGCCGTGGGCGGACCTCATCGAGCGCGGCCGCCGAAGAGAGCTTCCTCACGCGCTGTTGATCGAAGGCGGCTCCGGCTGCGGTAAGTCGCTCGCCGCGCGACTGCTCGCGGCCGCGATCCTGGGCGGCGACGATCCTGCCGCGACCGCACGAGCGCGAACCGGTCAGCATCTCGACCTCCACGTGTTGGAGGTGGAGGAGGGCAAGGTGGAGATCGCGGTCGACGCGGTGCGCGACCTTCTCGATCGTCTCGGCCGAACCGCGCTCGAAGGCGGTGCACGCGTGGCGATCATCGACCCTGCCGACCGCCTGAACGAACAGGGGCAGAACGCGCTGCTGAAGACACTCGAAGAGCCCGGAGAGAACGCGTTCCTGCTCCTGGTGACACGGCGACCCGAGGCGCTTCTCGAGACGGTCCGGTCCCGCACGCAGCGTTTCGCGATCCGCCCCTTGTCGACCTCGCAGCTTCGCGACGCCTTGGTTCTGCCGCCCGGAATCGACCCCAAGGAGCGCTCGCGCGCGGTCGCGCGGGCCCGGGGTTCCTTGGGCCGCGCGCGCGAACTGCTGAACGAGGACCTGGTCCGCCTTCGAACGACACTCGAACAGTTCCTGGTCGATCCGCGCCCGGCGCGCATCCGGCCGACCTTGGACAGCTTGCTGTCCGGTCCGGCCGGAAAGGCAGAGGGGGTCCACGCGGTGCGCGCCGCGATCGGGGTGCTCGGCGAGGCCCTGCGAGAGCCCTTTGCGGCCGTGCTTGCAGGGGCGACGACCGATGCCTACCCTGCTGCCGGCTTCGACGTCGTTCTCGACGCGTTGGAGGCCGTGCTCATCGCAGAGGCAGACCTCGACTCGGGTATCCCGCACGCGCAGGTACTCGAAGGATTGCTGCTGCGGCTCACGGTCGCCACAACGTCACCGACCCGAGGCTGACCTGTTCGAGTCTCCGACGCGGCGTTGCACGTCGGGGGATCGGGCGGGGGCGCTGTGCAGTTCCTCGGTCAGGAGCCTGTGCGTCGTCCTCGTCGACCGCGTGCGGTCAAGGGCGGTTCGTCACCAGCCGATAGGAAGTTCGAACTCCGATTCGCCAGGCCGGCGGTCGGGTGGACTTCAACGACAGACGATGACGGCCGTAGACGGCATCGAAGAACGCATCCTCGGCTTGCGACGGCGAGACCGCCGCTTCGCTCGCAACGCGTACGAGTTCTTGCTCGATGCGCTGGACCACACCATGGTGCAGCTCGGCAAGGACCGCAAGCTTGGCGAGCAGCGTCACGTCTCTGCGCGCGAGCTGTTGGACGGAATCCGCGATCTGGCCAGCGAGCAATTCGGGCCGATGGCCCCGCTGGTGTTCCAGCGATGGGGGCTCCGCGGCACGGAAGACTTCGGCGAACTGGTCTTCAACCTGGTGGACGCCGGTCTGCTGAGTCGGCGCGCGGAAGACTCGCGCTTGGACTTCTCCGGCGGCTTCGACTTCGAGTCGGCCTTCGCTGAGAAGTTCAACGAGCGCTTGTCCGCGATCAGTCGGACCTGAGACTCGGCGGACCAAAGACTCGGCGATCGCGACCGAATGGTCGCGGCGACCCGATGTCGCCGCGATCACCGCAGCCGAACCGCTCCTTTCTGCGACGCCTCAGCCGTCCTTCTTCGCCGCCACCTTGGCGTCGAAGTCGATCTTGAGGGTCTTCGCGTAAGCCTCGATCTTGCGGATGTCCTCGCCGCGTTGGGAGAGGAGCTGACGGATCGCCTCCTGCAGTTGCGCATCTTCCTGGATGTCGCCCACGGCGCGGCCGCCCGGATAGGCCTTGCCGCGTAGATCGGCGACCTCGTCGCGGACCAGGTAGCGAACCCAGCGCCGCACGTCGTCACGGGAGAGGTTGGTGTCGAGGCTCTCGTAGAGTTCCTCGAAGCCGGGGTAGCGCGTGGCGTCGCCACCGTCGCCGTCCGCGAGTCGGAGGAACAACTCGGCGTTCGACTTGACGCCGGCGCGAGCGTAGTCCTGCAGCTTGCCGTTGCCGAAGATCTCGAAGATCTCGGCGTTCTTCCAGGCATCCTTCGCGGAGACCTCACGCAGTTCGATCTCGGTGTCCGGGATGATGCCCCAGTCGGGAGCGATGACGCGACCGTCGCGATCGACCTCTTTGTGGATGGACCGCCCGCTCGGCAGGAAGTAGCGGGCGATCGTGATCTTGGCGTGTGCACCCGGGTCGTACTTGCCGTTGCCGTTGGCATCGGTGAAGGGTTCCCAGTCGTCGCGCACGTCGTTGGAGTTCTTGTCCTCGAACGCCTCGGGCGGACGCGAGCGCAGCGGCAGGATCTGCTGCACGCTGCCTTTCCCGAAGCTGCGCGTTCCGATGATCTTGGCGCGACCATGATCCTGCAGCGCGCCCGCAGTGATCTCCGACGCGGACGCGGTGAACTCGTTCACCAGGACCGCGAGCGGCATCTCGGTCGAGACCTGCCGACCGCGACGCGTGCGGTACTCGTTGCTCTCCTCGGAGCGATCCCTCGTGTAGACGACGAGCTTCGCCGGCTCCACGAACATCTCCACCAGATCGCGTGCAGCCAGGAGATACCCGCCGGTGTTGTTGCGCAGGTCGAGCACGAGACTCGTGAAGCCCTGCGACTTCAGGTGACCGAGCGCTGCGCGCACTTCCTCGCCGGTGTTCTGGGCGAAGGTGAGCACCTCGACGTAGCCGACGCCGCCCGGAAGCAACTCGTAGTTGACCGACGGCACGACGATCTCCTGTCGAACGATCGCGACGTCCTTCGGCTCGGGCAACCCAGGGCGCGCGATCTTCAGGACCACGGTCGTGTCGGGCGGCCCCTTGAGGTTCTTGATGATCTCCTCGGTCGTGCGACCGAAGGTCTCCCAGCCGTCGACTTCGAGGATCTTGTCGCCTGAGCGCAGCCCCGCGCGATACGCCGGCCCGGAGTAGATCGGGCGAGTGATCGAGAAGATGTTGTCGCGATCGAAGTTGACGAAGGCCCCGATCCCGCCGTACTCGCGGTTGAGGTCGAAGAGGAATCGTTGGGACTCCTGCGGCGTGAAGAACGCCGAGTGCGGATCGAGGGCCTGCATCATCCCCTTCGCCGCACTCTCGAGTAATTCCTCGGCCGGAATGCTGTCGCCGCGGATGTGCAGCGACTCGGCCATGCGGGACAGCTCGTCGAGCAGACCGTAGCGTGTGTCCGAACCGCGATTGCCGGTCGGCTCCGCCAAGAGTTGCTGCAAGCGGCGCTGGAAGACCCGGCGTTCTTCTTCGCGGGCCAGGTAAGCGGCTGCCAGCCGACCTTCCGGGGTCGGCTCCGTCGCCGCCCGGCGGAGTACGCTTCCGAGCGCGCCGCTGAGATCACTGTTGAACTCGGCGAGGGTCAACGCTGCCCGGACCGCGATCGAACCGTCGCTCGACTTCAGAAAGCCGAGAAGGGTCTGCTTGGCGAGAAGCCGCTGATCTTCCGAGCCCACCTGCCAGAGAGCACGGGCGGCTTCCGCCTGCACCGCCGCGCTAGCCATCGTGTCGCTGAGGCGCGCATGAACGAGATCCCGCACCTTGGGGGTGATCTGGTTGTTGAAGGCGTCCTTCGACCCCAGCACCGAGAGGGCGAGGATCTGCTCGTCGTCGTTCGACGAGGACACCACGGGGGTGAGTAGGTCGAGGATTTCCTTCCCGAAGCCGTCACCATCGGCGAGCTCGCGGATCGCCACCGCACCGGCGAGCTTGGCGCGGGGGCCGCCCTTGGTCGCGACGGCCGCGATGATGCGAGCCAGGCCCTCGCCGTCGCCCAGGTCGGCGATCTCGGCCCCGATCGCGAAGGCTTGAGCGGTGGGAGCTTCGTTCGCACGCGCCAGCTTGTTCTGCACCTGCTCCTCCAGCTCTGCCTGCGCCCACGTCAGCGGCGACAGGCAGGCGAGGACGAGCGCGGCGAGGGTCGGACCGGGGCGATGTCGCATAAGGGTTCCTTGGATCGGATCGTCGGGACTTCGGCGGTCGCATGGGTCGATCTCGACCCGGCGGCCGGGGTTTGTCCGTTGTGGAGATTAGGTCGCGGTTGAGGCGACGTTACCAAGCCAGCTACGCACGAGACCAGGAGCTTGCCAGCCCGAACTCGTCTCGACAGCGGCGCACCAGGGCCACGGAGGTAGGATTCTCGCCGTGACGAACCAACCGACCGGCGAGGATCCCGACGATCCGGCGCGAACCCTGACGCACCTCGACGAACGCGGTCAGGCTCGCATGGTCGACGTGTCGCAGAAGCCGACGTCCGTCCGCACCGCTCGCGCCCTCGGCCTCGTGCGCATGGCCCCCGCCGTGCGCGACGCGTTCTTCGGCGGCGGGCTCGAGAAGGGCGACGGTCCGGCGGTCGCGCGACTGGCCGGCATCGGTGGTGCGAAGGAGACGGCGCGGCTGATCCCGCTGTGTCATCCGCTGCCGATCAGTGGCGCGAGCGTGGAGGTTCGTCCGGGCTCCGGCGCCGACCTCATCGAGATCGAGGCCAGCGTGCGGACCACCGGCCAGACCGGAGTCGAGATGGAAGCGCTGACGGCGGTGAGCGTCGCTGCCCTGGCCGTCTACGACATGGTGAAGGCGCTCCAGCGCGACGTCCGCATCGAAAGCATCGCCCTGATCGAGAAGACCGGCGGAACGCGGGGCGACTGGCGCGCGCCCTAGCCCGGACTATTCGTGAACGTCGTCGCGAGATCGACGCAGGTCGATGTCCGGCAAGGAGCTGCGTCGGTCGACGACCGAAGCGTAGCTGTAGCTACGCTGCCAGGGAGGAGCCGACGTAGCGACGCCGACGGGCGCGAATTGCGGCGATCGCAGCAGACGTTCACGAATAATCCGGGCTAGGGCCAAAGCGATCTCGGCGGAACCAACGTGGGTGTCCGTGAAGGCCTCCCGCCAGCCCGGACTGTTCGTGAACGTCGTCGCGAGAGCGACGCAGGTCGATGCGCGGCAAGGATCTGCGTCCGGCAATGACCGAGCGTAGCGATCGCTACGCTGCCAGGGAGGAGCCGACGTAGCGATGCCGCCGGGCGCGACTTGCGGCGATCGCAGTAGACGTTCACGAATAGTCCGGGCTAGAGTTCCGCGCCCTCCTCCGGGCAGGTCGCCCGTACGGTCGGAACGACATGGCGAACAAGAAGTCGAAGCGTAGCGCGCCGCCGGCGAAGAGCCCCGCGCGGCAGCCACGGCCCAAGCCTACGGCGGTCTCTCCTCACGCGGCGGAGATCCGCGCGGTGATCGATGTGATGGTCGAACGCGGCGCCGTCGAAGTGGAACTCGAATCCAAGGGCACCCGAATCCGGGTGCGTCTGAAGGAGGATCGGCCGCTGTCGGTGATGCCGATCAGCGCACCGGCGGCGAGTCTGCCGTCGATCGCCGAGCCGGTGCGCGCCGGCAGCGCCGCCGAAGTTCGCGGGACGACGCCCGCCGCGGGTCACCACGAGGTGTTCAAATCACCGATGGTCGGCACCTTCTACCGCTCGCCGTCGCCGGACTCGGAGCCCTTCGTCGATGCCGGGAGTGAAGTCACCCCCGAGACGACGGTCTGCATTCTCGAGGCGATGAAGGTCCTCAACGAGATCAAGGCCGAGTTCCAAGGTCGCATCGTCGAGGTCCTCGCGCAGAACGGCGACCCCGTCGAGTTCGGTCAACCCTTGTTCCTCATCGATCCGGACTGATCCGTGTTCCGACGCGTCCTCATCGCCAATCGAGGCGAGATCGCTCTGCGCATCCTGCGCGCGTGCAAGGAACTCGGAATCGAGACGGTTGCCGTCTACTCCGAGGCCGACCGCGACCTCTTGCACCTCCGGTACGCAGACGAAACCGTCTGCATCGGTCCGGCGCCCAGCGCCCAGAGCTATCTCAACATCCCTTCGCTCATCGCCGCGGCCGAGATCGCCGACGTCGAGGCGATCCATCCCGGCTACGGGTTCCTCTCGGAGAATGCCCACTTCGTCGAGGTCTGCCAGTCCTGCAACATCCGCTTCATCGGTCCCTCCGCCGAGACGATCGCTGCGCTCGGGGACAAGGTGCAGGCGAAGCGGATCGCCAGAGAAGCGAAGGTCCCTGCCGTCCCCGGCAGTGACGGTCCGGTCGAGAGCGAGAAGGACGCCTTGGCGATCGCCCGCTCGATCGGCTACCCGGTCTTGATCAAGGCGGCAGCCGGCGGCGGTGGTCGCGGGATGCGCGTCGCGCACAACGACGTGAGCCTCGTCAACGGCTATCACTCGGCACGCGCCGAGGCGGAGGCGGCGTTCAAGAACCCGACGGTCTACGTCGAGAAGTTCATCGACCGGCCGCGCCACGTGGAGATCCAAATCCTTGCCGATCAGCACGGCAACGTGGTGCATCTCGGCGAGCGCGACTGCTCCTTGCAGCGACGCCATCAGAAGCTGGTCGAGGAGAGTCCGTGTCCGGTTCTCGATCCGCGCACGCGCGCCGCGATGGGCGAGGCAGCCGTGCGGCTCGCGCGAGCGGCGAAGTACCACTCGGCAGGCACCGTCGAATTCCTGCTCGATCAAGAGGGCAACTTCTACTTCATCGAGGTGAACACCCGCGTCCAAGTGGAACACCCGGTGACGGAAGAGGTCACCGGCGTCGACATCATCCAGGAGATGATCCGTATCGCGGCGGGTCACAAGCTGTCCTTCCGCCAGGAAGACATCGTGATGGGGGGGCATTCGATCGAGTTCCGGATCAACGCCGAAGACCCGGATCAGAACTTCAAGCCTTCCCCAGGCCGCATCGAGTCGCTCGTCGTTCCGGCCGGCCCCGGTGTTCGGTGGGACAGTCACGCCTACGCGGGCTATCGCGTCCCGCCCCACTACGACTCGATGGTCGGCAAGCTGATCGTCCATCGGAAGACGCGCCGCGAGGCACTCGCGACGGCGCGGCGTGCGCTCGAGGAACTCCAGATCGACGGCATCGCGACCACTCGATCGCTCTTCCTGCGAGTCCTCGAGCATTCCGACTTCATCAACGGGCAGGTCGACACCAGCTTCGTCGACCGCTACTTCGGGCAGCGCTGAGCGAGCGCGGTCGGGCCGATGCGCAGCGGTGTCGAACATCTGATCGCGCGGTTCCTGCTCGTCCTGAACCTGGCGGTGGCGATCCTTGCATCCCTGTGGGTGCTGTTGGTGTGGGCCGCGCCGGAAGCCCTCAGCTCCGTCGGGCCGAAGGAGGCAGGGACGCTGAGATTGGTTGTGCGCGGGGACGGCGGCATCGGCCTGGTCGCGCTCTTCGCCGGGGTCCTCGTCGTGTTCGACGTCGTGTGGCTCGCGATCACGCTCGCGCCGAAAGCGGCGGCCGGCAGTGTCGTGAGCGACACCGAGACCGGCCGGATCCTGGTGTCGAAGGATGCGATCGAGAACGGCCTGCGCATCGCCGGCGAGGCGGTGGCTGAGATCTCACGCTTGCGCGTGACGGTGGACGCGCCGCGCGGTCGTGCGCGCCGCGTGGCGGTCCGCGCCCAGTTCCAGGCCCGCGAAGGCGCGAAGCTCGAACGGGTGAGCAGCGATCTGCGCGAGGCCCTGCGGCGGCGATTCGCCGAGCTGGTGAGCATGCCGGCGAGCGGTCGCCTCGAACTCGATCTCGAGTTCGGCGGCTTCAGCGGGCGTTCGCCACGCCCGGCGGAGGCGACCGAGACACCTGCCGAGGAACCACCTGCTCCCTTCACCGGGCCGAAGTATCCCATCGAACCCGAGGACTGAACCGGAATCGGCCCTTAGGACGGGGCATTGCCGAGCCGAAGAAGATGCAGGAGCATCTCGCAGCAAACCCTGACCATGGCAAGGAACGACCTACGCACCTTGGCAGTCCTCGTCGGATTCGCTGCGGGACTCTCGGCCCAGACCGATCTGGGGCCGCGCAATCAGATTCTCCCAGGCGAGCAGTCCGGCGGCGGGTTGTTGCCGACCAGCCCCTTCCGCGCGCTCCTCGAGCGCGGCGAGGTCCCATCGACCTTCGATGCGGCGGCTGGTGCCCAGCGCCGCTTCCGAGGCTTTCCGCTGCTCACCCCGCCGGATTTCGGCGCCTTCCCGGGCGGTCAGTTGCCGCAGCCCTTCCTCCTGCCGACCGACCCCTTGCCGCCGATCCCGGGCGCAGCGCCGCCGACGAGCGCGTGGCCGGGTTGGCTCGGGGCGTCCGCCGAGTCGTTCGTGCCCTCGAAGGCGTTGATCATCCATTCGAACGATTACGTCTGGGTTCGCGAAGCGGAGGAGACCGCCTACGTGCCCCTGGCGCCCTACGAGCGGACCATGATCGTCGGGGAGGGCACCGAAGTCGACGTCCGCGGCGGGGGACAGTTCACCGTGCAACTGCACTGCGGAGCGAGTCTCCGCGCCTTGGGGCGAGCGCATCTGGCGCTCACCACGATGAACGACAAGGCCGCGCTCGTGCGCATCGACGACCTGAGCTGGGTGAACGTGCTGACGACCCAACGGCCGATCACGATCGAGTTCGGTCCTCGCCTGACCGTGGAGTCGACGGGCACCCGCTTGGTCTTCGAGAAGCAGTTGGACGGGAGCATCACGTGCACCAACGACGCGAACTCGGAAGCCGTGCTGCGCCTGCGCGGAGAGGTCATCGTGCTCGGCCACGGTCGACGTGCCGTCCTGCTTCCCGCGGCGCGACTCGACGGCATTCCGGTCCCGCTGACCTTCGACGGCGACGTTCGCCTCGGCCAAGACGGTCGCGTGCTCCGCGCCCAGGGTTCCGCGAACGGCGGCACCGTGGCGTGGAACGGCACCCGCTTTCGCGTGCGCGGCGGCACTCTCCTCCGCATCGATCCTCTGGCCGGTCGGGAGTTCCCGACTGCGCCGAACTGACGCCCCATGAGCGCATCTTCGTCTGCTTCCTCTAGCGATCGGCCGCGCGCGCTGGTCACCGGCGGTGCCGGTTTCATCGGTTCGCACTTGTGCGAGCGCCTCTTGGCCGACGGGCTGGACGTCCTGTGCATGGACAACCTGCTCACCGGCGATTTGGCGAACATCGAGCATCTGTTCGGCAACGAACGGTTTCGGTTCTTCCATCAGGATGTCACGAACTACATCCACGTCCCTGGTCGACTCGATTACATCCTGCACTTCGCCTCGCCGGCGAGTCCGCGCGACTACTTGGAACTACCGATCCAGACCTTGAAGGTCGGCAGTCTCGGGACGCACAAGGCGCTCGGTCTCGCCCGTGAGAAGCGTGCACGATTCCTTCTCGCGAGCACGAGCGAGGTCTACGGCGATCCACAGGTGCACCCACAGAACGAGGATTACTGGGGGCACGTGAATCCGGTCGGCCCGCGCGGTTGCTACGACGAGGCCAAGCGCTTCGCCGAGGCGATGGCGATGGCATACCAACGTCATCACGGAGTCGAGACGCGCATCGTGCGGATCTTCAACACCTACGGCCCGCGCATGCGGCTGGATGACGGCCGAGTATTGCCCGCCTTCATGGGGCAGGCGCTGCGAGGCGAGGATCTCACCGTGTACGGCGACGGCTCGCAGACTCGCAGCTTCTGCTACGTCGACGACCTCGTGGAAGGCATTCTCCGGCTCCTGCGCAGCGACGAGCGGATGCCCTGCAATATCGGGAACCCCCGGGAGATGACCATCCGGCAGTTCGGCGAGGCCGTGCTGCAGATCACCGGCGCAAAGTCGAAGTTCGTCTTCCACCCCCTGCCGCAGGACGACCCGAAGGTCCGCAAGCCCGACATCTCCAAGGCTCGTCGAATTCTCGGCTGGGAACCCAAGATCGACCTCGAAGAGGGGCTCCGTCGAACCGCCGAGTACTTCCGCGGTCGGATCCAGAAGCACTGAGCGTTGCCGGTCCCTGCCGCTCGCCCGTAGAGTCGTTCTTCCGGTCGGTGAACGCACACCGACGCACGGCATGAACAAGATCCTCATCACGGGCGGCGCCGGCTTCATCGGCTCGCAGGTCGCGCAGCGATTGCTGAGCGACGGCGCGTCGGTCCGGGTACTCGACAACTTCGATCCCTTCTACGACGTCTCGATCAAGCGCCGAAATCTGGAGAGCTGCGCGGCGATCGGCGGAGCGACGCGCTTCGAGTTCGTCGAGGGCGACTTCCGTCATGCGGGTACTTGCAAGCAAGCGGTCCACGGCATGGACGCGGTGCTCCACCTGGGTGCGCTCGCCGGGGTGCGGCCGTCGATCGAAGACCCGATCCGCTACATGGACGTCAACGTCACCGGGACGCAGACCTTGCTCTGCGAGCTGAGCGACCGACCGCACGTTCCGATCGTCTTCGCCAGTTCTTCGTCGGTCTACGGCGGCAATCGGAAGGTGCCGTTCGCCGAGAGCGATCCGGTCGACCATCCGGTGTCGCCCTACGCGGCAAGCAAGAAGGCCGGTGAGGTGGTTTGCTACACGCACCATCACCTCTACGGCAACCCCGTCACCTGTCTGCGCTTCTTCACCGTCTACGGGCCGGGGCAGCGGCCGGAGATGGCGATCCACAAGTTCGCTCGCCATCTTCTCGCGGAGCGCCCGATTCCGTTCTTCGGCGACGGAACTACGCGACGCGACTACACCTACGTCGAGGACATCGTCGATGGAGTGATCGCCGCGCTGCAGAGGGCAGACGGCTACCACGTCTACAACCTCGGCGGATCTCACACCACCGCGCTCGGCGATCTCGTGCAAACCCTCGAACAGGTCTTCGGCAAATCCGCGCGACTCGAGCGCATGCCTGAGCAGCCGGGCGATGTGCGCGAGACCTGGGCGGATACGAGCTTGGCGGCCCGCGATCTGGGTTACCGAGCGCGGGTCGGCTTGCGCGAGGGAATCGAACGGTTCGCAGCGTGGTACCGGAGAGAACGAGACCTCGGAAGAATCGAATGACCGCGCGCTACTTGGTGACGGGGGGGGCCGGCTTCATCGGTTCTCACCTCGTGGAGTGCATGCTTCGTGACGGCTACGCCGTGACGGTGCTCGACAACTTCGCAACCGGCAAGGCCAGCAATCTGGACGAGGCACGAGCTGCCGCCGGTGGGGGTGACATCCGCGTCGTCGAAGGCTCGGTGGTCGATCCGGGCGCGGTGGCCTCGGCCATGGAAGGGTGCGCCGGAGTCGTCCATCTCGCGGCGTTGCCGTCGGTGGTGCGCAGCGTCGAAGCACCGCTCGAGTCGAATGAGAACAACGTCACCGGCACGGTCAACGTGCTCGATCAGGCGCGGCTGCGGAAGATCAAGGTGGTCTACGCCGGGTCGTCGTCTGCCTACGGCGATCAGGACGCGCCGGCGAAATCGGAAGACCTCCGGGAGATGCCGCTGTCGCCGTACGCCGCGAGCAAGCTGGCAGGTGAGTTGTATTGCCGCTCCTTCGCCAAGGTCTACGACCTGCCGATCGTGGTCACGCGCTTCTTCAACGTGTTCGGACCGCGGCAAGTGCCCGATAGTCCGTACTCCGGCGTCGTCGCCGCGTTCTGCTTCGCACTCTTGCGGGGACAACGACCCCGCATCGACGGCGACGGCAGTCAGTCGCGGGACTTCACCTACGTCAGCGACGTGGCGCGTGGGGTCTCGTTGGCACTTCGCACCAAGACCAGCGGGTGCCAGACGGTGAACCTCGCCTGCTCGGGGAACCACACCATTCGCGATCTCCTGAACGTTCTCATGGTGCACGCCGGTTCGCGCGTGGAACCGATCTTCGCACCACCTCGGACCGGAGACGTCATGCACTCCCGCGCCGACATCAGTCGCATCCGAGCTCTCCTCGGATTCGAGCCCGAGGTGTCCTTCGAAGAAGGCTTGCGCCGCACCTTCGACTGGTATCAAAGCAAGTATCGATGAAAGGCGTCGTCCTCGCAGGTGGTCTCGGCACCCGGCTCTATCCGCTCACCAAGATCACGAACAAGCACCTGTTGCCGGTGTACGACCGGCCGATGGTGCACTATCCCATCCAGTGCCTGGTGAATGCCGGAATCTCCGACATCCTGATCGTCACCGGCGGGAACAGCGCCGGGGACTTTCTGCAGTTGCTCGGAAACGGTGCCGACTTCGGCCTGGAAGACCTCGCCTACACCTACCAACAGGGCGAGGGCGGGATCGCCGATGCGCTTCGGCTTGCGCGGCACTTCGCTGACGGGGACAAGATCGTCGTCGTGCTCGGTGACAACATCATCGAAGGGAACATCCAGAAGGCGGTCGCGGACTTCGAGAACCAGGAGCGGGGCGCGAAGATCCTGCTGAAGGAAGTCGAGGATCCGCATCGCTTCGGCGTCGCCAGCGTGGATGCGCGCGGCAAGGTGACGAAGATCATCGAGAAGCCCAAGCAGCCGGAAACGAATCTGGCGGTGATCGGGATCTACATGTACGACGCGAAGGTGTTCGAGTTCATCGAACGACTGTCGCCGTCGGAGCGCGGCGAGTTGGAGATCACCGACGTGAACAACTTCTATCTCGCCGAAGGCAGCTTGACCGCCGAAGTCCTCTCGGGCTGGTGGACGGACGCGGGGACTTTCGAATCGCTGTATCGCGCGAGCACGCTCGTTCGCGAGGGCGGTGCGAATCGGATGGATCGCTGAGGCAAGCGCGCTCGGTCAACATGAAGGTCCTCGTCACGGGCGCCGGTGGGCAAGTCGGCAGCGCGCTCGTCAGCGAAGCGAGTTCGCGCGCCCACCAGGTCGTGGGATTCGATCACTCCACCTGCCCGATCGACGACGCCGACCGGGTCCGTGAAGTGGTCGCGAAACACCGACCGCACGTGGTGGTGAACGCAGCGGCCTGGACCGATGTCGACGCCTGCGAAGCCGATCCCGAGCGAGCCGACCGAATCAACGGCCATGCGGTCGCCTACCTCGCACAGGCCTGCGAGGCGATCGAGTGCGGTCTGGTCCACCTCAGCACCGACTATGTGTTCGCCGGGGACGCGGCGCGGCCCTATCGACCCGACGATGCGCCGGCACCGCGTTCCGCCTACGGCCGCAGCAAGTTGCTGGGGGAGGCGGCCGTGCTCCGCGAGCCACGACGTGCGAACTTCGCGGTCGTGCGCACGAGCTGGGTGTTCGGACCCAACGGGCGCAACTTCCCGCGTGCCATCCTGAACCGGGCGCGCACCGGAGCAGCGCTCCGAGTCGTCGATGACCAGATCGGTTCTCCGACCTACGCTCCCGATCTCGCCGCCGCACTGCTCGACCTGATCGCGCTCGACGACTACGGCGGCGTTTGGCACGCGAGTAACTCAGGTCGGACGTCGTGGTTCGACTTTGCCGCTGCGATCTTGGCCGAGACCGGGTTGCAGGTTGCGCTGTCGCGTCAGTCGACCGCGGAACTGGGGCGCCCGGCACCGCGACCAGCATGGTCCGTGCTCGACACGACCGCGTTGACCAGAGCGATCGGTCACGAACTCCCCGACTGGCGGGACGCGCTCAGACGCTACCTCGCCACCAACCCTGCATGACCACGATCCTCGTCACCGGCGGCGCCGGCTTCATCGGTTCGAACTTCGTGCGTCACGTCTTGGCGCACACGGAGTGGAAGGTCGTCAACTTCGATTCGCTGACCTACGCCGGGAACCTCGAGAACCTCGCCGGACTCGAGCGCCATCCACGCTATCACTTCGTCCTCGGGGACATCCGAGACAGCGCGGCGGTACGACAGACCTTCGAGGAGCACCGTCCCGAGATGGTTGCGCACCTCGCAGCGGAGAGCCACGTCGACCGCTCGGTCATGGATGCGCAGGACTTCGTGCTGACCAACGTCGTCGGCACGCAGATCCTCCTCGATGTCGCGCGTTCGGTCGGCATTCGGCGCTTCCTCCACGTCAGCACCGACGAGGTCTACGGCAGTCTCGGGGCCAGCGGTCGCTTCACCGAGAGCACGCCGCTCGCGCCGAACTCACCCTACTCGGCAAGCAAGACCGGGAGTGATCTGCTCGTCCGTGCGGCAGTGCACACGCACGGCTTTCCGGCGGTGATCTCGCGCTGCTCGAACAACTACGGTCCCTACCAATTCCCCGAGAAGCTCATCCCGCTGATGATCGCGAACGCCCTCGAAGGCAAGGCGTTGCCGGTCTACGGTGACGGCCGCAACGTGCGCGACTGGATTCACGTCGAAGATCACTGCGACGCGCTTCGAACCATCCTCGAGCGCGGGCAGCCCGGGGAGGTCTACAACGTCGGGGGGGAGTCCGAGCGGGAGAACCTCCAGGTCGTGCGGGAGATTCTGCGGCTGGCCGGTCGGGGCGAGGACCTGATCCGCTACGTCACCGATCGACCGGGACACGATCGTCGCTACGCGATCGACGGCTCGAAGATCGCCGCGGAGCTGGGTTGGCGACCGCGAGTTCGCTTCGAGGAAGGTCTCGCCGAGACCTTCCGCTGGTACGTCGACCATCGCTCATGGTGGGAGCGGATCCGCAGCGGCGCCTACCGCGACTACTACGCTCGCCAATACGGAAGCCCGGGAGCGTGACGCCGCAGCACGATGGGCGCACCGTCGACTCGCCGACACCGCGTCGTGTTCCAGTCGCGGCCGCCCCTTTCCCGATAGACCTTGGACGATCGAAGATCGGGCCGAGCATGCACGGCGGGCACCGAGTCGCCCGCGTGCGCTGGATTGGTAGCAGGCATGGATCAGATTATCCGGACAGATCGGATCGGCATTGGGTCCCGGCCCGGAACTTGCTCCCGCCGCGCGGCTCACGGGACTGTCGCGGCCAGGCTCGCGAAGCTCTCGAGGGGCGACGGTGATCGCAGACCCGATATTCAAACCTTCGGTAGTCGGACTACGCTCACGACCCCACCGAACCTCATGACCCGATCGAAGTCCACTGGACCCGTCTCCTCACTCCGTCGGGGAAGCGCGCTGGTTCGCCTGCTGTCCTTGCTCCTGCCGGTCCTCTTCGCCAGTTGTTCGAGCGTGGAGTCCGATCGACTTCGCCAGCTCCTGAACGAACGTGGCTTCGGCACTCGGGCCGACGGTTCCCCGCGGGCCGAGAACTTCGTCGCCGGCGGCGATGACATCCAGTTCGTGATGCCCGCGCTGTCGTATCGACAGCCGGCTCACGAGCAGCTCTTCCTGCTCCTGTCGCCCCAGCCGGTGGAAGTCGACGGAACGATCTACGTGCCCTACGTCGGCGGCGTCTACGTGCTGGGCAAGACCGAGCGACAGGTCGCCGCCGAAGTCAGCCAGGCGCTCGCCAACGTGTTCACCGATCCGATCCCGCTGGAGGCTCGCATCGTGTCCTCCGGCAAGGGCTTCTACATCTTCGGTGAGGTGGAGGGCGGTGCCCGCTACGTGCCGATGCCGCACGGCGACCTGACCGTTCTCGAGGTGATCGCCCGGGCGACACTGACCGATCTCGCGAATCTCGGTCGGGTGCGTGTCGTGAAACCCGACGCTCAGGACCCGCTGGTCGTCGTCGTCAACGTCCGCGAGATCATCGAGTACGGCTACACGACGTACAACGTCCCGATCGATCACAACGACATCATCTACATTCCGCCGACCTTCTTCGGTCACATCGCCCGATTCGTCGAAAAGATCCTGCAGCCGATCGGTGCCGTCACACGCGCCGCCTTCGGTGTGGCTCAGCTCAACGCAACCTACGACTACCTGGTCTTCAACCAGCAGAGCAATCTGCTCCTCGGTGGGAACCGGCGATTCTGACCCGTGAACCAGCTCGACATTCCGCCGATCTCCTTCGCGCGCTACGTCAACCTGCTCAAGCGTCGGCGCTGGCAGGTGATCCCGATGAGTATCGCGGGGCTCGTCGTCGGCGCGATCGTCGCTTGGTTCATCCCCCGTTACTACGTTGCGAAGACCACCATCACCTACAAGGGTGGTGCGCTGGATCCGAAGTCGCGAACGCCGCAGGACCCGCTCTACGCCAAGGTCACGAACGCCAAGTTGACCATCCGGCACGCGCTCGAGACGACACTGGAACGACTGACGCTGATCGGCACGAACATCAACGATCCCGAACGCCCGAAGATCATCGCGCGCTACGAGGATCGGATCACCGTCAACACCTACGCCTTCGACCAGGATCGTGGTTACTACAACATCGATCTCTCGGTGAAGGACACCGACGGTGAGCGGTCCGCCCTGCTCGCGAACACCTTGCGGCGCGACTGGATCGCGAGCGTCACGGACGACCTCGAACGGGAAGCGCGAGTCGCCTCGGAGGATGCCAACCGCGAGCTGCGCGTCATCAACGACGCGCTGGCCAACTTGCAGAAGCGCATCCAACAGTATCAGGAGCAGTATCAGATCGACCCGACGGTCGACGAAGAGAAGTGGCGCTTCGAAGAGAGCGATTCGATCGGACGGCGGCGGCGCGATCTCGACGACCGAATCTCGGACGTGAGTATCGACCTCGAAGAGGCGAGGCGTGAGTACGACATCGTTCGCGAGCAACTCGCGACGATTCCGCAGACCAAGCCGCGCGCGCAAGTCCAGATCGCGCTCGATCCCGAGACGGCCAACTCGATCCGTGAACTCAAGGGTCAGCTCAAGTACCACCGGGTGGCACTCGAGACCTTGAAGGACTCGGCACAGCGGCGGTCCGTTCAGTCGACGGTCGAGACCATCGAGAGGCAGATCGTCGAACTCGAGACCGGCGCGCTCGGCACCGACGTCGGGGAGGACGTCCCCAACCCCGAGTACGAGGCCCGTCTCAAGGAACGGCAGGATCTCGAGAAGCGAATCGCGTCTCTCGAGCTGCGGCAGTCGACTCTCAAGCGGGAGCGGACCGATCTCGATCAGAAGCTCCTCGTCCTTCAGAAGGTCTACACCGAGTACGCGGTACTGGTGGACGACCGGGATCTGTATCGAACCCGGCGCGAGGCCGCCGAACTCGCGGTCAAGACGCAGAGCGATCGCTTCGAGAGCGCTCGGCGAGGCAATCCCTTCGGAGAGATCGACGCGGTGATTCCGCCGACGCCGACGGAGCCCGGTTTCCTGCTCGTCGCCTTCGCCGGGTGCATCGTCGGCCTCGGTGCTGCGATCGGATTCGTGCTGTTGGCCGACTTCGTCCGCTCGACCTTCAAGACCGTCGACGACGTGGCCTACGCACTCTCGGTTCCGGTGCTCGGCGTCATGGCGCACCTCGAGACGGCCGAGCAGCGTGCCAGAGTCGTGAGACAGCGTCGACGAATCACGCTGGTGGCGGCCACGTTCGTCGTGCTCAACCTCTCGCTGGTCACCGTCTATTACATCAGCCCCTCGCGCCTTCCGGTCTGGATCGTGACGACTCTCGACCGCGTCCTCGGGAACGAGGCGGGCGCTCCCACATCCGGACCGCGCTGATCGGCGACCGCCATGCGCGACCTGATCGTCTTCGGCATGGTGCTTCTGGCGCTGCCGATCTGTTTCCGGCGTCCCTACATCGGTCTCCTGGTCTTCACCTGGTTGGCCTACATGCGGCCGCAGGACCTGTGCTGGGGCTTCGCCCGCACCATGCGGTTCAGCTTCTACGTGGGCCTGACGATGATCGCCGGCTACCTCGCGTATGAGTCGGGCCGACGCCGCTTCTATCGGCCCGATGCCCGGACCCTCGCAATCCTCGGCGTCTTGCTGCTGAACTTCCTGAGCCTGTTCAACGCAAAGGTCATCGACGAATCGGTGACCGGCGGCTTGTTCGAGTTCTCGAAGATCGTCGCGGTCGCACTCTTCACGACCGGGCAACTCGACAGCCGCAATCGCCTTCGCGGGCTGTGCTGGACGATCGCGTTGAGCCTCGGGTTCTTCGGCATCAAGGGCGGCATCCACGGCATCCTGCGTGGCGGCGCAGCCATTCACCAAGGACCCGGCGGGATGCTCGAGGACAACAACGACTTCGCGCTGGGAATGGCGATGAGTCTGCCGTTCCTGTGGTTCATGGGTGGGAGCGAGAAGAGCTACCTGGTTCGGCTCGGCTCCAAGATCGGCTGCCTGTTGATGATGGTCACCATCATCCTCACGCATTCTCGCGGCGGGTTTCTGTCGATGTCGGCGGTGCTCCTTCTGATCGCCTGGCGTTCCGGCAAGTTGCTCAGGGCATCACTCGCCATGACTGTCGCGATCGTCGCGTTCCTGAGCTTCGCGCCGGCCGAGGTCCTGGCGCGGCTCGACACCATCGACGACGTGAGCAGCGGGCAGGAGGACGGCTCGGTGCGCGGTCGCCTCGTGTCGTGGGCGGTCGCGCTCGAGATGGTGAAGGACAAGCCGGTTCTGGGCGTGGGCCACAAGAACTTCCAAGCCAACTACCAGGACTATGCGCGCATCGTGTCGCCGTTCGCGCCGCTCGTCACGCGAGTCACGCACAACTCCTACCTGCAGATCTGGTCGGAGAACGGCACCATCGCGCTCATGTGCTTCCTCACGGTGCTCTTCGGCGTCTTCTTCGTCGCGCTTCGAATTCGGCGCGTCGCCAGACTCAGACCCGACTTGGGTTGGGCGCGCAACTACGCCAACATGGTCGAGGCCTCGATGGCCGCCTTCGTGATCGGCGGGTTCTTCCTCAATCGTGGACACTTCGATTTGACCTATCACGTCTCGGCGATCGCGACATCGATCTACTTCGTGGTACGCATGGAGGCGGCGACCCCGGTCCTGTCGAGCTCGTCGGTGCCGGCTCCGGCGACCACGACTTCGACGCTCCCCGCACCGCGCTGGGAACGGCAACCGCAGATCGCAACCTCCGGTGCCGTTTGGGCCAATCGCACCTGAATCAACGGCACGCACGATGTGTGGAATCGCGGGAATCTTCGCTCTGGACCGACAGCGCCGAATCGATACAGCGCTGTTGGCCGAGATGTCCGATCGCCTGTCGCACCGGGGACCCGACGGCGCGGGATCGCGCGTCGAACCTGGCTACGGACTGGCACACCGACGACTCTCGATCATCGACGTCGCCGCCGGCAAACAGCCGATGGGTGACGGTCCGATCTGGGTGACCTTCAACGGCGAGATCTACAACTACCAGGAGATTCGGGCTCAACTGGAGGCGAAGGGATATCGCTTCCATACCAACAGCGACACCGAGGTCTTGGTGCACGGCTGGCATGCGTTCGGGGATCGGTTGCCGACGAAGCTCCGCGGGATGTTCGCGTTCGCGATCGTCGATGAGCGCACGCACTCGCTGTTCCTCTGCCGCGATCGGCTGGGCAAGAAGCCGCTGTACTGGACCGAGATCGACGGCACCATTCTCTTCGCGTCCGAGGCGAAGTCGCTGCTTGCGCATCGAGGCATCCAGAGAGAGATCGATCCCACCGCACTCGGTGAGTTCCTCTGTCTGCGCTACGTTCCCGATCCCAGGACGATCTTTCGCTCGATTCGCAAGCTGCCGCCCGCGCACTCGCTCACGGTGCGTGAGCGGGTGGGGAGTCCGATTCCGTATTGGCGACTCAGCCACGCGCCGGCAGCTCCGCGTAGCCCGGCCGACTGGAGTGAGGCCATCCTCGCGAAGTTCGACGAGGCAGTTCGCATCCGGTTGATGTCGGAAGTACCGCTGGGGGCGTTCCTGTCCGGCGGTGTCGACAGCTTCGCGGTCGTCGACGCCATGGCGAAGGCGTCCGACCGACCCGTGATCGCCTGCTCCATGGGCTTCGACGACCCGAGGTTCGACGAACGCGAGTTCGCGCGCCACTCGGCCCGGCATTGCGGGGCAACTCTGCACGAAGCAGTCGTGAGCGAAGCGGACCTCCTGGACCAGAGTTGGTTCGACGACACGTTCGATGAGCCCTTCGCCGACAGCAGTGCGATCCCGACGTACCACGTCAGTCGTCTAGCCAGAGCGCACGTCACGGTGGCGATCAGCGGCGACGGCGGGGACGAAGCCTTCGCCGGCTACCGCCGCTACAAGTACGACCGGGTGGAGAATCGCGTGCGTCGACTGCTGCCGCGCGGCATCTGGCATGGGCTCGGGATCGCCTATCCGAAGCTGGATTGGTTGCCGCGCGCGGTCCGCTTCAAGCGAACGTTCCAGAACCTCGCTCGCGACCCGGCCGAGGCCTACGCGCGGTCGGTCAGTGCACTGTTGCCGGAACAGATCCGGCCATTGCTGCGACCGGCGTGGCGGGAAGCCGGCGTCGACCCGCTGCTGGCGGTCAAGTCGGCCTACCGCGGGAGCGATGCGCCCGATGCCCTCGGCAAGGCGGCCGCTGCCGACTATTCGACCTGGTTACCGGGCGACATCCTCGTGAAGGTGGATCGCGCCTCCATGGCAGTCTCGCTCGAAGTTCGTGCGCCCTTTCTCGATCACGAACTGGTGGAGTTGGCCGCGAGCATGCCGGGCAGCCTCAAGTTGCATGGTGGCGTCACGAAGGGCTTCCTTCGCGAGACTCTGCGAGCGCGCTTGGGAAGCGAAGCCCTCGATCGGAAGAAGCAGGGCTTCAGCGTGCCGTTGCGACGCTGGCTCGCCGGCTCCGCCGGCAGCGCGCTGGAGGCGGCGCTCGGCGAGGGTCGACTCGACCCCTTCCTCGATACGCAGATGATCCGCGGGAAACTCGCGGAGCATCGCGGCGGCCGCGCCGATCACGCCGACCTGCTGTGGAACGTCACGTGCCTGGATCGCTTCCTGCGGCGGTGGACATGACGAGTCATGGCCGCATCGTCACATTCACGAACCTCTTCCCGTCGGCAGCGATGCCGCGGCACGGACTGTTCGTGCGCGAGCGCATGCGTCGCGTCGTTGCTGCTACCCATGCCTCGTGGGAGGTCGTCTGTCCGATTCCGGTCGTGCCGCGCGCCTTGCGGTGGCGGGCCGTCGATCGTCGATTCGCCGGCATGCCGGAGCAGGAGATCGTCGACGGGGTGACGGTGTACCACCCGCGCTATCGACACCTGCCAGGGATGTCGATGCACTCGCAAGCCAGGCGCATGGCCGCGGGATCGCGCGACGTGCTGCAGCGCTTGTCGAGCAGTGGTCGCACCGTGGTCGATGCGCACTACGTCTATCCGGACGGTGTCGCTGCGTTGTCGATCTGCGCCGAACTGAAGCTGCCCTGCTTCCTGACCGCACGCGGGAGCGACGTCAACGTGCTCGGCAAGGATCCGGCGATTCGTGAACAACTTCGTGCGGTCATCACCAGCGCGACGCGGCTCTTCGCCGTCAGTCGTCCCCTGTGCGCCGCCTTCGCGGAGATGGCGGGTGTCGCGCCCGAGCGCGTGGAGCTGGCGCGCAACGGGGTCGACCTCGAACGCTTCCGACCGGGTGACCCGCTCGCCGCGCGCCGGCGGCTCGGGCTCCCCGAAGACGTTCGCCTCGTGGTCGGCGTAGGACGCCTCGTGCGGGGCAAGGGCTTCCATTGGATGGCTCGTGCTCTGCGTGCTCTGCCGCGCGACGTGCACTTCGCCCTCGCCGGCGACGGGCCCGAGCGTCCGGCGATCCTCTCCTCGGCACCGTCGCCCGATCGAGTGCACTTCCTCGGTTCGCGAGGGCCTGACGAGGTCGCGATCCTGCTTCAGGCTGCCGATCTGCTCGTCCTGCCATCGGAGAACGAGGGCTGGCCGAACGTAGTGACCGAGGCGTTGGCCAGCGGAGTTCCGGTCGTCGCCACTCCGGTCGGCGCCGTGCCCGAGATGCTGGCGACTCCGATCAGTGGTGCACTCGTGCGCGGCGGCGATCCCGGCGCCTTGGCGCGCGAGGTCGAGCGAGTGCTGGCGATCCCGCGCGACGCGGCTCGCATCGCAGCCTGGGGACGACGCTTCGCGTGGGATGCACCGATCGGAATGCTGGCGAAGTCCTTCGAGGAGGCATTCGCAGCATGAGCGGTTACCGAATCCTCTATCACCACCGCATCCGTGCCGACGACGGTCAGGCCGTCCACGTGCGCGAACTCATCGAGGCGCTGCGTGCCGAAGGGCACGAGGTGTTGGAGTGCGCGCTCGTGCAGAAGACATCGGCGAGCCAGGCCGGCGATCGATCGACGGCCGGGGCGAAGCCGACGGTCGCGGCGCCCGCGGCACCGTCGTTCTGGCAGAAGCTCAGTCTGCCGCGCATCGCGGTGGAAGCGCTGGAGATCGCCTACGGCCGCCAGGGCGCGCGGATGATCGAGCGGCACGCCCGGTCCTTCCGCCCGGACTTCATCTACGAACGACACGCTCTCCACTGTGACTCGGGATTGCGAGCGAGCCGGCGACTGGGCATCCCGCTGCTGCTGGAGGTGAACTCCCCGTTCAGCGACGAAATGGCGAAACTCGGCCTGCTTCGCTTCCCACGCATCGCCAGGGCGACCGAGCGACGAGTGCTCGCCGGAGCGGACATCGTGTTCGCCGTCACGGGCGTCTTGCGCGACATGTTGATCGAGCGGGGCGCTCGAGCCGAGCGGACTCTGGTCGTCCAGAACGGTGCACACCCGGAGCGGTACGAGGCCGACACCGTGGCCGCGGGTCGCGCCCTTCGAACGCGTCTCGGCATTGCGCCCACCGACTTCGTGCTCGGCTTCGTCGGCTACATGCGGCCTTGGCACCGACTCGATCTCGCGGCCGAGATGCTCGCACGCGAAGAGTTCGCGGGGCTTCATCTGCTGCTGGTCGGTGACGGTCCGGCGCGCGCTGCGGTCGCGGCCCGAGCGGAGGCGCTCGGAGTGAGCGCTCGCGTGCACTTCGTCGGAGCGGTGCCCGGTCGCGCGGTTCCCGAGCATGTCACGGCCTTCGACGCCGCGTTGGTTCCCGCGATCAATCCCTATGCATCGCCGCTCAAGCTGTTCGATTCGCTGGCCGCCGCCGTGCCGACCATCGTTCCCGATCAGCCGAACTTGCGCGAGATCGTCCGCGATGGAGTGAACGGTCTACTCTTCCAACCCGAAGACGCCGCGTCGCTACGCGCGGCACTCGAGCGACTCTACCGCGACCGCGACGGCGCAAGAGCAATCGGTCGTCGTGGGCGCCAAGAACTGCTCGATCTCGACCTGACGTGGCGCGGGAACGCAAGTCGGGTCGTGGCCGCATTCGAGTCGCTGACGGAGAGGTCGCGATCCCCGCGATGATTCGGTTCTTCGCTCTCTATCTGCCGTTCATCCTGGCCTACGGCACCACCTGGAGCTGGATGTGGCGGACGTGGCACTTCCGAGACGGCTACTACGAGCACGCGCCGCTCGTGGTCGGTCTCGCCGGACTGCTCGTCTGGCGACTTCGGCATCGACTCGCAGCGCTCCCTCATCGCACCGAACTCGCCGGCTGGTGGCTTCTCGCACCAGCACTGCTCGGGCACCTCGCGGCGTCGGCGCTCCTCATCGATTCGCTCTCCGCCGCGAGTCTGATCCTCGGTGTACCCGGTCTCGCGTGGCTCGCACACGGTTCTGCCCGCCTCCGGTTGTTGCTGCCGGTCCTCGGTCTCGTGTTGTTCGTGGTACCGATGCCGCTGGTCGTCTCCGGCAACCTCGCCTTCGAGCTGAAGGAGATCGCGGTGGAGATCGGCCTGGACATCGCGAATCTGCTGGGTGTCGGTGCGAAGCGAACTGCTGCCGAGATCGCGATCGCCGGACAGACGGAGACCTTGTTCGTCGCGGACTCGTGTTCCGGACTGCGCACGTTGGTGTCGCTCACGACACTCGGCTACTGCCTGGCGTTCTTTCTCGGCGAGCAGCGCGGAGCGCGGCGCTGGGTGCTCGTCCTGTTGGCGGCGCCCATCGCCATCTTTACGAACGCCCTCCGCATCGGCGCCATCTGCGTGCTCGCTCGGTACTTCGGCGTGCGCTACGCATCGACCACCGGCCACGACCTCGCGAACGTGATCGCGTGGGTCGTCGATCTCTCGTTGCTGTTGCTCGCTGATGCCCTGCTGACTCGGAGGAAGCGGGCATGAATCGCCGCACCCTCGTGGCCAGTGCTGTGATCCTGTGGCTATTGGCGCCGGCACTCCTGTGGTTGTCCGCGACGCGGCCGGTAGGGCAGAACACCGGCCGGGCGGAGGCTCTGCCGCGTGAGCTGAGTGGGTTCTTCGTCACCGAGGACTTTCCCATGACGCCTGGAACGATCGCGGCGTTGGGCACCCCCGATGCAACGCATCGTCGCTATCACGACGGCTCGAGCGATGTGTTCGTCGTGGCGGTCTATCACGAGGCGAACTGGAAGAGCGTCCACGCGCCCGACACCTGCCTACGCGGCTCGAACATGGAGATGGTAGAGGACGCCGCGCTCGCGCTCGAAGTCGGCGGGGTCCATCGCGACGTCGGACGACTGACCATGCGCTCGCGACAGGATGGAAGGATCTACCTGAGTCTGTTCGCCTACGTGGGACCGCCGGACTTCGTGACGGGCTCCTACTGGAGCTTCTTCCTGCATCACGCTCCACGTGCGTTGTTCCGCGAACGACTCGACGGTTGCCTCCTGCGGGCGGAAACCTGGGTAGGCGACGAGACTCCCGAACAGGCGCAAGCCCGCTGCGCGAAGCTCCTTTCGTCGATGATCGAGACCGCGTGGAGGAGTTTCTGATGACTGCCACACCGCTGCATGCCCTCTCGGTCGACGTCGAGGACTGGTTCCAAGTGCTGAATCTCGCCGGTCACATCGATCGGTCCGAGTGGGAGCGCATCGAACTGCGCTGCGGCGACAGCACACGCCGCCTCCTCGACCTGTTCGATCGTCGCGGCGCTCGAGCGACCTTCTTCTTCCTGGGCTGGATCGCCGAACGCATCCCAGACCTCGTTGCCGAGGTGGCGAAGGCCGGCCATGAGATCGGTTCTCACGGCTACGATCACAAGCTGCTGACGCAACTCGGCGAAGCCGGCTTTCGAGAGGACCTCGCTCGCACCTCGACGATCCTCGAGGGCTTGTGCGGAGCGCGCCCCAGCGCTTTCCGTGCGTGCACGTGGTCGGTGACGACGCGAACGCCGTGGGCTCCCCGAGTCCTGGTCGAGCAGGGATTCACCGTCGACAGTTCGATCTATCCGGTGGCGCATCCCGACTACGGCGTTCTCGGTGCCCCCGCGCGACCTTATCGCCTTTCGACGTCGAGCGGCTCGCTCCTCGAATTCCCGCCGCTGACCTGGCGCATCGCCGGCCGCATGTTGCCCGTCGGCGGTGGGGGTTACCTCAGGCTCTTTCCGACTTGGGTCCTCGAACGTGGACTGCGGCAGGCCGAACGGTCGGGCTTTCCCGGTTGCATCTACCTGCATCCGTGGGAGGTCGATCCCGCGCAGCCGCGCGTCGGCGTCGGCGGCCTGCGCGGCTTTCGGCACTACGTGAACCTCGAGAAGACCCTGAGCAAACTCGACCGTCTGATCTCCAGACATCGCTTCGGCAGCCTGACCGAAGCGCTCTCGAACAGTCCGTCGACTCGTTCGCTGCCGACCTTCGAGGACAAGGCGCTGCTCGGCTCAGCCAACGTCGTCGCCGAGCGCTAGCCCGGACTACTCGTGAACGTCGTCGCGAGATCGACGCTGGTCCACGCGCAGGAAAGAGCTGCTTCGGGCGACGATCAAGGCGCAGCCGTAACGACGCGACCGGGCATCGACTTTGGGCGATCGCAGCCGGCGTTCGCGAACGGTCCGAGCCGGGGTCAGCGCGGCACGCGCAACTGCCGAACGAAGTGTTGGGCTCCGGCAGCCACGCTGCTCTCGGGGAAGTCCGTCGCCAGACGATCGAGCAGCGCGGCCGCGGGATCGGGCTTGCCGACGAGGAGCTGCGCCAACGCCCCGAAGTAGAGGTGCGCGCCGTCATCCGAGCGAACGGCTGCCGTCGCCAACTCCGCTGCCTTCGCATAGTCTGCCGCGCGGATCGCGAGGATGAGACCGGCCAACTTGGCCTGCTCGCTCTGACCGAGAGCGGGCAGCGTCCCGACACGTTGGAAGGCGCGGCGATCTGCATCGACAACCTGACCGGAGCGGGCCGCGAGTTCGATCGCCAACAGCACGATCGGGTGGTCCGGCAGATAGGTGTACACCCAGCGCAAACTCTGGAGCGCTTGCGCGGAATCACCTTCGGCCATCAACCACTTGGCGCGGAGCTCCCACAGAGTGAGGCGGACGGGGGAGGCGGCAAGACGTTCGTCCAGGATCTCCAACGCCGCGGCGCGACCCCGCAACTCGGCGAAGCGGGCGAGCGCCCGTTCGAGACCCATCTGGGAACCGGACGACGAGTCGCGGCGAAGCGAGGCGAAGTATTCCTGATATGCAGCGACGGCCCGCATGACCCGTTCTCGGCCTCCGCTCAACACGAGCGGGCCGTTGGCTGCGATCTCGCGATCGATGATGAAGTTGATCGCCGGCGCCTTGGGCCCCTCCTGCCGAACCACTTCCTCGGCCTTGTTGCGGAGCGCTGTCTCGCGGGTCGAGTTCGGGGTTCGTGCGAGCGCCAGTTCCGCGGCGAGGAAGTAGGTGGCCAGGAAGCGATCGCGCTGCTCCGCGGGGACGGAAGACTCGATGGACTCCGCCAGCGTGAGCGCGAGGTCCGGCCGATCCAGCGAGAGCAGCAGGTCGACCTGTGGAAGGCCCACGGAACCGCTCGCCGCCGATGCCATCCAGACCCCGAGGAGTTGGTCGATCTGCTCGGTGCCTCCCAACTGCCCGAGCAACTCGCGGACGTGCGCGCGAGTGGCGACGGCGAGCATCGCCGGTGTCTGGAGTCCGGATGCCAAGAGCTCCGGCCGCACGAACTCGCTGCCGAGCCCGGCGGCGCCGAAGAGGTCGACCCCCGAGGATTCGGCGATGGATGCGATCTCGTCATACGCCGGAACCAGCAGAGGTTCATCCCGCACGACCCCGCGCAGCAGGTCGAGCGCGACCGACGTCTGGCCCATGCGGTGGACGACCCGCGCGCGCAGCGTGCGGGCGATCGGATCGTTCTTCGCGACCTCGAGGAGCTGCACCAGCCGCTCGATCGCGACGGTCTCGAAACCCGGGGCGTCGACGAAGGTCAACGCATCCAGGAGGAGCGCGTTCTGCTCCCGCGCGAGATTGCTGGCGGGATTGGGTAGACCGCGATCCACCCCGAGCGCGGCGGCGAGGGCGAGGGCCGACAGGTCGGACGGCACGGCCTCCAAGCGACCACGAACCCAGCCGCGCGCACGTGCGACGCCGTTGAATCGCGCAGCCAGGCACGCCGACACCAAGTCGTTGACATCCGATTCCCAGTAACTGTTGGCGGCGTCGACCTCGCGGCCGTCGGCGAGTTGGAGCAAAGTCAGTTCACGACTCGCCTCCTGGCCATCCGGGAAAGCCAACGCGGCGATGAGATGTCGCTCGGCCTTGTTGGCCATGTGCAGTTGCATCGCCAGCCGTCCGGCCAACAAGAAGTGCTGACCGTTTCGCTTGGGGCGGTGCACGTCTTCGGTGAGGACCGGCGTGATCACGAGGTAGGCGAGCGCCGGATGCCGAGCGGCGCGCAGGTCTTGCGCCATCTGGGTGAGGGCGCCGGTGTCCTCGGCATGCAGGACGACGAACTGATTCACCAGCGGGCCGAGAATCGCGGGATCCTCGGTCGTCCGGGCGGTGATCGCGACCAGTCGCGCGAAGGAGTTCGCGAAGGTCGTCGGATCCCGCGCGATGGAAGTGCCGCTCACGCGCGAGAGGGCACGCTGAGCGTCTTCGAGCTGTCCCAGCCGCTCGTAGACGTCGGCCACGGCCAGCATCGCGTCCGGATCCTCGTTGAAGCTCTGTTCGACCGTGGCGGCGAGGTGACGTGCGACGCCGAGTTGACCCTCCGCTGCGGCGATGCGCAGCAAGTCCGCAGCGATCGCACCGTCACGTCGACCGGTGAGCAAGAGGTCCACCAGCAGGTCGTCGTGCGATGCCTTGATCGCTTGGCGCGCCAAGCGAAGGTCGACCAGGGCTTCCTCGTGACCGGGGTGGAACGCCAAGTAGTCGCGGGCCGCGCGTTCCGCGCCGGCGCCGTCACCCAACGCGAGTTGGGCTTGAACCAGGAGGTGGCGCGGCCAACGCGCCCAAGGGATGCGACGGGTCGCGACGTCCGCGCAGTTGCGAGCGATGTCCGGTCGATTGCGTGCGAGAGCTTCCTCCGCGATCAGCGGCAGGATCTCGTCCGAGGCGTCCGCGGGCAGGAGCTGTCCGAGCTGGATGCAACGCTCCAGGAGCGACCGCGCATCGCGGGAACTCCCCTTGTATTGCTCGTTGCGCAGCGTGGCCTCGACGCGGAGAACCTCTTCGTTCTGGTTGTCCACGCGCCGCGCGGAACGCACGTCGATGAGCGCACTCGCCGGATCGTTGCCCTCGATGTGGAAGTACGACTGTTCGAGGTAGCGTCGGGGATTCGTCGGCTCGAGCGCCGCGAGCGTGCGATTGATCGACTCGAAGAACTGCGGCCCCCAGTTCTGCAGGCGCGCGATCGCGACTCGTTCCTCCAGGACCTGAATTCGCCGACCCACCACGATGGAGTCCGCACCGAGCCGGCGCAGTTGATCGTCGTACATCCCGAGGTATCGCATCGCGCCGCCGAAGTCTTCGCGCGCGCGGGCTTCCATCGCGAAGATCCAGGATGCAGCCGGCTCGAGCACGATGCGCTGGTCGTCGACCACACTGCGCACTTCTTCGGCGAGTTCCCCCAGCTCGTCTCCGCGACCGAGCGCATTCAGCGCACGCGCCTTCGCGAGGTAGACCTCCTGGATACGACCGTCGATCGAGCCTTCGTCGAGTCGCGCCTTCCAGGTGCCGGGCGGCAGGTAGCTGTCGGCGACCGCGATCACGGCTCGATAGCGTTCGCGACCGAGGTGGAGTTCGAGCAGATCCGTCGCCGCGGTCACCGACTCCGTATCGCGGAATCGCAGGAGATACAGCTCGCCGAGCCATTGACGGTCGTCGTCGCGAAGACCCTCGCGCAGGGCGAAGGCGACGCCGCGAAACGCGGTGATCGGCGCGTCCGGCTGCTCGAGCGAACGTCGGTAGTACGACTGCGAACGCTGGATGAGGCCGTGGATCTCATCCATCGAGTGTTGCTCGAGGATCGCCGACAGGAGTTCTCGCCGGGTGGTGCGGACGATCTCGCGGAAGCGATCGAGGCTGAGCGATGCCAGCGGGTCGCGTGGGTCGCGGTAGAGCCAGGAACGCAGCGCCGCGATCGCTTCGTTCGCGGTCTTCGGATCCAGGCCCGAGCGCAATCGCGCGAGCAGATCCGCGATCATCGGCTGATACAGGGCTTGGCATGCATCGCCGGCCAGACCGAGCACCGCACCGTCGTCGGGGTGGGCGACCAGGAACGCATCGGCGAGCGACAGGGCGGACTCGGCCTCGTCGGCGAGAATCGAGAAGCGGATCTCCTCACGCGAGAGGTCGAGGTCCTCGGGTTGGATCTCGCGGAGCTTGCGGACGTCGCGCAGGGCGAGACGCCAATTCCCGGCACCCTCGTGCGCGGTCCAGCGCAGGGCCAGGAGTTCCTTCCGGATCGTCACCGGCGCGTTCGGCCCGAGCGACGCCTCGTTGAGGTCGAGCAGTCGGATGCAGTCCGTGAAGCGACCCGCATCGAAGTCCTTCCGCGCGGCGGCGATGTGCTTCTCGGGTCCCGAGAACCCCAGGGCGGCATAGCCGAGGGTGAACGCGACCACGAGGATCACACAGCCGAGCAGGATCTGAAGTGAACGTCGGACCATGTTCCGTGGATGTTAGCGCCTGGGCTGCTGGGGTTGAGAGCGACGATCCTTGATGCCCAGTCGCCGCATCTTGGCAAACAGCGTGCTCCGGTTGATCCCGAGGCTGTTCGCCGCCAGCTCGCGATTGCCACCGAAGTGTTCGAGCGCGCGCTCGATCAAACTACGTTCGGGGCCTTCCAGCGCGAGCTTCAAGGGCAAGAGGTGGGCACCTTCGGGAAGGATCGCTCCGGGTGCGTCCTGGGCCGTCGGGATTCCGATCGCGAGGTCGGGCGGCAGATCGGCCACGTCGATTTCCTCACCCTCGCACAGAACGACCGCCCGCTCGACCACGTTCTCCAGTTGCCGCACGTTGCCGGGCCAGGGAGCGCACTGCAGCACCGCGAGCGCCTCCTTGGTGAAGCCGCGAACCGGTCGACGAAGCTCGGTGCGGAGACGGCCGAGGAAGAGATCCGCGAGCAGCGGGATGTCGCTTCGTCGCTCGCGCAACGGCGGCATGTCGATGGTGATGACGTGAATCCGATAGAAGAGGTCTTCACGGAAGCGGCCGGCCTTGACCTCCTCGCCCAGATCCACGTTGGTCGCGAGCACCACCCGAACATCCACCGGGATCGACCGTGAGTCGCCGACTCGTTCGACGACGCGATCCTGTAAGACACGGAGCAAGCGCACCTGGAGTCCCGGCGATGCGGTCCCGATCTCGTCGAGGAAGATCGTGCCGCCACGTGCCGCTTCGAACTTGCCGGCTCGATCGCGGATGGCTCCCGTGAATGCGCCCTTCACGTGCCCGAACAACTCGGACTCGAGCAGGGTCTCGGGGAGTGCTCCGCAGTTCACTTCGACGAAGGGCCCGTTCGACCGATCGGAGGCGCGATGGATGGCCCGCGCCAAGAGGGTCTTGCCCGTCCCCGACTCACCGGTCAGCAACACGGTCGATCGACTCGGTGCAACCGCTTCGATGGTCTTCTTGATCCGGACCATCCGTGGATCACTCGACACCAGGCGATCGAACTTGCCGCGGTCGCCCAGCGCCTTGCGAAGCGAGTGGTTCTCGCGCACGAGGCGGTTCCCTTCGAGCGCGCGTTCGACCGCCAGTGCCAACTGCTCGCGGGTGAACGGCTTGCAGAGGAAGTCGCGCGCGCCGGCGCGGAGGGCTTCCACCGCGTCCTCGACCGTCCCGAAGGCTGCCGTGAAGATCACGGCAGCGTCGCAGCCGGCTTCCCCGAGCACGCGGAACCAGTCGGAACCGCAGAGCCCGGGGAGGTGCCAGTCGGCGATCACGAGGTCGAAGTCGTGATCCGCGAGGGCTGCGAGCGCCGCATCGGCGCCCAAGGCCCGCACCATGTCCGCACCCTGACCGCGCAGAGCTTCGGCCAGCGCGGCCGCGGTCTCGGGATCGGGGTCCGCAAGGAGGATGTCGGGCATGGAGCGTCCGGAAAACCGGACACTCCGCTATCGAGCCGCTCCGTCCCGCTGGTTGAGGCCGACGTCGGAGCGCGGCACGCGAAATCGCATTTCCAGGCTGCCGTCGGAGCGTCGGCGGGCCGTGGCCGTGCCGCCGTAGGACCGCAGGCGGCCGTGCGCCAGGAAGAGCGTGAGACCGTGTGGGCTGCCGCGGAGTGCGCGCTGCACGTGGTAGGGACGGAACAACTCGGCGACCCGCAGGCCGACGCCGACCCCAAGGGCGAAGCGCAGATCGAGCCGCGAACTGCGGCGACCGCGCCAGAGGCGAAGGCCCAATCGTCGCGACGGTCCCGTCAGCGCGAGTGCGCACGACAGCAACGGACCGAGGATCTCGGCGAGTTCCGCGGCGGGAACGGCGACCTCGACCGACGTCAGGCGTCGCACTCGAATACGGTCGCGATCGGCTTGTGGGAGTCGCCGCAGCTCGTCCGCGAGCACGACCGCCAGATCGGTCCGCGGCAGAGTGCCGGCGACATCCCGCGACCGAGTCAGCGCCCTCATCCGGTCGAGGACCGCTTGCGCGCGCTCCAATGCGTGCGTCGCTGCGGTGGCGTAGCCCTGAGTCACCGCGTCGTGCGCCGCGGTCGCGCCAAGCAACTGCACGTTGCCCAGCGCCGCCAGCACCGGATTGTTCAGTTCGTCGGCGAGGCCCGCGACGAGGTCCTCGAACAGTTCGGGACCGACGACCTCGAGCGGCGCACGCGCCCGCGCCAGCAAACCTAGCAGCGCTGTCGCATCGAGCGGCGCTGGGACGACGCGGGCCGCGAGTCGGCGAGCGAGAGCACTCGCGCGCAGGTCGTCCGCCGGATCGACGGCGACGACAATGGCGCACTGCGGTGCCGAACTTCGCAACACCGCCAGAGCTCCGACGGTCTCGGCGTTCGGCAGTCCGTCGACGAGCATCACCTCGGGTTCGAAGTCGACCAGTTCGACGAAACCGGAGGCAAGGTCGGCGAGGGGCAGGAACTCCACCGGCTCGGCCAACGACGCCACCAGATCCGGTAGCGTCGAGTCGCGGCGCAGGAGCGCAGCCAAGCGGTGGGGAAGGGCCATCGGCGGACATCTTGCCGCGGCCGCGGCGGAGTGCGAGCCGAAGCTCGACCCAAGCGCCAAGCGCGGTGGGCCGCGGCGGCGCGGGCGCCGCACGGGGGATCCCGACGATCGGCGGCTCGATTCGGGAAGGCCGCGCGAATCTCGGGGCAGTCGGCCGATGCGATCGGCCGATCACGACCTCGATGGACACGGAGCCGACGACGATCGTCGCGCGGAACTCGCCGCCACGGGCCGCCGGGCAGCGGCCGCCGACCCTGGAACTCCTGATGGGGGACGCCTCGCCCTCGCGACGTGGCGGAGCGATCGCCCTGGCGCGTCGCTGGCGAGGCGTGCTCGCCGACGCGCCCTTCCGCTTCCCGAACGCGGCAACGGTCGAACTGCCGGGACGGCAGCTCGACGCGACGAGGTCGTCCCACCCGACCGCGACCCTTCGTCGCGCCACGGTCCATTCGCCCTTCGGTGCACGATCTCGGCGATTCGATCGCACGTCTCGCTGGCTCACGGCCATCGGCTTGGCACTCGCGAGTTGGTTGTTGTGGGTGTCGTGCCGATGAAGCACGTCGCGAAGTGGCGGCACTCGCCGTTCATCGCGCTATCTTCCCGACGAGTGCAGCGCACCGTTTCGCCAGGAATCCGACGGCAATGAAGTCCGATGCGGCCGCGAGTCCGCGCACCCAACGCGAAGAGCTCGAACTCTCCGTCGTCGTCCCGCTCTTGAACGAGGTGCAGAACGTGATCGCGCTGCATGACTCGCTCACGCGCGTGCTCCGATCCCACGGCAAGAGCTACGAGATCTTGTTCATCGACGACGGCAGTACCGACGGCACGCGAGATGTTCTCCGCCGACTGGCCGCTGCCGATCCGCATCTGCGAGTTTTCCTGTTCCGCAAGAACTTCGGGCAGACGGCCGCCATGGCGCAGGGCTTCACCGCCGCCCGCGGTCGCCAAGTCGTCTCGATGGACGGCGACCTCCAGAACGATCCTGCCGACATCCCGCGCCTCCTCGAGCGGCTCGACAGCGGTTACGACATCGTGTGCGGCTGGCGTCGTCATCGCAAAGACGCGATGGTGACTCGACTGCTGCCCTCGATGCTGGCGAATCAACTGATCCGGTGGGCGACCGGCGTGCCGATCCACGATACCGGGTGTTCGCTGAAGGCCTACCGGAGCTGGGTCGTGCGCAACCTGAACCTGTACTCCGACATGCACCGCTTCATCGCCGCATTGGGTGCCGGCCTCGGTGCGCGCATCACCGAGGTTCCGGTGCGGCACCATCCGCGGCGCTACGGTCGCAGCAAGTACGGTCTGAGTCGGGTGCTCCGCGTCGTCTTGGACCTGATCGTCATCAAGATGCTGATCCAGTTCTCGGCCCACCCGATTCGCTGGTTCGGCATCCTCTCCTTGCCGCTCTTCTTCGCCGGGACGCTCCTGGCGCTGATCGCCGTCGTGAAGCTCGACCACGGAACCTGGGAGTTCATCGCCGACTACGACAACCTCTACATGTCCGGTGCCGCGATCGTCGCACTCTTGACCCTCAACGTGTTCATGCTCGGGTTCCTGGCCGAGTTGCAATCCAAGGTCACACGCTTCTTCGGCCGTCGCATCGGCTTCAACGCGGCGGAGGCGACTCGATGACCGGAGCGCGATCCAGTGATGAGTTCATCTCCGTCGTCGTGCCCATCACGAGCGCTGGCGCGGAGATCGAAGAGCTGGTCGAAGGCTACTCCCGGCCCTTCCGCACTCACGGCTACGCCCACGAGATCATCTTCGTCATGGACGGCGTGCATGGTCGCGCCAGCGAGATCGCGGAGTCGATGACCGCCACGCACCCGGTGAAGGTCGTCCGGCTGCACGGCGACGGACTCGGCGAGTCCATCGCGCTGTCCGCAGGTGCCGGAAAGGCACGCGGATCGCTGATTCTCAGTGTTCCTCAGTATCTGCAGGTCGAGCCCGACGATCTCCTGAAGGTCGTCCAGACCCTCGAGTCGGGCGCCGACTTCGTCGCGACCTGGCGACATCCGCGAGTCGATCCCTGGCTGAATCGCTTGCAGTCGCGGCTCTTCAACTGGGTTCTCCGCGTGGTGATGGGAATCCGGTTCCATGACCTGAACTCCGGCGTGCGCGGCCTGCATCGCAAGGTGCTCTCGGAAGTCAGTGTGTACGGCGAACTCTTCCGCTTCCTGCCGGTGCTCGCACAGCGGCAGGGCTTCAAGGTGGAGGAGATCAAGGTGCGCCATCGCGAGGAACGCGGCGGCCTCGCGATCTACGGTGTCGGCGTCTATGTGCGTCGTGTTCTCGACATCCTCGCGATCAGCTTCCTCACACGCTTCACGCAGCGGCCGCTGCGGTTCTTCGGGATCCTCGGCGTTCTGGCGATCCTGCTCGGGACCGCGTTCTGCGTCGATCCGATCCTGCGCAAGTTCGCCGGTGAGAGTCTGGCGAATCGGCCGGCGTTCCTGCTCGGCGTGATCCTCGGCGCCTTCGGGGTCCAGCTCATCGGACTCGGCGTGATCGGCGAGATCATCATCTTCACGCACGCCGGACAGATGCGGGACTACAAGCTGGAGGAAGTGCTCGAAGGCGGGGACGGCGAAGCCGCGGAGATCGAGGCTGGTCGAGACGAACCCGACCTGCCCGCGCTGCAGTCGAAGGTCGACGGTGTTGCGGCGATCACGCCAGAGCCGCCCGACGACGCCGGCCTGCCGTTGCGGGTGCGCGAACTGCTTCCCGGCGAAGATGCGCGGTGGGACAGCTTCGTCCGCGACCATCCGATGGGGACCTTCTTCCACCTGACCGGCTGGCGTCGAGTCGTGGAGGAGACCTTCCAACACGACGCGCATTACCTGGTCTGCGAGCGCGGCCGTTCCTGGGCCGGCGTGCTACCGACGTTCCTGGTGCGGAGCCCGTTCATCGGCAAGCAACTCATATCCGTTCCCTATGCCGTCTACGGCGGCGTCCTCGGTCATGCGGCCGAGCACGTCGAAGCTCTGCTGGAGGCTGCCGGCAGCCACGGTCGCCGAATCGGCGCAGGTTATCTGGAACTCCGGCACTTGGAGGATCGCGGCTCGGCCGGCGTGCCCTACGAGCTGTACGTGACCTACCGCAAACAACTTCCGGCCACGGTCGACGAAGTGCTCGCTTCGATGCCGAAGAAGGCGCGCGCCGAGGTTCGCCGCGGTCGCGACAAGTTCCACTTGCGCTTCGAGGTCACGAACGACGTCGAGCTGTTCTACAACCTCTTCGCCGAGGAGAAGCGGCGATTGGGGACGCCGTCGCTTCCCCTTCGCTGGTTCCGCAACCTGGTCGAGGAATTCGGCTCCGCGATCGTGCTGCACGTCGTTCGCGATGAGACCGGACAGGCTCTCGCCGCAGTGATGAACTTCGTGTTCAAGGACACGATCAACGCCTACTACTCCGGCTCGGCGCCCGACAGCCGCGGCAAGGGCGTGAGCGACTTCATGTACTGCAAGATCCAGGAGTGGGCGGTCGAACGCGGCCTGCGATGGTTCGACTTCGGTCGCAGCCGTCGCGACACCGGTGCGGCGAAGTTCAAGGAGAACATGGGTTTCACGGGCGAGTCGTTGCACTACCGCTTCGTGCTCCTGCAGGACGACGCCAAGCTGCCGAGCTTCCACCCGAGCAACCCGAAACTCGAAGGGCCGCGAAAGCTGTGGACGAAGCTGCCGCGCGTGGTGGCGAGCAAGGTCGGGGGACGGCTCTCGCGCTACCTGCCTTGAAGTCGCCGTGAGCGACTCACTTCACGGGCGGTCGCCAGGGGATCACTCGGGAGGACGCGGATGCGGCCATCGCCGAGGCCCAGGATCAGGGACCGCTCGTCGGGTCCGAAGGCTGCGGCGGTGACCGGCGAGTCCATCTCGCGAACGAGTGTCGCGCGCTGTTCGTCGACGCTCCAGTGCACGGCGCGGCCGTCGAGCCCTGTCGAAACGACCGTGCTGCCGTCTCGTGAAGCCAACAGCGCCGTGATGCGGTTGCGATGCGCCTCGCGCTCGCCGATCTGGAGCGGCATGAGCTGATCACCGCGAATGAGGGAGAGTCGACCGAAGGAGTAATCGGCACAGACCTGAACACCCTGGTTTCCTGCGTCGACGACGACCCCGCCGAATCGTTGCTCCATGATCACACTGCGAGTCCATTCCCGCTGCGGTGCGAAGCGCACCAAGGACACGTTGACCAAGGACAGGCACCAGTCGCCACGAAGCGAGTCTCTGCAGAGACCACGAATCTGATAGAAGGGGTTGGTGCGCCAATCCACGACGACATCGCAGGC
>JBFXDD010000001.1:162469-203557 GCA_050181465.1 Planctomycetota bacterium
GCGGTGCGAAGCGCACCAAGGACACGTTGACCAAGGACAGGCACCAGTCGCCACGAAGCGAGTCTCTGCAGAGACCACGAATCTGATAGAAGGGGTTGGTGCGCCAATCCACGACGACATCGCAGGCGCGCGCGGCGTGCAGGCAATCGCCGCTGCGAGCGTCGAACACGCGGAATTCGGAACCCGCGTTGCCGATTGCGACGACATCGTCGCGGTCGTCGATGCACACACTCCGGATCGGCGCATCTCCCGCAGAGAGTCGACGGCGAAGTCGTAGCTCGGGCAGATCCCACACGATGGCCTCGCCGTCGGCCGCGTAGGACACCATCCATTTCTCGTTCGCCGCGACGACCACGCCGAGCACAGCAGCGGAATGGGCGTCGAGCGTCCCTAGTCGGTCGAGACCACGCACGGCGTGACACTCGAAGGTGGACCGGCCGCGCCAGAGCAATACGAGTTCGCCGGCAATCGCGGCTCCGAGAATGGGGTCACCCACGTCGGTGACGGCACTCGCGCGACCTGCAGGGAATTCGCAGCGGTGGAGCCTGCCGTCGCGTGCCGTGGAGACCAGCAACGGAGCGCGGTCGCCGAGGCCGTGCGAGAGCAGCACAGCGGTGACCTCGTCGTCGTGCGCGAAGATCTCAGCGGCGTGTTCGCGTTCGAGACCGTGCCAGGCGAGCAACCGATTCATGTCCGCGGTGAGGACTCCCGCAGCGGCAGGAAGCCACTCCAGGTAACGCACGTTGAGCATCGGTTGCTGGAAGTACCGCAGCAGTCGCCAGTGGCGGGTTTCCAGGATCTGAACCGTGCCGTCTCGATGGACCGCCGCGAAGTAGCGCCCGGTCGCATCGAAGCCGGCGGCGCCGATCGTTCGTCCCGAGAGATGGGTGAAACTGCGCCACGGGCTCGTCGAAGGTCCGCGGCAGTGCCAGAATTCGGTGCGCCGCTCCGTCGGCACCAGGATGCTGTCACCGTCGGGAGAGAAGTCGATCCAGTGCAACTCCTGACCGACATCCAGTCGAAATCTGGTGGCAAAGCCTTCGACGTCGATGACCTCCAGCGTGCCGCCATTGCCGCCGAACGCGAACTGCGAGGCATCGGGATTCCAGGCGAACGCTTGGATCTGTTCCTCGATCAAGCGGCGTCGATGGACCTCGACTCGCGCGATCAAGTCGACGATGTAGAGCGAGTCGTCGGCTTCGAAGTCTTCGCCGCCGGACTTGCCAAGGACTGCGAGCCGACGGCCATCGGGCGCGAACCGAAGTCGCCGCATCGTGACGCGATCGTCGATGAGGATCCTCGCGAGAACTCGCTCGAGCGAGGCGTCGACCAGGAACACCTCGCCGACCGTGCCCAAGGCGACGACTCCCGCAGACTCGGAATGTGCGAAGGCATGGATCGCCGCGCTTGCGAGCTCTTCGCTCGCGAGGGCATTCGCCGCACATGGCGTCAATTGCGGGACCGACAGCAACTCGCAGCGATCGGCCGTGGCGGCGAAGAGCCGCGACGAGCCGAGGAAACCGAGCGCGGTGATCGCGCCGGCGAGCGCGCGGTCGGCCAGGCGGTGACCGGTCGTCGCGTCGAGGAGTTCGACTCGACCTTGCGAGTCACCTTGCGCCACGTAGCGGCCATCGACGGTCAGTGCCGGCGCCGGATCGACGTGATGGAACGGGACGGGCGTCCGCGTCCGCTGCCATGACAACTGGCTCGCGTCCAACACCCGCGCAATGGCGCCGAGCAACTCCGGCGACGGCGAGTCTCCGGCCGTCGCGATCAACTCTTCGAGTGCGAGCCCGGCGTCCTCGTCGCTGGTGACGGCTTCGAGCGCGTGGTGCATGGCCGTCGCGGCGCGCTGTTGCTGGCGAACTCGGTGAAGTCCGATCGCCAACAGCACGGAGAGTGCCACGAGCGCCGTGAGAGCGACGGCAAGGGTCGGATGACGTTGCACCCAGCGCATTGCCACCAGCCAACTTGGCGCGGGTCGAACCAGTACGGGTTCGCGACGACGGATCCGGAGGAGATCGTCAGCGAGTGCCGCGGCGTCGCGGTATCGACGGGTCGGGTCCCTCGCCAAGGCTCCGGCGAGCACGAGACCGAGTTCGACCGGCAACGCGGGATTGTGCCGCCGAAGGTCGACCGCTGCGCCGTTCGTGATCTCGTGCACGAGTCCGGCATGCGTGGCGGCCGCGAAGGGGAGCCTGTGGGTGAGCGCCTGATGGAGCGTGACACCGAGTGAGTACACGTCCGACTGCGGGGACGCATCGGCGAAGGTGCCGGTCAGGAGCTCGGGGGCCATGTACGGCAAGGTGCCGAGCACATCGCCGCTCCTGGTGATCGCGTCGCCGACATCGTCCCGGGTTCGCGCGAGTCCGAAGTCGAGGATGACGGGGCTCCCGTCGGTCTCGATCATCACATTGCCGGGCTTGATGTCCCGGTGCAGGACGCCGGCGACGTGCGCCTCGTGGAGTGCCCGCGCGAGGATCTCGAACTGGCTGAGCACACCGTGGATTCGCGTCCGAGTCCGCGGCAGATCGCCGTCGGCCTGCTCGCGCTTCAACACCTGCGCGAGCGACTCGCCCGGCACGTGGCGCATCACGATGTAGGCGCCGAACTCATTGGACTCCGCAGCGAACACCTGACAAATCGCGGGGTGATCCAACTGAGCCAGCACCGTGGCCTCGCGAACGAAGCGCTGCCGCCGTTCCGACGACACGAAGTCGAGATGGGGGGCGAGCAGCTTGATCGCGACGCGGCGCGAGAGTTCGCGATCCTCCGCCAAGAACACGGTCCCCTGCCCTCCGGAACCCAGCGGTTCGAGCAAACGGTAGTGCCCCAGTTCGCGACCTACCCACGCGCCGACTTCGGCGCTCTTGGACTCTGGACTCTCGAGCAGGCGACGATACTCGGCTGCAATCGCATCGTCGTGGCCCTGGAACTGCGCGAGGTACTCCTCCAGGGTACGGACCGCTCCCGCATCCGCGTCGGCCAGGAATCGGCAGACGAACTCGAAGGTCAGGGCTGCGGTCTCGAGGTCCTCAGAGTAACCAGTCATGCGCCATCCCTTCGGCGCGCAAGCGCGCGCGCAGGCGCTGCCATCGCTTGGTGACGGCTTCGACACCGAGCCCCAGCCGGGCGGCAACCACTCCGGCCGGAGATCCTTCCAGACCCATGCGGGCGACGAGTTCCTGGTCCTCGCTCGAGAGCCCTCGCAGATGGTCGACGAAGCGGCGGACGTTCTCGTCGCGCATCACACGCTGCGACAGTGCGGTCGCGCTGGCCTCGATCGCGTCGAGTCCATCGAGCCGACTGGTGTGCCCGTCGTCGATCCTCACTCGCAGCGCCTTCCGCGCGGATCGCTGCACCTCGAGCAGCACGAGCTTCGCGACTGCGAAGATCCACGCCCGGAACTCGTCGGGTCCGCCGCGGAACCCGTCGAAGAGTCGCCAGCCGCGCATCCAGATCTCCTGGAGGACGTCCTCGACTTCGACGCGCGCGCGCAGCGTGCTCTGCAAGTGGCGAGCGACCCACGCGCCCAGAGCTGCCGACAATCGCTCACAGAGCTCGGCGAACCGGGTCGCCGCGCCGTGGTCGTCGTCGCGATCGGGCATGCCGGGGACGATACCCATAACCGGCTGCGCCGGCGGGTCGAGCAGAGCGGAGCAACGCACCGAGCGGTCATGACCGCAGCGAGGCCGTTACGGACAAGAATCTTCGGAACTGGCCCGGACTCTGCGCGAGCGCCAGCTGCGATCGGTGCAACTCGTGCCGGCGGCGTCGCTACCCAGGCTACTCCCTGGCAGAGTAGCCGCGCCTACTTCGGTCGGCGCCCGACGCAGCTCCCCCGGGCATCGACCTGCATCGATCTCCCGACGACGTTCACGGAGACTCCTGGCCGGCGTGGTCCGCGACGCGCAATCGCGCGAAGCGAAGCACCTTGGCAGCCAGGTTCTGCGCCACGATCCGACCGACGACGCGGCAACCCAGCGCCAGGGTTCCGAAGGCCGGAGCGGGCGCGAACTCGCCCAGGTCGCGCCAGTGGCGGCGTTGCGCCTCATGAGTGGCGATGAGGCCGCGAAAGCGACCGAGACGGCGTTCGATCGCCAAGGTGAAGCGGCTGCCGAGCAACTCGGTCTCTTCGCCCCACCGCCCGTCGACGCCGACGGCGGCGAATCGACCCGGATGGGCGTCGCGGCGCCCGACGACCACCTGCAGCCGCCGGGCGGTGACGACATCGGTGGCGATCAGGGCGAAGACCGCCTCACCGCCATCACACGACCATGGCTCGAGTTCGACCTCGACCTCGATGCGGTGGTCCCCATCGCAGAGTTCCCGGGAGACGACCCCCACGCTGGTGGCGGGTCCCAACGGGCCGGAATCGACGACGAGACTCAGACCGCTGTGATCGCGCACGACGCGCGCGCGACCGGTGGTCGGATGGACGAAGGTCGACGTGGCGCCCAAGTCCCGCAACCGATCGTCGCTGCGACCGGGCAAGGTCTCGATCTTCGCGTTGACCGCCACCAGGTGCTGACGTTGCTGCGCGAGCGCGCGCTCGAAGGCGCTGGCGATCGCGTCGTCCAGTTCGGCAGCATCCTCGGCGCAGAAGAGGATGTCGTCACGATGATCGAAGCCGAGACCGCGCAGGTCCCGGCGCCACTTCGCTCGGAGTTCTTCGCCGGAGCACTCGGGCTCGTCGCGAAACACCAGAGTCATGAGCGCAGCCGGTCCGACCAGGCGCGTGCTCGAACCGAGTCGACGCGCGAACGCCGCGAAGCGCTCCCGCAGGTGCATTCCTCGATCGCTGAGGCGGTCCGAGACCGGCTCACGCGCGAGTCGAGACAGCGATCGATGCACGGCGGTGAGCGTTGCCTTGGGGAGGTCCGCCGAGCGATCCGCCAGGCCGAAGACTGCAGCGAAAGGCAGGCCCTCGCTGAGCGAGGGGCCGAGCAGCAGTGCGTCGGGCTCGATCTCCAACTCGGCGGTCACGGTCTGATTGGTGAGCCGGCCGGCCGTCCTGGACTCGTCGACCAGCAAGGACGCCCCGACCGCGCGAGTCGCCGTCACGATCGCTCTGAGCATCGCCAGCTCCCCGCGCGGTTCGATCAGTACGGCGGCGAGGCGCTCGGCACAGGCTTCGATGCGGCGCGGGACCTCACCGAGTTCGCCGAGCGATAGATTCGTCGTGTCCGTATGAGCGAGCGGCGGCTCCGCACCCACGACCAGCACGTGGGATCGCTCTGCCGACAGCGCGGCCTTCACGATGCGATCGCGCGCCGAGACCGGGTCCGGAAACAGACACGCCGGCAAGTCGAGTCCGCACCATCTCGCGAGGGAACGCAGGAGGGCAGCACCGTCGATCGCCGCGTCGACCTGCGCCGTGGGCCGGAACAAGCCTCGCTCGCTCGAGAGCGGGAACAGCGGCGACGCGGCGTTCATCCCTCCAGCCGGAACGTCGACTCCACCGGGCGCGCGACGCGCTTGAAGTGGAGGGGCCGACGGAGTCCACCCGCCTTCGCCGGCTTGGCTCGTGCCATCCACTCGCGGAACACCGCCATCGAGCGGTTGGTGTCGACCAAGGTATCGCCGTAGCGATCCTCCGGCGCCGCTTTGGTCACGGTCACGTGCTGATGCCAGCAGTGCATTCCCGAGATCGGATCGGGCTGCACCGGGAACGTGAAGTTCTGATGTACGCCGCCTTCGCGCCACCAGACGCGGCGGCTGTCCGGATCAGCGCTGTCGAAGGCCGCGACGCTCGCGGTGCGACGAATGCGCCAGACACCCGGCGATTCCTCCACCATGTCGCTCTCGTGTTGCTGCCAACGGTTGACGCCCTGCGTCTCGCCGCGCTGGCGGAATCGACCGAGGTGGTGGCTGCACGCGACGACGCCGGGACGCACGCCTTCGGTCACCCACACCTTGTTGACGTAGTAGCCGATACGCGTGGTCACGCGGACCAGGTCGCCGTCGGTGACGCCGAGTCGACTCGCGTCGCTGGGGTGCATCCACACCGGATTGGTGTTCGACAGCTCGGTGAGCCACTTGGAGTTCGCCGAGCGCGTGTGGATGAGGGTGGGCAGACGGAACGTCGAGACGAGCGCGAACTCGTTCTTGCTCGGATCGATGCGCTTGCGATCGACGTGACTCTCGATGTAGCCAGGCGTCGCGTGTTCGGCGTGACCCCACTCGACCATCGTCGGCGAGAACAGCTCGAGTCGTTTGGTCAAGGTGGGGAAGCCGACGCATGGCTTCCCGGCCTCGTCGATCACGCCGATCAACTTGCCGTTCTTCCTGACTTCGCCGGTGGCCGGATCGGCCACGGCACCCTCGAGATCGGTCGTCGAGGGAGCACTGCGGTGCGTCTCGTAGACGTCGGACTCGACCAGGAACGCGCCGTGGCGCTTCATGTACTCGAGCGGAGTCAGCCCCGCCGCGCTCGCCGCGGCCGGCAACCCCGGCACCGAGTGCTCGAAGATCCACCCGTAGTACTCGTCGATGGTGATGCGCTCGCCGGGCCGATACGGCGATTCGAAGTGCTTGCGAATGCCGAGCGAGCCGTCGGGATCGATGCGCCACGACAGCGCGATCCAGAACTCGTCTTCCTCCCAGACCTCGCCGGGGTTCGCCTGCCAGGTCCACTCGACCCGCTCGCCGCGCAGTTCCTTCTCGCGCCGCAACACCGGTTGACGGAAGCCGATCCATCGAGCGGCGTGCGTCTCCTGACTCATCAGGTCGTGGCGTTCGGTCGCGACGCCCATCGGCAATACGTAGTCGGCCCAGCGCGCCGTCTCGTTCCAGGTCGGCGTGAGCGCCGCGTGACACCCCACGAGCGCTTCGTCGCGCAAGGCTTCGACCCACACGAGGCCGTCGGGGTTCGTCCACACCGGGTTGTAGACGCGCGTGAAGTAGGTATCGATGCGACCGCGACCGGTCTTCAGGAGATGCGGTAGCAGGAAGGAGAGTTCGTGATGGGCGAGCGGCCACTCGCGTGGATAGAGCAACTCACTCCAGACCGACTGCGGCGACGGGACCGTGTGCGTGCGCGGCACGAACTTGTTCCACGCGTTCGGCGCGGTGCCGCCTTTCGTCCCCACGGCGCCGAGCAAGGTGACCAACAGTTGCAGGCACCGCGCGACTTCGAAGCCGCCCTCGTTGCCGCTCGCGGCGTTGCGCCATACGTGGGCCGAGAAGCGTGATCCGGCGCTCAGGATCTCGGCGCCAACCTCCGCGAGCGTCGCCTTCGCAACACCGGTGATCTCGGCGGCGCGGTCCAGTGTGGCCCACGCGTAGTGCTCCCGCAGGTCCGCGAGGAAGTCGGCGAAGTCGCCGGACTTGCCGCGACCGCGCAACCAGCCGCGCCAGTCGACCCAGGTTCGCAGGAAGTCGTCGTCCTGCTTGTTCTCGTCGAGACACTGCTTCACCCACGCCAGCACCATCATCGCTTCGGTGCCGGGATGCGGTGCGAGCCAGTGATCGGCCATGCCGGCGGTGTTCGACAATCGGATGTCGACCGCCGCGACGCGCGCACCGTTCATCTTCGCTTCGATGATCCGCTGCGCGTGCGGATTGAAGTAGTGACCGGTCTCGAGATGCGCGCTGATCAGCAGAATGAACTTCGCGTTGCTGTAGTCGGGCGACGGGCGGTCGTAGCCGCTCACCAAGGTGTAGCCGAGCCGAGCGGCTGCGGAGCACACGTTGGTGTGGCTGTTGTGACCGTCGACGCCCCAGGCCTGCAGCACACGCTCCATGTAGCCGTCGTGACCCGGCCGGCCGACGTGATACATGACCTCCGTCAGTCGCTTTTCGAGGATGGCCTTGCGGATGCGCTGGCCGAGATCGTCGAGCACCGTCTCCCAGCTCACCCGTTCGAACTTGCCGCTACCGCGCGGCCCCACGCGCCGGAGCGGGTAGAGAATGCGGTCGGGATCGTCGACCTGGTTGAGGGTGGCGGGTCCCTTCGCGCAGTTGCGACCGCGTGAACCGGGGTGGTAGGGGTTCCCCTCGAGCTTGCGGATCTTCTTCGTGTCCTTGTCGATGTACGCGACCAACCCGCACGCCGCTTCGCAGTTGAAGCAGATCGTGGGCACCAGCGTGTAGCGTCGTTCGACGCGACGCGGCCAAGCCTTGGCGTCGAGTTCCTTCCAGTCGTGCCAGCGTTCCGGCGGGGGGAAGTTCTCGAGCGGCGTGACGCTCATTCCAGCGGGGATGGACTCAGACATGATGGACCGGGGCAGGTCGTCGAGGACCGTTTGGTTCTGGTCGATTCTGGATCAGGACAGCGGCGGGAGTTGTCCGGCGCGCACGAAAGCGTGTTCGTAGAGCGCGAGACCGGCGACGAGGGTCAGGAGTCCGAGCACGGCCACCGGCTGGAGGCCGGCGGTGAGACTCGCGACCACGACCACGATCGCCGTGAGGCTCGTCAACGCGAGGCCGATACGGAACGCGCTCGCGCGCCCACCGGCAACGATCGGAATGCGCGGCAAGAGTGCTGCGGCTTGCCGCGCGTTGGCGGTCGCATGCGGTCCGCGTGCCTTCTTCCAGGCGACGGCATGGTGGACGAAGGCGCCCGCCGCGATCGCGATCGGCAGCCAGCGCACGGCTTGTGCGGACGCCGTCACCATCGGCAGGAACAGGATTCCGCCGAGCATGACCGCCTGGGCGAACAACTGCACCGACAGTGCGACCGGCGCCTGCCAGAGGTCGCGACCTTCGCATTGCTGGAAGAGGAACGCGGTGTAGATCGCGGTCATGATGCCGAGACCGACGTTCATCCAGCGCAGGGTCGGGACGACGTCCGGCAAGTCGAAGGCATGCGCGGCGAGGATCAATGTGGTGACGATCGAGAAGGCCGTCAGCACGAAGCCGCCCTTCACCAGCCAGCTCTTGTAGTTCGGGCGGGTGATCAGCCGCAGGAAGTACTGCGGCCGCTTGAGGTCCGCGATGAGCAGGACGACCGTGACGAGGGTGAACCACAGCGCCGCCAGTTCGGGCAGCCATTGGGCAGCGAATCCGCCGACGCCGAACATCGGCAGGATGGGGGCGAGAATCGCCGCACCGGCGGCGATTCCCTTCGTGACGAGATAGGCGGCGACACGATGGTTCCAGTGCACGTCGTGATCGACGTCGAGCACCGTGCGCGCCGTGGGGTGCGTCGGGAAGTCGTCGGGGAAGTCCGGCGGCGGCAAGCGCCGCTCCGACCACAACCAGCTCTCGCCTTCCTTCGCCAGCCCAGGTTCGAGTGAGACCTCGTCGACACCCAGGTAGAAGACGTTCGGCGCGGTCTTCTGCTCGGGACGGCGCACCACACGCTCGCCGGTCTCGCGCAGCAGCTTGCTCACGCGGCTGTCCGGATCGTGGACGTCGCCGGAGACGATCGCCTCCTCCGGACACACGATCTCGCACGCCGGCTTGAGCCCCTGCTCGACGCGATGCGCGCAGAAGTGGCACTTCTCCGCACCGCCGGTGTCTTCGTTGAGATAGATCGCGTCGTAGGGACACGCCTGCATGCACGCTTTGCAGCCGATGCAGGCGTCCTTGTCGAGGTCGACGATCCCGTCACTGCGTTTGCCGAGCGCGTTGACCGGGCAGATCGTCACGCAAGGCGCCTTCGTGCACTGATTGCAGCGCAACACGGCGAAGTGCCGCTTCACCTGGGGGAAGGTGCCGATCTCGGTGTACTTCACCCAGGTGCGAAAGCTGCCGACGGGAACTTCGTTCTCCGACTTGCAGGCGACCGTGCAGGCATGACAGCCGATGCACTTGCGTTGGTCGAGAATGAATCCGTATTGCATCGTGTGCGAGTTGCAGGGTTCGGTTGCGCGATCTTCGGCGTCGATCAGTTACCCGCCGCTCCGAGCAGAGCATCGACCGAGTCGCGGGTGACCGCGTGGTAGCCGTCACGGGCTCGGCGGTAGATCGCGATCGCGCGCGCACGGCCGGAGTCGGTGCGCGCCAGCGCACCGAACAATGGCCGCACGAACTTCCGGCGACCGACCTCCGCGAGGAACGCCTCGATCTTCGCGTCGATCGCCGAATCGAGGCCGTCGTACCCGGCTGCGAGGTTGCGCATCATCCACGCAAACGCGATTTCGGCGTTGCTCGAGGCCGTCAACCCGAACTCGACATCGAGTTCGCGGAGTCGGGCCCGCGGCAGGTCGTCGGGAAGTGCGTTGAGGAAGTGCAGCCACTGCGTGGTGGACCAGCGGGTCGCCGGGATCGCGCCGGCCGCAGCTCCGGAGGCGAAGGCCGCGATGGCAGCGTCCGCGTCATCCAGCAGGACGGATTGCGGGCGCGGGCAATCGTCCGGCAGGCCGGACTGATTCACCCAATGGTCCACGTCGACGGCTCCTCGCTCCGCCGCGGTCATCTCCGCGAAGAGTCGCTCGTCGAGGAAGGCCAGGAAGTCCGCAGTGGTGCGGCTCTGGAACGCGTTCTCGTCGAACCACGCACGAAGGAAGGGGTCGAAGCGATCGCGACCGACCACGACTTCGAGCCGGCGGAGGAATGCCGCTCCCTTCTCGTAGGCCACCGCAGTCATCGCGTCGTCGGGATCGCGACCGTCCAGCTCGAGATGAAGTCGTTGGTCGGGTGACGCGAGTTCCTTCAGCTCTGCTTCGAGTTGGGCGATCCCGTTGCGAGTCTCCGCGCGCGCACGCTCCGCTCCGAAGATCGCCTCGACGATGCGCTGCTCGACGTAGACGGTGAACCCTTCGTTCAGCCAGAAGTCGCGCCAGGTCGCATTGGTGACCAGATTGCCGGACCAGGAGTGGGCGAGTTCATGTGCGATGAGCGCGACCAGCGACTTGTCGCCAGCCAGGATCGTCGGCGTCGCGAAGGTCAGGCAGGGGTTCTCCATCCCGCCGAAGGGGAAGGAAGGCGGCAACACCAGGATGTCGTAGCGACCGAAACGGTAGGGGCCGTAGAGCCCCTCGACCGTCGCGATCATCGACTCGGTGTCCTCGAACTCCTTGCGCGCGACCTCGACGAGTTCCGGCTCGGCCCAGACGGCACATCGCGCCGAGATCTCGGCGCGGGCGAGGCGGCCGACACCGAGTGCGATGAGGTATGGCGGAACCGGCTGCGTCATCGCGAACCGGGTGACACCGGGCTCGACCACCTCGCGATCCTCCGCGCTCATCAGGGCCGTCAGCACCGGGGCATCCGGGATGCGAACGGTCGCATTCCAGGTCATGCGGATGCCGGGGCTGTCTTGCAGTGGGAGCCAGGTTCGGGTCAGGATCGCCTGCCCTTGGGTGAAGAGGAACGGCGCGACCTTTCCGCGGGTCTGCGCCGGATCCAACCATTGCACCGCCCGACTCGCCGACGTGACGCGCCACTCGAGATCGACCGCGCGGTCGCCGGGCGCCAGTTCGATCGTGACTGCGCTCCCCAACACGGGATGGGCGGACGAACGCAAGAACTTGCGAGCGATGGTGTCGACCCCGCGGACCGCGAGCAGCTCCAGGCCGTCGGCGGCATCGATTACCAGGGGTGCATCCGCGACGCGCCGTGCCAGGCTGAGGCGGCCCCGACCGAGTATGCGCCGCTGCGCGAAGTCCAAGGTCAGATCGAAGTCGGCATGGGTGACCGCCACTTCGTTCGGCCGGCTGTGACTATGCACGTCCATGGGCAACTCGCTGGGGGCGGAATCGCGCGGGGTCGGGCCCGCTCCGCAGGCACCGAGGAGGGCGAGGACGGCGAGTTTGCAATGCCGCTGCATCCGCACGTTCTATCCACTCACGGGTCGATCGTGCTAGCCCGGATTGTGCGTGAACGTCGTCGCGAGATCGACGCAGGTCGATGCCCGGCAAGGAGCTACGACGGTCGACGACCGAAGCGTAGCTGAAGCTACGCTGCCAGGGAGGAGCCGTCGTAGCGACGCCGCCGGGCGCGACTTGTGGCGATCGCAGCAGACGTTCACGCATGATCCGGGCTAGCACGGACTACTCGTGAACGTCGTCGCGAGATCGCCGCAGGTCGATGCCCAGCAAGGAGCTGCGTCCGTCTGCGACCGAAACGTAGCCGTGGCTACGGTGCCTGGGAGGAGCTGCCCAAGCGACGCGGCTGGGCGCGAGTTGCGGCGACGACGGCAGGCGTTCACGAGTCGTCCGAGCCGGCGCCATCCGGGTCAACGTCGCGGCGCCTGTTGGTCGGGTGGAGCGATCGGCTCGGTGTTCATGGCCTCCACCTGGCGCTGATCACGCGTCCGCTGCTCATCCAACTCGGCCTTGGCCTTGGTGAGTTCCGTCGCCGATGGGCGGTACTCCACGTCGATCGAACTGACGACCGGTGTGACGATCCAGGTGAGCGGGGAGAAGCCGTACCAGTAGTTCTCGGAACCGGCCTGGACGATGCGCACGACGTCGCCGTCCTCGTCGGCGATCGACTCGGTCATGAGGTCGACCATCTCCTGGATGTCGGTGCGCCCGAGGAAGGGGAGAAGGACGAACAGGTTGATCCCGACCTTGGTCGCGCTGCGGTAGAAGACCGGCTCGCCGGCGGGCCCGACGCGCGAGTTCCAGACCCTCGCGGTCGAGTAGAAGGTGCAGCCGGCCGACAGGACGGTCGATAGGAGTGCGAACGCAACGAGGCTTGCCGACCGCCGAGTGTTCGTCGATGTCATGGCGAGGAGGAAACCGCCGGACCGCGCCGACGGCAAGCGCTCGCTCTTGCGGTCCGTCACCGGCTCTGTTGCAATCCTTCGCCCTTCATCCTTCCGCGAAATGAACGAGATCATCAAGATCACCCTCCCCGACGGCAGCCAGCGCGAAGTCCCGGCCGGAACGACCGGACTCGAGCTGGCGACGTCCATCGGGCGCGGCCTGGCGAAAGTCGCGGTGGCCGTGGCGGTCGACGGGGTGGTCCAGAGCCTCCAGTTGCCGCTCGAGCGGGACTGCGCCGTCGCGATCATCAAGCGCGACTCGCCGGAAGGCCTGGACGTGATCCGTCACTCGGCGGCGCACGTGCTCGCGGACGCGGTGAAGCGCCTGCGCCCCGGCGCCAAGCTGTGGAAGGGGCCGGCGATCCACGACCCTCGCTACGGCTACTACTACGACATCGACCTCGGCGGTCAGGCGCTCGGCGCCGACGACCTGGCCGAGATCGAGAAGTTGATGCTGGAGATCATCGATCGGGACGTGCCGTTCGTCTACACCGAGCTCGCCCGCGACGAGGCCAAGGCGCTGATGGCGCAGCACGGCGAGGACTACAAGCTCGCGACGATCGACAAGATCCCCGCCGATCAGCCGATCACCTTCTACCGATCCGGGGAGTTCGTCGACCTGTGCAAGGGCCCGCACGTGCCGAGCACCGGAGTGATCGGCAGGGGCGTCGCCGTCCTGAGCCTGGCCGGCGCCTATTTCGAGAACGACGCGAGCAAGCAGATGCTGACCCGCATCTACGGCCACGCCTTCGCGGACAAGAAGGCGATGGACGAGCATCGCCACAACCTCGAAGAGGCGAAGAAGCGCGACCATCGTCGGCTCGGAATCGACCTCGACTTGTTCTCCACGATGGGAGATCTCGGTGCCGGCCTCGTCCTCTGGCATCCCAAGGGCGGCTTCGTGCGCCACAAGATGGAGGAGTTCTGGCGTCAGGAACACCTTCGCGGCGGCTACGACATCATCTACACGCCGCACATCGCGCGCAGTGACTTGTGGCGAACCTCGGGCCACCTCGATTTCTACGCGGAGTCGATGTTCAAAGGAATGGACGTCGACGGCGCCGACTACCTGCTCAAGCCGATGAACTGCCCGTTCCACGTGCAGATCTACAAGAGCAGACGACGGTCGTACCGGGAGTTGCCGTTCCGGTGGGCGGAGCTCGGCACGGTCTATCGCTACGAGGATGCCGGCGCGCTCCACGGGCTCATGCGCGTCCGCGGTTTCACACAGGACGACGCGCATCTCTTCGTCCGCCCGGACCAACTCGAAGCGGAAATCGAGCGGGTGATGGAGTTCATCCTCCACGTCTTGCGCTCCTTCGGTTTCGCCGAGTTCGAGATCATGCTCTCGACGCGCCCCGCGAAGTACGTCGGTGCCGAAGCCGACTGGCAGCGTGCGGAAGCGGCGCTCCGCCAGGCGCTCGAGCGGATGAAACTCAGTTTCGGGGTCGACGAAGGCGGCGGTGCGTTCTACGGCCCGAAGATCGACGTCAAGATCAAGGACAGCCTCGGCCGACTCTGGCAGTGCTCGACCCTGCAACTCGACTTCAACCTGCCCGAGCGCTTCGACCTCAGCTTCGTGGACCAAGCCGGTGGCCGAACCCGGCCGTTCATGTTGCACCGGGCTCTGCTCGGATCGCTCGAGCGCTTCTTCGGCGTGCTCATCGAGCACTACGGCGGCGCGTTCCCGACGTGGCTGGCCCCGGTTCAGGTGGCGGTGCTCGCAGTCGGCGATCGGCATGCCGAATACGCCGAGAAGGTCGCTGCGGAGCTGCGAGCGGCCGACTTCCGGGTCGTCGCCGACGTCTCCGCCGAGAAGGTCGGCGCCAAGATTCGCCACCATCTCTACGGCGAGAAGGTGCCGATGATCGCCGTCGTCGGCGACGCCGAAGTGGCCGCCGGATCCGTGACCGTGCGCGACCGCATCGGCGGAGAACTGGGCACCATGCCGATCCTCGGCTTGCGCGACCTCTTGGCCGAGCGGGCGGCGAATCGCGCCTGAACCGCCGCCGCCGTCGATTCGCCCGCCGTTCCGCGCTTTCCGCCGCCGACAAGCGCGGCTACGCTCCCGCTCTCCTTTCGCGCACGATCGCGCGATCCCTTCGTCACACGAGGTCTTCCGCTACATGAGGATTGCTGTCCATGGCCGTTCGTAAGGGCGTGCGCGAACCCGCGCGGCCCGTTGGTCCCCGCATCAACCAGCGCATCCGGGTCAAACAGGTCCGGCTCATCGACGACGTCGGCGAGATGCTGGGCATCGTCGAAATCAACGACGCATTGGCAATGGCAGCCGACAAGGGGCTCGATCTCGTCGAGATCGCCCCGGATCAGCGCCCGCCGGTCTGTCGCTTGATGGATTTTGGCAAGTTCAAGTACGAGCAGAAGAAGAAGGACCAGGCCAGCAAGCGAAAGCAGCACCAGGCTCAGGTCAAAGAAGTGCGCGTGCGACCAAAGATCGCCGACCACGACATCGAGGTGAAGGTGAAGAAGGCTCGAACCTTCCTCGAAGAAGGCGACAAGGTGCAGATCAACTGTCTGTTCCGCGGTCGCGAGATGATGCACAAGGATCTCGGCATCAAGGTGATGCGCGAAGTCTATGAGCGATTGCGCGACATCGCCAAAGTCGAGCGCGAACCGCAAGAAGAAGGCAAGCGCCTCGTGATGCTGATCTCGCGCCGCTGAAGCGGTCTCCGAGCCTGCGTCCAGAGTGCGCGCTTTCGCGAAGTCTTCGCGCGCATCGTTCCAGAATTCCAATCCGCCCGTCCCCCGAGAATCCCGTGAGTGCCAAAGAGGGCCATCCCCACGTCGACTTCGAAGAGCTGTTCGGCGTCAACGCCGGCTACGTCGAGCAGGTGTTCGCCGAGTATGTCGCCCGTCCCGACGTGGTGAGCGACGAGTGGCGGCGATTCTTCGAGACCCACCTCCCGGCGCACGCTCTGCCGCAGTCGCGACCGGCCGTCGAGCGCGGTTCGAGCGCGACGTCGGAGTCCGGAAACCGGGACACCGAAGCCCTCCGTGGCGTGTCGCTCAAGATCGCCGAGAACATGGCGGAGAGTCTGCGGGTGCCGACGGCGACGTCGACCCGCGACGTGCCGGTCCAGGTCCTCGACGAGAATCGTCGGATCATCAACGAGCACTTGGGTGGGGAACACCGCGGAAAGGTGAGCTTCACGCACGTCATCGCCTGGGCCCTCGTCAAGGCGATGGAGCAGGTACCGGGGATGGCGGTGCGCTATCTGGAGATCGAAGGCAAGCCTCACCGAGAACGACTCTCGCGGATCAATCTCGGGATCGCAGTCGACGTGCAGAAGGAGGGGGGACCGCGGAGCCTGGTCGTGCCGAACGTCAAGGACTGCGGCTCGATGAGCTTCGCGACCTTCGTCGCCGCCTACGACGCACAGGTGCGCAAGGCGCGACGCGGCAAGCTCACGCCCGAGGACTTCGCCGACACGACCTGCTCGTTGACCAACCCCGGCACCATCGGCACGGTCAGTTCCCTGCCGCGGCTGATGCAGACGCAGTCGTTCATCCTCGCGACCGGAGCGATCACGATTCCCGCAGCGATGTCCGGTGCGGCACCCGAGACCCTGGTCGAGCTCGGCGTGAGTCGGGTGATGACGCTGACCAGCACGTACGACCATCGCGTGATCCAAGGGGCAGACTCGGGCGAGCTGCTGCGTTGGATGCACGAACTGCTGCTCGGCCAGCACGGCTTCTACGAAGCGATCTTCCGCGATCTGCTCGTGCCGTACGAGCCCCTGCACATGGAGGTGGACCGTCGCGCCTCACCGGGTTCGCGGCGCCGCGAGATCCAGGACATGGAGCGCGCCGCACGCGTGATGCAGTACGTGCGCGCCTACCGCGTTCGCGGCTACCTCCTCGCCAACCTCGATCCCCTGGTCTTCGAGCCCAAGACCTTCTCCGAGCTCACCATGGGCTCATACGGTCTCACGCTGTGGGATCTCGACCGAGAATTCTGGTTCGGCGGCTCCGCCAGCGGCGAACCAAAGACCCTGCGAGAGATCCGTGACGTCCTCCAGGCGACGTACACCCGCCGCATCGGCGTGGAGTACATGCACATGGTCGACCCCGAGCAGAAGGAGTGGTTGCGCGAGCGCATGGAGCGCACACGTAATCAAGAGGACCTGCCGCGGACGGTCGTGCTGCGCGTCCTCGACAAGCTCGTCGAAGCGGAGGCATTCGAGCGCTTCCTGCACACTCGCTTCGTCGGTCACAAGCGCTTCTCCCTCGAAGGCGGCGAAACCCTGATCCCGGTGCTCGACGCGCTCATCGAGCACGGCAGCGAACTGGGTGCGCAACGCTTCGTTCTCGGGATGGCGCACCGCGGCCGCCTCAACGTGCTGACCCACATCATGGGTAAGCCGCTGACGCGGATGTTCACGGAGTTCGAGGGGCACATCGACCCGCAGTCCACCCAGGGTTCGGGCGACGTGAAGTACCACCTCGGTGCCCACAGCGAACACCACACGATGGCCGGTCGCATGGTCACGCTCGACTTGGCGTCGAACCCAAGCCACCTCGAAGCGGTCGATCCGGTGGTCGAGGGCATGGCACGCGCACTCCAAGACCGCTTCGACGGCTCCGGCGATCAGGCGCGCTCCGCGATCGTGCCGGTGCTGATCCACGGCGACGCGGCGTTCGCCGGACAGGGTGTCGTGGGGGAGACGCTGCAGATGTCGCAACTGCACGGCTACCGGACCGGTGGAACGATCCACGTGATCGTCAACAACCAGATCGGGTACACTACGAACCCGGCGGACGCGCGCAGCACTCCGTTCTGCACGGACGTGGCCAAAGCGATCCAAGCGCCGATCTTTCACGTCAACGGCGACGATCCGTTGGCCGCAGTCCGCATGATTCGTCTCGCCGTCGAGTATCGACAGCGCTTCGCGCGCGACGTCGTCCTCGACATCGTCTGCTACCGACGCCACGGTCACAATGAAGGCGACGAACCCAGCTTCACGCAGCCGCTGCTCTACAAGAAGATCGAATCGCATCCGTCGGTCCGTGCGATCTATCAGGACTGGCTCGTCCGCGCCGGCGTGTTGGAGCCGAGCGAAGCCAGCAAGTTCGACGACGCGCTGCAGTCGCGACTGCGTGAGGCGCTCGATCAGGTCCGCCAGTCGGCTCCGGCCGAAGGTACGGCCGCAGTCGCCCGCGAACGGCTCGCCCAACGCAAGCGATCGGCGACCGGCGGCCAGAGCGCGACCGCAGCGGAGCGTGCGATCCCGCGACTCTCGAAGGACGGGATGCTCGATCTCCTCGAGCGTCTGTGCACTCTGCCGCCGACCTTCCACCCACACCCGAAGATCACGATGCTGTTGGATCGTCGCCTCTCGATGGGGCGCGGCGAGTATCCCTTCGATTTCGCGACCGCGGAGTCGCTGGCCTTCGCGTCGCTCGTCACGCACGGCCATCCGGTCCGACTGGCCGGCCAAGACAGCGGCCGCGGAACCTTCTCGCAGCGACACTCGGTGCTGGTCGACGTGGAGACCGGCGAGAAGCACATCCCCCTGAACTTCCTTTCGTCGGAGCAGGTCCGCTACTTCGTGGTGGACAGCCTTCTCAGTGAGGAGGCGGCACTCGGCTTCGAGTACGGTTACAGCGTGAGCAGCCCCGACTGCCTCACGCTGTGGGAGGCTCAGTTCGGCGACTTCTGCAACGGTGCGCAGATCCAGATCGACCAGTTCCTCGCCGCCGGCGAAGCGAAGTGGAATCAGAAGAGCGGCCTGACGCTGTTGCTGCCCCACGGCTACGACGGGCAAGGCCCCGAGCACAGTTCGGCGCGGCTCGAGCGGTTCTTGCAGTTGTGCGCGGAGGACAATCTTCGCGTGGCCAACCCCTCCACGGCGGCGCAGTACTTCCACCTCCTCCGCGAGCAGGCGCTGGATCCGATCAAGAAGCCCCTGATCGTGATGACGCCGAAGAGTCTCCTGCGTCAACGCAGCGCCGGCTCCTCGGTCGCGGACCTGACCGAGTTCTCCTTCCGGCCGGTGATCGCGGAAGTTCTCGGTGACGACCGCGCGGTGACGCACGTGGTTCTCGCCTGTGGCAAGGTCGTGTACGACCTTATCGAATCGCGCGCCGCCGAGAAGGCGGAACACGTCGCCATCCTCCGAGTCGAACGGCTCGCACCGTGGCCCGCCGCCGAGATCGAGGCCGAGTTGGCGCGCTTCCCCGCCCGAGCTTCGATCGTCTGGTGCCAAGAGGAGCCGGCGAACATGGGGGCTTGGAGCTACGTGCGCGACCGCCTGCCCTTCTCGGGTTACGCCGGCCGCACCGCCGCCGCGAGCCCCGCCACCGGCGTTTCCGCGATCCACAAGATCGAACAGGATGCCTTGGTCGCCGAAGCGATCCGGTGGGGCAGCGCGTGAGTTCGGCCGCTCAGGACGTCCCGGCGGCAGTCGACGCCGTCGACGCACCGGGCACCGACTCCAGCGTCTGGCGCAACTCACCCGAGGATCGATTCGGCGCCTTCCGCTCCTTCCACGTGCGGATCCTCTTCGCACTGACTGCAGTCGGCGCCGCGATCCGGTTGTTCCGGTTGGGTGAGTGGTCGTTCTGGGTCGACGAGGCGCACACCTTCCGCGACGCAACTTCACCGATCACGCAATTCTGGGCCTCGAACGTCTCGAATTACCCGCTCGGCTACCTGCTCGTGCGCGAGTTGATGGAGCGCAACTGGCTGCCGAACACGACCGAGGCTTGGCTGCGACTACCGTTCACCTTCTTCGGGATCCTCGCGATCCCGATGTTGGCGATCCTCGGGCGTGCGATCGTCGGTCGGCGCGCCGCGATCTTGGCGGCGGGCTTCTTGGCGATCTCGCCCTGGCACGTGTACTGGAGCCAGAACTCGCGCGGTTACGCCCCGGAACTCCTGTTCGCGATGCTCGGCGTGTTCGCGTTGCATCGCATGTCGGGGCGGCAGCCGGTCCTGTACGGCGCGTTGGCGTTGTGCTCGATCGCGATCGCGGGGGCTTGGCACCCGTCGGGTCTGGCCGGCATCTTCATCGCGGTGTCGTACGTGGGCGCCGAGTTGTGGACACAACCCGAACTCCGCCGAAAGCTGTTCAGCCCACCGGCAGTCCTGGTCGGTGCGTTGCTCGTCGGGGGCCTCGCGTACTGGCTCGTGCCGACGATTCAGGTCGCGATCGAGAACAAGCCGGAGTTCTCACCGGTCCACCTGGTCCAGACCTTCACCTGGTTCCTTCGTCCGGAGTTTCTCGCCGCGGCCCTCGCCGGGTGGCTCCTGATGTCGCTGCGCGCGGAGCGGCGGTCGGTGACGCTCCTGGCGTGTTGGATCGCAGCGCCGGTGCTCGTCCTGATCGGGCTCGGCTCCACAGTCATGAAGGTGACGGCGCAGTACGGGCTGATCATTCTCCCGGCGGTATTGCTGTTGTCGGCTCGATTGATCGTGGATGTGGCCGATGCCGTGCGCGAGCAGGGGAGGATTCCGCGGCTCCTTCGCTGGAGTCTCCCGTTCATCCTGCTGTCGAGCCTCGGCGCCGAGTTGTTCCTGTACTTCTTTGCGCGCAGCGGCGATCGGCCGCGCTGGCGCGAGGCGGCGAGCTACGTGCTCGAGCATCGACGCGGACCGATCCACGTCATCACGAGCAACACACCGAGCCTCGAGTACTACCTCGATCGCAATCGCTTCTTCCCGTTCCGCAGCGAGGACCCCGAGATCGAGATCGAGGGTTTCTTGCGCCAGAAGTTCCGCGATGCCGGCGGTGGCCGCGAGTTCCTCCTTCAACGCCGGCAGGAATCGGCGACGGCCGAGCGCGAGTTGTGGGTGATCCTCACGCCGCCGGAGTTGAGCGAGTGGGATCGGGACGGCCGTTTCGATGAGGCGGTGCGAGAGTTCGGCCACCAACTGCTCCGCCTGCCGGCATGGGCCGGACCGAAGGACATGACGGTCCTGGTCTACCGCGTGCCGTCGCCGCGCTGAGCGCGTCAGCGACCAGGTTCGCCGCCGGGAACCGGAGCAGGGCCTTTCGGATGGAGCGCGAACATCGTCGCCGCGAAGGCGATCCCTCCGGTGCTGAAGAGATACAAGGACGGCAGCACCAGCAGATGCGGGATCCACACCAGCCAAGCCAGTTGCTGCGACGAATGCGCGACGACCTGCATCGGCTCCGCCGCCAAGGGATTGGCGAAGCGGGTGATCGAATGAACATCGAGGGATGTCCCGAGCGACTCCTGAGTGAACCAAGTACCGAGCGCAGCGAGCGGCAGCCGCACCACGCTCACGAAGAGGCACAACCACAGGAGCGAGGACATCAAGCTGCGGTGTTTCCAGGCGAAGAGAATCGCCGCGGCCACGGCGGCGGGCAGGATCGCTCGCTCGAACGGCACCGGTGACACGAGTGCGGCGGGTGCCGCGAGCTTCTCGAAGGCGAGGGTGAGCGCAATGCCGCTCCAGCCGAGCAACAGAGGGTGGGCGAGCGGGCGCGCCGCGTCGGTTCGATCCAGCCGCCCCAGCACGAACCACCAGAGTGCGGCGAACAGGAGGGCCGCCGCGCCGAAGGCGAAGCCGGGGGCCGTCACGGTCTCGATCGGGAAATCGGTGAGGCGGACCTCCCGGCCCTGGTAGCCCGGAAAAGCCGCGGTCACCGCCAGAGTTCGCTCGCCGGACAGCACACCCCCGGCAAGGGCCGCCAAGCCGAGCCCGAGGAGTGCCCGTCGCACCGGAGTCCGCCAACTCGGGGAGACCAAGGCCAATGCGATGCCGGCGAGTGCGGCGACGTGGAGAATGCCGAAGAGGAGGGAGAGCATCGACCGAGGGTGGGGCTGGGCGCCGGGTGGCAATCCGATGCGCTCGCCGGAATTGCGGTCGCAGGGAGGTTGTGGAAACTCTTGCCGGAAGCGCCCTCGATCGCTACCTTGCTCCGCCTTTCGATATCCCAAGAGCACTCAGAGCATGTCGAAGCTCAAGACCCGCAAGGCGGTGGTCAAGCGCATGAAGCTGACCAAGACGGGCAAGGTGAAGCGTCACCACGCCTTTACCTCGCACCTCCTCGTCCGGCGCAGCCGCAAGCGCAAGCGCAAGCTTCGCGCCGCCGCCATCCTCCCCGGTCGCCTCGCCAAGTGGATGGCCGCCGCATTGCGCGGATTCTGATTCCCAGGATTGGGCACGGATCCGGCGGATTCTGATCCTGCGGATTCTGTTCCCGCCTCCAATTTCCCCTTCCGTCTGAACATCGCCGCGGCCGACGATCGGCCCGCCGCACAAGAATCGAGTCAAGGTCATGCGCGTCACCAACGGTCCAGCGACCCGTCAGCGCCGCAACAAGGTTCTCAAGCGCGCCAAGGGCTTCCATGGCGCTCGCAGCACGCTGTTCCGAATGGCGAAGGAGTCGACGATGCGCGCCGACCGCTTCGCCTTCGTCGGGCGGCGCCGCAAGAAGCGCGACTTCCGCCGGCTTTGGATCACCCGCATCACTGCGGCGGTCGAGGCGAACGGAATGCTCTACAGCCGCTTCATCCACGGCCTCGCGAAGGCCGGCATCCGGTTGAACCGCAAGGAGCTGTCGGAGCTGGCGATCCATGACGCCGCCGCCTTCGCGATGGTGTGCGATCGGGCGCGCGCGTCGCTGACCTGAGTCCGGACCCGGGGCGTCGCCGGCGAATCCGTGCCAACCCCACCAGGTCGGGATGGCGCGGGATCGTGCGGGAGCCCAACGAGCCCTCGCCGCCATGCAGCACGATCGCGAAGTGTGGATCCAGTCCATCCGTGCGGCGGCCACCGAAGCGTCGCTGCGGGACATTGAAACCCGCCTGCTCGGGAAGAGCGGCACCGTCACCGAACTGGTGAAGTCCGTTGCCGGCCTGCCCCGCGAAGAACGGGCGGAAGCCGGGCGAAGCGCGAACCAACTCAAGGTCGCGCTCGAGTCTGAGATCGGAGCGCGCCGTGCCATTCTCGCCGAGGCAGCACTCGCCGCCGAGCTACTTGCGGAAGACTTCGATCCGTCGGAACCCGGCCTTTGCATCTCGGCCGGAGCGGAAGGCTCCCACAAGGGCGGTGTCGCAAGAGAGCGACTCGCACGACCCCGCGGCACCCTGCACCCGATCTCGATCGTGCGCAACGAGCTCGTCGACCTCTTCACGTCGATGGGATTCACCTGGCAGGACGGCCCGGAGATCGAGACCGACTGGTTCAACTTCGCGGCGCTCAACATTCCGAGCGATCACCCCGCGCGCGATACCCAAGACACCTTCTGGCTCGACGACGGCAACCTCCTCCGCACGCACACGTCACCGGTGCAGATCCGCAGCATGCTGCGAATGAAGCCGCCGCTGAAAGTCATCGTGCCGGGTCGGTGCTTTCGCGCCGAGACCGTCGATGCGAGTCACGAGCACACCTTCTATCAGATGGAAGGATTGGTGGTCGATGAGGGCGTCTCGACTGCCAATCTGATCCACGCGATGAAGACCTGCCTGCGCGTGGTGCTGCGCCGCGAGGTCAAGGTTCGTCTTCGTCCGGGATTCTTCCCCTTCGTCGAACCGGGCTTCGAACTCGACGTGAACTGCCCGTTCTGCGGCGGCAGCGGTTGCTCGGTCTGCAAGCACTCGGGTTGGATCGAGATCTTGCCCTGCGGCATGGTCCATCCTCGCGTACTCGAAGCCGGCGGCATCGACCCCGAGCGATACACCGGCTTCGCCTTCGGCATGGGTTTGCAACGGGTCGTGATGCTGCGCTACGGCATCGACGACATCCGCCTGTTCACCGGCGGCGACTTGCGATTCCTCGAGCAGTTCGGCGAGGTGCGGCGATGAAGATCTCCCTGCGCTGGCTGTCGCGTTACGTCGACCTCAGCGACCAGAGCCCCGAGGCGATCCTCGCGGACTTGACGATGTCCACCGCCGAAGTCGAGGGCATCGAACGCTATGCGCCGCCGATTCCAAACGTGGTCACCGGGCACGTGCTCACGCGGGAGAAGCATCCGGATGCCGACAAGCTCTCGATCACGACCGTCGATGCCGGCGTGGGGGAGACTTTGCAGATCGTCTGCGGCGCACCCAACGTCGCTGCCGGTCAGAAGGTGGTGATCGCGCTGCCCGGTGCGAGCTTGCCGGGCGGGCTGACCATCAAGAAGGCCAAGATTCGCGGCGCCGAGAGCTGCGGGATGATCTGCTCGGAGTCCGAGCTGGCATTGTCGACAAGCAGCTCCGGCATCCTGGTTCTCGACTCCGCCACGCCCATCGGCAAACCGTACGACGAAGCACTCGGTGTCGGTGATCACGTGATCGAGATCGACAACAAGTCGATCAATCATCGACCCGATCTGTGGGGACACGTCGGCATCGCTCGCGAGTTGGCGGCGATCCTCGGTCGCCCGTTGCGCGCCGAGGTGCCGCCCTTCGCGATCCCGTCGTCCGGCGACAGTCCGCGCATCGAGATCGCCGACCTGGATGCCTGTCCTCGCTACATGGGGCTGTGGATCGACGGCGTGCGAGCCGCACCGTCGCCGAACTGGTTGCGATGGGCGCTGGCCGCAGTCGGCCAGCGCAGCATCGATCTGCTCGTCGACCTGACGAACTTCGTCATGCTCGATCTCGGCCAACCGCTGCATGCCTTCGACGCCGACAAGCTCGCAGGGCGAACGATCGGCGTTCGCTTCGCGCGCAGCGGCGAGCGGATGGTCACGCTCGACGGCGTCGACCGTGAGCTTCGCGAGCGAGACCTCTTGATCGTCGCCGACGACCGACCCGCGGCCCTCGCGGGGGTCATGGGCGGCGAGACGACCAAGGTCGATTCCTCGACTCGCGCCATCCTGCTCGAGTCGGCGAACTTCCACCCGGCAACCATTCGGCGCACGAGCACGCGACTGGGTCTGCGCAGCGATGCCAGCGCTCGCTACGAGAAGTCGTTGGATCCGACGCTCTGCGAACTCGCGGCGCATCGCTTCCTCGGCTTGCTCGCGGCGGAACTGCCCGACCTCCACGTTCGCGGCCCCATCGCGGATCCCGCGGCGTGGCGCTACGAGCCCAAGCGGGTGACGCTGCGCAAAGCGCGGCTCGATCAGAAGCTCGGCGTGACCCTGCCCGGGCGCGACGTGCGCGGAATCCTCGAGCGATTGTCGTTCCAGATCGTCGAGACCGACGGCGACCGCCTCGACGTGATCGTCCCGAGCTTCCGCGCCACGAAGGACATCGCGATCGAGGACGACCTGATCGAAGAGGTCGGCCGGATGTTCCGTTACGACAACATCCCCGAGATCCCGCTGCGCAGCGCGATCGCCGTGCCGGAACGGAACCGCGAGCTTTGGCTGTGCCGCGCGCTCGCCGAGTTGAGTGCCACCGAACTGGGTGCGCACGAGGTCTACAACTACAGCTTCCTCGCCGACGCCCTCCTGGAGGCCACCGGTCTCGCCGCATCACCGGCGGTGCGCGTCACGAACCCGGTCGCCCCGGAGATCGCGCGGATCCGCCGCCACGTGCTGCCGAGTCTGCTCGGCTCCTTGCGAGGGGATCTGCGCCGAGTGCCCGAGGTGCTCCTCTTCGAAGACGGCAAGGGCTATCACCCCGAGCATCGCGACGAGCACGATCTGCCCCGAGAGGTCCGCGAGTTCGCCTTCGCCTTCGCGCGCCGTGGCGGGGCCCATCCCTACGCGGAGCTGCGCGACGGCCTGACTCAGATCCTCGAGCGACTCGGCCATCCGCCGACGATCCGCGAGCGACTGGCGTCGCCGCCGTCGTTCGCGCATCCCGGTCGAACCGCCCGCATCGACTGCGGCTCGACCCCGATCGGTTACGTCGGACACCTCCATCCCAAGGTCGCGCGTGACCTGGATCTCGACGCCTCGGTGGCGATCGCCACGATCGATGTCCGTGCACTTCTCGGCACCGCCGAGACGCCGGCGCGCTACCGGCCGCTGTCCGCCTTCCCGCCGCAACCGGTGGACGTGGCTTTGAGCGTTCCGCGCAGCACGTCCGTGGCTGCTGCCACCGACTTCCTCCGTGCGATGGGCCGTCACGGTGGCGAAGACCTCGTCGACTCGGTCGAACTGTTCGAGACCTACGAGGGGGAAGGGATTCCAGCGGGACACCGCAGCCTGAACTTCACCGTCGTGCTGCTCTCCAGGACGCGCACGCTGAGCGGCAAGGACGAAGAGTCCTACCTCGATCGAGTGCGGCGCGGCGCCGACGAGATCGGTGCGACGATGCGCGGCTGAGCGAAGCGCGAACCGACCCGGCGCAGGCTCGATCGATCAGCCGATCGCCTCGCCTCGAACGCGGGCCGCGAGATCCAGCACGAAGCGCGCAGTGAGTCCCCACAGCACGCGGTCGTCGCGAAGGAACTGCCACACCGGGCCGCGGCCCGGATGACCAGGCATCGGTCCGCGAATCCACCGTGTCGGCTCCATCAGCTCAGGCAGCGGCCACAGCAGCAGTTCGGCGACCTCGCCGGGATCGGGGCGCAGTCGTGCCGAGGTTTCCACCCGTGCGACGACGACCTCGACGTGAAAGCCGCCGATGCTGCCGCGCGGCGGCAGGCTGCCGAGCGGGGTGACCAGCTCAGGATCGAGCGCGATCTCTTCCGCGCTCTCGCGCAGGGCACATTCGAGCGGCGATTCGCCGCCCTCGCGCGCACCACCGGGAAACGCGATCTGACCTGGGTGGCTGGGGAGGTCGTCGCGGCGGCGCGTCAACACCAAGTGATCGCGATCATCCACCGCGAGGATGGGGACGAGCACGGCTGCGAGGCGACTCGATGCCGTCGCACCAAAGGTCAGCGGCAACGCATCGAGCCGGCGCGCGAGCTCGAGGTCGTCGATCACCGCACCTCCAAGAGGATCGCCTTCAGGTAGCGCGTCTCCGGACACTCGAGTGCCACGGGATGATCCGGCCCGGCGCCGAAGCTGCCGAGGACTCGCACGTCACGCCCGGCTTCGACGGCGGCATCGCGCAAGATCGCGAGGAACGCGTTCTCCGCGAGCGCACCGGAACAGGAGCAGGTGAACACCAGAGTGCCGGGCTTCGCGCGACGAAACGCGAGCTGATTGAGATCGAAGTAGCGTCGGCTGCCCGCCTCGAGTTCGTCCTTGCCGTTCGCCCACTTGGGCGGATCGAGGATCATCAGATCGAACGCGCCGAGAGCGGCGCCACGCAGCGCGTCGAAGGCGTCGTCGTGACGAGTCTCGACACGGAGGTGATTCCGCTTGGCGTTCGCGTCCGTGCGCGCCACCGATTCCTCGTCGAGATCGATCGCCAACACCGACTTGGCGCCGTTGCGTGCGGCATGCATCGCGAAGCCGCCGGCATTGCAGCAGAGGTCGAGGACGCGCCGCCCTTTCGCGAGATCGCCGATGCGCCGGCGATTGTCGCGTTGATCGGCGAAGAAGCCGGTCTTGTGGCCCTGCCCCGCGACCACGGCATAGCGGATGCCGTGTTCGACGACCTCGACCTCGACGCGCGGCGGACGCGGGACCGCCTCGAGTCCCTCGCGCGCCTTCGCGGTCTCATCGAGGGTCAGGACGAGCTTCGACTTCGGGAAGCGCGCCAGCAGGTGCTCACCGATCGCATCGATGTTTCGCTGCATGCCCAAGGCGAACACCTGCGCCACGATCGCATCACCCAGACGATCGAGGATCAGGCCGGAGAGGCCGTCGCCCTCGGCGTGGACCAGGCGGTAGCCGTTGCTCACGGCACGCAGGTCGAGGACATCGTGACGGAGTGCGATCGCCGCATCGAGTCGCGCGCGCAGGAGGACGAGGATGTCGTCACCCGCTGGTTCCTCGCCGGCACGGGCGAGCATGCGCAGCGCCAGTTCCGTGCGCGGGTTGTAGAAGCCGATTCCGACCGGACGATCGTCGCGATCTTGGACCCGCACGGCGCCGCCGGCGGTCAAGGGGCTTTCCGGCTTCTGGATCATCTTGCGATAGAACCAGGGATGGCGGCCGTGGACGCGGATCTTCAGACGAATGGTCGGCAGCACGGGGAGGGTTGTAGTCGACCATCGCGCCCTCTTTCATGCCCGCGTGCATCTTCGTTTCGGTTGGACTTCTCGATCGCTTGTCCTCATGGCGCTCGGCCTGCTCGGCGGTTGTGCGCGCGAGACTCCGATCCTCGCCGACTTGCCGGCCTTTGCGGGCAGCCTCCAGATCGTCACCGAGGGTGACGGCGAGGGTCGTCGCCTGGTCGGGCACTTGCAGTTCGATCGCGCGGCGAAGACCACTCGCTTCGCACCGACTGTGCCGGGGGGCTCGCCGCCGGTCGAGTTGGTGCACGACGGCACCACGCTCTCCAAGTCGGTCGGCGGCAATCCCGCGGCTCTCGAACTGACCGATGAGGCCGACTTCGCGCTGGTGACGATGGTGTTGAGCGCGAAGCCGACCGGGGTGGATGTGGTCGAGCGCGGACCCGGTCGCTGCGTGCTCGCGCTGGGTGAGCGGCGACTGCGGATCGAGTGGAAGTGAGACGACCGCCGTCTGCGATATCGCCATGCGATGGCGCGGAGAGGCTTTGACGGGTGCGATCCTTGGTTTCCGAACCGACACGGTCCACCGTCTCGGGCTAGACTGGCGTGTGCAAAGCCTGGAACTGGAGACCGAGTTGTTCCCCGCCGACGTGGAGCTGGCCATCGAAGGCGCTCGGATCTTCGATCGCCGCCGCCGACCGACCCCGTTCCTCTCCCGTTACACCTTCTTCGGGGGCCGTCGCCGCAGTCCAGGTCGCCGCCCCGACGACCCTCGCGCCGTCTTCGTCGATGTACACGGCACGCGCCTGTTTGCGGTCGTGATCGCGATCGTCGCACTGAACATTCTCGACGCCTGGTTCACGGTGCTGTTCCTTTCGCATGGCGGGCAGGAACTCAACCCGGTGGTGGACTCCGTGCTCCGCATGGGCACCTGGCCGTTTCTCGCGCTGAAGAGCGTCGGTATCGGCTTCTGCGTGGGCATCTTGACGATCGCCAAGAACTTCCCCTACGCGCGGTTCGGGCTCGCCTTCGTCTTCGCCGGCTACACCGCGCTGCTCGGCTGGCACCTCTGGCTGTATGCGCATCTCGACTGAGTGAGTGCGCAAGGGGGCGCTCGCCCTGCCGTCAGCGAACTTCGAATGCGATCCCCGGCACGGCTGCCGTGCACTGGAACGGAGAATGGGGAACGAACGGGGATGCCAACCCGAGTCGCCTTTGCGCCGCTGGTGACATCGACCGTCACGCTGCAGCCCCCGGAGACGGTCGACGACACGCCCAGGCCGGGTGAGCCCTGCGTCACCGGGAGGCCCTGAGGGCCTCGATGTCAGGATGGCCCGCCGCGCTCGCATTCCCGTTGGCCGGAGCCGCGTCCACCGGATGCGGAAGCAGTGGGGCCACTTCGCGACGGCGATCGACGGCGAACCCACATATCGACTCCGCGAGCCGTGCGACTCGAAGCTCACCCTTTCGCCCGCCGCCGAGTCCGGCGAGAAAGGCCCCGACACTGGTCGCGGCGGCAATCGACAACCAACGCCGTCGCGTGAGACGGGAAGCTTCCTTCGGTGGGGACGTCGGACCCCAGAGCAACTCGCCCGGATGACTCGTGAACTCCTACTGCGATCGCCGCAGGTCGCGCCCGGCGTCGTCGCTGCGTCGGCTCCTCCCTGGCAGCGTAGCTACCGCTACGCTTCGGTCGTCGACCGACGCAGCTCCTTGCCAGTCATCGACCTGCGGCGATCTCGCGACGACGTTCACGAGTCATCCGGGCCAGACCGGTTCGAGTGGCAAGCTGGACCTCCGAGTGAGACGAGCGGGCGCGAGGAGCGACCGATCGGCGGCCGGGGTCAACGACCGCGCTAAGCTCCATCCCACGTGTGCGGCATCCTCGGCGTTCGACGAAGCTTCTGCTCGGATCCGGCACGGATCCGCGCTGCCATGGCCGCGCTCGCGTGGCGCGGCCGCGACGATGCGCGCCTCGTGACCGTGGGCGCGTGGAGCCTGGGCGTCGCGCGCCTCGCGATCAGCGACCTGGAGTCGCCGCAGCCCGTGATCGACCCAGAGCAGGGGACCGTCGCCGCACTCAACGGCTTCGTCGCGACCTGGACCGCCGATCGCGCCCGCTTCGCATCGGCGATGCGCAGTGAGAACGACGCCGAACTCATCTTGCACCGCTTCGAGGCCGACGGCCCTCGATCGCTCGCCAATCTCGAGGGACACCACGCGCTCGCACGCATCGACCCGCGGAGCCAAGAGGTCTGGCTCGGTGTCGACCGCTTTGGGGAGAAGCCCTTGTACGCCGTGGAGCAGGACGGCGGGCTGGTTGCCTTCGCATCGACGCTGGGCGCCCTCGAAGCGCTCGGCGTTCGATTCACGCCGTGCGAGGACGCACTCGCGCGCACGCTCACCTTCGGCTTCGGCGCGCGCGTCGTATGCCGCGACCCTCGGCAGCGTCTACACGATGACCTGCGGGGACTCTGGTGCGCGCGGGACCGCGGCGCCCTTCGCCGCGAGGACTCCGCACCAACCGCCACGCCGCACGACACCCGCGATCTCGCGGCCGAGCTTCGCGAGGCGACCACGCGCTGCGCCACGGCGGTCGTCGACGTCGCGCTCGCGCTCTCGGGCGGAATCGACAGCGCGGTGTTGGGCGTCGCACTGCGTGACGCCGGCTTCGCCCCGGCTGCGTATCAGGCCGCGTTCCTCGGCACCGACCGCTCTGAGCGCGCGCGCGCGCGGACGGTCGCGGAGTCGCTCGGCTTGGCCTTCCGCACGGTGGATCTCGGCGTGCGCGTTCTCGACGAGCTGCCGAACCTGGCCCGCAACGCGAGTGTCCCGCTCAGCGACCCCTCGATCCTCGCCGTGCACGCACTCGCTCACGCCGTCGCCGCAGACGGCGCCCGCGTGCTGCTTTCCGGCGAAGGTGCCGATGAGTTGCTGCTCGGTTACCCGCGACATCGCGCCGCAGCGAGCCTTCGCTTCCGTCGTCGACTGCCCGAGTTCTTGGCGAGGCCGATCCTTCGTCGCTCCCGCAAAATGACCCGCACCTGGCGTTGGTTGCGCGCGGCCGCGAGCGACTGTCCCGGCGATCGTCTCCTGGAGATCAGCACACCACGATGGCGCCAGGAACTCGGCGTGCGCGTTGCACTCGATCTGCCGAGCCGCGGCGCGGGGAAGGCCGACGTGTCCGATTCGCCGTGGGAGAGCCTTCGTCATCTCGAACTCGAGCATTACCTGCGCCTCGACCTGCTGCCGAAGGTCGACGTCGCGACACTGAGCGCCCAAGTCGAAGCGCGCGCGCCCTTCCTCGATGCTCGTCTCGCGCAGCATCTCCTCGCCATCCCGGCGTCTGCGGTGTTCGGCAAGCGTCCCCTGCGCGACGCCTACGCCGCCCGACTGCCGCGCGGTCATTTCACCCAGCGCAAGCGCGGCTTTGCCGTGCCGATCGATCGCTTGTGGCGAGAACACGATCTGCTCGCCGACATCCTCACGGATCGGCGCACCCTCGAGCGCGAGGAACTCGATCGCGCGCAACTGCGCCGCACAATCGATGAGCAACGCGGCGGCAGCGGCCATGCCGCACATCCGCTCTACGCGCTGGCAGCCTTCGAGCTGTGGCGGCGTGCGCGTGAGGAGCACAACTCACCGTGAAGATCCTCCGGGTGCTGACGCGACCGAACCTCGGTGGGCCGATGCGACAAGCGATCGCACTGTGGCACGCCTTCGCGAAACTGGGCCATTGCACCGTGCTCGCTGTGGGACGCTGCGAGGACGACGAGCCGGCACTGGATCCGAGCGCGTTCGGCATCGGCAAACTCGAGAGTCTCGACGCGGTGCGATCGGCCGAGCCAGGCGGTGGGTGGATCGAAGTTCCGCAGTTGAAACGCGGGATCGCGCCACTGGCGGATGCACGCAGCCAAGTGCGCTTGCGTGCCGTGATCGCAGCGTTCCAGCCTGACGTCGTACACAGTCACATGACCAAGGCCGGCGCACTCGCGCGCCGCGCCGCACGCGGACGAGTGCCGTGCGTCGCGCACACCTTTCACGGTCTGGTGTTGCGCGATTACGCCGGCCCGATCGCAAGTCGGGCACTGCGCTGGCTCGAGCGATCCTTGGCGCGACATACCGACCTCCTGTTTGCCGTCAGCGATTCCTGTCGCGACGAGTTGGCGAGCCTCGGCGTCGCCGATCGCGTGCGCGTCGTGCCGACGGCGATCGAGTTCGACGCCCTGCGCCGATGGTCTCGCGCGGAAGCCCGCACCGCGCTCGGATTGCCGAGGAACGCGACGATCTTCGGCTTCCTCGGTCGCCTGGTGCCGATCAAACGACCCGAGTGGTTCGCGCACCTCCTGGAACGACGCCGCGACTTGATCGGCATCATGGTCGGTGATGGTCCGCTGCGAGCGAGTGTCGAGCGGAGCCGAGCCGCCACCGAGGGTCGTCTGCACCTGCGAACTTCGAGCGACGATCCGGGGTTGGTTCTCGCGGCGATCGACGCGCTGGTGTTGCCGAGTCGCCGAGAGGGTCATCCGCTGGTCGGGGTCGAGGCCGCAACCTTCGGTGTTCCGACGCTCGGCTTCCGAGTGCCGGGGCTCGTCGACTTGGCCGAGTCGACCGGCGACACGTGGCTCGCCGATGCCGAGAGCGGCCTCGACGGCTTGGTGGAGGCGACCGCGCGTTACGTCGCCGCCGGATGCCCGCGGTCCAATGCCGACGTCGCCGCTCTGCGCGCGCGTCACGATCCGCTGGCCGTCGCGCGCCTTCTGGCCGAGGCCTACTTGTCGACGTTCTCTGCCAAGATCGGCGTGAGCTCGAAGCGCTGACTGAGGATCCAGCGGCCCACCGGCGTGGTGGGATCGCCCGACTCGTAGCGCTTCAGCGTGTTCGCGAAGAGCCAGAGTTCGTCGCCGACCTCTTCGACGGTCGTGACCTGGTACTGATCCCACACGTACTCGTAGAGCTCGATCGTGCTCGTCACGGTGCCCGGCCGAAGCCACGCCTCGCGTCGCGTGTGGTGCTGAAGCGGCGCGTTGATGACCATCCGCCGAACTTCATGGACGCCGTACTTCGGGTTCGCGAGCGTGGTCTTCGCAATTTCGAGAAGCTTCGCATCCGTCGAGACCGCAGCGGGCACGCGTACGCTGTGCAGCGCGACCTTCGCGAGTTCCTTCAAGTGTGCGACGGCCTCTTCGAGCGTCGTCGTCTGCGCTTTGCGATCCGGCGCCTTCGACGGATCGGCGTCGGGTGTGTCGGCGACCGGCTCACCGCGCGGTCCCATCACGGCGGGGGAACCCATGGTCTCGTCCCAGGTGCTCGCGATGGCGATTGCGGCCAGCCCCTCGCGCAGTCGCGTCATCTGTTCGTCGAAGCGACCTTTGCCGAGGATGCGATTGCTCACGTGGCCGGGATCGTCGGCTTTGGTCTCGAGCACGAAGCGCGCGGAGTCCATCGCCGTCGTCACGTCGCTCGCGATCCGCTCCCGCACGGTGCGCTCGATCTCGTCGAGGCGTCGCGACCATCCGGTCTTCAGCCAGGCGCGCAGATTGCCGACCTTCTGACCATCGAGCGCCGCGTTGTCCGCCGCCTTGTCGAGCCACTCGAGATCGGCGGGAATCGTCTGTTCGCGCCACTGTCGCCAATCGGTCACGAAGGCTTTCACCTGCGCGACCTCGAACGGCGGCTGGATTGGCGCGAGACGGTTCTCGCTGCCGTACCTCGCGTGGAGCTCCTCGATCTTCTGGTTCATCTCGCCGGCAGCGTTCTGATCCGCTCGGAGTGCCGCGAGCGCCGAGGTGACCGCCGCTTCGTGTTGAGCGAGTGCCGCGGCGACGGCCTGGACGTCGGGATGCGTTGCGGGAAAGGTCGCGAGGCGTGTTCGCAGGCCCTCGAGTTCGCGTTGCAGCGATCGCACTCGACCGCCGTCGTTGAGATGGACGCGCGACAACAGACCGAAGTTGCGCTTCGCGTTGCCGATCTCCTTGTCGAGTTGGACGAGCTTCGCCTGGTCGATCGCCGGTTGACCAGCGGGCTGGTTCGCGCGCGCCCGGGCTTCGAGCTTCTGCCACAGCGCGTCGTAACGAGCCTTCGCTTCGCGCCACGAAGTCTCGGATTGCTTGCCGACTGCGTTGAGCCGTTTGCCGGCCCACGCCAACTGATTGAGGAGCTGGGTCGCGCCGGCGCGATCACCTTCTGCCAGCCCGCGTTCGCCCGCTTCCACTTGCTCGATGCGGCGCAGAGCCGCCACGGTCAGTGGGTCTTGCGCGCACAGCATCGGCCAGGGCGCGGCAGCGAGGAAGAGCGCGAAGGGGAGGCTGGATCGGAGGACGGGCTTCATCGAGGTTCCAGGAAGTAGCGTTGGATCGACGCGATCGCTGCCGCCACTCGCGGTTTCGGTTCGATTCGGCCCACTTGTCCCTCAAGTCTCGATGACACCGCGGGTGACACTCTCCGACGGCGCGGGACTGTCGGGAGCGAAGTCCGTCGGAATCTCCCGGCCGGTATCCCAGACCGGGTCGTGGACTCGCCGTGAGTCCTGCATCGCAGGGCAGTCAGCGTGTGGGGGTGGGATTGGGTGCGCGAAGTCGAGAGACCGGCTCGGCCAGCGCGTCATGCAGCTGCACGCGTTCGCACTCTCGAGCCATCTCCTGCGAAGGCCGTCCGGCGGATTCCCCGGCGCGAGCCGGTTCCGCCCCGGTCACCGCTGGAGTCCCTCTCGAGTTGTGGGAAACGAAGACGTGCGAAGCGACGCGATCACGGTCAAAGTTCTGGGTGTGAGCGAAGTCTCCCCTTCGTCCGGCAGCGACTTTCTGGGCGCGTTCGCGGTTCTGGAACGAGCCGACTCCATCCTGTTCGTGCGCAACGAGCGCATCCTTGACGGGCGTCCGACGATGACTTGGGATCTCCCCGGTGGACGGGTGGAGTCCGGCGAGTTGCTGATCGAAGCCCTGACTCGCGAGCTACGTGAGGAGACGCAGCTCATCGTGCGCGGCACGCCGCGCTTCCTCTTCGTTCAAGAGGGGCAGCGTTTCCGAGGCATGCAGCGCCGCTACACCTGGCGGTCCTTCTTCTTTGTCGTGGATGCCTGGGAGGGCGAGCCCGCCGCGTCCAACGAGATCGCGGAGATCGCGTGGCTTCCACGTGCCGAGTTGCGAGCGTGGCTGCGCGCCCCCTACCACGACAGCTTCCTGGAATGGCTGGAGCGACCCGCGCCGCTTCTGCTCTCGCGGTGGGAGGAAGCGGGTGAGAGTGAGACCTGACTCGGGCCTGAGTGAGCGCGCATGCGAAGCAGGGACCTCGGATCGACAGGTGGCTGCCAGTCGCACCGGACGTGCCGACTTCGTGCTCGCTGTTGGGGATCGGCGGCGCGCTACTGTGGCACTCTTGCCTCCAAGCGGCCGCGATCGGCGCGGCGATTGGTGCCGTCGCCGGCGGCGTGGGTTCGTGGCTGTTCTATCTTCAGAGCCTCGTCCCGGATGATTCGTGAACGTCTGCTGCGATGGCCGCGACTCGCGCCCGGCGGCGTCGCTACGTCGGCTCCTCCCTGGCAGCGTAGCTACAGCTACGCTTCGGTCGTCTACCGACGCAGCTCCTTGCCGGACATCGACCTGCGGCGATCTCGCGACGATGTCCACGAATAATCCGGGCTGGCGAGCTGCCTTGACCCTGCGCATCGCTCGCTGTGATCTGCGACCGCGATCGGCTCCGGCTCGAATGACTTGCGCCGGCCATTCCGCGCTGGATCTGAATGCCCATGAACCGTGAGCGGAGCACGCGCATGTTCACCATCGAGACGCAAGGTATCGAGTGGGACTGGTTCGCGTGCGACCAGGACGGCCATGTCGCGCTCATCGCCTCGGGTGGGAGCGGTCAGGTTCCGCGCGCACTTCTCGCCCACGAGGCCGCGATCCTCGCGCTGCTGGATCACCTGGAGATCGGGTCTGACGGTGAATCGTGGCGAGTGGCGGCGGATCGCGGGTTCTTCGGTTTCGACGTGGATGTTCGCGGCGGCCCCTTTCGCCGGGTCGCCGTGCCAAAGCGGCCACTGACGCTGGATGAGATCCAGGAACCGCATCGACGACTGATCGCGCGGGCGACGGTCCGAGGCTCTTTCGCTCGCTTGCGGAGGCTCGACTGCGCGCTCGTCACTTGCGAGGAGCAGCTCCCGTAGCGACCCGCACCGAAACCGACGGATCTTCTTCGTCGAAGCCAGAATCGATTCGACGCCGAGGGGAGTCACGATCGAGTGCCGTCTGCGACGGACTGATCCAGCGCGACGTTGCCGAGAGTCGGTTTGGCCTGTGCCACTCGCTCCTCGATCGTGACTCGGCAGCCGGAGGAGTCGCTTCGTATCCGTCGGTTCGAATGCGGAGTAACCAACGCACGGATCGGCACACGAAGCCTTCATGATCGGCATGGTGCTGTGCGGCGTTCAGGCCGCCATCGGAATCGAAGTCGACGGACCGCAGGTCGTGCGCTTCGGGCTCCCGATCGACCCGATCGTGCTCGAACGCGGTCTGCGCCTGGAAGGCGATCGCGGCGCCGAGCTGGAGTGGAGCTTGTTGCTCGAAGTGCCGCCGACGCATGGAGACCTCATCTGGATCGAAGTCGTGATCGTCGGACACGACGGGCCTGGAAAGCTCCGCATCGGCGGAGTCTCACCGAGCCTGCCGCAGCAACGGCGATTGTGCCGTGAAGTGACGGTCGCGAACGCGGTCGCCGGCGCGAAGGTGACCGGCACGCGCTGGGAGTTCGTGGACGGTGCGATTCTCGAGCGTTCGCGTTTGCGGTTGTCGGTCGATGCCGGCGAGCACCTTGCCGGCGACGTTCAAAGCCACGAGTCCGAAGGGCTGCCAGAGCGGACGACTCGCGTCCGCATCGCCCAGGATCACTGGGTTCGTTGCGGCATCCTGCCGCGACAGGACGGCAGCGGCGCGCGCCTGCGTGCAAGTCTCCTCGACGCCTTGCGCCACCTGCCGCGCGCACCCGGACCACGCGGGCGTGGCGACCACCTTCGCCGGCGGCAGAGCGAGGGCGCCGACGAGGCCACGGTCACCAACAACGAGTTCGACACCGCGCTGGCATTCGTCCGGCTCGGCCTGCTCAGCGGCGACCCGCTGCTTCTGACGAAGGCACGCGAGTGCGCCTGGCACCTCTGCGACATCGATCTCGACGCGCGCAGCGGACTGCCCTGTCGCCACGGCCGCGACCATCGGAGCGCACCTCCCGAAACCGGCCATGTCTGGGTGCACGGCAGCCTCCTGACAGCACTTTGCTTCGCCGACCGTGAACTGCTTCGCGAAGTCCTCGGCGTCGCGACCGCACTCGCCGCGCGCGTGCGTGCAGCGGAACGCGCGCAGGGCAGCTTCGACCGACTGCGCGACGAGGCCTGGCCGCTGCTCGAACTCGAAGCCGTGCTGCACATGGTCCACCTGCCGCCGATCGCGACCGCCTGCGACGAACTCGCCTCACGTATCGACGCGCGCTTCGATCCGGCACTGCGAACCTGGCGCTACGGCGAAGGCGAGACGCGCGGGCACACGATCTACAAGGATCGAATCTGGCAGACCCTGGGCATCCTGGTGCCGGCCTTGCAGGCCCATGCTCACCGCACCGGTCGCTTCGATCCCAGCGACCGCGCAGCGGCACTGAGCAAGGACTACGCCGCACTCGCACTCGACGGCGGGGATCGGGTCCCGCTCAGCGTGATGCGCGCAGGCGACGATCTCTTCGGCGAAGTCGGCGCGATCGACGCGGCCGAGATCACGCTCCTGCTCGACGGCTTGCCGGCGCCGCTTCGAGCGCGACTGGTGAAACGCGGACCGTTCCGCCGAGCGATGGATCGCATGCTCGACCGCGAGGCAAGCGACCTGGCAACCCGCGCGACCATCGTCGGCCGAAGCGAGCTCGTCTTGCGTTGACCGCGGCGGATGCGCGCGACGTGGTCACTGTCGCCGCACTTCGAGTTCGCCCTGCAACGACTCGCCGTCGCGCATGACCAGAATCGGAATCCGGCCGCCGCTGAACTGCCGCGCGATGTCGGCGAAGGCGTCCGGGCTCGCCACCGGATAGAGTCGCGCGCCGAAGAAGTCGCGCACCTGCACGCCGACCAAGATGTCGCCCGGCTCGATACCGATGTCGGCGGCCGGCGATTCCTCGGCGACGTCGGTCACTCGCAATACGGAGCGCAGAGCCTGCACTCGCTGCCGACCCGTGCCCGCATAGAACACCTGGGTCGCGCGGCGCAGGACCTCCTCGTGCTCGCGCGCCGTCAAGGTCTCGACCAGGATGCCGGTCCGGAACGCGAGATCGCGTTCGAGGTTGCTCACGACGCGCGCCAACAACTCGACCTGCTCGCGATCGCGGCGCAGACGAAACGGCACGCGATCGCCGGGCTTGGCGAGTGCGAGCATCCGGGTGGAATCGAGCGCGGTCTTGACTGCTTCGCCGCGCACGGTCAACAGTCGATCCCCCGAACGGAACCCGGCGCGCTGGGCCGGGCTGCCGGCGGTGATCGCCGTGACCGTCGGCAGTCCGTCGACGTCCTCGATGCGCGCGCCGAGCCACACCGTCGCGAGGTTGTCAGCCGACAACAGGATGTCCTGGAACACGCGCCGCACGGTGTCGACCGGGATCGCGAAGCCGATGTTCTCCACGCCGACCGCCATCGCGTTGTTGATCCCGATGAGTTTGCCGGTGATGTCCAACAAGGCCCCGCCGCTGTTGCCGCGATTGATGGCGGCATCGGTCTGAAGCAGACCCTGATAACGGCGCGTCTGCCCGTCCGGCGCCCGCACGGTGATCGACCGCTCCATCGCCGACAGCACACCTTGCGTCACCGTATTGGCCTGACCCTCCGGATTGCCGATGGCGATCACCGTCTCCCCGATCATCAGCCCGGCACTGCGGCCCGGGGTGACCGGCTTCACGCGCTCGCCGCGCAGTTCGAGTTGCAACAGCGCGAGGTCGTGCTCCGGAGAACTGCTGAGCACGCTGGCGGCGAAGCGCCGGTCATCACGGAGCCGGACTTCGACTCGGTGCAGCCCTGGCTGCAGGAGGACCGGCGTGACCACGTGCCAGTTGGTGATGACGAGTCCCGACTCGTCCACGATCACTCCGGAACCTTGCCCTTCGACCGCCTGCTCACGACGGCCACCGCGAGCATCGAGCACGTAGATGCTGACTACCGAGTCCGCTGCCCGCTGCACCGCGCGGACCACCGGCGTGGTGCGCAGGTCCAGATCCTCCTCGGCGAGCGGCGCCGCCCCGAGAAGTCCTGTCGCCTCCAACCGCTCCTGACCCGGAGTGCTGTCGACGAGCACCAGCGGGACAGCGACGTTCACCCAAAGCCCGAGGCCGAGCAGCGTGGTTCGAACGGTAGTTGGGAGGTTCATGCAGGTTCGATGGGACCGGGAGAAAGGCCTGATCCGGCGCAACGAGTCGCCGGTCTGAGCGAAGACGACGATGTTGTCGCCCAAAGCCTCCCGCCACGGAAGAGGCGACGCTCCCGAGGATTCCGCGGCGGCGTCTCCGATGGCTTGACTCCCACGCCGCGGCGCCCTGTCTCACCGGGACACGCCGGCAGCCAACATCGCCCCGTAGACCGCGGCGAGCTCGCGCGCATTGAACGCGAGGGACTTGGGCGTCGGCAGCGCTTCCCGATATCGCCGCAGTCGCTCGCGGTCGAAGGCGAGTCGACCGAGCGCCCGCGCGAAGGCGTCGCGATCGCCGACCGCGGCGAGTTCTCCGTTCACCTCGTGCGCGACGATCTCGCGAATCCCGCCGAGATCGGACGCGATCACGACGATACCCGCCGCCATCGCCTCGAGAATGACGAAGGGTGTGTTCTCGTACCAACGCGAGGGAACGAACAGCACGTCGAGGTTCGCCAACACCGCCGCGCGCTCGCTCGGATGAAATGGACCGACGAAGCGGATGCGCGGGTCCCTCGCGGCGCGCGCGACGAGCGGCGCGGCGAAGTCGGGAAAGTCGCTCGTGCGGCCGTGCACGGTCAGTTCGATCGGCCCGGGGGTCGCGAGCACGGCATCGACCGCGAGGTCGACGCCCTTGTGTTCGGCGATGGAGCCGAGGAAGGCACAGCGAAGGACCGCGGACTCGGGGTCGCGAGCCGCGCGCAAGGGCAACAGCGCATCCAAGTCGACGCCGTATGCCATCACCTCGAAGCGAGCGCGCGGGAAACCGTTCGCCACGAAGGTGTCGGCGAGGAACTCCGACGGCGCGAACACTCGCTCGACCGTCGCCAGCGCCTCGCGAAGCGCGCGAGGGCGATTCACGAAGCCGACGCAGGCCTCCGCGGTGGCGCGAAAGGCCGGCGGCGTCGGCACCGCGTGCGCCGCGAACGCGATGAGTTCCTCGCGAACCCCCAGTGCCGCCAATCGCGCGGCGAGCTCCGGACGGTGGCAGTCGACGCAGCCGACTCCCGCCTCCGGCGGCCCACTGCACAGCGAGCCGTCCGCGCGGCGAAGCGTCGCGTTGGGACAAAGGAACCAGAAGTCCATCAGGTGGAGCGCGACCGGCAGGCGCGCCGCCCGCGCCGCGAGGAGAACCTCGATCCCGAGGTGGTGCAGATGGAAGACGTGGACTACGTCGGGACGAGCCGCAGCGAGCCGGGCGGCGAAGCGCTGCCCGACGAGCGGGTGCGACCACGCCATGCGGTCGTAGTCGGCATCGAGGTGGTACCAGACCCGTAGTCGCGTGACCGCGAGCCCGTCGATCGTGTCGGAACTCTCCTCGAAGAGCCGGTCGGCTTCGGCAAAGTTCGGCTCGAGGGTGAAGACTTCGACCGTGTGACCCTCGCGCGCGAGCGCGAGACCGAGCGCATGCACGTACTGCTCGGTGCCGGTGAAGTAGCGCGGCAGGAACTGGTGGACGACGAACAGGATCCGCATCGGCGACCGCCCTGGCCCGGGCTACTCGTGAACGACCAAGTGACTTCGGCGCAGGTCGCTGCCCAGCACGGGGCTGAGTCGGTAGACGACCGGAGCGTTGCCGTAGCTAAGCAGCGAGGCAGGAGCCGGCCTAGCCCGGATTATTCGTGAACGTCGTCGCGAGATCGACACAGGTCGATGCCCGGCAAGGAGCTACGACGGTCGACGACCGAAGCGTAGCTGTAGCTACGCTACCAGGGAGGAGCCGTCGTAGCGACGCCGCTGGGCGCGACTTGTGGCGATCGCAGTAGACGTGCACGAAAAATCCGGGCTAGTCCGGATTATTCGTGAACGTCGTCGCGAGATCGCCGCAGGTCGATGACCGCCAAGGAGCTGCATCGGTCGACGACCGAAGCGTAGCTGTAGCTACGCCGCCAGGGAGGAGCCGACGTACCGACGACGCCAGGCGCGACTTGCGGCCATCGCAGCAGACGTTCACGAATGATCCGGGCGAGACCATTGCCGACCAGCGGCCGATGCCATCGGCCCAAGCCGGTCCGAAAGGAGCTTTCCGCAGCCGCGGGCGATAGAGTCCGGATCGACCGATG
>JBFXDD010000001.1:203657-249255 GCA_050181465.1 Planctomycetota bacterium
ATCGCAGCAGACGTTCACGAATGATCCGGGCGAGACCATTGCCGACCAGCGGCCGATGCCATCGGCCCAAGCCGGTCCGAAAGGAGCTTTCCGCAGCCGCGGGCGATAGAGTCCGGATCGACCGATGAGGATCGCCCTCCTCGCGCTGCTGTGCGGCCCCGACCGCGGAGCGACCCAAGACCTCGAGCCCGCGCTGTCCTGCCATGCCCAGGCCCTGCGTGCGCGTGGTCATTCGGTTGTGATGCTCGCCCCCGCGGCGGATGGAGAGACTTGGCGGGCGGTCGCCGCCGACGCCGAGCACCTCGTCGATCTTCCCGCATCGAAGCTGCGCCGCTGGCTGTCGACCGCAGCCACCGGGACCTCGGACGAGCTGTCTCACGCCATCGAGCGAGCCGGTCGCGGGATGCGTGCGCTGAGGCGCCGCCTGCGCGAGTCGCCGGTGGACGTCGTGGAGGTGGTGGGCGATCCCTTGGCCGCCGGTTGGTTGGCGCTCGGCGTGCAGATACCGGTGGTCGTACGGCTGGTCGAGGAGCTTCCCAGCGGTTCGCCGGTGGGTGTCGCCGCGCTGCGGCGCCGCCTGGCGATCGCCGGACTCCGCGCCGCCGCCGACGTCACCTTCGTCAGCCACGCCCTGCGGCGACGCCTCGGTGAACAGGGGCTGCCGCTGGAGGGAGCCGTGATCCCCGACCCGGTCGAGATCGCAGGGGGTGGGGGAAACGACAGGGGCGCGCGCGTCTTCGTGTACGGCGAGTTGCCGGAGCGGCCCGCCGGCTCGATCCCACTGGCGGACGATGTCGCCGCCGGCGACCTCGTCGTGTTCGGCGAGCTGTCGACCGTTCGGGTACCGTCGGCATTCCTGCGCGTGGCGGCGCGCGGCGCAGTGGCGCTCGTTCCACGCAGCCACGCGCTCACCGAGTGGATCCATGACGGCCATACCGCGCTGACCTGGAGCAGCCCCGCGGAGTTGTCGCGTCAGCTCGAATCGCTCGAGACGGACCCCGCGCGGCGAACCGCGATGAGCGAAGCGGCGCGCGCGCGCGTCGTGCAGCGGCATTCCCCGGCCGAACTCACCGAGCGGCGATTGCGGCACTATGCGCTCGCTCTCGGCAGACCGGCGGAGGCACTCCTCTACAGCCCGCCCGGCGACGGTGAGTTCGCCATCGACAGCACGAACTACTTCGACGTCTGGTGGCTGCGCGGCGCGGACGAGACCTCGATCCGACTGGCGCGAGAGGCCGACGGCACTCCGGCCCTCTTGCGGCTCTCGCACCGCGAGCTTCGCTTCGTGGAGCGCGTCCTCATCGGTACGTGGTGCGAGGGCCCTCGACGCTTCGATTCTCCCGACTGGAGCCGGTTGCGTGAACTGGAAGGCCGGGTCGTGGAGCACGCCGAACGGCTTCGCCACGAGCCGCGCGGCGAGGCAGCGCGCGGAACCGAGCCCGCGGTCCAGCTCGCCTTCCCGCCGATCGACCATCCGATGTTCCAGAGTTCGGGCGAGTGCGCACTGCTCGATGAGCTGTGGCGCCTGGAGTCGCACGCGGGACTGACACTCTGGCTCACTGCGATCGTGCATTCGCGCAAGACTCCGGCCCTCGCCCGCACTCACGTTCACGTGCGACGCCTGCTCGTGCTCGCCGCGCAGGTCTCGCCGGACAGCGCCACGTTCGGAATTCTGCGCAGGCTCTATCGCGACAAGCGACTGCATTCGGCACTGGTCGACGACGATCGCGCCTTTGTCGCGCGGAGTCGCGCCGGCGATGGCTATGCCCGCGGCATCGAACAGCTCGGCTTGCACGCGAGCCTGGACCGCCCGCCGTACCCGAAAGGTCGTCGTCGTCCGACTCCCGCGGATCAGAGTGCCGGCGGGAGTGCCGAGCGGAGTGCAGAGATCACCGTCCTGATTCCCTCGTATCGTCACGAGCGGTTCGTCGCCGCGGCGATCGAGAGTGCGCTGCGCCAGCGCGATGTCGAGGTCGCGGTGCTGGTCGCCGACGATCGGAGCCCGGACGGAACGGTCGAGGAGGCCCGGAAGATCGCCGACCCGCGACTCCGCGTCATCGTGCACGATGAACGCTCTGGGCTCGGACGAAGCGTCGAGAAGGCGCTGGCGATGGTGACCACTCCGTTCGTCGCGCTCCTCAACTCCGACGACGTCTTCCATCCGGATCGCCTCGCCGCAGCTCTCGAGGTCCTGCGCACGGACTCGGCCGCACAACTGGTCGCGACCCGTTTCGAACTCGTCGATGCCGATGCGCGGATTCTCGACACGTCCAACGCCAGCGCGGTCGACCTCGGCCCCAAGGCCCTGGGCTGGATCCGCTGGTTCCATCGCATCGTCGATACGGAGCTTCGCGACGGCGATTCGTGGACCGAACTCTCGACGCTGCTCCGCCACAACGTCCTCGCCACGAGTTCGAACATGGTGATGCGGACCGAGTGGCTGGCGCACCAGATCGCGCAGGCACGCGATCTCCGCTACACGCTCGATTGGCAGTTGTTCCTTCTCGCGAGCGCTGCCGACGAACTCCGCTTTGTCGACCGCCCGCTCCTCGGCTATCGGCTGCACGACTCCAACACGGTTTGGTTCGATCAGCAAACTCGCACCGATTACGTCCTCGAAGTGAACCGCGTGGTCGCGAGAGTGCTGGCGCATTGGCTTCGCGGCGCAGTCGCTCGGGAGGGAACCGACGCCGCGGCGCGCGAACTCGCAGCCTTGCTCGAGAGCAGCGTCGACCAGCACGGCGAGACCGACGGGATGGCGCTGTTCTTCGCCGATCTGGTCGCGCGCGTCAGTGACGGCGCGATCGATCCGAACGCGCCCGAACTGACCGCGCTGGCGAAGGCAGCCGAGCGACGACACACGCTGGTGCAAGCCCTGCGACAGGTCACCGTCGACCCCTGGAGCATCCCCTGGCGGATCGAAGCAGGGCTGACGCTGAGCCTCGAGCGCGAAACCGCCGACGGCTATCTCGCACGAAGTCGAATTCTCGGCGCCGAAAACCTCCGCCATCGGGAGCAGATCGAGGCGACCCGCGAGCAGGTTCTGGGATTGCACGAGCAGTTGCAGAACCTGCGTCAGCAATGCCAGACGCTTCGCGACGAGGAACGCAGACTCCGGGAACGAGGCGAGGTTCTCGCCGCCGATCTGGCAACCGCCCGCCGTGAACGCGAGCGAGCGAACTCGGAGGCGGCGCAGGCCCTTGCCGCGAGCGAAGAGCGGCGACGAGCGGAAGCGGAGGCTGCGGCGACTGCCGCTCTCGCCTTCGAATCTCGACTCGGCGAGCTGACGCGCGAACGCGAGACGCTCGCGGCGCGGCTCGAGGCCCAGGCGAGCTCGCAGCGGGCCGTCGAGCGGCGACTCGAGGAGTTGGTGCGCGAGCAACGCGATTCCGCCGCCCGCTACGCCGAGCGGCTGGCCGCGCTCCAAGGGGACCTCGCCGGAGTGACGGCACGTGCCGCCGAACTCACGGCCCGCTTGGGCGACTCCGAGGCGGAACTGGCGGCCCTTCGCGCGGAGCACGCCACCCTGATCGCCCGCGCCCAGCGCGAGTCGCGGATCCTCGAGACGGCACGCGACTCGCTCGCGGTCGCGTTCGCCGGCGAGCATGGTGCTCGCCGACGCGAACGCGTGGACCTCGACGCCCGCTTCGCCCGATTCATCCTGGATCGACTTCACCTGCGCGCGCCGATCAAGACCGTCGTCGGGGTCTCGCGGCGCCTGCGCGATGCGATGCGTCGGACATGGTGGGACCTCGCGCGCACCCTCACCGATTCCCGCGAGCTTCGCGGACGGATCAGCGTGCTCGTCGAAGCGGAGTCGTGCGCCGACTTGCCGCCGCGAGCTCTCGACATCGCCGAGGCGGTGCGCCCCGCCGTGCCCTGGCTACTCCTGGACGGGCGCGTCCACGTCCGCGGAGCGGGTTGGACGTCGCCTGCGGGCCACCGTCGCGTCCACTTGGTCGACGACGCCGCCCTCGCTCGCCGCGACGAGCGCTACTTCGCACGGCGCCAGCCCGTCGCCCTCGATCATCTCCGAGCGCTGGTGCACGGCGACCTGGGCCTCCTGGCTCGACTGCTGCGTATCGCCCGCGTGCAGAAGTCGCGCGGCACCCGCCTCACCCTCGTGCCCGGCCTCGCCGTGATGGCGGCTGCGGCATTCGCGACCGAACGCCTCTGCGGAACGCCCTATCTGCTTGCGCTCGGCGACGAGGACTTGCTCGCTCGCGCGCTACCCGAGGAGCTGGAGTCCGCAATCCTCGCCCGAGCCGCCGGCTTCGTGGTCGACAACCCGACCCTCGCGGAGGAAGTGGATCGGCGCATCGATCGAGGTGACCGTCCGCTCGCGATCCGCAGCTTCGGACCCACCGCGGTCTTGAAGAACGAGGTCGGCCGCTCAGCTCCTGCCGATCGGTTGGTGGTGGACTGCGATCGCAGCGACAAGTCGGCGCTGATCGAGCTGATCGAGGGACTGCGCGAGGCGAAGCGGCGGGGAGTGATGATGACCCTGCTGCTCCCGCGTCTGCCGACCGAGCCGCGCCGAGCCGCAGCACAATGCGAGTTCGCGGCACGCGCGAACGCCGCGGGTCTGCTCGTCCAGTGGAGTGCCGAGTCCTTGCCGGACCTCCTCGCCGCAGGCGCTGCCCTGGTGGTGGCGGTGCATTCCGCCCCCTCGCGCGGACTGCCGCGCTCGATCGCGGTCGCGCTTGCCCTCGGCACGAGCGTGCTCTCGATCGGCGCGGTCGCTCCAGCCACCGGACTGAAGCTCCCCGCTCTGGTCCAAGAGTCCAGTCTCGCGAAAGGCCACATCGCGAACGCGCTCGCGCGGCTGCTCGCGACGCAGCGCCACCGCCAAGTGCAGCACAGTCAGACCCTGACGACCCATGCCTTCGGCAGCGCGTCGACGGGCGAGGACTTCATGGAGTTCTGTCGTGGCCTTGTCAGCGGCCCGAGCGCGCCACGTTGAATCGCGAAGCCGTCTGCGCTCGAAGTAACTGTCGACTTTCGAAACAGCCGCGCCGCCCCGGAACCCACGCCGATCACCCGATGGCCCCATGCGCATCCGTCTGATCTACAACCACATCGCTCACCACGCGAAGTACTCGGGCTACGACATCATGGCCCAGTACACGATGGGGGAGGCTTACCGCACCGGTCGCGTGTTCCGCTTCGCGCAGAAGCGCGTGTCGTGGAAGCGGTTGGAGAAGTACAAGGCCTACCACACGCCGTGGTACGGCGGCGATCAGATGCGGCGCGAACTCGAGATCATCACGCACTCGATGTTGCCGCGGCGCACGCTGTATCACTTCTACTATGCGGAGAACGACCTGCGCATCTCGTCGCGCTTCCGCTACCGCTGGAACAACCGCATCGTCGGTTCCTTCCACCAGCCGCCGGAGTTCCTCGACAAGCACGTCGAGGACAAGGACTACATCCGTCGCGCCGATGCCGCGGTGGTCGTGGCTGCTTCCCAGGTCGATTACATGGCGACCCACCTGCCGCGGGAACGCATCTTCGTGGTGCCGCACGGCGTGCACGTCCAGTACTGGTCGCCGGACCAAAGCGTCGCGAAAGACGAAGTGCCGAGCTTCGTGTTCGTCGGCTGGTGGCTGCGCGACCTGGACATGGCCAAGGCGACGATCAAGGCATGCGCAGATCGCAAAGTGCGCGCTCGCTTCCGCATCGTGACGGCCAAGGAGAATCACCAGCACCTCGCCGATCTGCCGAACACCGAGCTGCTCGCCGGCATTCCCGACGACGAACTCCTCCTCGCCTATCGCCGCGCGAGCGGCCTGTTCCTGCCGCTCAAGATGTCGACTGCGAACAACGCGATCCTCGAGGCGATGTCCTGCGGCACGCCGGTGATCTCGACGCGCACCGGCGGCATCCCCGAGTACGTCGACGACCAGAGCGGGATCCTCGTCGAATCCGGCGACATCGACGCCGCCGTCGCCGCCATCACCGCGCTCGCGCAGGACAAGTCACTCGTCGCCAGACTCGGAGTCGGCGCACGCGAACGCGCACTCACCTTCGCCTGGGAACGAGTCGGTGAGACGATGAACGCGGCCTATCGCAAGATCCTGGCGTGAGCGTCAAGTCCATCGGCAACCCTCGCTAAGATCCCGACCATCCAATGACCGACGCGAAGCTCCCGATCACGCTGGTGATGGTGTCGTACAACAAGGCCGACACGATCGGCCTGTCAATCCAGTCGGCAGCCTCCGGCACGCGCAAACCCGACCTCATCGTCATCTCCGACGACGGCAGCAGCGACGGCACTCCCGACGTCGCCGAAGCCGCCGCCGCCCGATTCGGAATCCCGCTGCGCATCATCCGTCACCAGCGCGTCGGGCGGTTCCGGCTGCAGACGATGCGCAATACCTGTGCGCAGAACGCGCTCGACGACGGGATCGTCTACCTCTCCGACAGCGACTGCATCTTCGGACCGCACGCGATCGAGACGCACCACCGGATGCACGTCGAGGACGGTCCGGCTTCGATCGTCTTGGGCACCGGCCCGCGATTCGAATTCCTGAGCGGCAATTCGGGGCCCTTCACCACGACGTTCACGACCCTCGAGTTCGCGCACCATCCCGATGCGACCTACGTGGTGCCCGTCGGCGCGAACTACTCGTTCAAGAAGAGCACCTGGAATCGACTGGGTGGCTTCGACCGCGCCTACGATGGTGCCTATGGCATGGACGAGTTCGAATTCGCCCGCCGTGCAGAGGGAATCGGCGCGGTCGCCAAGAGCGATCCCGGGGCCTACGTCTTCCACATTCCACACGAGACGGTGTTCGGCAACCGCAACGCGTTCCGCAACATCGATCTGTTCGATCGCACCTTCGGGATTCGCCACATCGAGCTCGAGCACCGATTCATCGTCGAGCACGTGATCCCGTGGTACTGGCGCGGCGAGCGCAAGGCACCACGAGTCGGGCTCACGGCATGTCCGCTCGACGAGTACGGCGCGCCGGCAGGATTCCGGCCACCTCTGCACCTACAGCTCATGAACAGCCTGATGCCGCTCATCGAGCCGGCCCGGAATTTCGTGCGCGCGAAGCGCAAGAGCGAGGTCGATGGGATCCGCGTCGTCCTCGAACGCATCAACGAACAACTGTTGGCGCCGGCTTCGGTGCCGAACCTCTACCAGCAAGACCTCCGGTGGGTGGTCAATGCCTTCCGTGAGACCGATGAATTGGTCGCCCGCGTGAGCCACTGGCTCGAAGGCGCCGAGCACATGGAGAAGCAACTTTCCGCCCGCGCGAGAAAGCCTGTCCTCGTATGAAGATCTGCATTCTCAGTTACGAGTATCACCCGTTCCCGGGCGGCGGCATCGCGACCTACAACAACGCGGCCGCGCGTGCGCTCGCCGATGCCGGGCACGAGGTGCACGTCGTCACCAACGCGGCGTGGCACGGCAGTCGCGACCCGTCGTGCACGCATCGCCGTTGGCAGGACGGCAATCTCCACATCCATCGCATCCACTACTTCAACGAAGCGCGCGAGACACCGGACAACGCGCAGTTCTTCGACCTCGATCCGAACCGCTATTCCGATCGCAGCGGGGTCTGGGCTCGCGAGCCGAGCAACCAGGCCGCGCACAAGGCCACGAGCTACATCGAGGCCTTGCACAAGGAAGTCGGACTCGACGTCATCGAGTCACCGGAGTTCTTCGCCGAGGCCTTCTACATCCTGAGGCGGCGCAACAGCGGCGAGGCGCATCGCTTCCCGCCGGTGCTGGTGCACGGACACGTGAGTTCGCGCATCGCTTTCGGGACCAATCAGCACGTCTGGGAGCTGGGCTGGTATCCGCACCGCCAGATGTTGCTTCGCGAAGAGTATTGCGTGCAGAATGCCGACGCCCTGCTCACACCGTCGCGCGCGTTGATGGGACGCTACGAAGCGCTGTTCGGCGATCGGTTGCCGGCAGATCGGATGGTCGCGCCGTACTTCCTCGAGTTGCCGAAGGACGCGGGCGCACTGCCCAAGGGACTCGACGCCAAGACTCCGTTCCTGGTCCTGCTCGGCCGCATCGAGCCGCGCAAAGGCAGTGATCTGGCCATGCGTGCTTTCAACACGCTCGCCGAGAAGCACCCGACGCTGAAGCTCGCATTCTGCGGCAAGCCGATGTGGCACCACGGCGAGTCGATCGACGAGGTCATCGCGGCGAACGTCGATGCCCGGCATCGCAACCGCATCGTGCGACTCGGCAACGTGCCGCGCGACCAGGCGCTGGCCGCGGCGGGTGGGGCGGCCGCGTTCCTGCATCCAGCACCGTGGGACAACTATCCCTGCGCCGTGCTCGAGGCGATGGGGATGGGTGCGGCGTGTGTGGTGTCCGACCAAGGCGGCCAGTCCGAGATGGTGGTCGACGGGCAAAGCGGACTCGTCGTTCCCGCCGGCGATGCCGGAGCTCTGGCGACCGCCGTCGATCGCATGTTGGTGGACAGCGCCTTCGCGACGCGGATGCGCGAGGGTGCGAAGGCGCGCGTCGCTTCGATCACCGATCGAAGTGCTCTGCTCGACGTCCGAATGCAACAGTTCGAACGGATGGTCGAGCGGGAACGTCGAGCACGCAGCTCCGGCAGACAGTTGTTCGAGCTGCCGGTCGGACTTCGGCACGGCGCCGTACCGGCGGCATTGCCGGGCAAGGGCCTGGTCGTGATCGACGTCGCGGGAGCCGAGGCGAACGCGATCGCATCGACTCGCAAGAGCGTGGAGTTCGAATTGGCCGGCTCACCCGATTGGAACGTGGCGCTGTTCGTCGCCGCCGGGCAGGAGGTCGACGCGCCGGGCGATTGGCTGCGATTCTGCTCGGTGAACGAGATGCCGTGGCTGGATCGCGACGACGACGACGTCTGCGTTTGGATGCGCGCCGGTGTCCGCCTCGACGAGGGGCGGCTTGCCAACGTGGTCGCGCAGCCGCTCGACAGTCGCGTACCATGCGCGAGCTTCGCGTGGTTGCGACCGAAGGACGCACGAGCGTTTCCGTATCCGTCCGATGCCGGCTGGCAGGATGTCCTCGTCGGTGGTCGCGCCCTCGCGCAGGTCTTCGCTGCGCGGGCGCGCCACTTCCGCGCCGCACGCTTCCTCTCCGGCCTCTCACGCTTCGAGCATCGGCTCGCAGCGATTCCCGCCGCGATCGCGGCGAGCGCCGATCTGATGATCCAACACATCGGCATGATCTGCGGCGACTTCTACGCCGACCTGCCGATCGTCGACGAGGACACCCAGAACCGCGCCTTCGGCTACCTCGACGTTCTCGGTCTGGCACCGCGCAAGAGCACCGTGATCGGCAACTTGCCGATCCCGATCGCACCGACCGCCGACGTCGAGAACATGGTCCGCCAGGCGCGGGAGGAGGGCCGCAAGGAGGGGCACGCAGCCGGGCTCGCGCAGGGCCGCACGGAGGGTGCCGCCAAGAACGCCAAGAGCAACGGCAGTGCGGTTCCGGCACCGACGACACCCGAGCGCGTCGCTCCGCCGCCGCCGATCGCGCCCGGGCCACCCTCCAGCGATCACGGCGTACGGATCGATCCGCAGCGGCTGACGGAACTCGAGAAGGTGTTCCGCGAACATCAAGCACTCAAACGCTCCTTGCCGGCGAAGCTCCTGCGCAAGCTCGGCATGTTCGGTGTCCTCCGACGGGTCTATCCGAAGAGCCGAGGAGCGCTCGGACCGGGTGACTGAACCGATCCTGTGCTGCAAGCGTGAGGATCGACGGTGAAGATCCTCTACGTCGTCCACCAGTTCTTTCCGGAGTGCTGGTCGGGCACCGAGCAGTACTGCCTAGCCGTCGCTCGCGAGGCGCGCGCGCGAGGTCATGACGTGACGATCCTGGCCCTGGAGCCGGATCTTGCTCACGACGAAGAACCGCTGCGCCTCATCGACCGTCCCTACGACGGTTTTCGCGTGCTCCGCCTGCGGCCATGGTGGGGGCTATCGCCCAACGACACGCTGCGCGACTACCACCAACCGGCAATCGCGGCTCGCGTGCGCGCATTGCTGCGCGACGAACACTTCGACGTGATGCACGTCTTCCACCTACGTTGGCTGGGCTCCGAAGTCCTCGAGGTGGGGCGCGACGCCGGCTGCCGGGTGATCGTGCATCTCATGGACTTCTGGTTCCTCTGCCCGCGCTTCACCCTGTTGCGCAGCGACGGCGCACTGTGCAACGGGCCGCCGAGAGACGGGCTCGACTGTGTCGCCTGCGCGGCGCCCGAGCTTGCAACGGAGGCCCGCGACCTGCTCGAAGAGCCGCTGTCGAGCGAGTTGCTGCAGAGCCTCGCAGACCATCGGCCGCAGCCGGCTGCGCGATGGACGACGCGGAACCGCGTGACCGCGCTGGTGGGCCGCAAGACCGTGCAACTCGCCCGACTCGCGCGGGCGCATGCCGTGATCGCGCCGTCGCACTTCCTGGCCAAGACCTTCGTCGACAACGGCTTCTCTGCCGAGCGGATCACGGTGATCCCGTACGGACTCGATCCAATGCGGGTCGTCCGCGAAGCGGTAGACCGACCGCGGGCACCGCTGCGCATCGCCTTCGCCGGAGTGTTCTCACCGTGGAAGTCGCCGGACGTGGTGATCCGCGCGGTGCGTGCAATCGATTCCGACCTGCGCCTGGACCTGTGGGGGAACGACCGCGAGCAGGCCTTCGCCGACTACATCGCACGCTGTCGCCGCCTCGCCGCCGACGACCCTCGCATCGCGTTCCGCGGCACCTTCGACGAGAGCCGCCGCAACGCCGTCCTCGCCGAGACGGACGTGCTGGTCGTGCCGTCCACCTGGTACGAGAACACGCCCTTCGTCATGCTGGAAGCCTTTGCTGCCGGTGTCCCGGTGGTGGCTTCCGACTTGGGCGGGATGAGCGAACTCGTCCAACCGGGGCGCAACGGATTCTTGTTCCCAGCCGGCGACGCCGAAGCACTCGGCAACATCCTCGGCGACCTCGCGCGCGAGCCGAGACGACTGCGCACGCTGGAGGTACGACCGCCGAGCACGGTCGCCGACGCGTTCGATCGCTTCGAAGCCTTCTACGCGATCAACGCGCGGCGGTAGACGTCCACGCTCTGACGTGCGATCCCGACGTCGGTGTAGCGCGCTTCGATCGTCTTGCGTGCCGCGGATCCCAGCCGCTCACGCAATGCGCGATCCTCGATGAGTCGCTCCAGGCCGGCGATGAAAGACTTCGCATCGTCGTTGCGCGCGAGCAGGCCGTTGTGACCATCCTCGATCAACTCGGGGATGCCGCCGCAGTCCGAGGCGACGATCGCACGAGCTGCCGACATCGCTTCGAGGCAGGAATACGGCGCGTTCTCCCACAGGCTCGGCAACAGGTGAATGTCGACGCGCTTCAGGATGGAGCGCACCTCGGGCAGTGTGAGCTTGCCGAAGTAGTGGAATCGATTCTTGTGGCCTTGCTTCTCGATGAACGGCTGGATCTCGTTCTTCAGGATCCCGAAGTTGTCGTCGCCGGCGAAGCAGAAGTGGACGTGCGGATACTTCTGAAGCACGTGGAAACACATCTGCTGCACGAGGTGGATGCCCTTGCGACGCTCGAGACGATTGGCGAAGAACACCGTGACCGCGTCCTTCTTGGGCAATCCGTGACGCGACAGCAGATCGATGCCCTCGTCGCGATCGAACAGATCCAGATCGATCCCGTTCGGCACCACGTGCACCGGTCGCTTCACGTTCATCTTGCGCACGACCTCTTCGGCAAGGAACAGCGAGCAGGACGTGCGCAGAGTCGCCTGGTTGATGGCGATCTGCTCGAAGAAGGCGGTCGCCTCGATGTCGGCGGCACCGACTTCGTACATCCCCATGATCAGTTTGGCGGGGCTGTGGAACTTGACGCAGGTCGGGACGTCGAGCAGAGTCGAGACCAACGCACCGTCGGCACCGCACTCGGGGAACTCGACCATGTCGAAGCTCTCCTTCTCGAGCGCGCGTCGCAGCGCCGCGTAGGCGCCGTAGGCCGTCTCGACGCGATTCTGCGCCCACCAGCACTTCTCCGCACGCAACCCTTCGATGATGCCGTGCGTGAATCCGCGCTCGAGCACGCGCGTGACCCTCACCCCTTCGTGTTCGGAGTGGTACTCGCCCTTCTCGCGGGCCCCGGCGAAGACATGGACCGAGTGGCCGATCTTTGCGAGCGCGCGGGCGTGGTACCAGGCGTAGGTTCCGATGCCGCCGAAGCCGGTGTCGGGTGGATACTCGTAGCTGAGCAGTGCGATGCGCATGATGGTGGGACGGCGAGAGCGCCGTGTCACGAGGACCAGCATGCATCCGACCTTCGACGCCGTCGACGTGAAAGGCGAACTGAGCCGCCGAGCACTGCTCGGTGGCCTGACGCTGGGCTCGACGCTCCTTCTCTTCGGCTGTAGCAGCCCCGCCGCCGCAGATCGCGAACCCGACTTCGAGCGACGGCGCCTGTGGATCTGCGGGGGCGGCACGTTGCCCGCGGCGGTCGTCGCCGGGTTCATGGCCGCCGGCGGCGGCGAGCGTGGTCGTCTCGTGCTCATCCCGACTGCGAGCGCGAGCGCTGACGACCCTGCCGAGAGCGCCGAGCTTCTCACCATCTGGCGCTCACGCGGGGCAGGTGACGTTGCGATCCTGCACACTCGAGACCGGCAGCGCGCGGACAGCGCGGAGTTCGTCGAGCCCCTGGCACGGGCGACCGCCATCTGGTTCGGCGGCGGCGCCCAGGAGCGGTTGCGCGAGGCCTACCTCGGCACCGCCGTCGAAGCCGCGCTGCATGCGGCGATGCAGCGCGGCGTGGTGATCGGCGGGACTTCGGCGGGTGCGGCGATCCAGTCGCGGGTCATGATCGAGTCGGGCAACCCGGTGCCGAAGATCACCACCGGTCTTGGCTTCTTGCCCGAGGCGATCCTCGATCAACACTTCCGCGCGCGAAATCGCGCGGTTCGTCTGCGCGCGGCAGTCGCAGCTCACCCGCATCTGCTCGGACTGGGGATCGACGAGAGCACCGCACTCGTGGTCGACGGCCGCCGCGCAGAGGTGGTCGGCGAAGGCGGCGTCACCGAGATCACGACGGGCGGGGAGCGCCTGCGCCTTCCCGGGGAGCGGTGGGAACTGCGTGGATCGCGCGCAGCCTCGTGAGCAACGCTTTCGCGCTGCGCGCGGAGTCTTGAGTCGCGAGCGCCGCGTCACGACCCGCTGCGGCGATCGCACGCGCGCGTGATGGATCCGCGAGCGCAGCCTGCAAACGGTCCGCGAGCGCTTCGGGCTCGGCACTCGAGAGCAGACCAGTGACACCATCGACGATCAGGTCGGGGATCGCCGACACCGGCGTGCTGTGTGCCAGTCGGCCGAGCGCCATCGCTTCGATGAGGAAGACCGGCAGGCCATCGCGCTCACCGTCGGTCTGTTCGATCGACGGCAGGATCGCGACATCCGAAGCGGCGATCACGTCCAGCAATCGGTCGTTCGGCAAAGGTCCGAGGAACTCGATCTGCTCGCTCACGCCGAGTTCGAGTGCGAGGGCGCGCACACGCGCGAGTTCGGGGCCGTCGCCGGCAAGTTGCCAATGGGCGCGAATGCCGCGCGCGCGCAGTGCGAGCAACAGCGGCGGCACGCGGTCCATGCCCTTCTTCGGCACGACTCGACACGCCGAGACCAGATGCAATGCGGCGGGATCGAGCCTCGGCGGGGGCGCTGCCGGCCGCGCGCGGAACGCGGCGGCATCCACACCGTACGGCAGCACCGGCATCGCGGCGCTCGAGTCGTCGAGCGTCGGCAGGAGTGCCAGCAAGCGCCGTCGACAGTCCGCAGTCTGCACCCGGAAGAACCGCGCCGAAGCGAGCTTCTGCGGCAAGCACTTCCACAGGTAGGGGAACTCGAAGTCGACATAGGAGGAGATGCTGACGGGTCGGTCGAGCAGGATGCCGGCACCGATCGCGACGTTTGCCGCCCACGTCGATCCGTACACATGGATCTGCTCGACGTTCGCACCACGCAGCGTCGCCGCGAGTTCGAACGCACGGCCCGGGTGTCGACCTTCCGCGAGCGGCAACTTGCCCAGCAGGGCCCGCCCGAGATCCTCGCCGCGATACCAGTCGAGCAGCGCTCGGGTGCGTCTCGGCGATGCGACCGCAGTTCGCAGGATCAGCCATGCGCGCGACACGATGCCGCGCAGCCGTACCAGCTTCGTGTACGCGAGCAAACCCGCCGCCTCCGGGTGCACCACCGCACCATGCCCCTCCTCAAGGTTCACGACCACGATCGACGGATCGAGCGCACGTAGCGCGACGACCTCGCGGTAGACGAAGGTGTGAGAGAGATCCGGCAGGATCGGCAGCACGATCGCGATTCGGCCGGGCCGTGGGCGATCATGGCGAAGAGCACCCCGCGGCAGGACCCTCACCAACTCGAGGACTACCCGCAGTACGAGATCGACGGCGCGGAACGTGAAGTGTCGCAACCACTCGACGCCCAGACCCAAGAACCCGAGCCGCCGAACTCGCCCGGCGTCGTCCACGACGCTCGACCGACCCCACAACGCCGCCTTCGGCAACAACCCCGTGGGCGCCCCATGCCACCGGACCGATCGTTCCGTCGAGTCGCGGCGGGGCGTCGGGGGATCGCTGGGCATTGGGGCGCCGATGCTACGGTCGTCGCCGCCGGGACTCACCTGGCTGTGCGGGTTCCGTTAGGCTCTCATCACTCGATGTCATCCGCGCCGGATCGCCTCCTTCTCGGGACTTCCCAGCCGCAGCGCCACGGCAACCGAAGCGCATTCGGTCGGTGGTTGGCCCCCTTGCTGTTGCTCTCACTCGCCCTGCGCCTGACGGCACAGGAGCACGACCACGGCCACGACCACGCGGAGGTCACACCGCCGGCCCGTCCCTTCCTTTGGCGAATCCAAGGCGCGCGACCGAGCTACCTGTTCGGAACGATCCATCTCCCCGATCCGCGAGTCACGACGCTCCACCCGGACGTCGAGCGCGCCGTCGCCGAGTGCGACGCGCTCTACACGGAGATCGAACTCAACCTGAAGGCGACGTCGGCGGCGCTTCGCGCGACGGCATTGCCGCGCGGACAAGAACTCGGCGACCTCATCGGCCCCGAACTGACCGCGCGGCTCGAGTCGTTCTTCGAGGCACGCAATCTCTCATTCGCGGCGTTTCGCCGCATGCGGCCGTGGGCGGTCGCGACCCAGGTGCCATTGATCGCTTCGCTGCGCAAGCAAGCATCCATGAAGGCACTCGACGTCGTTCTCTACGAGACGGCGCGCGGCGAAGACAAGATCGTCGGCGGTGTGGAGACGGTCGAAGAGCAGCTCGGCGCCCTGGCCGGACTCACCGACGCCGAGCAGGTGATCATGTTGCGGGAATCGCTCGACACCGCCGAGTACTTCGCCGCGCGGAACATCGACTATCTGGACCACATCGTCGAGGCCTATCGGACCGGCTCGGGCAAAGTCCTCCTGACCACGCTCGAACCGCCGATCGCCCACGACCAAGCTCTGCACGACCGCATCGAGCGGCTTCTGCTGTTCGAACGCAACGTGCGCATGGCGGATCGCATGGCCAAGCTGCTGCGCGAGCACCCCGATCGCTCGCACTTCTTTGCGATCGGGACCGCGCACTACTTCGGCGAACAGAACCTCGTCGACCTGCTGACGGAGCGAGGCTTCGAAGTCGTGCGCGTGCATGTCGACTCCACCGAGGAGATCGAGAGCTTGAAAGAGCAGATCGAGGCGGCCAAACGGCAGATCGAGTCGCTCGAACGTCGCCTTCGCCAGTGGGAGGAGACCCCCCGCAAGAAGGCCGGCTGATCACCCACACCCGCAGCGTCTCCCCGAGAATCTCATGCTCACTCCGCTTCGCACGCTCCTTCTCCTCATCGCGGGATCGCTGCCGCTCACCGCGCAGTCCACGTGGATCGTGGATGCGGATGCACGACCCGGGTCCCAGTTCACGACGATCGACGCTGCGATCGCCGCCGCCGGCGTGGGCGACACGATTCTCGTGCAGCGTGCCAGCATCCCGTATCCGACCTTCACCGTGGACAAGGGCCTCCGCATCCTCGGTGTCGGCGAGCCGGAGATCTGGAACTTCCGGTTCAACCCGTCGGTGACGATTCAAAATCTGCCCGCTGGCCAGTCGCTGACGCTGGACGGCTTCGCGGCTCCCACGGAGCAGGCCTTCGAAGTCGTGGTCCAGAACTGCGCAGGACGCGTGGTGCTGAGCCGGCTGCGCGCGATCGACCCCTGCCAGTGCGGCCCAGGAATCCTGATGCCGGCCGGATTCGCGATCACCGACTGCGCACAGGTCGCGGTCGATCGCTGCGAGACCTTCGGCAAGCCGGCGATCGCGTGCCTGCGGAGCACGGTCACCATCAGCGGCAGCCTGCTCGGAATGACCAGTGCCGGCGCCACGATCGGCAGTTGCTTGTCGATCGATGCCAGCACGGTTTGGGTGTGGGACTCTCAGCTCGACGGCAGCCTGATGATGGATATCCAGGGCCTCGCGCAGCCGGCTGTGGTCGTTCACAGCGGTTCCCTCACGGTGGGAGCGACGACGAACAGCTTCGTGCAGGGCAGCGTGGTCTCAGGCGCGGCGTACTGGCAGCCGGCGATCGATGTGATCGGCGGAACCGTGGTGCTCGACCCGGAGGTTCGGCTCAACCCTCACTCCGGCAATCCGCTGAACGTCCGCAGCGGCGCCACTCTCGTGACGCGACAGACCTCGTGCGCGGTGGTTCACGGCGCGACTCTCGGCGGACTGCTCGACGCCGAACTCTTGACCACTGCCAACGCACCGGCCCTCTTGCTGCTCGGTCTGCCCATTCCGCCGGTCTCGCTCTCGGGCGTCGGCACGGTGTGGCTCGACCCGTCCGCGTCGATCCTGCTCGGAGTGGGCGTATCGCCCGGCGGCTCGCTTCGCGTCGCGATGCCGTTGCCGGCGGTACTGCCACGCGGACTCGAAGTCTGCGTGCAAGGCGCGGCCGATCTGGGTGCCGGCCCAGAGATGTCCGGGGCCTCGCTCGTCGTGCTGCGCTGACGCATCGAGTTCGCCGCGGCCACGCCTCCCAAGCACGGCGGGAACCATTGGCCCACAGCGGCACACATTGTCGTCGAACAGCGCGACTGGAATGCACAGCGGGAGCCGCTCGCACCGGGTCAGTCGATCGCCGCAACTCGCGCCCGGCGGGATCGACCGCGCGACGACGCTCACGCATCACCCGGGCAAGTTCCTCCCGAGGCGAACGCTCACTCGTTCTCCGGGTGGAGCATTCGCTCCGGCGCGAGCAGGGCTGCGAGCTCGTCGTTGAAGAGGCCGCGGCTACGCAGCACGTCGGCGACGCTCTTGCCGCTCGTCAGCGCTTGCGCGGCCACCTCGGTGGCGACCGCGTAGCCCAGCTTGCGGACCAGGTTCGTGACGATGCCGATGCTGTTCTCGACGAAGCCGCGACACACCTTCTGGTTCGCGACGATCCCGTCCACGCAGTTCAGCCGCAGCGTGTTGATCGAGTTGGTCAGGATCTCCAACGACTCTAGGATGCAAGCGGCAATGACCGGCTCCATCACGTTGAGCTGCAGTTGCCCGGCCTCGGCCGCGAACGACACCGTGAGGTCGTTGCCCACGACACGGAACGCGACCTGATTGACGACCTCGGGAATCACCGGGTTCACCTTTCCCGGCATGATCGACGACCCGGGCTGACGCGGCGGCAACTGGATCTCGGCGAGACCAGCACGCGGACCCGATGCTAGAAGTCGCAAGTCGTTGCAGATCTTGGAGAGCTTGATGGCGAGGCTCTTGAGCGCACCGGAGAACATGACGAAGGCGCGAGTGTCCTGCGTCGCTTCGATCAAGTCATCGGCGAGGCCGAGGTCGAGCTCGGTGACCTCCCGCAGCCGCGCGATCACTCGATCGCGGTAGCCGCGCGGCGTATTGATCCCGGTGCCGATCGCCGTGCCGCCGAGATTCATCACGCGCAAGTCGTCGCGGGCTCGCTCGACCCCGAGGAGTTCCAGGCGCAAACTCTCGGCGAAGGCAGCGAACTCTTGCCCGAGGGTCATCGGCACCGCGTCTTGCAACTGCGTGCGGCCCATCTTGACGACGGCGTCGAACTCCTTCGCCTTCCCGGCGATCGACTCGATCAAGAGTCTCACCGCCCCGATCAGCGGTTCACAGCTGAGGATCATCGCCAGCTTCAGCGACGAGGGATAGACGTCATTCGTCGACTGCGAGCAGTTGACGTGATCGTTGGGGTGCACGAATCGATAGTCACCCTTCTCGCGGCCCATCAGCTCGAGCGCGCGGTTGGCGAGCACTTCGTTCGCGTTCATGTTGGTGGACGTACCTGCACCTCCCTGCAGTACGTCGACCACGAAGTGATCGTGGAGCTTGCCGGCGATCACCTCGTCGCAGGCTTCGGTGATCACGGTGGCGATCATGGGATCGAGGACGCCGCAGTCGACATTGGCCAGGGCGCAACCCTTCTTCACGAACGCGAGTGCACGCACGAGATTCGGATACGCGTTGATGCGAACACCGCCGATGTCGAAGTTGGACAGGGCACGCAAGGTCTGCAAACCGAAGTAGGCTTCCGCCTGAACTTGGCCGTCGCCGATGAGATCGTGCTCGGTGCGTGTCCGACCGGTGGAGAAGGCATGGGTCACGCCACTCGTGCGGAACAGCAGCTGGTCGTAGCGATTGACGACTTCGCCGAGCAGACACTCGAGCATCCGCTTTCCCATGTCGGGTTCACCGGCGAGTTGCTCACGCAGTCGATCACGATGCAGGAAGAGAAGCTCCGTCTCCGCGGCGGCGATCGCGGTGGTGGAGTGCACCGAACCCTCGATCATCATCCCCTCGCCCAGCAAATCCCCGCGTCCCAAGGCGCTGACGGTCCGACTCACGCCGTACGCATCGACTCGCGAGAGCTGAACCTGCCCGCGCAGGATGAGCAGCATGCGGGCACGGGGCTCACCCTCGCGAAAGACCACCTCGTCCTCGGCATAGACGCGCCGCTCGACGTGCGCGAGCAATCGTTCCGCCTCCTGGTCGCTGAGCTTCTTGAAGATGTGGACCTGACGGAACGGGCGAGCCCAGGCGAGGTGGTCGGTCACGGAGAGAGGAGGACGAGCGGGGATCGAAGTCGCGCGACGGGAACCTAACCCGGATGATTCGTGAACGTCTACTGCGATCGCCACAAGTCGCGCCCGGCGGAGTCGCTCCGTCGGCTCCTCCCCGGCAGCGTAGCTACCGCTACGCTTCGGTCGTCGACCGACGCAGCTCCTTGCCGGACATCGACCTGCGGCGATCTCGCGACGACGTTCACGAATCATCCGGGCCAAGAGTGAACCCCGCGCGAGCGGCAGATTGCACGGCGACCGGGAGCAGCACAAGACGACCGTCCCGGCGGCGGGGCCGAGGGGAGCCGATCATCCTACTCTTGCGACCCGGTCGCGATCATGGCCAACGTCGTCCCCGCCGCGCGGCGACACGTTCACTGACCCGCGTCGAGGAAGCGGGAGCGGAGCTCCTTCGTGGGCACCCAGCAGGTCGCACGCGAGCCGAACCAGCGCAGGCGACGACGCGCGATGAAGTCGTAGGCGGCATCTCTGAGAACACGTGGAATCACGTACCCCACCACGGCGAGCGACCAAGGGAAGCCCAGGTGCGAGGCGATTCCCAGCACGGCGGACGAACGGAAGCGGATGCGCGGGCGATCGCGAGCCGCATCGATCAGGACCAGACTGTCAGGAATCGAACCCCGATGACCCGCGGCGGCGACGGCCGCACTCCCCGCGCGAGACTGTAGCGACGCGAAACGGAAGCGAGCGCGGCGGTCGCGCCGCAAGATCCACTGCACCGAGGCGCTGCACAGGTTGCACTGGCCGTCGAACAACACGATCGGGTGCACCGAGCGCGCAGCCGGCGGGTCGTCTCGGGTCGGTTGCGAGGTCGCGGTCAACGTCGCCAACAGCATGACCGGCCGCGCTCGCGCGAGCCAATGCTCAGTCAGCGCGCGCGGACATGAGCTCCAACGCGGCGAGCGCCGCGGTCGGAACGGTCTGCTGCGCGTCGGAGTAGGCGCTGTCTGGGTCGGTATGCGCCTCGATCAAGACACCGTGAGCACCTGCCGCCAGCGCCGCCTTGGCCATCGGCAGCACGCGACTGCGCACGCCGACGCCGTGCGATGGATCGACCAGGATCGGCAGATGGGACAGCTCACGAACCGCCGGCACCACGTTGAGGTCGAGCGTGTTGCGCGAGTGATCGGAGAAGGTCCGGATCCCGCGCTCGCACAGCATGACCCGATGGTTGCCCCCCGCGAGCAAGTACTCGGCCGCCATCAACCACTCGGCCAGGGTCGCGGACGGTCCGCGCTTGAGTAGGATCGGTCGATCGACGGTCGCCAGTCGCCGAAGCAGGGTGTAGTTCTGCATGTTGCGAGCGCCGACCTGAAGGACATCGACGTGCTCGGCGACCAAGTCGACGTCCCCGGCATCGAGAACCTCGCTCACGACCCCAAGTCCCGTCTCTGCGCGGACGCGTGCCAGCGTGCGCAGCCCCTCGCGGCCGAGACCTTGGAACTCGTAGGGACTCGTGCGCGGCTTGAAGGCACCGGCTCGAAACAGGCTCGCGCCGACTTCGCGCACCGCGTGCGCGATCGCCAGCGTGCGCGCCTCGGTCTCGACGCTGCAGGGCCCGGCGATCAGCACCGGTGGATGGGCGCCGCCGACCGTAACCGAGCCGATCGACACGACCGTGTCCTCCGGCCGCGTCTCGCGGCTGACCAGCTTGTACGGCTTGGTGACGGCGATCGTCTCGAGCACACCCGGCAGACGTTGAAGGGGTGCCGGATCGACCGGTCCTCGATTGCCGGTCACGCAAATCGCGGTGCGGCTGGGGCCTGGGACGGGGACGGGCGTGTAGCCGAGACTGCGGATGCAGTCTTCGACCGCAGCGACCTGGGCGACCGAACAGTCGCGTTGCAGGATCACGAGCATGATGGGTTCTCGCGGACTTCGACAGTGGATGAGATGGGGGAAGGGCCTTGCACTTTGGACTCGGGTGCCAGCGCGCGCAGGGCAGTCACGTAGGCGTCGACGACGTCGCTGCCCGTCGCGCGTGCGGTCGCGATCACGCGCAGGAGATGGCTGCCGACCACAGCGATGTCCGCACCGGCAGTGAACACCTCGTCGAGGTCTTCGCGCGTGCTCAGTCCGAAGCCGATGCAGAGCGGCGAAGTCACCGCGGCCTTGGCCGTGCGAACCCGCGCGGCGAGGTTCGGCCAATCGAGATCACGCGCACCGGTCACGCCCTGGTGGCCCGCGAGGTAGACGAAGTTGTCTGCTGCGGCAGCAAGGGTGCGCAATCGTTCGAGAGGCGTACGCGGTCCGGCGAGCATGACGACGCCGAGGCCGTGCGCCAGGCACGCCGCACGAAGTTCCTCGCCTTCCTCCAACGGCACGTCCGGGACGAGCAAGCTGCTCGCACCGGCCGCCACCGCTTCGCGGGCGAAGCGATCCGGACCGCGGGCGTGCACGAGATTCGCGTAGACCAGCAGATTGCACGGGACATCCGGGCAGCGTTCGCGAACGGCACGCAGGACCGACCAGGCGCTCGCGACGTCGACGCCGCTACGGAGCGCGCGCATGGACGCAGCCTGCACTGCCGGACCATCTGCGCTCGGGGTCGCGTAGGGCAGACCGAGTTCGAGCATGCTCGCGCCGGCCTCGACCGCGGCGACGCACAGCGCGATGGAGGTCGCGGGGTCGGGGTCGCCCAAGACGAGGAAGGGACTGAGGTGCTGCGCGCCAGATGCCAACCTCGTTGCCAGAAGTTCGCGACTCATGGCGTCACCTCGAAGGCTTCCAGAGTGGCGAGATCCTTGTCGCCGCGACCGGACAGATTGACGACCACGCTCTCACCCGACCCGAGGACACCGTCGTCCACCAGACTCAGACACAGCGCCAGCGCATGCGCCGACTCGATGGCGGGCAGGATGCCTTCGGTTCGGCAGAGCAACTTCGCGGCAGCGATGGCATCACGATCGAGGACCGGGAAGTAGCGCGCGCGACCGGTCGCCTGCAGGAACGCGTGCTCGGGCCCGACCGATGGATAGTCGAGACCGGCAGCGATGCTGTGGCTGTCGCGCAGTTGCCCGTCGCGATCCTGCAGGACCATGCTGCGTGCGCCGTGCAGGATGCCGGGGCTACCGGCGCTGAGCGTCGCTCCGTGACGCCCGCTCGCGAGTCCCTCGCCGCCGGGCTCCGCACCGAAGAGACGGACGCGCGGGTCGTCGAGGAATCCGGTGAACAAGCCAATCGCATTGCTTCCGCCGCCGACGCACGCCACGGCTGCGGCAGGGAGTTCCCCGAGCACAGCCCGACATTGCGCGCGTGCCTCACGGCCGATCACCGCGTGCAGGTCACGCACGAGGGTCGGAAAGGGATCAGGCCCGCAGACCGTGCCGAGCACGTAGTGGGTGTGATCGACGCTCGTCGCCCAATCGCGCAAGGCTTCGTCGATCGCTGCCTCGAGCGTCGCCGTCCCCGACTCGACGGCCACGACCTCCGCGCCGCACATTCGCATCCGTTGCACGTTGGTCCGTTGGCGCTCCACGTCGCGCGCGCCCATGTAGACGGTCACTTCGAAGCCGTAGCGCGCGCCCGCCATCGCGGTCGCGACACCATGCTGGCCGGCGCCGGTCTCCGCGATGAGCCGACGCTTGCCGAGCACCTTGGCGAGCAAGGCCTGGCCGACGACGTTGTTGGTCTTGTGGGCGCCGCCGTGCAGAAGGTCTTCGCGCTTGAGCAGCACGCGGAGGCGAGCTGCCTCAGAGAAGCGACGGGCTTCGGTGAGCGCCGTGGGACGTCCGGCCCACGAGCGAAGCTCGCGGCGAAACTCCCGCTGGAACTCCGAACTCGCGACGATCTCGCGCCGCGCGACCTCGAGCTCCGCGAGTGCGTGCCACAACAACTCGGGTGCGTAGCGACCGCCGAAGCTGCCGAATGCGCCAAGGCGAGGTATCAGGGAGTGGGTGCTCATGCCGGTGATCCTTCCGAGTGGTTCCGAAGCCGATCGAACAGCGCGCGAAGCTTGCGGGGATCCTTCACTCCGGCTGCGACTTCCACGCCGCGACTGAGGTCGATTCCGTAGGGCCGGTGGGCAAGCAAGAAGTCGACGTTGGTGGGGTCGATCCCGCCGGCAATGAAGACGTGATCTGGTGCGCGAGCACCGAGCAGGTGCCAGGGAAAGCGCTCGCCGCTGCCGCCCCGACCGCAGTCGAGGATGCCAGGTTCGGTCACCGTCGGCGAGACCGGCAAGTTCGGCAGTGCGTGAGCGTCCGCAGCGCACGACGCCACCGGCATCACGCGCAACCCGTGCGCGCGTAGGACATCGATGGAGTGCAGGTCGGCGCCGTGAACCTGCACGCAGCGAGCATGCGCAGCGCGAGCTGCACGAAGAACGTCGGACACGCTCTGGTCGCGAAACACGAGGACCCCCTCGGCAATCGAGTCGGTCAGCGCGAGGATTGCACGCGCTTCGTCGATCGTGGCGCAGCGCGGGGAGTTCTCGGCCAGGACCACGCCGAGGTGCGTCGCGCCCAACTCCAGTGCGAGTCGAGCATCCTCGAGCAGGCGAAGCCCGCAGATCTTGATCTTCATCGCCGCACCCCGCGCGCGAAGTTCGCCGCGTTCTCGCCGCGCATGAGTGCGGTGCCGATCAACACCGCGTCCGCGAGGCCGTCGATCTCGCGAAGGTCCTCGAGTGACCGATAGCCTGACTCGGCGACGGTGACTCGATGCACGGGCACGTCCGCCAGCAACCGTGGTGCACGCGAACGATCGATCGTGAGGGTATCCAGGTCGCGGTTGTTCACACCGATGAGCACATCCTCGATCGCGAGCGCGTTGCCGACTTCGCGCTCGTCGTGACACTCCAACAGGACCTCGAGACCCGCTTCGCGCGCGCTCGCACACAGCTCACGCGTTTGCGATTCCGAGAGACAGCGGGCGATGAGGAGCACCGCGCTGGCGCCGTGCGCCGCCGTCTCGATGACCTGCTCCGGGCGGGTGAGGAAGTCCTTCCGCAAGACCGGCAGGTCGGTGGACCGGCGCGCGATGGAGAGATCGTGGAGATCGCCGTCGAATCTGGTCGGCTCGGTCACGATCGACAACGCGTGCGCTCCCGCCGCGGCGTAGGCCGTGACCTGCTCGGCACAGTCGCGAACGCCCACGAGTGGACCGGCACTCGGACTCCGTCGCTTCCATTCGGCGAGCAGTGCCAGGGACTCGCGGCCGGCGATCGCAGCGCGAAGCGAGCGCGCGCGCGGAACGGCCACCGCGGGGGGCGGCGTGATCGCGCGGTGCCGCGAAGCTTCGACGATGTTCGCGAGCACAGCGGGCAGCGGACCGCTCATGCGCGCACCTCCTCGCGCGACGACTCGACGAAACGTTCCAGCACACGAAGCGCTGCACCCGAGCGCATCACAGACCGCGCCGTCGCCATGCCGTCGCGGAGGTCCTGCACCCGCCCCGCAACCCACAGCGCTGCCGCTGCATTGATCGCAACGGCGTCGGCGCGTGGCCCGCGATCGCCGACGAGGGCCTCGCGAAGAATCCTCTCGTTTCCCCCTGCGTCGTCAGCGCCGCGCAGATCGTCGAGCGTCGCGGGCGCCACGCCGAAGTCGGCGGGCAGGAGCCGAATCGGCTCGACCCGTCCCTCGCGCAGCAGATGTCCCGTGGTCGCGGCGTGCAGCCCGATCTCGTCGAGGCCTTCGCAGTGCACTACCAGGGCACTCTTGCTGCCGAGTTCTGCCAGGGCGCGCGCCACGACTTCGGTGAGCGACGGCGAGTACACGCCGAGCAACTGGAACTCGGCGTGCGCGGGATTCGCCAGCGGCCCGAGCAGGTTGAACAGAGTGCGGACACCGAGCGCCTTGCGCACCGGGGCAACGTGGCGCACGGCAGGGTGATAGACGGGCGCGAAGAGGAAGGTGAATCCGGTCGCGTCCAAGAGTTCGCGCGCGCGCTCGGCCGGCAGGTCGAGTCGCGCACCCGCAGCTTCGAGAACGTCGGCGGAACCGACCTTCGACGAGACGCCGCGATTGCCGTGCTTGGCGACCGCGCATCCGCTCGCAGCCACGACCAGCGCAGCGGCGGTCGAGATGTTGAAGGTGTGCGCTCCGTCACCGCCGGTCCCGCAGGTGTCGATCAAGGGTCGCACCTGCGCGCGGATGGAGCGACCGTGCGCGCGCAACGCCCTGGCACCGGCGACGAGCCAGTCGGCTTCCACCGCTCGGGTGGCGAGCAGCGCGAGCAGGCCGCCCAGCGCGATCGGTTCGACCTCGCCGCGCATCGCCGACTCGAGAACTTCTTGGAGTCCGGCGGCCGACACAGTCCCGCCGTCGAGAATGGTCCGTAGCAGATTCTGAATCATGGGAGGGAGAACTCGGTGCGCGGTTGGCGCGTGACTTCGTCGAGCACGGCGCGAAGGAGGGGGCCACCGTGCGGCGTGAGCACGGACTCGGGATGGAACTGAAGGCCGATCCAAGGCAGACGACGGTGGCGCAACGCCATCACGACGCCGTCCGTGTGCGCGATCACCGCGAGCGTTTCCGGCGGGTCGACGACCACGAGGCTGTGGTAGCGCGCGACTTGCAGTTGGCGCGGTAGATCGCGGAACAGCGGGTCGTCGAGCACTTCGATCTCGCTGGCGACGCCGTGCATCGGCGCGGCACCGCGCTCGATCCGCGCACCGACAGCGAGGCCGATCGCCTGATGCCCGAGGCAAATCCCGAGCACCGGCACCACGGGCCGGCTTCTCAGCCAGTCCATCGTTCCGACCGCTTCGCTCGGATGACCGGGACCGGGTGAGAGAACGACCAGGTCGGGATGTTGTCGAGCGACCAGTTCGGCGATCGCGTCGGCGGTGTCGGGCACGCGCACGACGTCGACGCTCGCACCGATGCGCGCGAACTGATCCGCGAGCACGAACACGAAGCTGTCCGCGTGATCGAGGAGCAGGACGCGGAGAAGAGCGTGCGGTTTGCTCATGCGCTGGTCGCCTCCGCGTGCGTGGCTTCGCTCGATTCGACGGCCGCGAGCACCGTCGCCAGCTTGCGCTCGGTCTCGATCCACTCCCGCCGTGGGTCGCTGTGCCAGACGATGCCGGCACCGGCGCGGGCATGCGCGATGCCGTCTTTCACGCGCAAGCTGCGGATCGCGATCGCGCTGTCGAAGCTGCCGTCGGCGAGCAGATAGCCGACCGCTCCGCCGTAGAAGCCTCGCGCCGTTGACTCGAGCGCGCGCACCAGTTCCATCGCGCGCGGCTTCGGCGCGCCGGTGAGCGTCCCCATGTTGGCGGCGGCGCGGTAGGCGTGGAGTGCGTCGAGACCTTCCCGCAGCCGTCCCTGCACGCGGCTCACGAGATGTTGCACGCTGCGGTACTTCTCGACGACGAACTGCTCTGCGACCAGGGTGGTGCCGGCGACCGAGACGCGCGCGATGTCGTTGCGTGCCAGGTCGAGGAGCATCACGTGCTCCGCGCGCTCCTTGGGATCGAAGAGCATCGCGAGCGCGAGCCGATCGTCGGTATCCGGATCGGTGTCGCGCGCCGTCGTGCCGGCGATCGGCTTGATCTCGACGATGCCGTCACGAACTCGCAGGAAGGTCTCCGGCGATGCGCCGAGTAGGGCCCCGTGCTCGAGCTCGAGATGGAACATGTACGGCGCGGCTTCGCGCGCGGCGAGATGCCGAAAGATCTCGATCGAGTCGCTGCGAACCGGCCGCGTGACTCCGCGTGACAGCACGGCTTGGAAGATGTCCCCCGCACCGATGTGCGCCTGGAGTCGCACGACGGCGGCGACGAAGGCCGGGTCGGCAGCGACCGACGGCCGGTCGCAGGGAGCTGAGTTCCGACCGACGTCAACCATGGGCGGAAGCGATGCGCCGTGGAGGACTTCGAGGGTGCGCGCATGACGCGCATGCAGCTCGCTCTGGCGCTCCCACGGCAGCCCGCGCGTGACGACGGTGACGTGACCGACCGCGTGGTCGTACTCGACGAAGTCGGTCGCGAGCACCAGATCGAGGTCGGGGTCGTCGAGCGGGTCGTCGCGTCGCGGGCCGATGGCCTCGAAGCGGTCCACCAGCTCGTAGGCGAAGGCGCCGAACACGCCGATGGGCAAGGGCGTGCGCGGGTCGCGATCGGAGAGCAGCGCGAGCAGTCGGCGGGGAAGATCGAAGAGCGAGGGCTCGGTGAGCACCTCGACGTCGCTGCGGCCGGTGCGTGCGATGGTCGGCGGGATCGTCACTCGCAGCGACGGGCGATCGCCGAGCAGAGGTTGTGCCGCAGGTTCGAGCGCGGTGAGGTTCGCGTGATCGTCGCGAACCGTCAGCCGAACCAGAGCGCGTGTGACCACCAAGCTCTTGCGAGCGTGGGGCAGCGGCGACGTTGGGTTCGCAGCCGTGGCGAGCAGCACGCGGCCGTGCGCGCGCGTCGCCGCGTGCAGCGCGATCGGCTCGGCGGCCTCGGCGAGCGGCAGCCGTCGCACGAGTGCGGTGCAAGTCGCTGGACGAGCGGCGTGCAGTGGATCGTTCGATTCGGTGGGGGAAGCCATCGGGCCGATCGGCTCCCCGCCGCGCGATCACCTTCCCCGAAAACGAGAGAAGGCAACCTCGCGAGGGTTGCCTTCTCGTGTGTGTTCCAAGATCGGGGGAACTACGAAACGGGCAGCCCGCGCTGTGCGGACCGCCACCACCAGGACCACGACGTCTTCACGCCGGCGCTGTGTGGGTTGTGTTTCATGTGGGGCGGAGTCTGCCGAGCTTGCATCGAGTTGTCAACTGGGGGGGGTGCTGCTCGGAGGATCGCGGCGAGTTGGCCCCAACTCTTGGTGAACGTCTGCCGCGATCGGCGCAACTCGCGCCCGGCCGCGTCGATTCGTCGTCTCCTCCCTGGCAGGGTAGCTACCGCTACGTTCCGGTCGTCTCCCGACCCAGCTCCCCGCCGAGCATCGACGGGTGTCGATCTCGCGACGATGTTCACAAGGAGTAGGGGCTAGCCTTTGCTTCATGCAGATCGAAGTCCTCGACGCGCCCGCTCTCGATCTGTACGCGCACGCCGTTCGCCTGCCCACTTCGTTGGAGGGCCTTCCGACCCCGCCGTGGTTGCACGAGCGTCTTCGTGCCGGGGAGTCCGCCGAGGAACGCTGGCCGCCGGGCTTGCGCGAAGCAGTGCGCGACCTCCTGCGGGGCCACGGCTACAAGCCGACGGGACGCGGGAAGCCGTCGTCTGAGTACCTCGCCGCGGCAGCGCGCGAGGGCCGGCTCGAGTCGATCAACGCAGTGGTCGACATCGGCAACGCGGTGAGCCTGCATGCCGGGGTGCCCATCAGCGTCGTGGATCTGGCTACCCTGGTCGCGCCCATGTGCGTGAAGCGTCCACCCGCCGGCACGAGCTATGTGTTCAACCGCGGCGGCCAGACGATCGATGTCGGCGGTCTCCTGTGCCTGTGCGACGCGGTCGGGCCTTGCGCCAACGCGGTAAAGGACAGCCAGCGCACGAAGACATCGACCGCCACCACCGAAGTCCTGTTGTTGGTGTGGGCACCCAGCGGAACGTGGCGGGAGCACGCCGAAGCGGCGTCGGCCGAAGCGATGGAGTTCTTCGCGCGCATCGGTGCGCGTGAGATCGGGAGCTGACGAATACCGCCCCGGAGTCGCGTTCGGATGGGACTCGATCCCCGCTTACCGACCCGGCAGCCGAACACGCCGGCATCCTGGCTATCCTGGTCAGCGAACGTCGACCGGACGATGGCCGGCCGCGAGCGACGCAGTCATGAGCGACCCACCCAAGGTGACAGATCCTTCTCGCGCGGCGGACCTCGAGCGCGCGCTCGAGCTGTTTCTCGAAGCAGGCGGTGAGCGATCTCGACAGCAGTCGCTTCTGGCGTCACATCCGGAATTGAGCGAGTGGCTCACGCCGCTCTTGCACACAGAGGAGCCGCTCGAGGAGGCTCCGAGCGGTCGCGTCCTGGGCGACTATCGACTCCTCGAGGAGATCGGACGCGGCGGCATGGGGGTCGTGCACGCGGCGTGGCAGCTCTCGCTCGGGCGCCGTGTAGCCGTCAAACTCCTGGCGCGGGAACTGGTGAGCAATGCCACCGCCTTGGCTCGCTTCCGCCGCGAGGCGGCAGCGGCAGGTCGTCTCCGCCATCGAGGGATCGTCGAGATCTACGACTTCGGCAGCGCCGACGGCGAACACTTCTTCGCCATGGAACTGGTGGACGGCCAGCCGCTCCACCTGTGCGCCCAACGGTTCCACCGGGCCGATCTCGCCGTCGAACTGGTCGAACAGGTCGTCGACGCTCTCGCCCACGCTCACGAGGCCGGTCTCGTCCACCGCGACGTGAAACCGGCGAACATCCTGGTCCGCGAGAACGGGAGCGCGACCCTGGCCGACTTCGGTCTCGCCAGCGATGAAAGCCGACCGTCCCTGACCCGCGACGGCGGCTTCCTCGGCACGCTCGACTATGCATCACCGGAGCAACTTGCCGGCGAGCGAGTGGATGCTCGCACCGACCTCTTCTCCGTCGGCGTGGTTCTGGCCGAACTGCTCGCCGGTCGACATCCCTTCGCCGGCCCCACGCAGGCTGCCACGTCGTCCAGAATCCTCGGCAATGAGCCGAGCCTGGTCGATCGCCACGGTGCCCGACTGCCAAAGGATCTCGAGGCCATCCTGGACCGCGCACTCGCCAAGGATCGCACCCAGCGGTATTCGAGTGCCGCCGCGTTCGGCGCCGACCTGCGAGCTTGGCGTCGCGGCGAGCCGGTCAGCGTGAGGCTTCCGGGACCGATCGAACGCTGGATTCGCCGAGCGCGTCGCGAACCGTGGCGAGCGACCGCTGTGCTTGGAATCGCGCTCGGTGTTCCCGCCTTCGCCGGAATCGGCGGGTTCCTGTTGGCGAAGGCACCCGCGATCGCTGCCGGCGAAGAGTCCATCGCCCGCCAGGCACGCGACGAACTTCTCGCCGTGCATTGGCTCGACTACTCCAACGGCGAGTTCGCGCGAGTCCTCGCGAGCATCCCCGAAGCCCCAGCGCTGGACGTGGAGTTCGCGATCCTCCGCGCGCTGTCGCTTTGGCGGACCGGGCGCAGCAGCGAGGCGACCGCGATGTTGCGCGACTTGGACGTCCCGGCAGCGCGCGCCGTGCTGAGCATGATCGAGAGTCCCACGCGCGCCGATTCGAAGCCGGACGAAGATGCACGCCTTGCCGGGGACGACGCGCTGACCTGGTTCGTGTTGGCACTCGAGCAGTACTCGAAGGCAATCGAAGAGGAGAACACTCGTGGCTTCACGACCGCCACACGGCTCGCGGGAGCTGCGCACGCGCTGGCGAGTCGACCGCAACTCTCGGTTCTGATGCTGCTCGGTCGAGCGGCGGCACGGTCGAACGACGTCGCGACGGCTCGCAGCGCCCAGCGTGCGCTTCGGCTGCACTTCGGCATCCATCGACCCGCCAGGTACGTGATCGCAGAGATCGATTCACACCTGGGCGACCCGAGCGCACGCGCGCAGTATGAGGCACTGATCGCTATGGAACCGACGATCAGTCGGCTGCACTTCTCCTTGGGAGTGATCGAGGAGCGCGAACGCAACTGGGAACGTGCGACCGATTGCTATCGCAGGGCCACGGAGCTCGAGCCCGACTCGGCGTCTGCCTGGAACAACCTCGGCCGCATGCTCAGGCGTCGTGGTGATCTGGCCGGTGCCATCCGCGCGTACCGGCGTTCCGTGGAAGTCGCCCCTGATCATGTTCGCGCCTGGAACAACCTCGGCAACGCATTGCGTGCCGAGAAGGACCAGAACGGTGCGAGGGACGCCTACCGCCGAGCCATCGAACTGCGTCCCGACTACGCACGCGCTCACTACAGCCTCGGCGTGATGGAACAGGCCGAGGGGGACTTGTCGGCTTCGATCGAGAGCTATCGGCGATGCATTGCCGTCGACCCCGAGTACGCGCCGGCACACTGCAATCTCTCCGTTGCGCTGTGGGACTCGAATCGACACGAGGAGGCCTTCCGCATCGCGAAGCATGCGCTGACCCTCGCACCTCGAGAGAAACCCTTCCTCCTGAACGTGATCGAGTTCGGAATCGAGCTGGGAGACCTGCGCTCGAGTCGGGCCGCAGCGGAAACCTTGTGCGCGCTGGAGCCGAGCTCGGCGAAGGCGCAGGCGCTTCTCGCCGTCGTGTGGCTCCTCGGGCCGTCGCCGGACCCGACGACCGCACAGGCAGCAGCCGAGCGGCTGCGCGCTCTGGAGCCGCGGGCATCGCTGGCCGCGCTCGTCGACGCCCACCGCGCGGAGGCCCAGGGTGATGCGCGCGAGGTCGTGCGACTGCTCGAGATCGTGGATGCCGACCCCGCCCGCGAAGGGTGGGAGATCGCACTGGCGAAGACGCTCCGCGAACGCGCGACTCGCTGACGGGCCGTCGGCGACTTGCGCGATCCGCGCGCGTGGCGTGGAATGCCGGGGTGACGAGTTCGGCATCCGTCCTCGACCTTCTGCACCGCTGGCACGCCGGTGACGAAGCGGCTCTGGGCTCGCTCGTCGAGAGTCAGATGCCCTGGCTGCGTCGGTTCGTGGACCGCCGATTGGGAGAGTTCCTTCGCGCCCGCGGCGACGCTTCCGACTACTTGCAGGACGCGATACTGGACTTCCTGCGCGACGCGCCTCGATTCCAGGTTCGCGACGAGGGTCAACTCCGCGGGCTCCTCGCTCGGGTCATCGAGAACACACTTCGGGACAAGCACGAGTGGTTCCGCGCCAAGCGGCGATTCCTCGCCGAAGTCGTGCCCATGCCCAACGACAGCGTGCTCGATCTCCAATCAGGCGCCGTGCAATCGAACACGCCGAGTCGCGCGGTCGGTCGCGAAGAGTCCCGAGCTTGGGTTCGCCTGGCTCTCGAACTCCTCGATCCCGAAGACCGACGTTGGATCATCGCCCGCGACTACGAAGGGAGGAGCTTCGTCGAGCTGGCCGCGGAGCACGGCCTGACCGCCGATGCAGTTCGAATGCGCTGGAACCGCGCCGTCGCACGGCTAGGAACCGAGCTCACTCGGCTCCGCGCCGGCCGCACCGGTGAGACGCTCTAGCCCGGATTCCTCGTGAACGTCGACGCGAGATCGACGCAGGTCGTTGCCCAGGAGGGAGCTGAGTCGATCGACGAGCGAAGCGTCGCTGCAGCGGCGCGGCCGGGCGCGAGTTGCTGCGATGGCAGCAGACGTTCACGAAGCGTGCGGGCGAGTCCGCCGCTCGCGAACTCAACGAGCCTGCACGGTGATCGCAATGGGATCGGTCACGCGCAGGCACCCTTGCGCCACATCGAGCTCGATTCCCTGAAACGTGAGTCCGAGCCCGCCGCTCTGCGCGGGAAGGACGAAGGTGAGGGACGGGGGACTGCCCGGCATCGCGAGAACCGAACCTCCGAGCCCGAAGATCGTGCTCGGAGAGCACGCGAGCTGGGCAGGGAACGGTTGTCCAAGCGGGTCGGAGCCCAAGCCGACGAGCAGCCAACCAAGGCCGCTGGGTGCGGGCGACTCGATTCGGAACGGGCCGCCTTCCGTGGCTGCGTCGGTGATCCTGAGGGACGAGGCATTCGCGCTCCCCGGCGCCATGGTGTCTGCGGGCGCGCGATACAGCCAAGTGTCCAAGCGATACTCGAAGCCGGAACCGCCGAACCCACCGCCACCATGGGCCACGATGTGACCGAGTTGCGGGTCATAGGCCATCGCGGCGCCTTCTCTTGGCGCGAATCCTCCACCGACTGCGGAGCGCTGGCGCCAGTTCTCACCGTCGTACTCCCACACATCGTTCAGGTGCAGACCGTTGACGAACCCACCGGTCAGCACCGTCACGCCACGAGCTTCGTCGAACGCCATGGAGTGAGACCATCGCGGTGACGGTGCGTTGGCTGGATTCCGCTGCGTCCAAGTCGAGGTGGTGCCGTCGAATTCCCAAGTGTCGCCGAGGTTGCCACTGGCCGACTGGCCGCCGAACAGAACCGTTCGGTTGCGCCGTCGATCGAAGGCCATGGCGAACGAGCCTCGCGCAGGGGGCGCAAGGCTGGGTTGGAGCTGCACCCAGCCACTCGACCCGAACTCCCAGGTGTCGCCGAGGAATGCGCCGTTGTAGCCGCCGAAGAGCACGATTCGGTTTCGCGCCGAGTCGCGTACCATCTCGTGTGCATACCGCATTGCCGGACGACTGGGACTGAACACGACAACCCACGAGTTGCCGTTCCAAGCGAGGGTCTCATCGAGGAACCCACTACCGTTCGCCGATGCACCACCGAACATGATGGTTCCGTTGCCGCTGCGATGCGCCATCGCCGGCCAGACTCGAGGACTCGCTCCGAGGTTGTTGCCGCGGAAGGACCAGCCGAGAGCGTCTCTGGTCCACGTGTCGCCGAAGACTCCCGTCGTGTCGACGCCCCCGAACAAGACAAGGTCACCCGTGGAATCGTCGAAGCTCATCTCGCCGTAGACCCGAGGGGGTGGCGCTGCCGCGGACGGCAAGACCTCCGCCCATGCGCCCGAACCGGTCTGATGCAGGTCATCGAAGTTGAGGAAGCTGCCGGCCCCGCCGAAGAGCAGGTACCGGTCGCGTTCGCCATCCCAAGCGAGAGACGCGTATTCCCGCGACGCCGGCACAAAGGCATTTCGACCGCTGTCGAAGTTCGACGTGAACGTCCACTGGATCTGACCTGGTGAGAGGAAAGTCCCGCGAAACGTCAGGGTGTTGTAGCCGGACACGTCGCCGCCACCGACCAACAGCAGAACGCTGGTGCGCGGCGACCAAGCGATGGAATGGGCGCCGATCGGCCCGGTGGCAGGCGACTGGCCGACGACCGTCCAGTTCGCGCCATCGAAGGCATACATGTCACCGCGACCGATTCCGCCGTGCACATAGGTGCGCGCGGTCGAGGGCACGAACTCCATGGCCGCATCGACTCTCGTCGGCAATCCGCCGACGAGGATCAGACTCCAGTTCCCGCTCGCGAATCGCCAAGTCCGCATGACGTTCGCTCCGTCGTTGGTCAGGAGCAAGACGCCGGCACCGGCGCCGCCGTGGTGGACCATCGCCGACCAAACCGAGGCGTTCGGTGTCGTCGCCGTCGTCACCGGCGACCACGTCCGGCCGTCCCAGGACCAGGTATCGGTGAGGGCTCCGTTCGGCCCCACACCGCCGTGCAGCAGGACGCGATTCGTGCCGGGGTCATAGGCCATCGCGGCCTTGGCGCGCGCCGGCGGTGACACCGCCGGAACATGCTCGATCCAACCCGCACCATCGAACTCGAAGGTGTTGCCGAGATAGCCGCCGCTCGCATCGAGTCCGCCGAAGACCAGCAGACGGCCCGTGCTCGGCTGGAACGCCGAAGCATGGGAGTACCGCGGATTCGGGCGACGAGTCGGCGACGACCAGGAGGGCCCCTGACCGGGCAGCGAAACGAGAAGAACACCCGCGGCGAGGGCCGTGCGGGTCCAGAAGGAACGAGCGGGGAGTGACGCCATGAACTCCTTAGCGGGAGTCTCGGCGCAACCGAACACGAGGCGATCCCGGTTGGGAGCACGGCCCGGATAGGCCGCTCAGTGGGGGCGTTCGGCCGTCGCAGCGATGTCGCGAAGGTCCTTGGCGCAAGAACGGACCATCAGCTTCGAGAGCAGGAAGATCAGCGGAGTGAGCAGTCGCGCCGGGAGCGATCTGGGCCGCACCTGGCTCTCCATCTCGAGGCGCGTCCCGCCGGCATCCGGAATGCATCGGACCGTCGACGTGACCTCGATACCCGGGACGAGACCGCGCAACGTGTAGCTGTTCGGTGGAGACCACGCCACGACCTCCAACTCGACCGACTGCCGGCCGCGCCACTCGCGAAAACGAGTGCCGACTCCCGTGGGACCCTCGGTCAGCATCTCGACCTTGGTGATGACTCGGACGCGATCGGGAGCGTTCGCGAAGTCGGACGCGAGCTTCCACACGCGATCCGACGGCGCCGAGGAACGATGCGAGCAGAGCAGTGGCTTCACGGGGTGGACCGATGCGGGGTGTCGACTTGGCGAGGATGGCCTGAGGATCTCGATACGCGAATCAGCCCGCCGGATGCAACAACACCGGCCAGCCCGTCCGCGCGGAGTCGGCTGCAGCCGTTTCCAGGACGCCGATCGCGTGCTGCGCGAGCGCGCGAACCTCCCGGCCCCTCGGCTCGGTGCGCGCCCAGAGCGCAGCGTCCAGCGGCGTCGCAGCGAACAGACGTTCGCGCAGAAGCCCGCACTGGGTGGCGAGCGCGGTCGCGGAGCCGGCCGACAACTCATGACCGTCGGGCAACGGACACGGGAAGGTGAAGTCGAAGGCCGCCGGCAACCAAAGCTCCGGAACGAGGAGTTGATCGTACGGCGTATCGGCGAAATCGCTCTCGGCCATCGCGATCCACGCCGGATCGAGGCTCGGCTCCTTCGGCAACTGTGGCGGACAGGACGCGGAACCGCCGTGTGCGAGAAAGAGCTTCAACGCGAGGATGGCATCGAGCGGCAGATCATGACGGCACGGCTCTGCGTCCCCTTCGAACCATTGCAGAGGTCGAACGAGCAAGCCCTGCCGGGTGAGCCCCTCGCTGATCCAGTCGATCCACTCGGTGATCTTCTCGACGATCACGGCAGTCGTCGGGGCCGCTTCGCCTTCCTGGCGCGCGGCGACCGTGAGCGGCTCGCGATAGAACTCGGCGAGCGGACCGACGTAGAGCTCGACCCTCATGCAGTGACCGCCTCCACGACGCCGGTGCTGTCGGCGAACGGGGTGTCCTTGCCGAGGATCGCCCAGAGAATCGTACGGTGCAAGTTCGCCAGCGGAGTCTTCTCGCGCTGCGCGACGACGCCTCGCGATCGAATGCGCCCACTCGCGTTGCCGGCCAGCAGGATCGGCAGTTCTGAATGGGCGTGGCTGTTGCCGTCGCTGATCCCGCTGCCGTACAGCACGACGCTGTTTCGCAGCACGTCGCCGTCGCCTTCGGACATCGCCGCGAGGCGACCGAGGAAACGCGCACACTGCTCGGCATGGAAGCGATTGATCTTGCCGATCGCTGCGAGCTTCACCGGATCGTTGCCGTGATGAGAGATCGTGTGGTGGCCGTCGGCGATACCGAGATGCGGGTAGCTGCGATCGCTGCCGGCGTTGCCGAGCATGAACGACACCACGCGCGTGCGTTCGGTCTGCAACGCGAGTGCGATGATCTCGTACATCGCGCTGAGCTGCCCCTCGATACCCTGCCCACGTGCCTGCTCGAGGAAGTCGCCGTCGACGCGTCGCGCGGCGTCCCCTGCATTCTCCTCGTCGAGACGCTGGATCCGCAACTCGAGTTGACGCACGGCGTCGAGGTACTCGGCCAGACGGACTCGATCGGCGGCCGGCAACTTGCGATTCAGATCCTTCGCATCGGCCAATGCCAGATCGAGGATGCTGCGCTTGCGCGCCCGCTCGCGCGCGGCTGCCGCCGCGTCGGCCGCCGCATCGGGATCGCCGAAGAGCCGGGTGAAAGCGGCGCGCGGATCGGTCTCCTTGGCCACCGGCCGAGTGGGGGTCCGCCAGGAGATGTGATTGCTGTAGGCGCAGGAATAACCCGAGTCGCACACGCCGGCGGCAGCACCTCGTTCGAGGCCGAGTTCCAGACTCGGCAACAGACTCGCTCCACCGATCTCGCGAGCGAGCACCTGGTCGACGGAGATTCCGCAGTGGATGTCCTTGCCGCCGGTCTTCTTCGCTCGAGCACAGGTGAGGAAAGTCGCCGCCGCACGCGCGTGATCACCGGGGCCGTCCTCGCGACCACGGCCGGCGTCGATCTCGGCGTCGAGGACGACCGACAGCCGCTTGCGCAGCGGTGCAAAGGGTTCGAGCAAGGGCGGCAGCGCGGCGTCCAGGCTGCGCTGCTGCGGCAGCCAGTCGTCCATCTTCATGCCGTTGGGCGCAAAGACGAACACCGCGCGAGCGGGTGTCGGTGCGGGCGAGCGCAGCGACGGGAGCATCGACTCCAGCCAGGGCACGGCGATGGACACGCCCAGACCGCGCAGGACCGTGCGACGCGAGAGAACGGTGCGCAAAGGATGAGAGCTCATGTCAGTCGCGAGCGGGTGCTCGGGAAGTGAAGGCGGGCATCTCGACGATTGCGAGAACCAGGTCTTCGATCGTCGGATCTTCGGGAAGTCGAGCCAAGACCCCATCGAGCGCAAGCTCGTCCGCCGGACGAAGATCGCGACCGAGTGCGAAGTGGAACAACTTGTGGAGCAAGGTGCGCGGCAATCGGTTGCGCGCGAGGATCCAGTCACGCAGATCGACGGCGCTCTTCAAGTGCGTGCCGTCCCGCAGGATCGAGCTCGCGTCCACGTCCCGCAAGCGACCCAACGGATCGAGAGCCTCGAGTGCGAGTCCGAGCGGATCGATTGAATCGTGACAGCTTGCGCACGCCGGATTCGCGCGGTGCAACGCGAGCTGCTTGCGCATGTCCGCCGGATCGTCGACCGTCGCATTCGGCGGGAAGCTGTCGCTGCCGGGTGCCGGTGGGGGCGGTGGATCGTCGAGCAGTTCCGTGAGGACCCACTTGCCGCGGCGGACCACGGAGGTGCGAGTCGGGTGCGAAGTCAGCGCCAGAATTCCGGCGTGCCCGAGCAATCCCACCCGTCGCTCTCGCGGCAATTCCACGCGCATGACGGCTGCGCCGCGATCGACTTCGATCCCGTACAGCTTGCACAGTCGATCATCGACGAAGCTGTGTGTAGACGTCAGTAGTTCGCTGACCGGTGCGCCGCGCGTCAGAACGTCGTGAAACAAGAGTTCGCTCTCCCGTCGCATCGACCGGGCGAGTTCACGATCGAACTCCACGAACCGTTGCGGGTCCATGATCATCTCGTCGAGGCGCCGAAGCTCGAGCCATTGCGCAGCGAAGTTGGTCGCCAACGCTTCCGCGCGCGGATCGCGCAGCATGCGTCGCGCGGTCTCGACCAGGACTCCCGGTCGCGACAACAGCTTCTTGCGGGCTGCTTCGAGCAGCGGCTCGTCCGGCGTGGTCGACCACAAGAAATACGACAGGCGCACGGCCAACGAGGCATCGTCGAGCGGCTCGATCCCCTCGCTGGTTCGCGCTGCACGTTCCGCGCGGAACAAGAAGCTCGGCGAGACCAACATCGCAGCGAGAACGTCGCGCAACGCCGCCCGCATGCCCGAAGACTCGCGTGCGGTCATCGCGGCGAGATACCGTGTGCGCTCGGTAGCGCCGACCGGTCGCCGAAGGACCCGCGGCAAGAGTCGATCGAGCACGCGCGTGCTGCGTTGGCGGAAGTTGCCGCGCGCGGGATCGGCAGTCGCCAGCCAAGTCTCGAGCGGCATCGGCTCGCGACGATCCAGAGGTCCCTCGACCAAGAGGGCCGCGACGAACAGGTTGCGATCGCGCTGCGAGGGATCGGGGTGATTCGGCGCGTAGTGGTCGTTGAGGAAGTAGGCACCGACGAGCGCCTGCTCGCGCAGGTCGGATTCGATCCAGTGGGTCTCGGGTGCTTCGCGCGTTCCAATCACGTCGAACACGGCACGGTTGCGGCCGTCGACGCGCAGGCGCATCTTGACCACCTCGTCGCCCGCCTGCATTCCCCACACCTGGGCGCCGATTCGATAACGGCCTGCGCGCGGCAAGTCGAACCGCGCACTCGCTTCGCCGTTCGAGATGAGCATGACGCCGTTGGCCCTGCGCGTGTCGGGAATCGAACTCTCGAGATGGATTCCGTCGACGCGCCGCAGAGTCGGGATCGCGGGCTCTTCGTCGGGAAGCGCGCGATCGGCGATGAGCAACGCGAGATCGGCGAACTTCTCGAGATGGAGTGGGGACAGCGAGCGAGCGTCGCCGTGATTGTCGAAGCCGTGCGCGAGGTCGTCGTTCGGCAAGGACTCGATGCCGATCGTGACGCCGGTGAGATCGAAGATCGTGCGCTGATACTCGACGCGGCTGAGCCGTCGCATCGTGACGCGACCAGGATCGGTCGGGAGCGACTCGCGGAGCGAGCCCAGGTGCCGAGCCAAAGCATCCAGCGCCTGGGCGCGAGCCGTCGCTGTGGGCTGCGGCTCGTCTTGTGGCGGCATGTCGCCGGACTCGACAGCCTCGCGCGCACGCAGCCACTCGCCGAGATCATCGGTCGGATCGGCGTCCTCGAAGCCTTCGATACGGAAGTCACCCTCGACGTCCGGGCCGCTGTGGCACTTGGCGCAGTGCTCTCGCAAGAAGGCCAGCGGCGCGCCCGAGGTCGACGGCGGTGCGATGGGGGCCGACGGCTGGGACTGGGCGCAAAGGCCTTCGAGCGCAGCGACGAGTGTTACCAGCGCGGCAACGAGTTCGATCGGCGCGATGCCGAGCAGCGAGCGGGCACGCGAAGTCACGCCACGGGAGAGCACGTCGAAACCCTAACCGAATCGGCGCGTCGGCGTGCGGCGCCGCGGGATGTCCGAGACTCCCCGGGGGACCTCCTCGGGACTTCCGAAGAACCTCGCGTCGCACGGGACCGGAATGGTCGGCCCCGTGCGTCGCGATGGGCGTTACTGGGCTCGAACCAGTGACCCCCAGCTTGTCGAGCTGGTGCTCTAGCCAACTGAGCTAAACGCCCGCGAGGGCGGAGAGAAGTAACCAGTGCCGCAGACCGAAGCAAGCCCGTTTCCGATCGTCGCGAGCGGGACCGAGGGGGTGCGTCGCTATACTCCGCGCCCCAACTCGTCCCCGTTCGAAAGGCACTGCTTCTCACGATGATCATCGGCGTCCCCAAGGAGATCAAACCCCAGGAAAACCGCATCGGTGCCGTCCCGGCGATGGTGCACGGCCTGGTCGAAGCCGGCCACGCCGTCCTGGTCCAGAAAGGCGGCGGGCTCGGGGCAGGCATCTCCGACAGCGCCTTCGAAGCTGCGGGAGCTCGCATCGCGGCGACGGCCGAGGAGGTCTACGGGAAAGCGGACATGATCGTGAAGGTCAAGGAACCGCTCGCGGCCGAGTACCCGCTGATCAAGCCGGGCCAACTGCTCTTCACCTACTTCCATTTCGCGGCCAGCCAGGAGCTGACCGACGCGATGCTGCGCTCGGGCGCGCAATGCTTCGCCTACGAGACCCTGGAGGTCCAACGCCGACTGCCGCTGCTCACGCCGATGAGCGAAGTCGCCGGCCGCATGGCCATCCAGGTGGGGGCGGCGTCGCTCGAGTCGCACAACGGCGGCCGCGGCATCCTGCTCGGGGGCGTGCCGGGTGTCGAACCGGCGACGGTGCTGGTGCTCGGCGGCGGCGTCGTCGGGACCCAGGCGGCGAAGATGGCAGCGGGGCTCGGCGCGAACGTGATCCTGATGGACATCGACCTCGAGCGCCTTCGCTATCTCGCCGACGTGATGCCGGCGAATGTGCATCTGCTGCACAGCAACCCCTTCGCCATCCGCGAACAGTTGCCGCACGCCGACCTCGTCGTCGGCGCCGTTCTGGTCCACGGTGCTCGGGCGCCGCGACTGGTTCGACGGGACGACCTCAAGATCATGAAGGACGACGGCCCGGTGATCGTCGACGTCGCCGTCGATCAAGGTGGTTGTGTCGAGACCTGCAAGCCCACGACGCACGAGAATCCGACCTACGTGATCGACGGCGTGATCCACTACTGCGTCGCGAACATGCCCGGCGCGGTGCCACGCACCTCGACCTTCGCGCTCACGAATGCGACGGCGCCCTACGCGATTCGCCTCGCCGGTCTCGGCGCGAAGGCGGCGATCAAGGATCCGACTCTGCGCACCGCGGCGAACGTGTTGGCAGGCAAGGTCACCCATCCAGGCGTCGCCGAAGCCTTCGGCTACGACTACGTGCCGGCGGAGCAGGCGCTCTGACGACCTTGGACGCAGCCGCCGGAGTCGCGGCGGAGACGGACGACGCGGTGCAGTTGGTCGCACCGGGCTTCCTAGCCGCGTGCATCCTCGGCGTCGTCGAAGGCGTGACCGAGTTCCTGCCGGTGAGCAGCACCGGGCACCTGATCGTCGCGAATCGTCTGCTCGGACAATCCGACCCGACGTTTGAAGTTGGGATTCAGGCCGGGGCGATCACCGCCATCGTCGTCCTGTATTGGCGGCGGTTGATCGCTGCGGCGCGCAGCATGTTTGCCGGCGGCAGCAGTCTGGCCAGCAACCTGCTGATCTTGATCGTGATGGCAGCGATTCCCGCCATCGTGCTCGGTCTCCTGCTCGACGACTTCCTCGACGCACATCTGTTCCGCCCGAGCGTGGTGGCGACGACCATGGTCGTCGGCGGCGTCCTGCTGCTGGTTCTCGAGAGATGGTTGCGGCGCCGCAGCACCGCACCGAGCGACATCACTGCGCTGACTCCGCGCAGCGCGGTCGTCGTCGGACTCTTCCAGTGCTTGGCATTGATCCCCGGCACCAGTCGATCCGGCGCGACGATCGCCGGCGGCCTGCTGTGCGGTCTGTCGCGCGTCGCCGCAGCAGAGTTCTCGTTCCTCTTGGGTCTGCCGATCCTCTACGGCGCATGCGCGCTCAAGCTCTGGAAAGCCAAGGACGTGATCGACGGTCAGTATGCGATCGACCTTTCGATCGGCGCCGTCGTCAGCTTCGTGACCGCAATCGCAGTGGTGGTGCCCTTCGTGCGCTTCCTGCAGCGCCACACCTTCGCGCCGTTCGCGCATTACCGCATCCTCGGCGGGATCGCACTCGCACTCTTGATCTGGTTTCGCGTGATTCCGGCCTGAGGCGAACTCAGACCTTGCGGTAACCCAAAGCGCGGATCACCGTGAGCACTTCGCTCCAGGTGGGGAACGGACGGCCGTTCTCGAGCTTGAAGCGGTCCAACGCCGCGATGAACTCCATCTCCTCGGGGCCGAGGTCGTGTTCCATCGGTGCCGAACGCGCTGGTTGACCCTGGATCTTTGGCTCGCGCGTGAGCGACTGCGGTGAGCGCTCGCCTTCTTCGATCGGGGCCTTGGAGCGACGTGCCGCGGAAGTCGGCTTGGTCACCGGCGCCGCGGACTTCGCCGCCCGCGTGCGCGTTCGGACCTCACCCTTCTTCTGCTTCGTCGGACTCATGCTCGAGATATCGACCACCGCTGAGCGCGAGCTTGACGCTGCGAGGGTTGGCACCGTGCAGCAGCCCGACGTCGGTGCAGAAGCCGGTGATCCACCGACCCGGCGTGACATCGAAGGCGGGGTTGCGCGCGCGCGTGCCGCCGGCGGCGATGGAATGGCCGAGGATCGACAGCACCTCCGCGGGATCGCGCTCCTCGATGGGAATCTCGGCACCGCTGGACAGGGTCGGATCGAAAGTGGTGCGAGGTGCGACGACCCAAAACGGAATCTCGTGCACTTTCGCAGCGAGAGCTAGGCCGTAGGTGCCGATCTTGTTGGCGACATCGCCATTGCGAGCGATGCGATCCGCGCCGACGAGCACGAGGTCGACCTCGCCTCGCGCCATGAGACTCGCGGCCGCGCCGTCGACGATCACTTCGTGCGGGATGCCGGCGGCACGAAGTTCGAGCGCGGTCAGCCGCGCACCTTGGAGCAATGGACGAGTCTCGTCGGCAAGAACCGAGAATCGCGTTCCGGCGGCGTGCGCGGCGAAGACGACGGCGAGCGCGGTGCCGTCGCCGGCAGTCGCGAGCCGCCCGGTGTTGCAGTGGGTGAGCACTCGCGCACCGTCACGGATCAACTCGGCGCCGGCAGCCGCCATCGCGCTGCACAGCGCGCGGTCCTCGTCGTGGAGGGCTCGCGCGGCCGTGAGCACGGTCGCGGGGTCGCCGTCGGGCGCAGCAGCGAGGACTCGATCGAGCGCCGCGCCGAGGTTGACGGCGGTCGGCCGCGTGGCGCGGAGCGCGGCCGCGGCCAGGCCGAGCGCGAGTCGTCGTTCACGCGAGGGTCGTCTTGCGACCGCCAACACCAGCGCATACGCGGCGGTGACACCGATCGCGGGGGCACCGCGCACGCTCAGCCGCAGGATCGCGTCGCACACGGCATCGACGTCGCGAAGGACGAGGACCTCGGTCGCGTGAGGCAACCGCGTCTGATCGAGCAATTCCAGAGCGCCGTCGATGCCGCCGTTCCAGGCGATGGTCGGCGGCAGCGGAGACGGCAGGCGCGCGGTCATGCGTCGGCGATCAAGCGCTGCGCGATGTCGCGGTAGGTGGCGGCCGTCTTCTCGATGACCTCGGCCGGCAGTGTCGGCGGCGGCGGCTCCTTGTTCCAACCGCTGCCGATCAACCAGTTCCGGAGGTACTGCTTGTCGTAGCTGGTCGGCGTTGCGCCGTCGAAGACTTCCGTGGCCGGCCAGAATCGACTGGAATCGGGCGTCATGCACTCATCGATCAGCACCAGCCGACCATCGCGCACACCGAACTCGAACTTGGTGTCCGCGATCACGATTCCGCGCGCGCGCGCGTGCGCACAGCCACGCCGATAGAGCTCGATCGCGGCGTCGCGCGCCGCATGAGCCATCGCCTCGCCGCACAGCGCGACCGCGCGATCGAAGTCGATCGGTTCGTCGTGACCGCTCTCGGCCTTGGTGGAAGGGGTCAGGATCGGCGGATCGAGTGCGCTTGCGTGCGAGAGTCCGCGCGGGAGTCGGATTCCGCTGACGACCCCGGTTCGCTGGTAGTCGCTGTAGCCGGACCCGGTGAGGTAGCCGCGCACCACCCATTCCACGGGCAGGGGTTTCGCGCGCGCGCAACGCATCGATCTCCCCCGCAAGAGATCGCGATGTTCTCGCGGCACCTCGGGCCACGAATCGACATCGTCGGACAACAAGTGATGGGGAACGACCTGCGCCAAGTGCCGAAACCAGAACGCCGAGACGGCGGTGAGCACGGCACCCTTTCCAGGGATGCCTTCCGCCATGACGACGTCGAAGGCGGACACGCGGTCGGTGGCGACGAGCAAGAGATCGTCGCCGAGTGCGTAGAGATCACGCACCTTGCCGGTGCCGAGCTTCTGCGCGAAGGGTAGGTCGGTCCGCAGAACGACCGGGGCCGATGACGAGCGCGACATCGTTTCGAGAATCCGGCTCAGGGCGTCGTGGCCGGCGGACGAATCGCCATTCCGAGGTTCAACTCGACTTGGAGGTTGGTGCGCGACTCCTTGAAGTTGTCCACGAAGATCACGGTCTGGTAGGCGTCGTCGAAGGCTCCCTGCCAAGTCTCATTGGTGCCGGTCACGGTGAACAACAAGGTGCCGTCGGCCGCGCCGGTCCACGTGCCGGTGTAGCTGAAGTCCTGACCCTGGTTGTTCTGAGCAGAAATGCGGAAGTTGCCGTTGCTCTGGAGGTCCAGCTCGCCGACCGAAGAATCGATTCCGGCGGCTGTGGTGCGGAGGAAGACCGTGAGGAGACCGAGTCGATACTTGCCGGCGAGGTCCGCAGCGGAATACGCCGCAGTCCGCTTCTTGAGCATCAAGGCGATGCCGGCAGCGGTGTCGCTGGAGCCGGTTTCCTCATCGAGCCCGATGAGGATGCGCGAGTTACCGCCCGCGGTGAAGCCGCGCTCGTAGTCGGGTCGTGCCGGTGGATCGTAGGTCGCTTCGATCGCGAAGCGGCTGTCTGAGAGCGCTTGGAAGTCGTTGGCGGCACCCCGAATGGCGACGGTGCCCACTTCCGACTCGGTCCCGTCGCCGGTGAACGAACCGTCGGCAGCGAGCGTGAGGTCGCCGCCGAAGGCAACACCGATGAGGTCTTCGTCGGGAACCGATCCTGCCGGCGCGAGGATCGCGTGCAGCGTGAACAGATGCCAATCGCCGACGATCGGCGTCAGATCGGCGGGCCCGACGACCAGCTTGGTTCCGAAGTAGACGCCGACGCCGCTGCCGACGCGGTCGGTCAGGACGACATCGCCGGTGGTTCCACGCAAGCCGTAGCCGCCTCGATACACCAAGGTGGAACCCGAGGACGGCACCGCGATGGCAAGCGTGCCGTCGTTCTCGAGCGCGTAGTCACTCTGCGAGAGCAGCGTGCCGGTGGACTGCCGCATCTCGTACTTGCCGTCGTCGCGCAAGAAGAAGCGACCGTTGACGGTCTCGAGATCGCCGGTGGTGGTCGGAAAGGCCGGGAAAGCCGGTCGGCCGACCAGCCCGAAGAGGAAATGGTTCGCGGTCAGCTTGACCGAACCGCCGAAGCGATCGTTGCTACCGCCGCTGGAACACGCGCCGAGCAGGACAAGTCCTGCGGCGAGACCGAATCGAGGGGAAATGCGCAAGGCTGGTCTGGGGAAGGAAGGGCGGCAGTCTACCACTCGACGAAGGCCGGCGAAGCTCGCAAACCCTGACCGATGGGTTTCCTCGCGGGCCGTCCGGGCTAGTCCGGATCGTTCGTCAACGTCGTCGCGAGCTCGACGCTGGTCGATGGCCGGCAAGGAGCTGCGCCGGGCGACGACCGACGCGTAGCCGCAGCGACGCCGCCGGGCGCGACTTGAGGCGATCGCAGTAGACGTTCACGAAGAGTCCGGGCAAGCCCGGATTGTTCGTGAACGTCGTCGCGAGATCGACGCAGGTCGATGGCTGGCAAGGAGCTG
>JBFXDD010000001.1:249355-307421 GCA_050181465.1 Planctomycetota bacterium
CGCAGCGACGCCGCCGGGCGCGACTTGAGGCGATCGCAGTAGACGTTCACGAAGAGTCCGGGCAAGCCCGGATTGTTCGTGAACGTCGTCGCGAGATCGACGCAGGTCGATGGCTGGCAAGGAGCTGCGTCGGCGACGACCGAAGCGTAGCTGTAGCTACGCTGCCAGGGAGGAGCCGACGTAGCGACGCCGCCGGGCGCGACTTGAGGCGATCGCAGTAGACGTTCACGAAGAGTCCGGGCTAGAAGAGTCTGCAAATGGGCGTCAACTGTCGAGCATCGCTGGGATCGCACGTGAAGGCCTTGGCACTCAGCACGGCGACCGTGCTCGGCTCTTGCGCGACTACGCGCGAGTTCGCCGGCCCCCTCGCGGTTCGCAACCAGCATCCGGTGCAACTGGTCGGCGCTCGCCCGCTGCCGCGCTCGGCAGCCGCGCAGCCGGCGCGCTCGGCGAGCGTGGATTGGAACAGTTCCCTATCCAGTTACTTCCTCAGCGGCGCCGGGACCGGCGGCACCTTCGTGATGGACGGCGAGATGCTGCGGACGACCCTCGGCGCGCGCATCGGGCTCAGTCACGGATTCGACCTCGCGTTCGAACTACCCGTCCATCACGCGAGCGGCGGCTTCCTGGATCGATTCGTGATCGACTGGCACGACACCTTCGGGTTCGCCGATCAGGGCCGCAGTTCGGTGCCGCGCGACGACTACGCACTCGAAGCGCGCGGGGTCGGCGCGCCGAGCGCCTGGCGCGTGGAACCGCACGGCCTTCGCCTCGGCGACGTCCCGATCGAGCTCAGCTACACGATTGTCGATCCAGAGCGGGAGGGGTTGGGCTTGGCTCTTCGCGGCGGGATCGAGTTACCCACCGGCGACGCGGCGGCTGGATTCGGGAGCGGAGGCGTCGACTTGTTCGCGAGTGTCGTGGGGGAGTGGCGACTCCATGCCGTGGCCCTCACGGCACAGTTCGGCTGGACCAGCCTGCACACTCCCGACGCGATGCGGGACGCCGGCATCGCCCTGGACGATGGCCCACTCTTCGATCTTGGCGCCGAGGTCCTGATCAGCGACCGACTCGCGCTCCTGGCTCTGGCCCAGTTCGACACCGCCGGACTCGGCGCCAACGACTTCGGTCGCGTGACCGACGATCAATGGCTCTTGTGGGTCGGTTTGCGCCAACGGCTGGGCTCACGAAGCCACTTGGAATTCGGCCTCGGCGAAGATCTCTCGCGCTACGTCGCGCCGGACTTCACCGCCTTCCTGAACTTCCGCTTCGCGATCGGGCCCTCGCCGAACTGAGCACGGGTCCCGCGATCGGAACGAGCGGAGACTCAGCGACGACGTCGGCGCCCACCGCTCTCGTCTCCGGTCGCCGGCGGTGGGAGAGCCGGGGCACCGATGACCCGCAAGGACGGCTTGCTGGCACGCAGTCGTGCGAGGTCTTCCTCGCGCAGCCCAGTCCGCCACAGATGCACCGATTCCAGTGCCGGCATACGGAGAAGTGAATCGACGATCGCACCATCCACCTTGGTCTCCACCAGCACGAGGGAGCGGAGCTCGTTCGCATCGACGAGGCGGGCGATGCCGCGGTGCGAGACCGCCGTCCCACTGAGGTCGAGACGGACAAGGCGCGGCAGACGGGCGACTTCGATCAGCGCCGCATCGGTGATCCCGGTTCTCGCGAGGTCGAGTTCGTGAACGTTCGCCCCGGCAGCGACCACGGGGCGCATCGACTTGTCGTTCGTCGCCGCGCGAGCGCCTTCGAAACCGATGGTGAACAGTCGGCGATCGCCGGTGAGATCCTCGACGCGTGCGCCGACCGCCCCCAGCGCCGTCATCACACTCTCGCTCGCGGGCGCCAGGCCCTGCGACAGGCGCTCGCGCACGGCGAGGCGCAGCGAGACGACACTGCTTGTGCGAGTGGTCGCAGGGTCGCTCGCGGGATTGGTCGCGACGCCGACCGCCGCCGACTTTCCGACCCAGTCCCCGAACTTGGCACCCTCACGGATCCAGCGTTCGAGGAGCGCAGTCTCTGCCGCACTCAGCCGCTCACCGCGCTCGGGCATCACATCGGGATCGTCCTTTGGAAGGACCGTGCGCGCATAGAGCGAACTCTTGCCCGGCTCGTGAGGCACGAGGACCTGACCGCCGTCGCCGCCGCGCTCGAGGAAGCTCCGGCCGTCCACGCGCAGGTCACCCTTGGGTTTGCGAAGTCGGCCGCGAGAGTCTCGCTTCGGCTCGGAATGGCAGTCGAAACAACGCTGCTCGAGGATCGGCAGCACCTCGCGTTCGAAATCGACGGCTTGTGCAGCGAGCGGAACTCGCGTGCAAGCCAACGCGATCAGCCAAAGTAGTGCGTTGCGCATGACTTCACGCGAACAGTTCGAGAATCGGTCGACCATCGTCGGCGACCTTGAACGGGCGGCCGGAGGGGGAGTTGACGACAAAGTCGTGCGGGATACCGAGGGCGTGAGCGATCGTGGCGTTGAAGTCCACGACGCGAACCTTGTTCTCCACGACCTCATCGCCGTTGTCGTCGGTACGGCCGTACTTCACACCACCTCGCAGCCCACCGCCGGCCAGCAGACTGGAGAAGGCCTTGGCGTGATGGTTGCGACCGTTGCGCTCGCGCGTGATCTCCGGCGTTCGACCGAACTCGGACGTCAGGACCACCAGTGTGTCGTGCAGCATGCCGCGCGCATCCAGATCGGCGAGCAACGCGGCCAACGCGCGATCGACGGGCGGGATCAGGTCTGACAGACGCTCCTCGTTGTCGGTGTGCGTGTCCCAGCCGCCGCTGGTCACCTCGATGAAACGAACGCCGTGCTCAGCCAGTCGACGAGCGAGCAGCACGCCTTGCCCGAACTCGTTGCGACCGTAGGCGTCGCGGAGCGCGTCCTCCTCTTGGTCGAGATCGAATGCGAGCAGATCGCGGCTGTTCATGAGCTGCACCGCCTGGTCGTAGGCCTCGGAGTAGGCCGCGACCTGTCGATCGCCGCCCAGGGATTCCTCGAACGCTCGATCCATCGCCGACAGTCGGTCGAGGCGGCGGCGGAATTGCTCTTCGCTCACGCCCTGCGGCCGGCGCGCGTTGGCCAAGCCATCCTCCGGATCACCGATCGGCAACGGAGCGTGGCGACTCTCGAAGTAGCCCGCCGAGGGTCCGTAGGCATCCACTCCGCCGATGGCAACGTGCGGCGGAAGCGTCGGATTGATCGCGCCGCGCAGCTTGCTTGCCCACGCGCCGAGACTCGGATGTCGGATCGTGCCTCGCATCGAGTAGCCGGTGTGGACGAAGTAGCGCCCCTGCGAGTGCGCACCTTGATTCGACCACATCGAGTTGATGACGCAGCACTTGTCCATCTGCCGCGAAAGGTGTTCGAAATGGGTGCCCAACGCGATGCCGTCGACGTTGGATGCGCGCACCTTCATCGGCCCCATGACCGCCGAACCTTCGGCCTTGGGATCGAGCGTGTCGAGGTGCGACATCCCGCCGCTCATGAACAGATAGATCACGCGACGGGCAGTGCCGGCAGTCGGCAGCAGGACATCGACATGCGGCGGCATCGCGGCGCCTGCCAGCGGCAACATGCGCACGCCGAGCAATCCGGCCGCGCAACGGGCGAGGAAGGCACGTCGTGAGGTCTCGTCGAGCGTGCGAGCCAGTCGCTTGGGAGTGGTCATCGGTTGGGCCTCTTCTTGGTTTGCGTGGCGGAGGTTCGACGGGTTCTCGATCAGCGCAGGAAGCGGAACTCCTGGCTGTTGACCAGGGTCCACACGAGGTCCTTGGTCGCGGCGGCGGCGTCACGATCGAGATCGGTGCGCCATGAACGAACTTCCTGATCGGTCGGTCGACGCGACAACAAGGTCGTATAGGCGACGTCGAGTCGTGCGGCCGCGGACTTCGCGAGTTCCAGGTCTCGGGCAAGCTTCGAGCCGCGCGCCAGCAGTTGTTGATCGACGATGCCGTTCATCAGCCGAAGTGCCTGCGGCACATTGGACTCGGTGGTGCCGGTCGAGATTTGATCTCGATCACTCTGACCGAATTCGCGGAGGAAATGACCCGGCCGCGCGGGTTGCTGGACCTCCGACGCACGTGCGATCTCAGGGTTGCGGCGCAGTGCCGCACGGCTCGCGAGATCGCGCAGGTCCGCGAGCTTCTGCATGAGCTCCGCAACCCTGCGGCGATCCCCCTTCTGGCGCGCCTCGCGCAGCTCGTTCCCGAGCTGTCGAAGTTGGTCGGCACGATCCGGCTCCGAGTTCGTGGGGGAGTCGGTCGTCGTCGGCGCTCGCATCGCCATCTCCTGTGCGAGTTGCCGCCGATAGGCTGCCGGATCCTTGTAGCGGAGGGCTTCCTTCTCGATGAGTCCGGGCAGATCTTCGCGGGCGGAGGCGACCAATCGCTCGTGGTTGCGATAGACGAGCTCCGCCTTCGCGCCGGGTTCCGGCAGCGTCCGATCGGGATCGCCGATGACCGCCGTCAGCAGCGAGTCCCACAACTGCTCCGCGCTCATGCGGCGAAGCAGCGGACCGGTGAAGTCGAAGTCGGTGGCGCCGGCGTCGGGCGGCGGCACCGCCACACGCCGGAACAGCGCGCTGCGGTAGACGACCCGACGTACCTCGCGCAGATCGAAGTCGAGGTCCAAGACCATCTTCTCCAGATGAGCGAAGGCCTTCGGATCGGCGACGACCACATCGTCACGAAACTCGTCGACGACCGGCGTGAATCCCCGCCCGTACGCTTCCTGCCAGATGCGATTCACGATCACCTTCGTGAAGCGCGGGTTGTCGCGAGACGTAACCCAATTGGCGAATGCACTGCGCGAACCCACCTGCGCGAAGCTGTCGGCCGCCGTTCGTTCGCGGCCACCTTGTTGAGGTCGAGCTCGCGGCCGACGGGCCGCACCGCGCTCCCGCTGCGGCTCGACCTCGACGATCGAACCGAACGGCGTCTTGGCGTGGACGACGGCACCAGGATCGAGGTCTTCGTACTTGTAGTCCTTGGGCAGAGCGATGCTCGCGGTGCCGCTGCCGCTCACGCCGCTGGCGATCTGTCGCTGGAGTTGAACGAGCGCACGACGACCGTCTTCCCCGAGCTTGCCGCGAAGGTCGCGCAGTTGCGTCAGAGTCTGCCGAGGATCTTGCCCGCCTGCGGCCGTCTCGGCCCGATACATCATTCCACCAGTGAATGCAGCAAGCTCATAGAACTGCCGCTGAGTCCACTTGTCGAACGGATGGTCGTGACACTGCGCGCACTCCATGCGCGTCCCGACGAAGATGCGCATCGTGTTCGACATGTTGTCGAGCGGCATCCCCAGGTCTCTCAGGTAGTAGCCGGTGGCGCCATTCCCGCGGGCGTTCGCCGGGCCTTCGGCAGTCAGCAGTTCCCGGACGAACTGGTCGTAAGGCTTGTTCTCCGCCAGAGACTGTTCGACGAAGTGCTGATAGGGCTCGCCGGACTGCTGCTGCATCAGCCGGGACGTCAGGCGCAGGACGTCCGCCCAGAGATTGAACTGATGGCTGACATGGCCCGCGCTGACCAGGAGTTGGTCGATCAAGCGACCGTCCCGGTCCGGTTTTGAATCCTTGGCGAAAGCCGCCAGCTCGTCCGGTGTCGGGATGCGCCCGACGATCGTCAGATAGGCGCGTCGGCAGAACGTCTCGTCGTCGACCGTCTTGCCTGCAGTCAGCTCGAGTGCGGCGTCGAGTTCGCGCGCGAGTTGCTGCACCTTCGCGGCGGGCAAGGCTCCCGACGGCTGCTGCGTCACAGCCGTGGCCGAAACAAGGATCACGGCGAACAGGAGAAGGGGAGTCAGAGTCCGGCAGGCCATGGCGTGGAAAGGCTAAATAGTCCGAGGACTGATCCGGCGAGCGGCCTGCGCCGCCCGCACGCTCACGGATCTTCGGCGATGGCGGCCGGTTACGGGAGCCTGGGTGGACTTTCCACGGCGGCGGTGGCCGCGGCAGAGGTCTCCAAGCGTCCGCGGCCGACAGGGACGCGGGCCGGGGAATCGACGCGACTCCCCCAGTCCACACAACATAATATATCTTATCGGAAGTGCAGCAATCGCCGGCGGGGGTGCGCGATGGATCCGACGGATCAGCGTCGACCGGCGACCTTGCGCGAGCTTCCCTTGCTCGGGGTGTCCCGCTCGGTGCCGGCGGCCGAGTCGCTGCTCACCAGTCGTTCCAGTTGCTCGGCGATCCCGACCTGGAGGCTCGTGAACCCGGCGTAGTGCAGGGTCCGCGCCGGCACCCCGGCACGGCGAGCGAGCTCGAGCGCCGGCTCGGTCGTCTCGTGTCGATTCCAGTGCAACAAGAGCAAGGCGTCGACGCTGCCGCTCCGCAGTCGGTCGGCGATCTCGGCGACGAGCTTCTGCGGCGAACTGTAGTTGGCCATCAGCCAATCGCCGTCGAAACCCCACTCGCCGGCGAGTTCGACGAGCCGCGGATGGTGCCGACGCTGGCGTTCGTTGCCGCCGACGACGAGCAAGTTGGCCTTCCGACCGAGCTTCTTCTCGATCTGCTTGGCGTGCCCGGCAGCACCCCCGACATCGGCAAGGTCCGCGTCCGACAGCTCGAGCAGCTTCTCGAGGTTGCGAAGTTCATCCTTGGCCAGCTCGGGGAACGCAATCTCGACCTCGAGCAGCACGCCGTGGGCGTCGCGGAGAGACTGAACGTCCTTGCGAGCGCGTAGCGATCGCGCGATCGCGAGCTGGACCTGCGCCTTCTCGACCTCGCGATCTTCCATCTCCTCGTAGAGCGCGACGAGTTCGGAGCGTGCTTCGAGATGATCGAGTGCCTGCCCGATGAAGTCCTCATCGAGGAGGAGCTTCTCGAGGTCCTCGAATCGCCCGCGCTGCAACAGCAGATCACGCATGGCATCGAAGGTGTCGCGCGCACCTTGCTTGTCGCCGCGCATGTTGTTCGCCGTCACCATGACACGCATCGCCTCGATGCGTTGATCTACGTCGACCGCGATCTCGAGTACCCGCTCTGCGGCGGCGGCGGCCGGCGGCGCCTCGCCGAGGCTGAGGTACTCGAGTGCCACGAACAGCAATTGGTCGGGCGTGCTGCCCCGACCGACGTCCACGGCATCGAGGAAGCGCAGCGCCAGCTTGCGATCCCTCGCCTTCAGTTGTTCGTGAACGAAGTAGAAGGTCTCGAGGTCAGGCTGAACGACGCCGAGCGTCTCGTCCATCAGGCGAAGGGCCTTGCTGCTCTGCTCGCTGAATCCGCCCGCGAGCAGCGAGGCGGCCAACAGGAAGTGCGTACGCGTGAGCACGTCACGATCGCGGCCGTTCACGCGACGAAAGCGATCCCGACAGACTTCGAAGCGAGCGACAGCCGCTTCCCAGTCGTTCTGCTCATAGGCGAACAGGCCGCGCAGGAAGTGCGCCTCCGGAAAGCTGTTCTCGACGAAGTCGCCGCCGAGATCCAGCGCTTCGCATGCCGCGTCACGATCGGGACGATCTGCATGGGGCCGCAGATCGTGCACGTCGTGCGCACGCAGACGAGCCAGCGCGAGACCGACGGCGGCCCGACTTCTCACTGCCGTTTCCTCCCCCGCCAGGGTCAGCGCCTGCTCGAAGCGATTCGCCGCCGCATCGAAGTCGCTGGCAGCCAGCCGTCGGCTCGCGAGCTCGACGAGATAGCCGGCACGGATTTCAGCGGGCAACTCGTCGAAGCAGGACAGCCGTACGCAACGCTGCAGGATCGTGAGCGTGTTGTCGGCAAGTTCCACTTCGTCGCGACGCTCCAGGCGCACGAGCAGGTCCGACATCGCCGCATCGACCAGGAGTCGCGCCTCCGGAGAATCGGCCAGAGTTGCGAGGTAGTCGATCGCCTGGACTGCGACATCGAGGTCGCCACTCCAGAACAGTGTGCGCATGGCCAACGGCAGACACGCTCCGGCGATGCGCGGCTCGGCGAGCAGTTCCGTCATCGCCGCTCGATCGGTCAGCAGGTCCGCGACCCAGTTGCGTTCTCCGCGACGTTCATGCGCGCGCACCCGGCCGAACAGGTGCCAGCGGCACGCCGCACGATCGCTCTCCGGCGGGGTCTCGAGATCCACGCCGAGCAGAACCCGGGCATGACCGAGATGAAACCAACTCTCGGCCCGACTCGGCCGCAGAGCGAGCAGGTCGCGTGCGGCCGATGCGGCTTCGGCCGCGGGGACCTCGCCGCGTTCCGCGAGATGGATCTGACGGGCGACGAGACGATCGAGCGGGCTCTCCCAGGCCATGATGCGATTTCCAAGCGGTTGGCAGAATTCCTAACCTCGCTCCTATCGGCCGACGGTGGCGTGGTGAACTCCCTCGCGCGGGAGACCGCCATGGCATCGAAGACTGCACGGCCAGGAGGCGCCCCCGATCAGCCCCCGGCGACCGTGGCTACGGTTCGAGGAGGAGTCCTTCCTGGGCCGCGTCGACGAACGCCACCGGTCCCACGACTCGATCGCCGTCATGCCCCTGCACGAGCGCCGCGAACAGCAGATCGCCGGGTTGCACGACCTGGGCGAGAACCTCCGGAACAGCGACCGCCCGCGGCTCGCCGTCGCTCGTGCACTCCAGTCGCAATCGGCCCAGCGAACAGTCGAGGACTCGCCACAGTCGTGTCGCGCCGGCGAGCGCGGAAGACACCGCCGCGCGCACGACAGCCGCGTCGGTGAGCAGCAGGGTGGCTGCTTGCAATCGGTCCGCCGCGGCGAGCAGGGTGTCTCGCGTCGCCGGCAGGCGATCGCGCACATCGATGGTGTGTTCTGCAACCAACCAGTCGAGGAAGCGAGAGGCCAAGTCGAAGTCGCGCTGGATCGAGGCCGCTCGCTCGGACGGAGCAGCGTCCAGCCAGCCGGCAAGAAACCAACGTTGCCAATCGCCGGAGTCCAGATACTCGATGCAAAGTCGCGGAACCGGTGCGTCGCGCTGCGCGGCGACGAGTTGAAGCAGCCGATCCGACCGCACTGCGTCCAGGTCTTGTTCCCAGGCGTACTCCGCAATCAGCGGTTCGAGGTCGCCATCATCGAGCGTCGCGTCGCTCTCCGGCTCTTCGTCGCCGTCTTCGATGCTCTCGCCGAGCATGCGCTCGACGTCGGCGAAGATCGCATCGAGACCCTCGGCAGAACCGAGGCCCTCTTCGATCCGACGTGCGAGTCGCTGACCGAGATGCTCGCCGACGCGCTCCTCGAATCGCCGCGGCGCCGTGTCGGCCGCACGCGGTGCCGGCGCCGGCATGGGCTTGTTCCCCCCGCCGGCGGCGATCACGTTGCGCATACGCACGATGAGTTCGCGCGCACGATCGAGATCGACATCGGTGTCGTAGGCCAGACTGTCCAGCACTTCGCTCACCACACTCCCCGCGTTCTCACCCGCCGACACCAGCGCGGCGCTGATGGAGGTCGCCGAGTAGTCGTCATCGACTTCCGCGGCATCCAATGCCGTCTGAAGCTCCGCCTCCAGGCGCTCGAGCGGGAGTTCCTCCGCGTCACCCTCGGACAGCTCCGAGCTCGCGGAGAAGGCCGCCCACTGACGAAACACCACGTGCTCGATCTCCGCCTGATCGAGTCTGCGCCCCAACTCCAAGCGCTTCGCGTCACGCTGGAACGCCAGCGCGAGTTGTGGTGAGCGCGGCAACAACGCCACCGCGTCGGACGGCTCGAAACTGCCGTCGCTGCGTGGGAACAATCGTCCGACGAGCACATCGCCCGCGCCGAGCCGCGACGATCCGACGACCAACTGCAAGGCTTCGTTGCCCTCCAAGTCGCGGACCACGCATTCCGAACCGGCGTTCTCGACCAGGAAGACTCCCACCCGGCTCTCGAACAACATTCGATCCTCGGATGGATCCCCGAAGGTCTCGAGCAGGCTGTTGCCGAGGACTTCGCTCTGTCGATCGATCACGAACCACTCAGCGAACCGCAGGGCTGCAGCATCCATCGCCAGCCGCGACTTCGGATCGACGTAGTTGGGACGATCCGCGCCGAAGAACTCGCGGCGGGCTCGCGCCAGCTCGGCCGTCAGTCCACGGTCGCTTTGGGCGCGGTCGAGCAACTTGGAAACACGGCGGGCGGCCGCAGCGGCGGTGGAATTCTCGGGCACGGGCTCTTGGCTTCGAGGTGAACTTCGACGACGCAGGATAGCATCCGCGCCGGTGCCGTCCGCGGGATCCTCAGCGCCCGGCCACCGAAAGCCCATGCTCTCCGCGTCTCTGCAGTCCGTGCCGGCAGCCGCCCCGCTGCCACTCTTCGACTACACCATGCTGGCGATCGTCGCGGTGTTCGCGATCCTCGGCCTGGTGAAGGGAATGGCTTGGCAGCTCAGCCGGCTCCTGATCCTCGTGGCCGGCTACGCGACCGCCATCGCGTTTGCCGGACGCCTCGCCCCCATCTTCGATCGCTGGATCCCCCTCGACGTCGATCCGGAGTTGTCCACTCACGCCGCGCGCTTCACCCTCTTCCTCGTCACCATCGTGGCACTCGGGGTGCTGGCGTGGTTCGTCCACCGCCCGAAGGCACCGCTCCTGTTGACCCCGAAGAGTCGACTCCTCGGCGGTGTGTTCGGCATCGCGGCCGGCGCGCTGGTCGCGCTCGCGATCCTCACCGCGATCGGAATGTTCCTGCCTGGGCGAAAGGTCGCCCTCGCCGCAGAGCGCTCGACCAGCGTGAGAGTGTCACGTCAGGCCATGGACGCCGTCGCTACCGTCCTTCCCGACAACCTCCGGAACTCGCTGGAGTACTGGCAACTACTGCTCGGGAACACCACCGAGGACGGCGTCGCTCCCCCCGCCGACGACCCGACGGAACCCTTCGATCCGGATCACGATCCCGGCGGCGAACCCGTCGACGGCACCTTCCGACCGAGTGACGGCACGGAGCAAACGCCTTCGCCGCACAAGCGCATCGACCCGAAGCGCCGTTGACACTCTCGCATTCCTGACGCGATCGGCCTACCTTTCGCCCCGACCTTCCTGGGGGCGCGTGCCCTTGCACGCTGAGACGTACCCCTCGAACCTGATCCGGTTCGCACCGGCGTAGGAAAGGAATCGTCCATGCCCGACCAGCCTTCTCGCGGCGTCGACCGCGATCTCACCTCCAGTTTTCCCAGGAGCCGCAAGGTGACCGTCGGCGAGTTCGCCGTGCCGGAGCGTGAGATCGCGCTCACCAACGGTGAGTTGCTGCGCGTCTACGACACGACGGGGCCGCTTGGGCACGACCCGCACTCCGGCCTGCCCGCGCGGCGCGCGGAGTGGATCGCCGCTCGTGCGCGTCGCGGCGACACCAATGTGTCGCAGATGCACTACGCGCGGCGCGGCATCGTCACGGAAGAGATGCGCTTCTGCGCGATCCGCGAGAACGTGACGCCGGAGTTCGTACGGGAGGAAGTGGCGACCGGGCGCGCGATCATCCCGGCCAACCGTTGTCATCCGGAATTGGAACCGATGATCATCGGTCGCAACTTCCTGGTGAAGATCAACGCCAACATCGGCAACTCGGCCGTTGCGTCGTCGATCGACGAAGAAGTGCAGAAGCTGCAGTGGGCCACGCGGTGGGGTGCAGACACGGTCATGGACCTCTCGACCGGCAAGGACATCCATCGCACTCGCGAAGCGATCCTGCGCAACTCCCCCGTTCCGATCGGCACCGTGCCGATCTACCAGTGCCTCGAGAAGGTCGAAGGACGAGTCGAGGAACTGAGCATCGACCTCTTCCTCGAGACGATCGAAGAACAGGCGAAGCAGGGCGTCGACTACTTCACGGTGCACTCCGGAGTGCGACTCGCCTATGTCCCGCTGACTGCCGACCGTGTCACTGGCATCGTGTCCCGCGGCGGTTCGATCATGGCGAAGTGGTGTCTCGCCCACCACCGCGAGAACTTCCTCTACGAGCACTTCGAAGCGATCTGCGAGGTGATGAAGCGCTACGACGTGAGCTTCTCGCTCGGCGACGGGCTTCGTCCCGGCTGTATCGCGGATGCCAACGACGCTGCGCAGTTCGCGGAGCTCCGCACCCTGGGCGAACTCACGCAGGTCGCTTGGAAGCACGACGTGCAGGTGATGATCGAGGGACCAGGCCATGTCCCGCTGCACAAGATCAAGGAGAACGTCGATGAGCAGATGCGACTCTGCCACGAGGCACCGTTCTACACGCTCGGACCGTTGACGACCGACATCGCCCCCGGCTACGACCACATCACCTCGGCGATCGGCGCCGCGATGATCGGCAGCTACGGCACGGCGATGCTCTGCTACGTCACGCCGAAGGAGCATCTCGGCCTGCCCAATCGCGACGACGTGAAGGCCGGTGTCATCGCCTACAAGATCGCAGCGCACGCAGCGGACCTCGCGAAGGGGCATCCGGGCGCACAAGCCCGTGACGACGCCCTCTCCAGGGCTCGCTTCGAGTTCCGTTGGGAAGACCAATTCAACCTCTCCCTCGATCCGGTCACTGCGCGAGAGTTCCACGACGAAACGCTCCCGCAGGATGGCGCCAAGACCGCACACTTCTGCTCCATGTGTGGTCCCAAGTTCTGCTCGATGAAGATCACCGAAGAGGTGCGAGCCTACGCGGCCGCACAGGCGACGGGCCCGCATGCCACCGAGCAGAAGGCGGAGGTGCAGGCCGGACTTGCCGAGAAGGCTGCAGAGTTCCGCGCGCGCGGCGGTGAACTCTACCTGGCTCAGGAAGACGCGACGCGATGACGACGGCGGCGGCGAACGTGCCACGCATCGTCGTCGTCAGCCTGAACTGGAACGCCAAAGAGGACACGCTCGCGCTCCTCCGATCGATCACGCCGCAGCTCGAGCCCGGCGAGGTAGTGATCGTCGTCGACAACGCCTCGGCCGATGCTTCTCGCGAGGTCATCGCAGACGAGTTTCCGAAGGTCGAGGTCGTCGCCAACGAACGAAACCTCGGCTTCGCGGGTGGTTGCAATGCCGGGATGGAGCGCGCTCGAGCGCACTCTCCCGATTGGATTCTCGTCCTCAACAACGACACCGACCCGCCGCCGGGATTCCTGGGCGAGTTGCGAGCGGCCGCGACGGCTCACGGCGATCGCTTCGCAGCAATGCAACCCTTGCTCGTTCGTGCGAGCGATCCGCTGCGGGTCGACACGGCGGGCGTCCTTCTTCCCAAGGTTCCGGGTGCGCGCGACCTCGGCGCGAATCGCCCCGTCGGCAGCGTGGGACTCAGGCCGCGTGAGATCTTCGGCGCCAACGGCGCCGCCTTGCTGCTCCGCGCCGACGAAGCGGAGCGATTGCGCGGATTCGACGACACCTTGTTCATCCTCTTCGAAGACGTCGAACTCGCGCTTCGCCTTCGGGCCGCCGGCCAGCGGGCACTGCTGCTTCCTCACATCCAACTGCCCCATCGCCGCGGTATCTCCGGCGCGAGCACGCCGCGGGATCGACAGTCAGCACGCCGTCGCCGAGCTTGGTTGCAGCGCAACATCGTCGCGCTCGCGATCCGCGCATGGCCGGCGAGCACGTTGCTTTGGTGTGCACCGATACTGCTGATGCGAACGATCCTCGCATGGTGGTGGTCGCGGCCGTTCCCCGACATCCGCTGCGCGCCGCTCTGGCGCGACGGATGGCGACGTCGTTCAGCGTTGAGGCGAGGACTTCGCTCGCACGGCGCCGATGCCTGGTTCGGCTGCGATCCCCTCGCGAAGGGCTCGAACACGCGGCTCGACGATCCGCGCGAACTCGGCGAGTTCTGAGTCGCCTCGCCATGCATCGGCCCTCGAGGCGGTGATCCGCCCCGCGGCGGCAGCAACCGCTTCTGAGGACACCGACAGGCCACAGAACTCCGCCAACTGCGAGACGTGCGCAGCCGGGTCGCGAACCAGATCCTCGTAGGCGAACTCCATGCTGATCGTGGGTCTGGCTGCAACTTCGCGGCGAGCGCGAACGAAGTATTCCTCCCAGAGATCGAAGGCCCCGGCAAGCGACGACAATCGAGGGGAGTCCCCGAAGCCGGCTCGCTTCGGCAACCAGTTCAGCAACGGACGGTTCCGCTCGAATCGCTGCTCACTGAGCTCCAAATGTCGCCGATGCCGCACGCACAAACTCTGTGCGACCGCGACCCCATGTCGATGGACGTGGATGATTCGCGCCTCGGGGAACACCCTGAGCCAGAACGGCAACGTGAAGGTGCTGCGTGGGTCCTTGAAACCGAATCGGCAGGCGCCGTCGCCGATGCGACGACCACGCATCCACGCCATCCGCCCCAGGTACGCCATCGATCGCGGTGAGCCGACCGAACGCCGCAGGTGCTCGACTGCCAGCGCCGACTGCCTGGAATCCAAGATGAGCCGATCGACTGCGGTCGGGTTGTCCCACCGCGCTCCACATTGGGCGAGCAGCCACTCGTTCAGCCGCTGGAAGAACAGCGACTCGTGATTGTCGTCGAGTCGGGCACCCTGAAAGACCCCGAGATCGTCGAGCACCCGGGCGACCGCACTCGTTCCGGAGCGATGCGCGCCGATGACCAAGATCGGCGCCTTCGTCACCACCGGAGATGGTCGGGGTTCCGACTGCCGGGTATCGCGATCCGTCGGGCTGCTCATCGAGGCGCGTCGATTCTTTCGGCCAGAGTCGCCGGCGGCTGGATCGATTCTCGGCCGATCCGGCTCAACGTCGCGGCTCCCGAGCCGCCGCAGGAATCAGGATGCGCAGACGGTCGCGATCCCAGCACTCCACCGAGGCCCCCATCGCCGACAGCACGCCCTCGGAATGAGCCCTCGCCGCAGACATCGCGACCGGGAAGGGGAGATAGCCTGGATCGGTCCGCAACCAGAGATCGAGCGCCACGTTCGCCTTCTCTTGGGTGCAGAGGTCCACGGTCAGCTCGCCTTCGAATCCCGCCTGAACTTCCAGCGCAATGCAGCGGAGGACCTCGATCAGTCCCCGTGTCATCGTGCGCACATCGACCCGCCGCGGCGAGTCCTTCGAGGAATGTGCGATCTCGAGTCGCATTCCACGCTCGCGCAGCGGCACTCGGCACACCTCACGCATGCGCATCAAGAGCAGCCCGGCTTGCTCGCTCCGCGGAGGATCATTCTCCAGCGGGCCAAGATGACGAAGAACGTCGAGAGCCTGCTCGGCGCGCTGGCACGCTTCGAGAATGGTCTCGCGCTGCCGGGCCGTCTGCCGACCGGCGCCGAGGACGTGAGCGATTCCCTGCACCGCGAACAGCGAGTTGCCGAGCGAGTGGATCACTCCCGGCATCACGAAGTCGAGGAGCAACGCGTCCGCGCCACAGGAACCGAGAACGGGAGTGACGGGGGCGAGCGGCTCCATGCGATTCACTGCGGCGAGGGGAGAGAGGACGAGCGGAGTTCCCCGAGCGCGACGAGAACCGGTCCCATTCGGGTCCCGTCGCGAATGAGTTCCAGGCGGACTTCGTGGCCAGGCGGAGTCCATGTGACGCGGTCGTGGAATTCGTTCGCGCTGGCGAAAGGTTGGTCGTTCAGACTGACGATTCGGTCGCCGGCGCGGATTCCTGCAGTCGCAGCAGGCATGCCTTCACGCACGCGGGTGACGAGCACGGCGACCCCGTTGCGATCCCGCTCGGCCTCGCGAAAGCCGATCCCCATGTGCGCGCGGCGAACTCGACCGGCGTCGCGTTCCATCGCGAAGAGCACGTTTCGGACCGTGCGAACTCCGATGGCGAAGCCGAGTCCCTCGGCATCGATCGCAGCGCGGGTGATGACTCCGATGACCTGACCGCGGCCGTCGAACACCGGGCTCCCGGAGTTGCCGGGATTCACCGGCCCGGACACCTGCAAGTACTCGTTGGTCACCCCGAGCCCATCATGCTGAAGATGGCGCCCGACGAATCCGACCACTCCCGCGCAAACCGTATTGTGGAAACTGGCGGGATTGCCGAGCGTGAACACCCAGTCGCCTTGCCGCACGTCTTCCCCGCCGCTGAAGTCGGCCGCCACCAGATTGGGGGGCGCATCTTCGATGCGGAGTACCGCGAGATCGGTGCTCGGGTCGTCGCCGACGACACTGGCAGCGCGGACGACTTCATCCGCGAGCACGATCTCGATGCGCCGGGCACCGGCGACCACATGATGCGCGGTCAGAACCAATCCGGCCGCGTCCTGAATGACGCCGGTGCCGTGGCGCAGGTGATCCTCGACGCGAGCATCCGTGGTCGGCGAGATCCCATCCGCAGCACTCGGCTTCGCCCATGCGCGAACGCCGACGACACTGTCGCGCACTGCAGCGACCAAGGGCGCGAAACTCGGCGGCGACAAATCCCGGCGCGGTTCATCGGTCGAATCTCCCCCGCGAAGGAAGAATCCGGCGACGACGCCCAGACCGAGGCAAACCGGCCCGAGCGCCAGGGCCGGAATCCAGGGAGACCACGCCGTGCGCACGGCTCTGAATCCTAGCCCGAACGACTCGGGAACGCCTGCTGCGATCGCCGCAAATCGCGCCCGGCGGCGTCGCTACGTCGGTTCCTCCCTGGCAGCGTAGCTACAGCTACGCTTCGGTCGTCGACCGACGCAGCTCCTTGCCGGACATCGACCGGCGGCGATCTCGCGACGACGTCGACGAAGATTCCGGGCCGGACGACCCTGCTCCGCTGCGCCAATGGGCAGCTCCGCCGCGAGCGCCGCGACCTCTCGCGGCTTGGCGCCGACATCCTCGGCGCCCCGCCCCGCGCCGCGCCGGCGGCCTGGGGAGGGGAAAGAGTGAGACTCGACCCAACCCCGGTCGCATCGGGGGGTGCGCACGATCCGCATCACCGCGGGACGCATCCGGCCCTCCCTGTCCAGCTTTGACTCATCTTCCGCAATGCCTCGGTCGATGACGTCCACGACCACGACGACCGGACACCACGATGATGAACTCCACCACGACGCGACATCCTTCGCCCCCCACTTGGCGAACGCATCTGCGACAGGCCGCCCTGGTGAGCCTTGCTCTCCTCGGCGCCTGCTCTTCCGGCGGCCGCACCAACGCGACGGGTGGAACCGGCGGCGGCGGAACCGGCGGTGGTTCCGGCGGCGGCGGTCAGGGCGGCGGCACCGGCCAGGCGCTGGTGATCACACCGCGCTTCGATGTCGAGAACGCCTCGACCAGCGAGCGGACGGACACGATCCTCGCGAGCATTCCTTTCCCGATCGGAATGATCGCCAACCTCGACAACGTCGGGGTCAGCGGCCGCGCGACCGCCTGGATGCCGCTGCAGACCTGGCCGGACGGTTCGGTGCGCGTCGCCCAAGCCCAGTTCACCGATGACCTGAGCGCGAGCACTTCCAAGCGCTACGAAGTGGTGCGGGATGTCACGCCGTTGCGGGGCACCTTCGAGCCCAACGAGTGGCTCGCCCAGTTCGGCGACAGCCTCCGACTGAAGGTTCGCGCGCGAGACAACGGCAACCGTGCCTACGAAGCGGAAACGACCGTTCTCGGCGGAGAAGTGCTTCATCAGACTCCGCTGGTGCGCTACTCGCGCAAGCGTGTCTACCACCTGCCGACCGGGTCGGGAGGACTCAACCGCGACTTCCTCACCTCGACGTTCTACGTGCAGGAGTACCGCGACACGCCGTTCGTCACGGTCGATTGGATCCTCGGCAACGACTATCTCGGCAAAGACGACCCTGCCGGAAGCACGGATCCCAACCTGTATCCGCTCGGCGGCATCGACGTGAACGAGGCTTCACTCCTCGTGCGCGGCGCCGAGGAGGTCCGCGCCTTCCAGCCCGACTGGCACGAGGTCGATGCGCCGGTCGCCGAGGACGATTGGGTCCGCTTCGAGGCCATGCGGGACACCTACATCGACGACGGTCAGACGCGTCGCTATCGCTTCCACCTGCGAGTCGAGCATCCCGGCGCAACCGAAGCCGTGAAGCAACGCTGGCGTGACAGCTTCACCGCCCGAGTCGAACACACGCTCTATCCGTTGTGTGACGTCGAGACGTGGCAGAAGTCGGAAGGCCTCGGCCTGCACGGCGGACCGGTCGACGGACCGAGTGACAGCGCTGCCCGCGCGACCGCGGACTTCGATCGCTGGGTCACCGGCGGCAACTTCGGGACGTGGGGCGACTTCGGTGACGTGAACTACACCGGCACTTCGGGTACCCCGCGCAACACCACGGTGAGCTGGGACGCTGCCCGCGCGATCCAGGCCCGGTCGCGCGACCTGATGCGCCTGTTCGAAGCCAAGGCCTGGATGCAGGCGATCCGACCCTACCACCTCTTCGGACTCACCGTCGGTGCCGAGGAAGAGATCTACTTGTGGTATCCGATGGCGATCAGCCCGCGGACCTCGGACATCACCGACGAGAGCCTCGGACGCCGCAATCTGTGGCGGAACGATCCTTGGGCCGGCTTCCGCACCCGCACGAATCACTCCGCGCACGGTTTCAACGGCTACGACGCCGAACACTGGACAACCGACCTTCTCTTCGACTACTGGACCCTCACAGGGGATCCATGGGCTCGCGAAGAACTTCGCCAGCTCGGCGAGAGCCTCAAGGGAACGATGCGGTTGCGCCTCTACGCGAGCGCGAACATGCGAGTCGCACGCGCCGAAGGCTGGTGCATGATGGGATTCGTTCAGAGCTACTTGGCCACGGGCGATCAAGCGCTCAAGGACTACGCGGTGCGTCGCATCCGCGAGATCGTCGACGTCCAGCGGTGGAAGGATCACCCCGGACGCCCCTTCAAGCAGTACGGGCCCGACGCGCGCTACGCGATCGGCGCCAACACCACGGGTTATCCGCCCTGGGAACTGGGCGGTGTCATGCTCGGCTATCTCGGCGCCCATCGTTACTTCCAAAGCCCCGAAGCACTGACGATCTGCGAGGACGTCATCCGCGCCATCGACTACTCGTGGGTCAGCAACTACACGAACCCGCGCACCGGCCAGTTCGTGGAGGACGGGATTCGCTACGTGACGCCGCTCCAGGACAACGGTGTGAGTGTGCCCGCTACGTTCCGCGACAACGACCCGGCCTACGGGGCGGTGGTGCCGTCTCAGCCGATGGGCAGCGTGAATGAGTTCTTCGTGGCCGGCGTGGCGCTGATCCAACAGCACACGCAGAACGAAACCATTCGCGAGCGGGCGCGCTTCCAGTTGAGCAAGCTCTATCCGACGCCGACCGACGACAAGCGTTGGAACAAGTGGTTCCTGGTCGTTCCGCAGCTCTACCCGCACAACCAGCAGAACTGACGGGCCTCGAGCCGTGGGTGCGCGGCGGAAGCCGAAACCACCGCTTCCGTCGCCGACGTCGATCTGGCAGCTTCTGGACATGCCCGTCCAGCGCGCTCTCGTCGCCCTCCTCATCGCTTGGCTCGGCGCACGCTGCCACGGACAAGCGCAGGCGTCGCGATCGCTCCACGACGGGTGGGAAATCGCACCCGAGACCACCGTCGGCGCCTGTCCGACCGACGGGTGGCTCAGCATCGAGTTGCCGTCCTGCAGCGAGGATCGGCTGGGAATCCAGTTCGACGGGGTGGCGTGGTACCGCCGCACGCTTCCTGCCGCGACGGACGTCGAACTCCGCCGCTCGCTGGTCTTTCACGGTGTGGCGACCTGGTGCGAGATCTACCTCGAGGATGAGAAGCTCGGCGAGCACCTCGGCGGATGGACACCCTTCCGCATCCCGTTGCCCGCCTTCGCCGAGGGCGACCGCTCGCTTCGCGTGCGCGTCGACGAGCGCGTAGGTCACAACACCCAAGGTTTCCTCCCGGTGATCCAGCCGCACTTCGGCGGGATCTGGCGGCGCGTCGAACTCATCGAAGCCCGCGGTCCGCGCCTGATCGTGGAGCGAACCTTCACCTTCGGACACCTGGATGGAGACGGGCCGGAAGTCGAAGTGGCGGCCGAGGTCGAAGGTTTGCTCGGAAGCGAGACCCATGAACTGGGAGTCGCCGTCCTGGACGGCGCGACTCCCCTCGCGACTGCCGTGGTGCCGCTGGTGCTCTCGGCAGACGGCACCGGCATCGGACGGGCGCGCATTGCAGTTCCCCGCGGAGTGCGACCGTGGTCGCCCGAGCGTCCCAATCTGTACGGCGTCGAGATCGTGCTTCGTCAACGTCAGGATGGGCGAGAGGAGGATCGCTCGCGGCATCGCATCGGCTTTCGTGATCTCGGAGGCCGAGGGACCACGCTGACCTGGAACGGCCGGCCGCTGCAACTTCGCGGAGTCCTGCACTGGGGCTATTCCGCGCCGCGACTCGCTCCCCCCGAAGATCCCGGCTACTGGCGACCGCAGCTCGAAGCCATCCGCGCACTCGGCTGCAACATGGTGAAGGCATGCTTGTGGATGCCGCCTCGCTGCTTCTACGAGATCTGCGACGAGATCGGGCTGATCGTGTGGCAGGAGTATCCGACGTGGCATCCCAAGTTGACGCCCGAGCACCTACCCGACCTGCGCGAGGAGTATGCGGAGTTGTTCGCCTACGACCGCAGCCATCCCGCAGTCGCCATTCGTAGCCTCACCTGCGAGACGGGCCACTCCGCCGATCTCGGCGTGATCCGGGAACTGTTCGAGGCATGCAAGGCCGCCGTCCCCGACACCTTGCTCGTGGACGACAGCGCTTGGATCTCGTGGCACCGCATCCACGACTTCTGGGACGACCATCCGTACGGCAACAACTCCTGGTGGCCCGGCAAGATCGAAGAGATGAGACAGTTCATCGCCGCGCGCAAGGCAATGCCGCTCCTGCTCGGCGAGTGCATCGCAGCCGATTCCTGGCTCGATCTGTCGAAGTGGGACGCGCACCAAGTCGAGCCCGACACCTGGTGGGAACCGTGGGGACTCGAGACTCATCGACGCATGGAAGCGTGGCTGGCGAACCGCTTCGGCGAAGCCGAGCGTCAGCGACTCGTGCGCGATTCGATCGAGTACGGGCTTCGCAATCGGAAGTACCAGATCGAACGTCTCCGAACCGACTTCCCCGATGCCGGCTACACGATCTCGGTCATGCGCGACTTCACCAAGGCGCGCATGGGACTGTTCGATGACTTCGGGGATCCGAAGTTCTCACCGGAGAGCTTCGACTGGCATCGCGACACGATGTTGGTGTTGGACGTTCCGGACGATGCACGGGCGTTCGCCGACGGAGTTCATCGCGTTCCCCTGCGCGTGACGCACTACGGTCGCGGTCGATTGCACGGCGTGGTTCGCGTGGAATGTCGAGAACTGGGGGTCGAAACGACGATCGGTGAGGTCGACCTCGACGAAGGGCGCGTCAGTGAGCCCCTGGTCCTGACGCTCGAACTACCGGCGGTAACAACGCCGGTCCGCTTCACGCTCGACGCACGGCTCATGGGTTCGCACGAAACCCACAATCGCTGGTCGCTCTGGATCGTTCCGACTCCGAGCGGCCGCTTGCCGGAAGCGGTGCGCGTGGTCGGCGCCCTCGATGCAACCACGCTTGCCGACCTGTCCGCAGGCGCACGCGTCCTCCTCCTGGTCTCGGACGCCAAGGGTTCCATCCGGGCCGAGAACCTCTGGTTCCTGCGCGGCGCCCCGCTGGTTCCACCTCACGCACTCGCGGCGGCGCTGCCGCCCGAGTTCCTTCACGAACTGCAATCCTTCGATCTCGAGACCGGCCGAGTGATTCCAGCTGCGCCCTGGCTCGACGAGGTGGATCCGCTGCTGGCGTTCTGGGACACCCACGACATTCGCGAGACCAAGCTGTGGCTGTCGGCCTTCACGACCAGAGTCGGCACGGGGCGATTGGCGGTCACCGCACTGCGCACGGACTCGGTCGCCGGGCGCTACGTCCTCGAGACCTTGGCCAAGTCCCTCGTCGCGGCCGAGCCGCCGAGCCGCGGACTGTCGCGCGAGTTCCTCGATCATCTGGCCGCGGAACTCGATACCAGGACGCTGCCGCTCCCGCTCTGGCAGTTCGTCAGAGATCGTGACGACCAAGGTCGCGCGAAGGCCTTCGCGACGAGCGACGATCCGAGCATCGAGTGGATCCCGCTGCGTGCCGGTGCGCATTGGGAAGCTCAGGGCATCGAGCACTATGACGGCATCGGGTGGTTCCGCGTCGACATCGACGTCCCCGCCGAGTGGGCGGGCAAGTCGGTCCACGCGGTTTTCGACGGCGTCGACGACTCTTACGAGCTCTATCTGGACGGAGTGCGGCTCGGGGCCCACGGCGACCCGGACCGCGGGGAATCGGTCTGGCTGGTGAGGACGAGCATCGACCTCACCGCAGCGATCCGCCCCGGCACACGCCAGCGCCTGGCCTTGAGGGTCGTCGACCACGTCGGTGCCGGCGGCCTCCACCGCGCCGCGTTCCTGACCACGGGTCCGGTCCATCCTCGCGGCGAGATCTTGCGCTGAAGGTCGCGACGGCCGAACCTCCAGCTTTGCCGGCCGCCCCGGCGCCCGCCCACCCCGCATTCCGTCGACATGGTCCACGTCAAGAGCATCCAACCGACCCCCAACCCGAACGCCTTCAAGTTCGTCGTCGACGACATCTTGTGGCCCGGCACGAAGAGCTGCGTTCGCGCTGCGGATGCGGCCGGCTTCGCGCTCGCCGAGCAACTCTTCGCGGTGGAGGGAGTCGACACGCTCTTCTTCTGCGATCGCTTCGTGACCGTGAGCATGACCGCGAGCGCGGACTGGCGGGCGGTGCACGAGTCCGCGACCCGGATCCTCGAAGACTGGAAATCGCCGTACGCCGCTGGCGGCGTCGCACCGGCGGCAGACGGCAATCACGCACCGGCACCGGCCCTCGACCCGAACTCGCTGCCGGCCGAACAGCAGGCCATGCTGGGCAAGATCAACGCCGTGCTCGATGATCGAATCCGACCTGCTCTCGCCGGTGACGGCGGCGGCCTCGAAGTGATCGGACTGGAAGGCAAGACCTTGCTGATCCGCTATCAGGGCGCGTGTGGATCGTGTCCAAGTTCGATCGGCGGCACGCTCATGGCGATCCAAAACCTGCTTCAAGCCGAAGTGGACGAGGAACTCGCCGTCGTCTCTGCTTGATGGTCGGCGCGCTCAGGTCGTCGCGGCCGTGACGGTTGGACGCGACTCGCGCAGGAAGCGCAGAGCTACCGCCAGAAAGACCAGTTCACCCAGCGCCATCGACCAGAACGCTCCGCGCGCGCCATCGATGGCACAGGCGGGAGCGACGAGGACGATTCCCGCGACCGCAGCGGCGGCGCGCGCCGTCGTGGCGATCTGCGCACCGCGATGCGACCGGACCTGCATCGCGACGACGAAGATGGACGCGAGCGCCGCGGTCGCCAGGAACAAGAGTGCGGCCGGCAAGACGGCACCGATCCCCGCGAAGTGACGACCGAACACCGCCACTCCGAGGGTCTCGCCGAAACCGATCGCGATGACCCCGGCAGCAACGCAGGCGGCAAGCAGCCAGAGACATGCCGCGCGAAGAAGTCGTTCGCCGCGCGCAGACAATCCCGCACCGGTGGACTCGCGCGCGAGGCGCGGGCGCAGCACGTCCGCGAGTGCTCCGGCGAAGACGCGCAACGGACCGGTCAGGGTGTTGGCCGCTCCGTAGAGTGCGACTGCCATCGCTCCGCCGACGACGTCGAGCACGAAGGGCTGAACTCGAGTGCAGACGGTGTTGGCCAAGGATCCGGCGAGCATGACGCGGCCCGTCGCACGCAACTGTGCCACTTCGGTGATGGAGACCGACTCGGAGCCGCGCGGCATGCCTCGATGCATCCAGGCCGCCGCGAGAGTGTGGCAGCCAGCGGACGCAACGAAGACAGCCAGCATCGGATCGACGTCCCGGCGGGCAGCATGCAAGCCGACCGCAAAGATCGGCACGTACGCAAGCCCTTGTGCCACCAGAGCGCGTGAGCTGCGGAACATCGCCGTGAGCAGCGTCGAGTAGGTCACCGATGCCAACCACGCGGCAGTGGCGAGGACGAAGGCCACTCCGAGTTCCATGTCGACACCGAATTGAGCCCAGAGCGGGGACGAGGCCAGGGCGATCGCGAACAGCATTCCGATCGCACGAAGTGCTCGCTTCCGGGCCAGGTCGATCAACGCGCCGCCATGAGTCGGATCGAACTGCGGTGCGAGGCTCACCGCAGCAGTGAGCCACCCCGAGCCGAGGATCGTGGTGGCGACGATCTCGAGGGTCGTCAGCTCGACGAACAGTGCGAATGCGTGACGACCGCTGCATCGCGCGATCAAGACTCCAAGGAGCATCCGCGCGACGGCATTCCCGCCCACGCGTGCGATCGCGGCGTACTTGTCCGCGCGACGGACGCCCCGATCAGAATCACCGACACTCATCGCCGAGTTCGTCATCGACTGGCCGACCCTTGGGGCTCCGCTCACTGCCGGCTGCCGCGGGTCCAAGAGCGAGACATCACAGCGAACGGCCAGTGCCGTCGATGCACCGACCGCATCTTCGTCTCGGCCTGAGACCCCCGCTTGCTATCGATCCGCAACACCTCGGGCGCGCGATTGACTCTCGTGGGTATGCGAACGCTCTCTCTCATCGGCGCGGCCGCTGCCGTGCTCTCCTCTCTCTCCTTCGCGCCCATCGACTCCACGCTTCCGACCCTCGACGTCTTCGTCGAGTGCAGGTGTATCGGCAAGCTGGAACTCGAGTTCTCGGCGCCGGACATCCTGCCGTGGGCCGTCATCTGGCAATACGACGACCAGCACCAGGACGGCATCTGCGACGACGGCTACTGCTCGCAGCTCTACGATCCCAGGCCTTGCAACGTCGACGCCAAGGTGACCGTCGGTTGGGCCGCGCAAGCCGGCGGCGGTCTTCCACCCTTCCCACCCTGCGTGACACCGGCCGACGCCGTCTACGATGACGAAACCGGGGGTCCGCACATCCACATGGGACAGATGAACGCAGCTCAGGTCACCGCGACCCAGCGACACGTCGGTCTGACCATCCTTGACTGCAAGACGAAGGAGAAGTTGAAGCCCGACGATCGCACGCACGAAGGCCCTCACGACCATTCCCACATTCGCATTTCCTGTGCGGACGCCAACGGCTACAACGTCGCGCGGAAAATCACCCTCAAGGAAGTTTGCGTCGGCTGCGAAGGCGCCGCGAAGAACTGATCCAGCCCGAGGGAACCCATGGCTCGTCTTCTTGCGATCGTCTTCGGCTTGACCGTCTTGGCGACCATTCTCACGGTCGCCGACGACAACCCGACGTATGGAGCAATCGCTGCCTCGTCACCCGTCGATCTGAGCCGAATCCGTGAGTGGTCCGCTCAGTTGGAACAACCCAGAGTGGTGCGTTACCACCGGGTACCCTGCGCGGATGAGAAGGCGGCCATCGAGGCCCGAACGGGATCTCCCGCACCTGCCAGCCTCGGTGTCGCGACGCTTCGAACCTACGGTCCGTTACCCGTGGCGGTCGTCGAGCAGTACGCCCGCTTCTTGCACTCCGCCGGCGAGGAACGCCTCCGTGACGCGGAGTCGATGACGGTGACCGATGTCAACTCCGGACGGGAGCAGACCGCCGAGTACCTGGACGGCCTGAAGGCGCAGCTCGCGGCCAAGCAACTGTTGGCCGGTCACTACTGGACCGTGGAGGAGAACGAAATGCCGCGCCTCCCGAAAGGCATGAGCTTCTACGCCGCGCGGTCGAACGAGCGCACTCCCGAGGGCAAGCTGATCGACATCATCATCCCCTTGGATCTGGAGTCGCCCGAACTCCAAGGAACCTATCAGTCACTCCGAACGCTCGAAGCAGAGCTCCGACACGAGCACGCCGAGAAGTTCAATCGCATGCCGTGGAGTGAGCGCGAGGCAATCCTGGCGCGTGCTGACCGGATCCGAGCCGGTGAGAAGATCGTCGAAGAGCTGCCGACCTACTTCTGGCGGCTGCACATCGACCGTCGCACCTTGCTGGCCTCCCCCATGCCGAACGACCTCTGAACGGCGGTCCAGTGGACGGCCAGGACGGGCAGCGACATCCAAGGCACGGCTCTCGGGAGCCAGCGGGGTTTGCCGAAGGGGGGACTTGAACCCCCACTCCCTTGCGGGAAGCGGATTTTGAATCCGCCGCGTCTGCCATTCCGCCACTTCGGCGTGGGGCGGGGATGCTAGCGAGTCGAAGCAAGCGATGCCAGTCTTGGGCGTGACTCGAGGCACTGGTCACCACGACCCGTCGATCGGTATCAGTCGGTCGGGGCGCGATCGGGTCGGTCACGACGCTCGCGACAGAGATCGAACAGCGACTGTGCTGCGGGTGTCGGGCCGACGCGACGAAGTAGCACCCTGGCGGCGCGTTCCGCCAGAGCATCTCGCCCCGTGCTCGCCGCGGTACGCGCAAGGATCGCCAAAGCCACCTCGTGCGGAACCAAGCCGAGCAACTCCTCGATACCCAGCCTTCCCGCCGCGAGGTCGATGTGGTCGAGGGCCCGGAGGAATCCCTCTGCACTCCAGGCCCCGATCCAACGGCGCCAAGCCTCGGCCTCGTCACCTTCCGCAACCGCCAGCTCTGCAGCGAGCAGCTCAACCGATTCCTCACCCGCTGCCATCGCCACCAACTTCGCCAGCCGCTGCCGGGCTCGATCGATTCCCCCCTTGCCGTCACGAATCTCGTGACGAATGAGGCGACCACCGAGTTCGACCAAACGAGCACGAATCCATGCACGGTCGGCAGGAGGCGCGACCGCGACGCGGCGCGACTCGATGTCCAGCGCGTCTTCCACGCGACCGCCGGCACTGAGCAGATCACTGAGCCGACCGAGCAACGCGACATCGTCGGGGAACTCCTCCAGCCGCGAGCGAAGTCGCGACTCGAGGACCGGCGAGTCCTCCCCGGGAGCGGATCGTTCGATGTCGAGTTTCGCGATGGAACGTCGCAGCAAGGCCGGCGTCGACGCCGACGGGGTCGGTGTGGGTTCGGCCTCGGCCCGGGCTCGATCGACTCTCAGTCGAACCAACGCTTCCTGCAGCGGCAACCAGGACGGCGCGGGAAGACTCACGGCCCGGCGATCCACCTGGCCGCGGCGCTTTGGGATGGCCCCCTTGGCAAGGCTCTCCAGTGCGCGACGATGGCGGTGCAGTCGACACCCCATCGCGATCCGTCGCCACTCGCCGAGCCACCGCCGCCGGTAGACCCACGCCACCACGGCGATGCTCAGGTAGAGGACGACGTGTCGTCCGATCGCCGTCCCGAAACCTCGATCGACCACGAAGAACAACAGTTCGACGCTGCGTCCGATCCACCACAGGATCGGATCCAGCACGAACCAGAACACGAGGAGGCCGACGACACCGAGGAGGAGCCAGGTCCACCGCCGGCGAAGCGCACCGCGAAGCAGCCGAACGAAGAGATCAGACCTCCGCATCGGCCCCCGCGGGATCCCCCGCCCTCCTGAGTGCCTCGCCCGCAATCGCTGCGACCTGCGGCAGCCGGGAATCCCTCGTCAGCTCCGACAGCAGACGCCGCGCAGCAACCCCGCCGTCTTCGGCAAGCGCACGACACAGGAGCCGAATCGCGTGGTTCGACATGGTCGCGCTCGTCGGACTCCCGGCGTTCGCCAGGCTCTGGAACACGGTGCGAGCGACCGTCAAGGTCGTCCGTCCGAGCGACCGCAGCACGTGCCGAACGTTCGCATCGACGGCACTTGGTCGCTCACCAACCAGCGCGAGAAGCGGCACGACCACGTCATTCCCAAACTCCCTCAAGCGCTCCGCCAAGGACTCGCGGGATGCGGGGCTCGCCTCTGGATCCGTGACCGCCAGCAGCAATGGCTCGAGCAGGAGTGCGCGACTGGGTTTGGGCAAGGCATCGATGCGGCAGACGCCCTTCGCGATCAGTTCGAGGTATTCGGTGCCCAGCGCCTGCACTGCGAATTGCGTGTGCAGCAACGCGATGGTCGTCTCATCGAGCGGGCGGGATCGCGCGACATGGAGGAGGGTCTCCAGCACACCGCGATCGGGATGTTCGAGCAGGTGACGCCACAGCCAGTGTTCGTCGGACAACTGTGTCAGCGTGGCTGCAAGCTGCCCCGGCGGCACGATCGGTCGAACACGCAAGATCTCTGCACGCGACGTGACCGCCAGCACCGGCTCGAGGAAGCCCCGATCGCCGGATCCAAGCGCGACGTGGACGGCGATGCGTCGGATCGCGTGATCCTCCGAGGTCGCGGCGCTTGCCACCGCTCGAGCGGATTGCGGCACGAGCCGCTCGGCGAGTTCGCGAACGAACTCCAGTGCCACGGAACGGTCACCGGAGACCGCCACATCGGGTTCACGCAAGGCCGCAAAGAAGGCCGGCAAGCCGGCCGCACCGAGCCGCACCGCAAGCCGACGCAATGCGCCACCTTCGCGCTCCATGGCCCCCGAGTTGCCGACTCGTCGCAGGAGTTCCAGCGCAGCCATCTCACCCATCTCCGTCACTTCCCCGGTGGCGGCCTCGTCGCCGGAGAGCGCTTCCTCGACGAGATCCGCGATGTGTTGTCGATTCACCTCGAGAGCATCGCGAACTCTCTGCCACGACTGGATGGGAGCGCGAAACTCAGGTGCCGACGCCAGGAAGGCCGCGAACTGCGCGCGATCGAACAAGCCGTTCTCGGTCAGTCCGGAGGCCGAGGAGAGCGAGTGCCTGGCGACCTCGGTGGTGACTGCCTCTTCGACGAGCCGCAGTCGAGCTTTCGTCAGCAGTTCGCGCACGACACCATCCTGTGGAGCGGCTTCTAGCGCGCGAGAGAGATGCGACACGGCCTCCTGCGGACGATCTGCGAATACCGCCTCGTAACCGAGCAGCAGGTCCTCCAGAGCACCGTGTCCGAGAACTGCGCCCACCCGCCTCAGCACCAGCCGACGCGCCAACCACAGCGCCCCTGCCACTGCCAGGATCAATCCGATCTCCCACGCGAGTGGTTCCGATTGGAGCGTCCGCAGCCACTCCAATGGCCCCGTCGCGAGAGCCATCATCACGCCGAGGTCGTGCGTCTCAGCGCCCGCCGCTCGAGAGCCAGTTCGAAGAGACGATCCAACAGCGCGGTGAAGTCCATGCCGGCCGCGCGAGCGCACTGCGGCAAGAGACTCGCCTCGGTCATCCCCGGCAACGTGTTGACTTCCAGCACCACGATCGCGCCGTCAGCCGTCACGATCATGTCCGTTCGCGACGCACCGTCGCAACCGAGAGATCGATGACACGTGCATGCGATCGATTGCACCAACTCGACCTGCTCACGAGTCAGGCCTCGCGGCGGAATCACCTCCTCACTCCCGCCGGGGGTGTACTTCGCCGTCGGCGTGAACCAGGAGTCCGAGAGCGGATACACGCCCACCGGCGGCAGCGCGGTGAGTTCTCGGCCGCTGATTCCCAGCACGGGCACGCTGATCTCCTCGCCGACGACCGCTCGTTCGGCGACGAAACGCAGTCCGCGCTCCTCGCGGAGGAAGCGTTCGACGTCGGCGGAGTCCACACAGCGACGGACACCGTGGCTGGAGCCTGAAAGGTCGGTCTTGAGGAAGCAGGGATAACCCACCGTCTTCGCGATCGCGGCGAGCGTGACCGAGACAGCTTCGCCGAACCATGCCACGTAAGCCTGGGACATGGGCACCCCGTTCGCTGTCAGCGACTCGCGGGTGCGGATCTTGTCCATGCCGACGGCCGACGCAGCACAACCGGAGCCCACGTAGGCGAGATCGTGCCAATCGAGCATGCCCTGGAGCGTGCCATCTTCCCCGCCGCGACCGTGAAGGGCAGGGTAGACGACGTCGATGCCCATCTCGCACAATCGCGCCACCGCGATGCCCGCGCGAGTTCGTTCGACCGCGGGCTCACTCGCCCATTCGACTTCGGCACCGCCGTTCCGCGGCGACAGTCGGGACCAAGTCCCGTCTGCGGCGAGGAACACAGGATGCACGCGGTGGTCCGGTCGCAGTGCGCGCACGACCCCGGACCCGGTCCGAAGCGAAACGTAGTGCTCTGCGGAAAGACCGCCTGCAAGGACCGCGATGTTCATTGCCGTGCACCCGCGAGGAGCCCGCGGCGCGGGGGTCAGGCGTTGCCGTGCGAGCCGGCCTCGACGTTGTCTCCCGACAGCGTCTCGAGCAGCTCCTGGAGGAAGCCCACCATCAGCTTGTGCTGACGCTCGGTCGCGATGAGACGTCGCATGACCTTGTCGATGACCGGCGGCATGAGCGACTCGAGCACGTAGTGCTTGATCATCGTGAAGGTCTCGAGTCGCTCGGGACTCGGATCACGATGGAAGTGGTAGTGGAACGCGTCGTTGAGCGCGTGCTCCGTGAACTGCTGGATCTCGCGAGCCAGCGATTCATCTGCCTCGAGATTGTGGGTCGCCTTGAACGACTCGACCTTGTAGCGATGGAGAAGGTCGTGGAACTTCTTTTTCACGAGAGCAACCTTGCGTGGGAATGGAGATCGGAGGGAGTGCAGGACGCCAGCGGTAGAACCGCTCGCGCCGCGGAAATCTTTCGTGATCTGGCCACGGCGAACAGCACTGGGTCCGAACGCGGGCCCACGCGTCCATCAGCCTGAGAATCGAGCGACCGCCAGCGTAGTGTTGTGGCCGCCGAAGCCCAACGAGTTGCTGATGGCGACGTCGATGGACTGTTCGCGAGGCGTGTTCGGCACGTAGTCCAGATCGCAGTCCGGATCGGGAGTCTCGTAGTTGATGGTCGGCGGGACCACACCACGGTGAAGCGCCATGACCGAGAACACCAACTCGATGGCACCGGAAGCGCCGAGGAGGTGACCGGTCATCGACTTCGTCGACGACACGGCGACACGCTTCGCCTGTGGCCCAAGCACCTTCTTGAGCGCGAGCGTCTCGATTCGGTCGTTCAGCGGCGTGCTGGTCCCGTGCGCATTCACGTAGCCGATTCGCTCCTGTGAAATCGCTCCGTCTCGCAAGCAGCCGGCGATCGCACGGCTCGCGCCGCCGGCTTCCTCGTCGGGAGCCGTGATGTGGTAGGCGTCGTCCGTGGAGCCGTAGCCGACGAGTTCGGCCAGGATGTTCGCCCCGCGTCGCTTCGCGTGCTCCAGTTCTTCCAGAACGAGCGCCCCGGCACCCTCGCCCATCACGAATCCATCGCGATCACGATCGAAGGGGCGTGACGCGCGCTCCGGCGCGTCGTTGCGCGACGACAACGCCTTCAGAGAGCAGAACCCGGCGAGACTGAGCGCCGTCGTCGCCGCCTCGGAGCCACCGGTGAGCATCACATCCGCCTCGCCCCACTGGATCGCCCGGAGCGCCATGCCGATTGCATGTCCCGCACTCGCGCAGGCCGAGGAAGTCGCGAAGCAGGTCCCCTGCAGTCCGAAGCGAATCGCCGCCTGTCCGGCGAGCGCGTTCGACATCATCTTCGGAATGAAGAAGGGACTCACGCGGTCGGGCCCGCGCTCGAGGAAGGTCTCCTTCGTGCTCTCCAGTTCCTGGATACCGCCGATTCCGGTGCCGAGGATGCAGCCGCAGGCGGTCGGGTCCTCCTTCGCGATATCCAAGCCCGATTGCAGCAGCGCCTCCTTGCCTGCCACGATCATGAACTGGACGAAGGGGTCCATCTTGCGGGCCTCCGGCTTCTCGAAGTAGCGCAGCGGATCGAAGTCATCGATCATGCAGGCGAACTTCGTCGCGTGTCGCGACACGTCGAAGCGAGTGATCGTGCGCGCGCCGGACCTGCCGCTGAGCAGGGAGTCCCAGGTCGAGGAAAGATCGAGCCCGACCGGAGTGACCGTGCCGAGCCCGGTGATGACGACACGCCGTCGACTCATCGTCACGAAGCTATGGAGAGGGAGAGGCTGGGAAAGGGCCGAACCATCTGGGTCCAGCCCGTTTGGGGGACGCGTCGGCGCGCGGGGCACCGCATGGATGTTGGGGTAGTACGTCCGAAGACGTCCGATCCAAGATCGGCATGCGCGAACCAGGGCAACGCCCGGACCGGCTCACAGCGCCACGAAACCACGCAGGTGCTGGGCGAAGCAGGCCAAGTTGCCCGACTGGCAGCCCTGGCTAGCATGCGCCCGCTCACATCTTCTCTTTGATGTAGGACACCGCATCCCCGACGGTCTGGATCTTCTCCGCGTCCTCGTCTGGGATGTTGATGCCGAACTCGTCCTCGAACTCCATGACCAACTCGACGGTGTCGAGTGAGTCGGCGCCGAGGTCGTTGATGAACGAGGTCTCGGCGGTGATCTTGTCGCGGCTCGTGCCGAGTTGCTCGCACACGATGTTGATGACCCGCTCTTCGACACTCTGTTCAGACACGTTTGGGGACCTTTCGGTGGGTTGCATGTTGAAGGAAGGACTTGCGCTCCGGGTCAGGTCCTGGACCAGACGCGGAACCGGATTCGCTGAATCCGGCAGGCACCGCACGGCGGGATGAGCCGCTGTCCGGAGACCGGCCGGGAAGGCTACAGAGTCATGCCGCCGTCGACCACCAGAACCTGGCCGGTGATGTAGCCCGCGGCGGGACTGCACAAGAAACTCACGGCGTGGGCGATGTCCTCGGCCGCGCCGAATCGACCCAGCGGGATCGAACCGAGCGCGGCGGTGCGGACCGCGTCCGGCAGATCCGCCGTCATGTCCGTCTCGATGAAGCCGGGTGCGACCATGTTCACGGTCAATCCGCGCCCGCCGAACTCTTTCGCCAGGGAACGGGTGAGCCCCAGCAGACCGGCCTTGCTCGCGGCGTAGTTGGCCTGGCCGGCGTTGCCGGTCAGACCGACCACGGACCCGACCGTCACGATTCGGGCCGCCGGGCGCTTGGCCATCCCCCGGATGAATGCTCGCGACACGAGAAACGCGCCGCGAAGGTTGGTTGCGATCACGCTATCGAAGTCTGCCGGACTCATCCGCAGAAACGAACCGTCGCGAGTGATGCCCGCGTTGTTCACGAGGATGTCGACGGGTCCGCGCGCCTGCGTGGCCTCAGCCAGTGCGGCGACCGAAGTCTCGTCTGCGACATCGACGACCACTCCCTGGCCCGCGCCGCCGGCCTCCGCGATTCGACCCAGCGTGTGATCACAGCCGCCGGCTTTCGTCGACGCGCAAAACACGAAGGCGCCGCGCGCGGCCAGCGCGACGGCAATCGCCTGTCCGATACCACGGGATGCACCGGTCACGACAGCGATCCGGTCCGCGAGATCCTTGCTCATCGCCGCACTCCTAACCCCGCCTTGCAGCGGTTGCCAGCCCGGAGACTCATGGCAGCCCGAGGATCGCCCGAATCGGGCATCACCATCGAAGCACCGTGTGTCCCCACGTCAGTCCGGCACCGAACGCGACGCAGCAGATCAAGTTGCCCGCCTTCACTCGGCCCGTGCGCACCGCTTCTTCCAGCGCGATCGGCACCGACGCGGCGGAGGTATTGCCGAATCGCTCGATGTTGACCATCACGCGCTCCATGGGCAAGCCGAGTTCGGCAGCCGCGGCTTCGATGATGCGCTGATTCACTTGGTGTGGGACGAGTAGGTCCAGAGCCTCGACTCCGCCGTGCTCGGCCATCGCGCGTCGAACTTCCTCGACGAAGACGCGCACTGCAAAGCGATACACCTGCCGACCGTCCATGTGCAGGAAGTGGAGTCCCTGCTCGACGGTCTCCGCGCTGGCAGGCAGACGCGTCCCTCCCGCAGGCACCGACAGCATCTCGCGCGAGCCACCCTTCATTCCCGCTCCACCGCCGAGAATGTGGCCTCGCTTGGCACGTTCGAACGAGGTCAGCAGCACCGCTCCCGCACCGTCGCCGAACAACACACAGGTTGACCGGTCCTTCCAGTTCACGATGGAGCTGAGTTTCTCAGCGCCGATCACGAGTACGTTGCGGTAGGCACCGCTCGCCACCAGCGACCCGCCGGTCTGAAGACCGATGACGAAGCCGCTGCAAGCTGCAGAAAGGTCGAAGCCGCCGGCGCGAGTCGCTCCCAGCCCATGACCGACCTCACAAGCGGTTGCCGGGAAGAAGTGATCCGGCGTTGCAGTGCAGCACAGGATGAGGTCGACATCCTCCGCGTCGACTCGTGCGTCGGCGAGCGCGGCGCGGGCCGCCTCGATCGCCAGCGAGCTCGTCGGCTGGTCCGCCTCGGCGATCCTCCGTTCGCGAATCCCAGTGCGCTGCGCAATCCACTCGTCGGTGGTCGCGACCATGTTCGCGAGTTCTTCGTTCCGAAGTCGGCGCGGCGGGAGACAAACCCCGAGCCCGGCGATTCCGACGGCAATGCCGTTCATCGATGTGCCCCCACGCGGCTCGACCAGCAGCGAGCCGATGTCCAACGAAGTGTCGTGACGAGGGAACCGTGCACTTCAGCTCGGCAGCGCGACACTTCGGGCTGCCGCGACGATGTGATCATTGACTCGCGCACCCACCGCCCGGGCCGCGACACCCAGGGCGTTCGCGATCGCCCGACCGGTCGATCGCCCATGGCAAATCGTCACGATGCCCTCCACACCGAGGAGGAGTGCACCGCCGTATTCCGAGTAGTCCACGTCGCGGGCCAACCGCTTCAGGATCCGCGCCCGCAGATCATCGGGGACGTGCTCTTCGAGCATCGAGTGGCCCAAGGCCCGAAGCAGATACTCGGCGCAGCCCTCGCTGACCTTCAGCAGGACGTTACCGGTGAACCCATCGCTGACGATCACGTCGCACGCACCCGCGAAGACGTCGACGCCCTCGATGTTGCCGACGAAGCGAAAGTTCGCCGAAGCGCTGCGCAGCAGATCGCGAGCTTCCCGCACGAGCGGATGCCCCTTCTGATCCTCCGATCCGATGTTCATCAGCCCGACCCGCGGCTCGGGAATGCCGAGCGAGTCGCGGGCATACGCGGCCCCCATGATGGCGTAGTGCAAGAGATGCACGGCCTTCGGCTGTGGGTTGGCCCCTACGTCGATGAGCGTGAAGGGACCCTTCTCACCACGGATCGTGACGGCGATCCCGGGGCGACGAATCCCCTCCAGACAACGCAGCATCACGGTCGCACTGGCCACGACCAGCCCAGTGCTTCCTGCACTGACGAAAGCCTGGGCACGCCCTTCCTTCAGCAGGCCGATCCCCAACGCGATGCTATTGCGGGGCTTCTTCCGCATCGCTTCGACCGGAGAATCGTGAGCATCCAGCGAATCCGGAGCGTCGAGCACCTCGAAGCCCGAGGGGTCCGCACCGATCCGCGCGAACTCCGCTGCAAGCGCCTGACCGTTCCCGACCAAGATCACCTGGTCCCGCGTCAGCTGCCCCTGCTGCACGGCCAGCAGCGCACCCTCGAGGTTGGCGCGGGGACCATGGTCGCCGCCATCTACGTCCAGCACGATTCGAATCACTGGAAGGCTCCTGGCAAGCTCGTGAATAGAAGATTCTGCTGCGCGGCGATGCCGTCACAACGCGGACGAGCGCGTCGCATCGAACCGCGAATCTCGTCGGCGGGGCTCATCGCCCCCTCGGAGTCTCACTGAGAGCTGCGGGTCAAACAGAGCTGCGCGTCACTCCGAGCTACCCGGCACCATCTGCCGACCCCGGTAGAAGCCGCAGGCACTGCAGAGGTGATGGGGACGGATCTTCGCGCCGCAGTTGCTGCAGGCGACCAGACTGACCTTGGTCAGTTTCTCGCGGATGCTGCGGTAACCCGCCCGGGCCTTGCTGATGCGTCTCTTCGGATTGGCCATCGTGAGCTCGATGGAGGTCGTCGTTGAAAGGAGGGCGCGTACCGCCGTCCGGGGAATGAAAGGGCGAAGGATTGTAGAGTTCGACCCGTCACTGTCAACGAATCCCCACCCGCGGCGGACTCAGGCCGACTTACTCCGCTCGGATCGCGGCCAACCGCTGTTCCGCGACGGACTTTGCAGTCGGCAACGCGTCCAGCCGCGGACCCTTGCCCTGCGCGAGTTCCGGACGCCCGCCACCGCCGCCGCCCAGCACCCCGCAGAGCTCCTTGACCAGGTCGCCCGCACGAAGCCGCTTGGTGAGGCTGGCGTCGACGGCGGCTCCCACCATCACCCCTTCCGGCCCGGTGGCGAAGACCACTCCAGCGAAGGGCACATGGGCCTGGCGCGCCCGCGTGAGCAGGTCCTGAAGCTCGCTCGCCTCCAGTTTGGTCGTCACGAAGACGGCCGTGTGAATTCCGCCCGCGGCGACGACGTGGCGCGCCAACTCACCGGCCAGTGCGCCGACGTCCGCAGCCGTCGCGGCGGCGAGCTCCTTGCGCAGCGTGCGCACCTCCTCGGCGAGCGCTTCCACCTTCGCCGAGATCTCGTGAAGTGGGGCCTTCAACTTCTGCCCCAGAGAGGTGAGTACCGCGCGTTCCCGTCGTGAGGACTCGACGGCGCCCAGACCCGTAACCGCTTCGATGCGCCGAGTCCCCGCACTCACGGCTGCGTCACTCACGATTCGAAACCAGCCGATGTTGCCGGAGTTGCGAACGTGCGTACCCCCGCACAACTCGCGGCTGAACTCGCCCACGCTGAGCGTGCGCACGCGCTCCCCGTACTTCTCGCCGAACATGGCGACGAATCCCGCCGCACGTGCCTCCTCGAGTCGACGGATCGCCGGTTCGACGGGTGTCGCGCTCCGAATGACGGCGTTGACGAGGTCCTCGAGGCTCGCGATCTGCACTTCCGTGAGTCGCTCGCCGTGCGTGTAGTCGAAGCGCAGCCGATCCGGCCCGACCTCGGAGCCCGCCTGGCTCACGTGCGGACCGAGAACCTGCTTGAGGGCCGCATGCAGAAGATGCGTGGCGGTGTGATTGCTCTCGGTTGCTCGCCGAAGGGACTCGTCGACCACCAGGTCGACGGTTTCCCCGACCGTGAACTCGCCGGACTCGATCGTGACGGCATGCAGCCAGTAGCCGTCCATCTGGGTCGTGTCCTCGACCCTCGCGAGACCGCGCGGACCGCGAATCAGACCACGGTCCCCGAGTTGCCCGCCGCCCTGCGCATAGAATGGGCTCTGTCGCGCAACGAACCGGGCCTTCGCCCCGGCTGCTGCCGACTTCAGCGACAGAAGTCCGGAATCCAAAATGGCCGTCAGCTCGGAGTCGCAGGACAGCCGCTCGTAGCCGACGAACTCGGTCGTTGCGACCGATGCCTGCCGAAGCACGGAACCGGCGCTCTCGGCGAATACCGCATCGGTCGTCGCCGACGCCGCGCGCGCGCGTTCGCGCTGCTGCGCCATCGCCGCCTCGAACCCGCTCTCGTCCAAGCGCAGTCCGTGATCGGCGAGCACCGCGCGAGTGATGTCGATCGGGAATCCGTAGGTGTCGTGAAGTTGGAACGCGAAGTCACCGGACTCCCGAAGGATCTCGGCATGCTCACCGCGAACCACCGTCTTCGCACCACGATCGTCGGACTCCATCGCCACGCCGCGATCCCGGAGAAAGGTCCGCAGACGTTGCATGCCGAGGCGATACGTATTCGCGAATCCTTCCTCTTCGGCCCGGATGACCGACCGGCATTGACCGGCATGCTCGCGCACCTCCGGATAGGCCGACCCCATCACTTCACCGACCACGTCGACGAGCTCGTGAAGAAATGGTCGGTCGAAGCCGAGGTCGTAGCCATCGCGCGCGGCGCGTCGCAGGATCTTCCGCACCACGTAGCCGCGCCCTTCGTTGCTCGGCAGCGCACCGTCGGCGATGCAGAAGGTCACGGCTCGGGCATGGTCGGCGATGCGCCGCATGCGGACGTCATCGCTCCGATCGGCGCCGTAGCGCTTGCCGCACCTCTGCTCGATGTGCCGCAAGTAGGGCAGGAAGAGATCGGTTTCGAAGTTGTTCGGTACTCCGGCCAGCACCGCAGCGATCCGTTCGAGCCCCAACCCGACGTCGATGTTCTTCTGCGGCAGCGGTACGAGACTGCCGTCCTCTCGACGGTCGTACTGCGTGAACACACAGTTCCCGATCTCGGTGAATCGTCCGTCCGGTAGCGAGGTCAGGCCCCGGTGCTCAGGCAAGGGCTCCGACGGATCACGGTCGAAGTAGATCTCGGAGCATGGCCCGCAGGGCCCGTTCGGACCTTTGCTCGGGGCTTCGGCCGGCCAGAAATTCTCCTTCTCGCCGAAACGAAAGATCCGCTGCGCGTCGAGACCGATCTCCTGATTCCAGATCCGAAAGGCCTCGTCGTCGTCCTGGTAGATCGTGACCACGAGTTGCCGAGCGGGGATACCGAGATCCTTAGTGAAGAACTCCCACTCCCACCGAATGCACTCAGCCTTGAAGTAGTCGCCGAAAGAGAAGTTGCCCAGCATCTCGAAGAACGTGTGATGTCGCGGCGTCGCGCCGACGTTCTCGAGATCGGGAACCCGCAAGCACTTCTGCGCCGTCGTCACTCGCCGGTACGGCAGGGATCCACGGCCAAGGAACATGTCCTTGAACTGGTTCATCCCCGCACCGGTGAACAACAAGGTCGGATCGTTCGCCGGCACCAAGGAGTCGGAGGCCATCCGCGCATGACCACGGGTCTCGAAGAACTTGAGGTAGCGCTCGCGGATCTCAGCAGCAGACAACGGCTTCATCGGTGGAATCGAATCCGACAGGTTGAAGGACTGCAAAGCCGGAATTCGCGTCGAAAGCGCACGAGCCGTGATCGGTGTCGGGCCTGCGAGTTCGGCAGCAAGGCCGCCGCTTCCCGACCGGCATCGTTCTCGGCCGACTCAGGTCTCGGCCGAGTCAGTTCGCGACCGAGTCAGTTGGCGGCCGAGTCAGACCCCGGCCGATTCACCGACACGGGTCGCCCTCGATCAATCGGCGTCGATCGTCTCGGTCGCCTTGCTCGACGCACGAGCCGACCCTGCGCTCCGCGATCCAGAGGCCGCACGGCCCACCGGTGCCGGCTCCGCGACCCCGGTAGCTGCCGCTCCTGCGGAGGGCGACTCTCCACTGGTGTCCTCAGAGGACGCGACCACACCATTCTTGGCCATTGCCTTCGCGAGCACTTCGGCGCGCAGCTTCTCGCGCAGTTCCGTCCGCTCCAACAGGAGCTCACGCGCTCGCTCACGCCCCTGGCCGAGCCGCTCCTCACCGTAGCTGATCCACGTGCCGCTACGCTTGAGTACGCCGAGGTCGACGCCCAAGTCGATGATCTCGCCGACCTCATCGATTCCACGGTTGAAGAGGATGTCGAATTCGACCTTTCGAAAGGGAGGCGCGATCTTGTTCTTCACGACCGTGGCCTTGGTTCGTGCACCAGCAGCCAGTTCGCCGTCCTTCACCGTCCCGATCCGACGGATGTCGATTCGCACGGAGGAGTAGAACTTCAGCGCGCGACCGCCCGTTGTGGTCTCGGGGCTGCCGAACATCACCCCGATCTTCTCACGGATCTGGTTGATGAAGATCAGACAGGTATTCGTCTTGGCCACGACTCCGGTCAGCTTGCGCAAGGCCTGGCTCATGAGCCGCGCCTGCAAGCCGACGAACGAGTCCCCCATCTCGCCCTCGATCTCGGCCTTGGGAACCAAGGCAGCCACGGAGTCGATGACGATCACGTCGAGCGCGGCGGAGCGAGCCAGCGTCTCACAGATGTCGAGCGCCTGCTCGCCATGGTCGGGTTGCGAGATCAGCAGCGAGTCGAGGTCGACTCCGAGCCGCTTGGCGTACTGCGGATCGAGCGCATGTTCGGCGTCGATGAACGCCGCCATGCCGCCCATCCGCTGCGCGGCAGCGACGACGTGGAGCGTCAGGGTTGTCTTGCCGGAAGACTCCGGGCCGAAGATCTCGATGACCCGCCCGCGCGGCAGACCCCGCCCGCCGATCGCAAGATCCAACCCGAGCGACCCCGTCGAGATGCCCTCGACCGGCACGAGCGTGCCTTGGCCCATCCGCATGATGCTGCCCTTGCCGTAGCTCTTCTCGATCGAGGCGAGCGCATCGTTCAGCGCCTCGGGGTTCCGACCGCGCTCGCGGCCCTGGTCTGTGCTTTGGTTCTTGCTCATGTTCCGCCTCCTAGTGGTCTTGGCCGCTTGCGATCGATGGCTCTGGTGCGGGGCTCGATTCACCGAGGAGTCCCGGCACCAGAAGGGTCGCTACCGCCCGGGTTCTCTGATGGCCGGAGAGTAGCTGCGACCCTTACAAAAGCCAAACATTTCTGATTCGGAGTCTTCGTGAACGTCGTCGCGAGATCGGCGCAGGTCGATGCCCAGGCAGGAGCTGCGTCGGTCGGGGACCGAAGCGTAGCGGCAGCAACGCTGCCTGGGAGCAGTCGACATTGCGACGCCACCAGGAGCGACTTGTGGCGATCGCAGCAGACGTTCACAAGTAGTCCGAGCCAGGAGACCGTGTGCCGCAAGGCGCCACGGTGACGCGAATTCTTGCTCGCCGCGCCGGTCGAACCGACCGCGGTCTTCGAAAGGCGCGCGAAGCACCAGGCTCAGACCGTCACGAACTGGATCAGCTCTCGGTAGCGCCGCTCGATCTCCTCCAGGGTCGCCCTCGCCAGGCGGTCGACGCCGAAGTCCTCGACGGTGAGGCTGGCACACACCGTGCCGTAGGCCAGCGCGCGCTTCATGTTCCACAAGCTCAGGCTGTCGCAGGTCGCGAGAAAGCCCATGAAGCCGCCCGCGAAGGAATCCCCCGCCCCCGTGGGGTCGACGACCTTCTCGGTCGGATAGGCCGGCATCGCGTAGCCGAAGAAGTTGCTGAACAAGAAGCAGCCGTGCTCACCCTTCTTCACGATCGCGAGCTTCGGACCGAGTTCGAGGACCTTGCGGCCAGCGCGGATGAGGTTGCGTTCGCCGGTCAGCATCCGAGCTTCCTCGTCGTTGAGGATGAGACCATCGATGCGCGACAACAGAGCCGCGAGATCATCGCGGGCGATCTCGATCCAAAGATTCATCGTGTCCGCGACGACGAACTCCGGCGCCGGCACCTGATCGAGAACGGTGGCCTGAGTGCTCGGCGCCCCGTTGGCGAGGAACACGAACCGCGAATCGCGGAACGACTCGGGCACCTTGGGGCGGAAGTCGCCGAAAGTGTTGAGGTGCACTGCGAGGGTCTCGCGACTGTTCATGTCCGAGGCGTAACGGCCGCTCCAGCGGAAGGTCTCGCCCTTGGCGACTTCCAATCCATCGAGACGGATCCCGGCCGCCTGGAGAAGATCACGGCTCGCAGCCGGGAAGTCGGCTCCCACCACGCTCACCAGTCGTACTTCGGTGAACAGCGCCGCAGCCAGCCCAAAGTATGTCGACGAGCCACCCAGACAGTTCTTGCGCTCGCCGTGGGGAGTGTGGATGTCGTCGAACGCGGTCGACCCTACGACGAGGACGGTCATGGGATTGGAAGATCGTTGCGGGAGGGAAAGGCGAAACGCGAGAGCCGAGCGAGGAGCATGCCAACGGTCGGTCAGGAAGGCGAGTCAGACTCGATCTCTCGTCGGGCCGAATCCTCGGTGTCGCGGCCGGCCTGCTCGAGTTCGGCGCGCGAGAGCCGCTGCCGGTCGGTCAACAGCAGCACACCGCCGACCAGCGACCAGAGCGTCGTGTGGAGACGATAGAGCACCGAGAGCGCCACGCCGCGCGTGCGCATCACGGCTTCCGGATCCGGCACGGCGCCGCTGACGTGGATCGCCGCGAACTTGCCGAACAGTGTGCCGAACAGCGCTTCGCCGACACCCCAGCCGTTGGGCGCGATCGGGACGGCGGAAACGATCAGAGCGATCGGGACGAGCACGAAGTACTCGATGAGCGGTACCTGGATCCCCAGCGCCTCGCCCATGCAATAGAAGCTGCCGATGGTGATGACGTGGTTGCCCGTGCCAAGGACGAACCACGCCAGCAGTCCGCGCTGGTGGCCGCGGTAGAAGTAGACCGCGTGATCGACCTTGCGCAGGGCTGCCGACAGCCGCGTCGGCAACCGATCGAGCAGCGCATCGAGACCGAGCGACTTGCGCAATCGTCGGCTGAACGCAACCACGCCGATTCCGCACACCAAGAGGAGCACGCCCCAGATCCCGATTGCGAGCGGGCCGAATCGCGACAGATCCCAGAGAACGACCACCGCGCCGAGCAGCGCGAGCGATCCCAGTCCCATGATGCGATCGACGATGACGGACATCGCCGCCGCCATCTTTCGCCCCGGCGATCGCCGCACGATGTAGACGGCCTTCACGAGGTCGCCGCCGGTCTGCCCGGGCACGACGTTGTTGAAGAACACGCCGATCCAGGTCAACCGCCACACTGCGAAGAAGCCCGCATGGATGTCGTTGCGCCGAAGCAGCCAGTCCCACCGCATCGCCGCAACCAACATCGACAGCACGTAACCCAAGGCACCGAGAGCGAACCAGCCCTTGTCGATTGCGCGGAAGTAGGTCCACAGCCCGGGTGAGACGGAGACGGCGCCACCCTCGGCGATCGGACCTAGCCGGTGTTCCTGGCGCTGCCCCTCGACCTCCAGACTGACGACGTCGCCGTCCCACGCACCGAGGATCCGTCCGATCGATTCCGAAACGACGCTGCCGTTCGCATCCGTGCGAACGACGCGATCCTGCCACTGGATCGCATGGATGACCCACGCGAACAGGGCGACGAGAACCACCGCCTTCAGCAGCCCGACGACTGCCTTGCGATTCACTCAGGCCTCTCCTCGCCCGCGGACCTTGGCCCGCGCCAGTCCGATCGAGGTCTCCTCAGCCGAGACGCGACCGAGAATGTCCTCGGCGAGCGGCTGAACCTCGATGCCGAGTTCTTCGAGGGCTGCTGTGCGCACCGGAGTGCCGCGGGACGTCACGTTCATCGCGAAATGGATCAGGGTCGACACCAAACTGCGCGTGGCGATCGAAATCGATAGCTTGCCGCCGCCGACGAACAGATCGTCGCCGTCGCGTTCGATCGAGACTCCGCGCGACGACAGGGCAGCGGCAGCGTTGACCGCGAGCAATCGTTGCCGCAGGACCGCACGTTCGAGATCGCCGTCGTCGAAACGCTCCCACAGGAAGTGCAGCATGTCGTCGCCGGCAATCCCGGGACCATCGACATCGGCGAGGTCGGCGATCTGGTCGCGTGCGACGCCGCACGGCCCCCGGAAGGCGACGAGCGCGTCCCCGGCGATCCCGGTCGTGCGGAGGATCCAGTGCGCGGCCAGTTGGGCGCCGTCATAGCGGATCGTGGGCTCGAGCCAGCGTGCGATCATCGGCGATCACCGCGCTCCAGCACCCGCTTGCGCCACCATTCATCGGCCCAGGACGCATCCAACGACAGCCCGCGAACAGCGAGTCGAGACTCGGCGGAGGCTTCCCCGACCGGCACCAGTCCCTCCGGCACCTCGATGTCGCTGGCGATCCCACGCGGATCCAACGCCGCCGCCAAGGCCCAATGCGCGAGCGTGCGCAGTCCCTGCCGTTCGTCGGTCTTCAGCACGTCGTACAGGAACTCCAACGGCGACTGACCATCCCCCTCGCGAGCGTCCGCCAACTCCGGCGGCAGCGCCGAGCAGATTCGAATCCACGTTCGGCGAAGGTTCTCGCCGTTCTCGAAGGGCGCGACGCGGGCGAGGCTCCAGAGCATCGCTCGCGGACCCGAGCGGCGAACCAGCACGCGCAGCGCCTCGATGCGGACCTCGTCGCGTGCAGCGTCGCCGACGGCACCCGCGCGTTCATGACGCAGGAGCAGCGCGACCGAGGTCTCGATCGCGAGCAAGTCGACCAGCGCCTGCGTGAACAGCGCGCGCAGCGCCAAGTCCTTCTCGACCTCCGCTGCCCGCAAGAAGAAGCGGATCAGGCGACGACCGGTGGACGCATCGGAGTACGGCCGAAGCGCGAGGCGTGTGACAACGCCATCGAGGGCACGGCGCGTGATCTCGGTTACGTCGCCGGCGCGGCGACTCCAGGGCGCGACTCGGTCCAGCAGGGCGAGATCCGACTCCAGAACTCCCGGATCGATCGGGGCGCGACTGACGAGACCGCGGTCCACTGCCAACCGGATCGGATCGACATCGAAGAACTCCAGGACACGCTCGAAGACCGAGATCGCGAGCAACTGGTCGAGCGGCTGCGGATCGTGCGCTGCGATCCACAGGGCTCGAACCGCGGCGTGCGCAAGCCGGTCGAGGTCGTCCTCGGCGGAGTCGAGCATCACGCGGAGGTTGTCCCGCGCGAACTCCGAAGGATTCTCGATGGGTCGCGGCTTGGGCTCGATGCCGAACGCGGCAGCCAAGGCCCAGTCCAGGCCGGTGCCGGCGAGGACCCGCAGCGTCCACGGCCACTGCTCGGCCTCGCTGCGGAACGCCAATCGTTGCGGCTCCTCCGCGCCGGTCGCGTAGGCCGTCACGCTGTCGAACTCAGCTCGAGCCATCGCGTAGCTCAACTCGTGCGATCGACACGCACCGAGCAGCGCACCGGAGAGTGCAACGAGCAGGTGAGCACGAGGCGAGCGCATGGTCGAGCGGAGGTTACGCGTCGACGTCCGGAGAACAACGGCGAGGCCGGCCGGCGCGGATCAATCGCCGTAGCCGCCTTGGTGCGCTTCATGCCATCGCCATGCCGTCTCCACGATCGAACGGATGTCGCCGAGTCGAGGCTTCCAGCCGAGTTCTCGTTGGATCTTGTCACTGCTGCCGACCAGTCGGGGCGGATCGCCCGCACGGCGCGCGCCGATGTCGAACGGAACCTTGCGACCGCCGACCGCCTCGACGGCACGAATCACCTCGAGCACGGAAGTCCCTGCCTGATTGCCGAGGTTGTACGCTGCCACGCCGACACCCCCACGCTCCATCGCCTCGAGCGCGAGGATGTGGGCTTCGGCGAGGTCGGCGACGTGCACATAGTCTCGGATGCAGGTGCCGTCCGGCGTCGGGTAGTCGTTCCCGAAGACCGTCACCTTTGGCCGTCGCCCCATCGCCGCGGCGATCACCAGCGGGATCAAGTGGGTCTCCGGGTCGTGGTCTTCGCCGAGTCGCCCCTTGGGATCGGCACCGGCGGCGTTGAAGTAACGAAGAGCGACCGATTCGAGCCCATGCGCGCGGTGGTAGTCGCGCAGCATCCACTCGTCGATGAGTTTGGTGACGCCGTAAGGGTTGATCGGCGACTGCGGAAGGTCCTCGGTGATCGGCACCCGCTCCGGTTCGCCGTAGGTCGCGCAGGTCGAACTCAGCACGAAGCGGCGGACCCCGGTCTCGACCATGGCGTCGAGCAGGTTCATCGTTCCGATCACGTTGTGACGGTAGTACCGCCCTGGATCCGTGACGGACTCGCCGACGTAGCAGCGTGCAGCGAAGTGGAACACCGCAGCGATGCGGTTCTCACGGAACACGCCGCGCACGAACTCTCGATCGAGCATGCTGCCCTTGGCGAGCGGCGCCCCGAGTAGCGCTCCGGCATGCCCTTCGGACAGGTCGTCGAGCACGAGGACGTCGCGACCGCGCTCGCGCAGCGCCAGGACGGTATGCGAGCCGATGTAGCCGGCCCCACCACTCACGAGGATCATTTCGGACAAAGCTTGCTCCAGGATCGGGCGACTCGCGCACGTTCGCTCGGTTCGAACTCGCCTTCGGCAACCAAGTCGACGGCCGGACCGAGAGCTCGAACGAGCGCGTCGTGAAGCACACGAAAACGCCGCGGTGAATCTTCGGCATCGAGGCCGCCGGACAGAAGCCGGCAGTCCTCCGATTCCAACCGGATCGCGGCCAAGCCCGCAGCGAGCAGGTCCGGGCCTGCGTGGGCCAGGAGCGCGGTGAGCGCGAAGGGCCGATGGGTCGGACTCCTGGCGAGTGCGCGAAACGCCGACAGCCGCTCGGCGGCCGGCGCATCCCCCCGTAGGACGGCAAGGAGACGGCGGGGCGGCACACCTCGTTGCGTCCCGCGGTCGAGGGCCGCCGCCGCCTCGCGAAGCTCTTCGGCAACTGCGGCGAACTCCGGTGAGACGGGGCCCGTCAGGCGACCCAGTCGCTCGATCGCGCGCGCCCCGTCGCCGACCTCCAACGCCAAGGTCGCGCCGAGCAGCCAGGCTTCCGGCGGCGCGCCCTCTTCCTCGACCCACTGCGACCACTCCAGCTCCGCCTCGGTGAGCAGGTCGAGGTCGGCAAGAGTGCGCACGATCGCGGCGCGAAGTTCGAGGTCCGTGGGTGAGCGATCGCGAGCGGCGAGCAGCACGGCGATGGCCTCGTCATGAAGCTCGAGCGCACACAAGGCGCGGGCGAGGGCGAGACCGGCCGCCTCCGGTCGTCCACCCGCCGCCAACTCACTCCGCAACAGTGGCTCCGCGGCCGCGAGGTCGCCGTCCTCCAACAATGCGAGCGCCCGTTCGAGTCGTGGGATCGCGGACGACGCAGGGTCGGGTGACACCGCGGAGTCCGGCGCCGCGGTCGACGCACGCAGGGGACCTGGGCTCGGCGGCGCAACGCGCGGCGTGGTGCAGCCCACGGCGACGACGAAGACCGCGAACGAACACAGCCTCATGCAGCGAACGCTGGAGTCCGCGAGCCTGAGCGTCAAGATGCTTCGATGCCCCGCCGTGACGCCCGCCCATCCGACCGCCTCCTCCGCAGTCTCCTGGCGACTGCCGTCGAACTCGCCGAGGCGGCCGGCGCAGAGTTGGAGCGTCGGGCAACACGGGGGCCGCGTCGAGACGTCCGCCGCAAGGGTGAAGGCGATTTCGTCACGGCCGTCGATGTCCGCCTCGAGCGCTCCATTCGTCGCGAGATCGCGGCACGGCATCCGGACCACGGCTTCCTCGGCGAAGAGTCGGGCGCCTCGCGTCCGGACGCTCGGTTCCAATGGGTGATCGACCCGATCGACGGCACGAGCAACTTCGCGCAGGGGCTGCCGATCTACGCCGTCGCCGTCGCCTGCCTGCACGATCGAGATCCGATCGCGGCGGCAGTCTGGTCGGCGCCGAATGCCGCCCGATTCGCAGCGGCACGTGGACTCGGGGCATGGTTCGACGGCCGCCGACTGCGTTCCGGCGACCTCCCCCTCGACGACGCGGCGGTCGTCGGTGCGCAGTGGCTGCGTGGTGCCCACGAAAGCAAGCTCCTGCGCGCGCTCGCCGCGAGCGGTGCGCGGGTCCGCGTGTTCGGGTCGACGGTCACCCAGATCTGCGACGTCGCCGCCGGTCGTCTCCTGGCCAACGTGCAGACTCAAGGTCGCATCTGGGATGTCGCCGCACCCTTTCTCATCGCAAAGGAGGCCGGCTGTTCGGTCACCGACTGGAGGGGCGCTCCGATCCTCCCTTTCCCAGACCTTGCGACCGATCGTCACTACCCGTCGCTGATCGCTCCACCGCGCGCCCATGCGCGGCTGCGCGAACTGCTCAGAGGCCCCTCGGCGCGCACGCGGCGCTGAGCTTGTCGTTCCCGATCCGTAACGCTGCCGCCGAATCGGCGACACGAAGGCGCACAGCCTGGCGCGCGAGGTTGCGTCCCGCGGCGAAACGAACGACAATCTGGTGTCATCCGGTGTTGCCGGCACCCAACTTGCACTTCCCTGCCCCGGCGGTCCGCGCTCCGGTTCCCGGACCTGACTTCCTCACCCTGGAACAAGCATGAAGAAACTTCTCCTTTCCGGTCTCGCGCTGGCTGTCGCCGGCTTCGGGATCGCTGAGGTCGCCTACGCCCACGGCGGTCAGTACCGTGGTCCTGGCGACACCGTCCCGCCGAACCCGGGCGGCCGTGGTGGTCGCACCCCCGGCCCGAGCGGCCCCAGCACTCCTGGCCCCGGCGGCCCCAGCACCCCAGGCCCCGGCGGCCCTGGAACGCCTGGTCCGACCGGTCCTGGCACGGGCGGTCCCGGCGGTGCCGGCCCTGCAGGTGGCCCGACCACCGGTGGCGTCAGCGTCGAACCCGATCTCGACCAGTGGGAATTCTGGTGGGAGTTCAACAAGGACCCCTTCATCAAGCTGCGCGAGGCCATCCAGAAGGGCGGCGTCGTGTCCGAATCGGATGAGTTCTACCTGGGCACCGGCACGCAGCGCGTCGCCGAAGACACCCAGAAGCCGACCGATGCGCAGAAGCTCGACGTGCTGCAGAAGCTGCACAAGGCGCTCGAGTCGACCGATCAGAACGACATCGTGTCGTCCTGCATGGTCGGCATGGCGAAGATCGGGATGAACACCGATCAGATCAACATCCTCGACGCCTTCAAGAAGCGCCTGACCGACGGCAACCAAGAGATCCGCGAGACCGCGGCTGTGGCGATGGGCATCTCCCAGATGACCGAAGCCGTGCCGATGTTGAGCGAACTCGCCAAGGACTCGGAAGCCGGCCGCAAGCTTTGCACACGCGACACCGTCGACCCCCGGACTCGCTCCTTCGCAATCTACGGCCTCGGCCTGATCGGTTACGCGACCGCGGATCACGCGATCAAGAACACGATCTTCGCGACCCTGAAGGACCTGCTCGAGAACGACAAGTCGCCGGAACGCGACATCCGCGTCGCCGCGATCAACGCGGTGGCTCTCCTGCGCCCGAACCACGCTTCCGAGGACGGCAAGAAGCTGCTCTTCGGCGCGCTCGATGCGTTGGACGCCTACTGGGCCCAGGACCTCGGTCCCAGCCATCAGCTCGTTCAGTCCCACGTCCCCCCGGCGATCGCCAAGCTCTTCGAGGGCGCCGATCTGACCGACGAGGAGTTGGGCAAGCGCCTCGATGCCTACAAGAAGTCCTGGCTGCTCGAAATGCAGGGCAAGTCGAAGCTGAAGCGGACGCAGAACGACATGGAGCGATCCGTGATCGTGGCGTTGGGTCGCACCGGCCTGCCGGTCGATGGCGACAAGGACGATCCGAAGCTCGACGCCGAGATCCTCAAGGAACTCGACAAGAAGTCGGCCGAGGGCTCGGACTCGCAAAGCCGCTACTTCGCCATGATGGCCATGGGCCAGATGGGTGGAGCCGAGGCCCGCACCAAGCTGCTCAAGATCCTTCGCGAAGGCAAGAAGGCTCTGGAGCGCCCCTGGGCGGCGATCTCCCTGGGCGTGATGGCACACTTCCAGATGGAAGAAGCCAAGCTCAACGCACAGGTCGATCAGTTGGTCGGCAAGGAGCTGATGCGTCAGTTCGACGAAGCGAAGACCCCGTCCACCATCGCCGCGATGGCCATCGGCCTGGGTCTCGTGAAGTACTCGGACGCCGGCCCCACGCTGATCCAGCTCCTGGACAAGTACAAGAACCAGGACGAGCTCGCCGGCTACCTCTGCATCGGCATGGCGTTGATGGGCTACAAGGACAGCATCGACGAGATCCAGGACGTGGTTCGCACTTCGACGCGGCGCGGTGAGCGCCTGCGCCAGGCCGCGATCGCGCTCGGCAAGCTCGGCGACAAGGACGCGGCCACCACGCTGATCACGATGCTGACCGAGGACGAGTCGGGCGCGCCCGACCTCGCCCGTATGTCGGCCATCGCTTCGGCGCTCGGCTTCATCGGCGATCGCCGGTCGATCGACCCCCTGGTCAAGCTGCTCTTCGACACCAAGCTGACCAACCTCAGCCGTGCCTTCGCGGCCGTCGCCCTCGGCGGCATCGCCGACAAGGAACTGCTGCCCTGGAACAGCAAGATCGCGGTCAACATGAACTACCGCGCATCGGTGGAGACGCTGACCAATCAGGCGGTCGGCATCCTCGACATTCTCTGAGAGTCGAGGTCGCCCCCTCCTTCGACGGCCCGCGCTCCAGCGCGGGCCGTTTTCATGTACGGACGAGCCGCGCAATCGCGCGGGCTGTGGACTCACGCGCGGCGGAAGGCGATCCACACCAACGCCGCGAAGCCCACCAGCGAACCCATCGCCCACCAGGCGCTGCGCTCGGCGGCCGCGTCCACCCGGTTCATCTGCTCCAGCAGCGGTGCGAGGCCCCGGCGCCGTGCTTGCAAGAGTTGGTCGAGTTCGCTGGCGGGACGAAGCGCGACTGCAGCCCCGTACTCGGACTCCGCAGCCCGCGGCTCATGCAGGCTCCACCGCGCATCGCCGGCGAGCAGCCGGAGGTAGGCGGTGGCATCGCTCGACGACGCAACTGCATCGAGCACGCCCTCGTGATCTCCGAGTCCGGCGCACTCCTGGGCTCTGCGCTCCGCCTCGCTCGACGCGACCGTGCCGCGGCACTGGATGGGAGTCGGCGCCACCGCCGTGAAGCTGCGATGGAAGAGGGCATCGAGCAGCGGACGATCGTCGACCAGCGGCTCCGGCGCCGGCTCCCATGCAGTCCACTGCACGGGATTGGACATCCGTAATGCCATCGCACGCAATTCGGAGCTGCCGGAACTCGGCGACGCCAGTGCACTCGGATCGAAGTCGCTCCCCTTCTTCGCCAGCACGACGAAGTTGCGCGACTGAGGAACTCGAAAGCTGAAGGACTGCCCGAAGACGCACGCCATGGTCCCCGCCACTGCGGTCAGTACCGGATCGTCGTTTCGAACACCGCCGCAATTGAGAGCCACCACGCCCTGGTCACCCAGGATCCGGTGGACTTCGCGAAAGAACTCGACGCTCGCGAGGTGAGCCGGGATGTAGACCTGCCGCTCGTACGCATCGACCAGCACGAGGTCCCACGGACCGCGGTCGTGATTCACGAACACGCGAGCGTCCATTCCCGCCGTGACCGCGTCCGCAGCGCGATAGCTGGAGAAGTGCTCCCGACCAATCTGCACCGCGGCGGGATCGATCTCCACCGAGTGCACGTGCGCACCGCTGAACTCGGCACGAAAGAGGCGGTCGAAGGTTCCGGCCGCGCCGCCGAGCGACAGCACCCGCATTCGACCGGGCGAACCACCGTTACCGGTCAGCAACGCGAGTGGCGGAAACCAATCGTAGTAGCGCCCTTTGGTCCAAGCCTCGTCGTCGAAGGCGATCGAGTGAAACGAGTCGAGGCCCTCGTTGATTCGCAGCACGGTCTTGGCCGGCTCGAAGTCCGAGGCGCCGAGTCGTTGCACCTGCAAGAACTGATAGCGACTCTCCACCTCCGCTCGCACCACCGCGCCGCCGTTCGGCGGGTCGATCGCCCCGCGCGGGACGGCGATCGCAGCTCCCACGACCACCACCGCCGCGACCGCAGCCCGCCCCCGCGTGCGTGTCAACAGCGCCGCCACCGCCAGCGCGAGCGCAGCGAGGTGGATCGTGCGCGCCGAGCCGAGTTCGGGCACCAGCACGTGGGTCGTCGCGAAGGTACCGACGAGACTGCCCAGAGTGCCGAACCCCGCGACCAAGCCGCTCGCGGTTCCGGCCGGCTGCCCGCGCACCACAGCAGCACTCACGAGCAACGGCGTGACGGCGCCTGCCAGCGTGATCGGCAAGGCAAACACGAGTGTCGTCGCAGCGAGCGAGCCCACCACCAAGATGCCCGTCGCATTCTCGAGCGGCAGGTCGTCCGGAACCAGGATCACCCCGAGTTCGCGCGCGATCCATGGAACGACGGCGACCGCGAGTGCCGCCGCAACGAGCAACCAAGACAGAGAGCGCAGCTCGGTGCCGCGCCGCGCGAGTCGCGCGCCGAGGAACGCGCCCACCGCGAGAGCGACCAGCAAGACGCCGATCACATTGGTCCACACGAACGCACTGTCGCCGAAGTGCGGGGCGAACAAGCGGACTGCGGCCAACTCGACCGTCAGCACCGCAAATCCCTCGAGCGCCGCGATCGCGGCGGTGCGCGGAGCTGACATGGGCCGTCTCGCCGGGCTGGCGGATTACTTGGCGTCCTTCTCGGACTTGCTCACTTCAGCCGAGTACTGCGCAGTGAAGATCCAACCTGGATCGAACAGAGTCACCATCTGCTCGGTCATGAAACCGAAGTTTCGCGACAAGGTCTGGGTGACCAGCTTGCCGTTCACCTCGATGGTGAACTCCTTGCTCAGGTCGACCAAGTCGTCGTTCAGCAGCAACTGAAACTGCTCGATACCGCGCGACTCGATCTTGATGCGATTGGTCGAGCGGTCCGCCTCGGCGACGAACCGTGGCCGCATCGCAGCGGGCAGACCCGCCAGCGGCTCCATCTTGAGGACGTTGACCCAGAACACCTTGCGAAAGCTCTCGCTGTTCGGTTCGACGATGACGCGAGTCCGCGCCATGTTTCGCTGCTGCGGGAGCAGCCACGCTTCGATGTCGGCCTGCGATTCCTTGAACGGATACGCACCCTTGCCCTCGAGGATCGTGCACTTGCCCGCTTCCAGTTCGTTGAGGGTCTTGGCCAGGGAATCGCAGGCATCCTTGGTCTCGGGCGTCGAAACCAAGAGGACGGGGACTCCGGCCAGGCTGCCCAACCGCATGTCGCCGGTGACCGGCACCGGATGGCGCAGGACGAGCGCCGCGAAGCGGGTCGGGAAGTACGAAGCGAGGCGCAGGCCGAAGCCGGAGCTGCCGCGTCCGCAGTCCAAGTAGAGTCGATCGCGGTCGTAGTTCAGCGGCTTGAGCTCCGCACCCATCGGCGCGAACACCTGCCGGATACGCTGGCGCTCGGAATCCTCGGCGTTGGGCTGCGAGAGATCCGGAACCGGATCCATGTCCATCTCGGCGGGCACGTCGACCACGACCGCGAATGCGGCGTTGAGGAAGGTCGAGCCCTCCCACGTCGCCGCGAAGTGCTCGCGGCTGCTGGTCCAACCCTCTCCGGCAGTGCCGGGGAGGACGAGCAGCGACGGCAGGCTGTCACCTTCCGGCTTGTAGTTGCGAGGGATGAAGACCGAGTGCGCCGGAACACCGTTGGCCTCGCGCACTCCCTTCAGAGTTCCACTGCCGCTGACCCGCGGATACTTGAAGGGCTGCACGAAGACCGCGCGCAGGTCGGCCATGCTCCCGAGCAGGTCGGTCTTCTTGCTCCGTGCCTCCCACTCCTTCAGGAACTTGTCCTTGGCATCGGACAACTTCTTGTTGAGTTTGCGAGCGGTGGCATCGTCGGTCGCTTCCCGCGATTCGCGCCACGGCTCGAACCAGGACTGCGCTAGCGACTGCAAGCGCTTGACTTCCTGCACGCTGAGCGTGGGCTGGGCCGTTTGGGCGCGAAGGACGGGGGCAGCGAGGTACGCGGCGAGAAGGGCGAAGGCCAGCTTGCTGGTCGTCATGGTCTCGTAGCAGGTTGCAGGCTCGGGCCGATGGCCCCGGGGGCAGGACCGCGACGGCGGGCCGTCAGCGGGAGACAGTAGAGGAATCCGGCGGCGTTGTCATGGTGCGCCCCGCGCGGAGTGCGACCAAGCCATCCAGATAGAGCCACCGCGCGAGCTGCGCATCGGGTCGCAGCGCCATCACCGGGCGCAGACCTTCCCCAAGATCCGGCATCGCGGCCCGCATGCCCTGGCGTGCGAGCAAAGCCAGATTCGTCAGTCCGGGACCGGCGCCTTCGGTGCTGTCGACCCGAACGCTCTCGAGAAAGGCATCGAGAGCGCCGACGATGTTGCCGGCCGAAACGAGGCACAGACCAAGGTCGTTCCAAGCCAACGCATCGTCGGGAGCGGCCGCAATCGCCGCCTCGTAGTGTCGTCTCGCCGCCTCCGTTCGCCCCAGTAGGCGCAGGCTCAGTGCGAGGTTCGACATGTCGCCGACGGCGCCGCGAAGGGCCGCGAGCCGTTCGAAGGGAAACAGCCCGACCTCGGTCTGACCGGCGCGCAGACGACGAGCGGCCTCGTCGAACACTCGACCGTCGGCAGCCAAGAGAAACGCATCGACGGCCGCGCTTTGCGCCGTCGCCAAACTCGCCGCTCGCTCGAGCGCCTCTGTGGTGCGCCCGAGTTCCACGAGGACTCGCAGCAATGCCGTCTGCGACCACGCGTCGGCCGGCTCGGCCTGGATCGCCGAGCGATACAGGTCCAAGGCTTGCGGGAAGTCGCGCAGCACTTCGGCGCAAAACCCGGCGCGACTGCACCGTTCGCGCGCGGACTCGCCCAGCGGATCCAAGCGCAGGAATGCACGCATTGCCACGCGAGCCGAACGAAGCGTCGACTCGTCGGCCTGCAACGCCCCGGCCCTCGCCGACTCGAACTGCGCATAGGCCGAGTCGAACTCAGCCGCGATGGGACCGTCCTGCGCCGCCACCATCGCGGTCAAGGCCGCGGACAGGAGGGCAGTCCACAACCTCGCGATCAAGTGAGCACGACCTCGCGCGCGCCGCGCACGACCTTGCCCACCAAGTGCGCGCGCTCCCCGACCTCCGCCGACCGGTGGATCACCTCATCGACGTGTCCGGGTTTCACGAACGCCACCATGCCGAACCCCATGTTGAAGACGCGGTAGGCCTCGCGAAGCGAGACGTCTCCGGCGCGCACGCAGAGATCGAAGATCGGCGGCCTCGGGCATGCGTCGCGCTCGATCGTCACCGCGCAGGTCGCCGGTAGCACACGCGGGATGTTGTCCTCCAGTCCGCCTCCGGTGATGTGCGCGAGACCGCGCAGCAACCCCTGCTCGAGCAGCGGCCAAATCACCGGCAAGTAGCTCTTGTGCGGCACGAGCAGGGCATCCGCCACACTCGCACCACCGAGTTCCGCGGGACGATCCTCGAGCGAGTAGCCCCCGAGCTCGAACAGCGCACGACGAGCGAGCGAGAAGCCGTTGGTGTGCAAACCCACCGACTCGAACGCGATGATGCTGTCGCCGATCTCGATCCGCGAACCGTCGAGAACACGTTCGCGCGCGACGGCGCCGACGATCGTCCCCGCGATGTCCATCTCGTCCTTCTGGTAGACGCCCGGCATCTCCGCGGTCTCGCCTCCGATGAGCGCGCAACCGTTCTCGCGGCAGGCTTCCGCCAGCCCGACGATGACCTCCGTCACCTCCGCCGACACCATGCGATCGACCGCGATGTAGTCGAGGAAGAACAGCGGGCGTGCGCCTTGAACGAGAATGTCGTCGACACAGTGGTTCACCAAGTCCGCGCCGAGACCGCGCAGCCGCCCCGCCGCGCGGGCCACTTTCACCTTGGTCCCCACGCCATCGGTGCTGGCAACGAGAAGCTGCCCAGCCGCACCGGCCTTTGCCGGGTCGAAGAGTCCGCCGAAGCTCCCGACGTCCCCCACGACTCCCGGGGTGAAACTCGATCGAATCGCGGGGTAGGCATCCCGAACCGCACGATACTTGGCGTCGATGTCGACGCCGGCGTCGCGGTAGGCGGACTTCTCGGTGGTCAAGCAGGTCTCCGATGGACGAGGCGCGCAAGTTCGCGCCAAACGGCGGGACGACCCGAGCGACGACTTGTCGCTGCGGGCTCGACCGCCAGCGTGGATCTTGGCGACGACCCGCCATCGCGGCAACCGCCGCGCCGCCGAGCCGGCATCTTTGGCTTGCATGGGTTCCGCCGGAGCCCCATCCTCCCGACCCGATCTCGGCAACCTCGTCGGGCGCGCGGCAGCACCCGCCGCCGCTCGCCCGCTCCTCGTCGGGAACCTCGCCGAATGAAGCGCCGCATCGCAGTCCTGGGCAGTACCGGATCCGTCGGGGCCCAGGCACTCAGCCTCATCGCCGAACGGCGTGATCTCTTCGACGTCGTCTTTCTCAGCGCGCATCGGTCGCACCAGTCGCTGAGCGAGCAGGTGCGGAAGTTCGCGCCGAAGCGCGTCTGCCTGAGTTCAGCCGCGTCGCCCGTCAGCGGCGATTCACCGCCCCGCGAGTGGCTTCGCGGAGCCGAGGGCATCCTGGCCGGTCTGTCGGCCACCGCGCCGGATCTGGTCCTCAACGCCATCACGGGGGCAGCCGGACTACCGGCCTCGGAATGGGCGCTGCGCGAAGGCATCGATCTCGCACTGGCCAACAAGGAATCCCTCGTGATCGCCGGCGATCTGCTCACTGGATTGGCGCGCGCGAGCGGTGCGAACATCCTGCCCGTGGACTCCGAACACTGCGCGATCGCGCAGTGTCTGCGCGGCAACCAACTCGAGCGCGTTCGGAGTGTCCACCTGACCGGCTCGGGCGGCCCGTTTCGTGACCGTCCCCTGGGCGAGTTCGCCGGCATCACTCCAGCGGAGGCACTGCGTCATCCGACCTGGGAGATGGGCCCCCGGATCACCATCGGCTCGGCGACCATGATGAACAAGGCCTTCGAGATCCTCGAGGCGCACTGGCTCTTCGGTCTGAGCGCCGACCGCATCCGGGTGCTCATCCATCCCCAGAGCGTGATCCACTCGATGGTCGAATTCGTCGACGGCTCGGTCATGGCGCAGCTCGGCGTGCCGGACATGCGCGTGCCGATCCTCTACTGCCTGGGCTATCCGGATCGCCTCGCGTTCCCCACCTTCGAACCCCTGGATCTGCGGCGGATCGCGAACCTGAGCTTCCTCGCGGTCGATCCGGCGCGCTATCCCGCCGTGCCGCTCGCCTACCAGGTGCTCGCGCGCGGTGGGGACGCGGGTGCGAGATTCAATGCTGCCGACGAAGTCGCCACCGCGGCATTCCTCGCCGGCCGAATTCCGTTCCAAGCGATCACGACCATCGTCGAACGCGTCGTGCTCGAGGCACCGAGTCGACCGATCGAGTCGCTCACGGATGCCCTGCTAGCCGATTCGCAAGCGCGCGAGCAGACCACGCGTCTCCTTCCCGACTTCGCCACCGTCGCCGGCGGTCCGAACGCATGACATTCCTCGTCTCGATCTTCGGTGTCATCGTCGGCATCGGCCTGTTGATCTTCGTCCACGAACTGGGCCACTACTTGGCCGCTCGCGCCGCCGGCGTTCGTGTCGAGGTCTTCTCGCTGGGCTTCGGTCCGCGCCTCTTCGGTTTCGTGCGTGGCCACACCGACTACCGAATCGCCCTCATCCCGCTCGGCGGCTACGTGCGCGTCGCCGGCGAAGACCCGACCCAACGGACCGGGCTCGCTTCCGATGACCTCTACGGCAAGAGCGCCTTCGCGCGAGCCGTGTTCTTCTCCGGCGGCGTGGTGATGAACTTCCTGTTCGCGTTCGTCGCGTTCCCGATCGTGTTCGGACAGGGAGTCCAGGTCGCGGCGCCGGTCGTCGGCAGCGTCACTCCAGGCGGACCGGCGTGGCTTGCCGGAATCGAAGTCGGTGATCGCATCCTGCGCATCGGCCACAAGCCGATTCCATCCCAGCAGTCCCTGCTGCTCGAGTTCGCCCTCGGTGGCGGTCGCGATCCACTCGCCGTCGAGATCGAGCGCGACGGTGTCAAACAGTCGCTGCTCGTCGCACCTCGCTACGACGAAGCCAACGGCATCTACACGGCCGGGATCGGCGAGTCCTTCGTAGTCGAAGCGCCGCTCGTCGAATCGGTCACCGCTGAGGGTCCGGCAGCCCGCGCAGGCATTCGCCAGGGTGATCGAATCGTCGCGATCGGCGGAGCCGCGGTGGATACACGCACGATTGCCGAGCGGTTGTCCAGCGCCAAGATCGGACAGGAAATCGACTTCACCCTCGAGCGCGACGGTCAAGCGCGCCAAGTTCGCCTCGTCGTCGGCTCGATCCCCGCGCCGCAACGGCAGATCGGTCTGTATCTCTCGCGGCCGGTCGTGACCGCGCTGAGACCCGCCCCGAGTGTGCAGCGAATCGACCTCCAAGTCGGCGATCGCATCCTCGCGATCGACGGCGAGACCTTCGACGGCCAGCGTCTGGCAACCGCCGAGAAGTCGCCGGGCGAACTCCGCCTGCGCGTCGCCCGCGACCATGCACCCCTCGATCTGAAGGCGACACTCGATGCCGAGGAACGAGCCGAGTTCGATCGCTCGGTAGCACTCGGTCCCGTCGCCGGCACCGTGGTCGTCAGTCCTCGCGACGGCTCGCCCGCAGCGGCAGCCGGCATCCGCCCCGGGGACACCGTTCGCGTCGCGAGCGGTCGCGAATTGCGGAGCTTCGAGGATCTGCTGGAGGTGGTCCGCAACGCGAACGGTCGCACGATCTTGGCGACCGTGGAAACCAGGCGTGAGGACGGCTCGCTCGATTCGCGGGAAGTCTCGATGTCTCCCGCGCAGTTCGATCTGCCCGATCTCGGCTTCTTGCCCGAACTCACACCCTTGCGTGAGACCGTGCGGGCAGACAGCTTCACCGATGCCCTACACCGCGGATATGTCGCCTCCATCGACATGATTCGGCAGCTCTACGTCACTTTGAAGCGGCTCGTAACCGGTGAAGTGTCGGCACGGAACCTGAGCGGCATCGTCGGTATCTCGGTCGTCACGTATCGCCAAGTTCGCCAGGGCTGGGTCGAGCTCCTCTATTGGTTGGCGATCCTGTCCCTCAACCTCGCCGTCGTGAACCTGCTGCCGATCCCGCTCTTCGATGGTGGTCACCTGCTGTTCCTTCTGATCGAGAAAGTTCGCGGGGCACCGATGAGTGCGCGCGT
>JBFXDD010000001.1:307521-310590 GCA_050181465.1 Planctomycetota bacterium
TCCGCGCCGCTCGCGGTTACCGGCACCTTCGGCGGAACCACCGCCTTGGAAGCTGCCGGGGCGGCATACTTCGTCTACATCGCCGCCTTGACCATGCTCGGCGTGCTCGAAGACGAGAAGCGCCCGCCACGGAAGGCCGTGCGCGCCTTGATCACCGTGCCGCCCTTCGCCGCACTGCTCGCTCTGAGCGTCACGCCGGCGCCTGCGATCCCGGTCGCGATCGGTGCCTTGCTCGCGATCGTGTTCCTTCAGCGACTGAAGGACACCCAGACCGCGACGGAATGGGACGCTGCCCGGATTCGCGCCGCGATGGTCGCCCTGATCCTCGGCACGATGCTCTACACGTCGCTCCTCACGCTCGGCGCGGGACGACCGATCGAAGCCGCCGCAATCTTCACGGTGACGATCGTCGCCCGGCAACTCGCCCGCCACCTCGCCGTCACCTGAGTGACGCGCCGGTCGCGTCGCCACGCACTCAGGAAGTCGTCGCGAGCCAGATGGCGCGCGCTTCGTCCTTGGTCATCAGACTTGCGCGCACCAACACTCGAAGCGCGTCCTTGACGCGATCGTGGTCCCCGCTGAGCTTGCGGAACCATCCCTGCAACGGGTCGCCGTCGAGGGTCGCGACGCTCGTCGGATCGATGTCGTCGGCCGACGGTCGCGGCAACTCCTCGGCCAGGCTCGGTGCCTCCGGCAGCGAGAGACGCAACGGCCGCGGTTCGAGAGAGGCGAAGGGATTCTGGACCGGTGGCAGCTCCACGTCTTCGTCGTGCTGCAACTGCGGCGTCCGCGCCGCCGGCAGGTCGACGAGCTCGCTCGACTCGAGGCCCGCGAGTTCCGTCGAGAAGGGGTCCTGCCCCAGGTGCTGCTCGGCGGTCGCCGGGGAACCCGCGCACCGGAAGCCGTCGAGAACGGGGCCCACGATGTTCTGCATGTGCGGCTCGAGGTCCTTCTTGCCGACTCCACGGCGAGCCTCGACCTGCACCACCGTCATGAACTCCTGCGCGCGACGGATCGTGTCGCGCAGGAACTCCGACATCTCGCGGCCCACGGAGGCAGTCAGCTCGGCCTCCGCACCTTCCGTCACGTTCTGCACGATGCTCGCAGCCTGCTTGGTCGCAGCGGCGAAGAACTCGTGCACCTCGCGCGTGAGCTGTTGGTCGCGGACCTCGCGTTGTTCCGCAGCTTCGATCTGACGGAGCACGTTCGCGCTGTCGCCCAGATCGCGCCGAGGACCACCCTCCAGCCGGCGGCGGTTGCGCTCGCGACGGAAGTTCTCGAAGTGCTGGAAGTTGTCGTTCATCGCGTCCCCACACGAGCGTCGTGCCGAAGGATCCCGGTGACGAGCTCTCGGACGACTCATCGAGAACGTGCGCGGCCGGCCTTGACCCTTGACCTGTCGCCCGGACGAAGCCTGGCCCGCCCAGTCGATGGCACCGGCGATTCCGCCGTCGATCACGATCGAATCGAGATCGCGCGCCGGTCCCGGCGCGGCGCCGTCAGACGTGTGAGTGCGGCCACCGCGCGCTCCGCATCGCCGAACAGAGCGATCCAGCGAGCCGGGACATCGGCCGCCGTCCCGACCGATCCGACCCGGGTGCGAACGTCGCTCGCTTCGCCTGCCAGTTCCGGGAGCAACACGTCGAAAGCACCGAGATCGATCAGCCGGCAAACTCCGCGACGCCAGTCGGCGGCCGCGACGATGCCGCGTAGTTCGTCGTACTGTCGCCCGACGACCAGCCCACCGACCTTCGGTGCGAACTCCGCCATCGCGGCACTGGTGGCGATGGCGGGGTCGAGTCCGAGATCCGCCTCGAATCGGACGCCGCGAAGAATCCGCAGCGGATCCTCGGCGAATCGACGGCGGGGATCGCCGATGGTCCGCAATCGACGAACTGCGAGGTCGTGGCTCCCGTCGGTTGGATCGAGGATCGAACGCCCGAGCACATCGACGTAGATCGCGTTGACGGTGAAGTCACGTCGCTGCGCGTCCAGCACCGGATCGCACACGAAGCGCACATCTCGCGGACGTCGATCGGGTCCATAGTCGGATTCGATCCGAAAGGTCGTGTGGACCACCTCGCGGTCGCCCAGTCGGAACGAACATGCCCCCAGCGTGGTCTGGACCAAATGGGTCGCGGAGTCTGGTAGTCGCGCAGCGAAGTCGCTCGGAGACGACTCACTCGCCAGGTCGAGATCCAGTGGAACGCGACCGAGCAAGGCATCCCGCACGGTGCCGCCTACCAGCCAGACCCGCAAGCCGCTCGCGCGAGCCGAGGCGAGCACCTCGACGAGTTCGGGAGGTAGAACGGCGAGGAGTGTCTCGAACACCACACGCGACCATAGCGCAGAGACCACGCCGCCGCGCTACGCTCGCCAAGCGTGCGCCTACCCGATCTCGGCAACAGCATCGTCCTCGCCTTGAGCGTCACACTCGGCGTCGCTTGCTTCCTGCCGTCGATCACCGGACGTCGCGTGGCACGGGTCGAGAACCGCGCGCTGGAAGTGGCGATCGAGATGCGCCGCCTCTTGCCGAAGTCACCCACTCTCGACGACCTGAACGACGGCGACCTCACGGCATGGACCGAGCGCCTGCGCGCGAACTGTCGATCGGCCGATCAGCCGCAGAGCGACTTGCCGCAGTTGCTCGAGCGAGTCCCCGGCCAATCGCCGACCTTCGCCAATCGGCACTACCTGTTTCGCGTGGCGCTGCGTCCGTCGGAACCGGCGGCACCCGGCCAACCGAGAGTCGAGGGACAGACGGAGGTCTACGCCTGGCCCAAGACGCTGCAGCCGCCGGGCCGATCGGTGTTCTGCATCACGCGGGACGGCGTGCGCGTCTATACGCGAAATCTGATCGCTACCTATGCCGGGCTCGATCGCGCCCCGTCGCCGGGTGCGGCGACGCAGCGCGCCGAGAGCGGCAGTCCGAAAGCAGACCGAAGTTATCGCTCGCCCGACGGGGAGCGATGGATCCGGTTCTGATCAGCGCGGCGGCTCGGCCGCGACCGAACGAAGCTGACCGGCAAGCTCAGCGATCGCGGCGGAGCTGACGTCGCGCGTGAGCGC
>JBFXDD010000001.1:310690-314651 GCA_050181465.1 Planctomycetota bacterium
TCACCGGTGACTCCGTTCACGGCGACCCGATAGGGCTTGCCCCGAAATCGATAGGTAAGGAGCCAGACCGGGAGCAGCAGGTGCTTGTAGGTCAGTGCGGAATACTGCGACTGTCGCGAATGGACGCGCTGCTCATCACCCCCGATTCGCCGCCGGACGTCCGCGTCGAGCGCGCTCTCCATCCGACTGCGACCAAGACGGAAGCCGCCCGCTAGATCGAGGTCGTACGTCCGCGCGGAGAACCCGGCCAACGCTGCGTCGGTGAACGGCAACGAGCGATCGAGCGGCCACGGGTCCAGCCCGACGATCAACTTCATCGGCAAACCGGTGGCCTCCGATCGCGTCGCCGGGACGAGGACGTCATCGAAGAATCGTCGAAAGGACCCCGAGGCGGGCGACCACCGCGTGCGGCGTTCCTGCCGGGTCTGATTGCCGTGACGGACGGTCACCCAATAGTGATCCCCGCGCTCGCCGACGTAGCGGGTGAACGTGAGAGCGTCGAAGGTCCAGTACGGGAGATAGACACCGTGAAATCGGCCGTCGATCGCCAGCTTTCGGAAGCCCGTCGGAGCGAACCATCGCGAGCCGATCCAGCGCTGCAGGTTGGACTGGGCCGTCTCCTTCGCGAGGGAGAACGGGAGCACCCCGTCGGCGGGGACGCGGTCCTCGGCGACGTGTGCGTTCTCGACCACGAGTGGCGCACCGCAGTAGTCACAATCGCTGCTGGTCAGCGTGCCGACGAAGCTGGTCGTCGCACCACAATCCTCGCACCGCACTTCCCGCCGCGCCGACTCGGGGCGGCCGGCCGCAGCCGAGGCACCCTTGCGCCGATCGGCCTCGTGCGCCAACGCCGTCTCCAAGTCCTGCTCTTCGATCTGAGCGTCCGCATCGATGCCGAGGTCCTGCTCGGCACCACAGAACGGACACCGCAGCTGACCCGCGTCGATGTTGAACTCGAGTTGCGCACCACAACCCGAGCACGGGAACACCCGAGCACGCCCATCCAGCGCGGGCGGCAACTCGCCTTGGGTCGTGACGCTTCGGCCTTCGGCTCGGTCCATGCTCGGTGTCGGTCTCGATCGACGATCCGTCGGCTACTCAGTTCGGCAGCGGCGGCGGCGCCGCCGGGCCGAACAAGGCGCTCAGCGCACTCACCTGATTCGCCGGGGTCCAGCCGGCCATGCCTGCACTCCACACCAAAGTGTCGGCACGAAGTTGACCGTTGCGAACCATCTGCGAGAGCTGGGCCAAGTCGAACGGCCCCACTGCCTGACCACCCTGTGCCACGTGGAAACTGAGCGAGGGCGGTGGCGGCGGCGCCGCGGATCCACCGCCGCCGAATCCGCGAACCATTTGGTTCGCCATGGCGAACCCCATGCCCATCCCTAGCCCTTCACTACCGCCGCCGGCAGGGTTGGAAGCGGCCTGGGTCATGGCCTGGCCCATCTGGTATTGCTGGAAGCGCCCGAGATCGCCCAACACGCCCATCGACGTCCGCGCATCGAGAGCCTTCTCGACCTCCTCTGGGAACGAGATGTTGACGATGAAGAGCTGCGGCACATCGAGCCCGTACTCGTCATCGATCCGCTCGATGATCATCCGACGCAACTCGTCGGCGAGGTTCTGATAGTTCCGCGCGAGGTCCAGCGCGGCGATGTCGCTCCGACCGAGACTGTCGGCGAGCGATTGGCTGATGATGCCGCGCATCAGAGTCTCGAGTTCCGAGGTCTCGAACACGCCGTCGGTGCCGACCAACTCCTCGAGGAGTCGCCGCGGATCCTGCGCTCGCAGCGTGTAGGTGCCGAAGGCACGGAGCCGGATCGGACCGAACTCCGGATCGCGCAGCATGATCGGATTCGGCGTTCCCCACTTGAGATCGGTGACGGTGCGCGTGCTGACGAAGTAGACCTCGGCCTTGAAGGGGCTGTCGAAGCCGTACTTCCAGCCTTGGAGCGTGCTGAGGATCGGCAGATTGCGCGTAGCGAGCTGATGGGTTCCGGGTTCGAAGACATCGGCGAGCTTGCCCTCGTGGACGAACACCGCCAACTGCCCCGGACGCACGATCAACATCGCGCCGTTCTTGATCTGGTTGTGGTAGCGCGGAAAGCGCCAGACCAAGGTGTGGTTGGTGTCATCCAACCACTCGATGATGTCGATGAATTCGGCGCGTAGCTTCTGGAAGATTCCCATGGTCTCTGAGGACTTCGGCGAGAACAGCGAGATGACGGCAGCAGCCGCGCTACCGATCGATCTCGGAAGGATTCACGATGGACACGCGACGGTCAACGCCCCGACCGGTCCTGCGGGTCGTATCCCCGCAAGGGAAACACCTCACTCGGGACTCGCTCGGTGCGAAAGACTTCGCGAGCTCGCGCGACGAAGTCCGGATCCTGCGAGGCGAGGTCGGTCACTTCCGCACGATCGGCGGCCACGTCATAGACCTCGATCGCCGAGTTGCCTTTCTGGATGTCGCGGAGCACGGCCTTTCGACTGCCGTCGCGCCAGACTTTCTGACCGCCGTAGCCGCGGAACTCCATCCGAAGCGTCCGCCGCGGCTGGAACTCGCCGCGACCGGTGAGTCGAGCAGCGAAACTGACGCCGTCAGAAGTGGCGGGACGGTCCGAGCCGGCGAGATCCAAACACGTCGCCATGATGTCCTCTGCGGCGATCAGGTCGTCACTCGTGCTGCCGGCGACGACGGTGCCCGACCATCGCACGATCATGGGCACGCGAATCCCGCCCTCGTAGACGCTCCCTTTCCGGCCGCGAAGCCCGCCGGCCGAGTCGAAGAACTCCGTGTCGACCCCACCGACGTCGTGCGTGGGGCCGTTGTCGCTCGTGAAGATCACCAGGGTGTCCTGCCGTCGACCGAGTTCGTCGAGCAGCCCCAGAACCTCCCCGACCTGCCGATCGAGATCGCTGATCATCGCGGCATAGCCCGCGCGCGGCCGCGGGTGCGGCACGTAGCCCCGGCCGCCCAGGTACGGCTCACGATCCCATTCCTCGGGATAGGTCTCGACCAACTCTCGAGGCGGCTGCATCGCGAGGTGAGGCTGGACGAAGGGCAAGTAGAGGAAGAAGGGTCGCGACGCGTGCGCGCGGAGGAATCCCTTCGCTGCCGCGAGAATGCGTTGCGGTGCGTATTCGCGGCCGACGAAACGCTCGTAACCGTCGGCGGCGGACTCGATCTTGCCGTGGCCCGGCACGACCGGGTTGTCGAGCCACAACCGCTCGCCGTCCAACCACAGCCATTGCGGATAGTAGGTGTGGGCTTGCCGTTGGCAGTTGTAGCCGAAGAAGCGATCGAAGCCCTTCGCGTTGGGATCGCCAGTCGATCCGACCATCCCGAGCCCCCATTTGCCGAAGCCGCCGGTCGCGTAGCCGGCCGCGCGGAGAATCCCCGGCAAGGTCGGAACCGCGGCAGAGATCGGCCACTGGCCTTCCGGCTTCACCTCTTGGTTGTCGCGGATCTCGGCGAAGGGGCTGCTGGTTCCGGTCAGCAACACACACCGAGCCGGGGCGCAAACCGGGGCGCCGCTGTAGGCCTGGGTGAAGCGAAGGCCCTCGGCTGCCAATCGATCGAGATTGGGAGTGCGGATCTTGGTCTGCCCGTAGCAGCCGAGTTCGCCGTAGCCGAGATCGTCAGCGACGATGAGGACGATGTTCGGAGCGCGAGTCGATTGGGCGGCGAGTGTGCCGAACATCCCGCCCGCCACCACGACACACCGAGCGACGACTTCCATCCGCCGCGCACGCGACCCCGAGAACAGCCAGCCGAGAACTGCCATCCCAGCCAGCCTAGCCCGGATTATTCGTGAACGTCTACTGCGATCGCCGCAAGTCGCGCCCAGCGTCGTCGCTACGTCGGCTCCTCCCTGGCAGCGTAGCTACAGCTACGCTTCGGTCGTCGACCGACGCAGCTCCTTGCCGGACATCGACCTGCGGCGATCTCGCGACGACG
>JBFXDD010000001.1:314751-357352 GCA_050181465.1 Planctomycetota bacterium
ACCGAGCCCCTTTCGCCACCTTCGCCTCCCTCCCCATGTCGTCCGTCGACCTCAGTCCTTACGGCATCCACGTCAAGAACGTCCTTCGCAACGCCAACCCGGCGGTGCTCTACGAACAGGCCATCCGACGGAACGAAGGGCAGGTCGCCGGTAGCGGTGCGCTGTTGGCCTTCTCCGGAGAGAAGACCGGTCGGTCGCCCAAGGACAAGCGCATCGTCGACGAAGCCCCGAGCAACGCCGACATCTGGTGGGGCAGCGTCAACATCAAGCTCAGCGAGAAGACCTTTCTCATCAACCGGCAGCGAGCGATCGACTTCCTCAACACTCGCGATCAGCTCTACGTGGTCGACGGCTTCGCGGGCTGGGACGAGCGCTACCGCATCAAGGTCCGCATCATCTGCATCAACGCCTATCACGCGTTGTTCATGCACAACATGCTGATTCGGCCGACGGTCTCGCAGCTCGCGAGCTTCGGCAAGCCGGACTACGTGATCTTCAACTCGGGGCTGTTCCCGGCGAATCCGCTGACCAACGAGATGAGCTCGAGCACCAGCGTCGACCTGAGCTTCTCGCGGGGTGAGTTCGTGATCCTGGGAACGCAGTACGCCGGAGAGATGAAGAAGGGCGTGTTCACGATCATGAACTACCTGATGCCGAAGCAAGGCATCATGAGCATGCACTGCTCGGCGAACGAGGGCACCGGCGGCGACGTCTCGATCTTCTTCGGCCTGTCCGGCACCGGGAAGACCACGCTGTCCGCGGATCCCCGCCGCAAGCTCATCGGCGACGACGAACACTGCTGGACCGATCACGGCGTGTTCAACATCGAGGGCGGTTGCTACGCGAAGGCGATCAATCTGTCGAAGGAGAGCGAACCCGAGATCTACGACGCGATCCGCTACGGTTCGGTCCTCGAGAACGTGATCTTCGATCCGAACACGCGGGCCGTCGACTACACCAGCGCCAAGATCACCGAGAACACGCGCTGCTCGTACCCGGTCGAATACATCCCCAACGCCAAGATCCCGTGCGTGGGTGGTCACCCGCGCAACGTGATCTTCCTCACTTGCGATGCCTTCGGAGTCCTCCCGCCGGTGAGCCAGCTCACACCGGAGCAGGCGATGTATCACTTCATCTCCGGCTACACGGCCAAGGTGGCCGGCACCGAGATGGGCGTGAAGGATCCGGAGGCGACCTTCTCGGCGTGCTTCGGGGCGGCCTTCATGGTGTGGCATCCGGCGAAGTACGCCGAGCTGCTCGCAGAACGGATCCGATCGAGCGGCGCGAAAGCCTGGCTCGTGAACACCGGTTGGTCCGGCGGCGCGCATGGTGTGGGCAAGCGCATGTCGCTTCGTTACACCCGAGCGATCATCGATGCGATCCACGACGGCTCCTTGGCGTCCGCGCCGAAGGTCAAGGATCCCATCTTCGGGCTCGCCGTCCCAACCCGGTGTGCGAATGTCCCGGACGATGTGTTGATCCCGAAGAACACGTGGGCGGACAAGGCTGCGTACGAGAACACCGCGCGCAAGCTCGCGATGCTCTTCCACGAGAACTTCAAGAAGTACGCCGACCACGCCAGCGAGGCGATTCGCGCCGCCGGCCCGCAGGTCTGAAGCGACGTCCCGCATGACGAGTGAACTTCCCGGCCCGAGCGATATCCATCGCCTGGGCGAGGCACGTTTCCCATCGCCGTTGCGTGCACGTCGCTCGCGGTTCATCCGCGACGACGAGCGCGTCCTCGTGCAAGCGGAAGTCGATCGCATCGGCCCCTTGCTCGCCCGTGGCGAGATGCCCCCGAGCTTCGAGGTCGCCGGGCCACGCGACACGGTCTACTTCGAACCGGGCAAGGTCGCCGCCGGAATCATCACGTGCGGCGGGCTGTGCCCGGGACTGAACGACGTCATCCGCGCGCTGACGCTCACGCTCTGGCACCAGTACGGCGTGCGCAGGATCCTCGGATTCCGCTTCGGCTACCTGGGTCTGTCGCCGCAGTCGCCGGTACCGCCCCTGGAGTTGGACCCCGATCACGTCTCCCGCATCCACGACACCGGCGGCACCATCCTCGGCACCTCGCGCGGACCGCAGGATCTCGACGGCATGATCGACACCCTGCTCCGCGAGGGAATCGGCATCCTGTTCACGGTCGGCGGCGACGGCACGCTCCGCGGCGCCGCTGCACTGGAAGCTCGATTGCGCGAACGACGCATCCCCATCGCGGTGATCGGCATTCCGAAGACGATCGACAACGATCTCCACTGGATCGAACGATCGTTTGGACTGGCGACAGCGGTCGAAGCGGCGGACATGGTCATCGCCGGCGCCCATGCGGAGGCTCGGGGCGTCTGGAACGGCATCGCGGTCGTCAAGCTCATGGGTCGCCATGCCGGCTACATCGCGGCCTATGCCACCCTGGCCAACAACGACGTCAATTTCTGCCTCGTACCGGAGTTCCCGGTGCGACTCGACGGCGAACGCGGCCTGCTTCGCGCCTTGGAGAAGCGCCTCGCCTCGCGCCAACATGCGGTGATCGCGGTCGCCGAAGGGTTCGGACAGGATCTGATCGCGGATGCCGCGAACACGAGGGACGCCTCGGGCAACGCCAAACTCGCCGATATCGGACCCTTCCTCTGCGAAGAGATTCGCAGTCACTTCAAGGCACGACAAGTTCCGATCGCGCTCAAGTACATCGATCCCAGCTACATCGTCCGCAGCATGCCGGCGAACAGTCAGGACGCCGAGCTGTGCACGGCGCTGGCGCAACACTCCGTCCACGCCGCGATGACCGGCCGCACGGGCCTCATGATCGGTCGCGGCAACGGCCGTTACACGCACGTGCCGATCCCGCTCGCAGTCGCGACGCCACGCTGCATCCCCCGAGATGCTCCGGTGTGGCAACGCGTGCTCGACACGACCGGGCAAGCGGAGCTCCTCGACTTCCCCTCTCGCACCCATTCTCCGAAGACGTCATGACCAAGATCCACGACCTGCTCGGCGCCGACGCCGAACATCTGCTCGGCTACCAAGCCAAGGGCTTCCCCAAGTCCCAGATCCACTTGCCCGGCCCGGACTTCGTCGAGCGCATCCTGCTCCAGAGCGACCGCTCGCCCAACGTGCTGCGCAACTTCCAGGCGATCCTCGGCCACGGTCGGCTCGCGAACACCGGCTACGTGTCGATCCTGCCCGTGGATCAAGGCATCGAACACGCCGCCGGCGCATCCTTCGCTCCGAATCCGATCTACTTCGATCCCGAGAACATCGTCAAGCTCGCGATCGAGGGCGGCTGCAACGCGGTCGCCACGACGCTCGGCGTACTCGGCATGGTGAGTCGCCGCTACGCGCACCGAATCCCGCTGATGGTCAAGCTCAACCACAACGAGCTCCTGACCATGCCGAACAAGTTCCGCCAGGTGATGTACGCACAGGTCGAACAGGCCTTCGATCTCGGGGCCGTCGCGGTCGGCGCCACCATCTACTTCGGCGGTGATGCGTCGATGGACGAACTCCGCGAAGTCGCCGACGCGTTCCAGGCCGCCCACGAGCTGGGCCTGGTGACCGTCCTATGGTGCTACCTCCGCAACAGCGGCTTCAAGAAGGACGGCGTCGATTATCACGCCGCTGCTGACCTGACCGGACAAGCGAATCACCTCGGCGCGACGATCGAAGCCGACATCATCAAGCAGAAGCTGCCGGAGAACAACGGCGGCTACAACGCGCTCAAGTACGGCAAGACCCACAAGAAGATCTATTCGGACCTGACTCCGGGCGACCACCCCATCGAGTTGTGCCGCTATCAGATCGCGAACAACTACATGGGTCGCGTGCCGCTCATCAACTCCGGTGGCGCGTCCGGCGACAACGACTTCGCCGAAGCCGCGCGCACTGCGGTCATCAACAAGCGCGCCGGCGGAATGGGTCTCATCTCCGGCCGCAAGGCGTTCCAACGCCCGATGGCCGAGGGCGTGCAGATCCTCGAGACCATCCAGAACGTGTATCTCGATCCGTCGGTGACGATCGCCTGAGCCGGCGAAGGATGTAGGGGGTGTCTACGGCGGCGCATGGGCCGCCGCGTCGCACCCGCGCGTCCCGGCTCGAGGTCCTTGGGGCGAATTCGGCTCACCATGGGACCACGAGCATGCCGATGACCCACTTGGTCATCTGATGACGCCGCAACCCAAGACTCCATCTTCAGCCACCCCATCACTGCTCCAGGCCTACACCGAGGAGTTTGGGCGGCTGTCTGAAGCGATCGTCGCGATCCTGGACATCATGGATCGTCGATCGGACCTGAACTCGCCGAGTGATGGCCAGACGCTCACGAGCCTCTCCGCGTGCCTGGCGCAACTCTCGACACGGGTTGAGGAGCGCCGCGGTCGTGCCGCGGGCCAGGCGAGCGACGGCGGGACGAGTCAGGGGACGAATCCGACAGCGCCGCCCGCGGTCTCGCCGCAAACTCCCCACGCTCCCGCAGGAGCGAATCCGGAGCTTGGGGACATGCGCCGACGACTCTCCGCGCTCGCGGGACCGGCCGTCCATGCCACCGTCGCCGACACCATTTCGGGCGGCTTCCTCGATCGCGGAACTGAGTACTCCTCGTGGATGCAGCGGCCGATGGCGAAGCCGAAGACGGCCTACACGACCGGTCATTCTCACAATGCCGGTCGGACGGTGACGCCGACGCCGGTCGCTCGCCCGGCGACCTCGGGTTCTCCCACGACGACTTCGGCGCCCGGACAACGCACCCTCGCGGATCTGGAACAAGCGCTCCTGGCGCTCTTGAAGTCCGAACCGACGCTCCGCGGCACCTCGCAGTCGATGCCGCTGCCGCGCGTCTTCGACCTCTTGGTTCGCTTCCGCCGAACAGGCTGCTTGCACGTCCGGTCGACCGACGAACATCTCTGTTTCGTGTTCGTCGATGGAATGGTGGTCGCCACCTCGAGCGACAATCAACCGATCGCACAGCGCCTCGGGGAGATCTTGGAGCAGATGGGAGTCATCCCACGACGTCATCTGCAATCGTTGCTGGATCGCTGTGCACGCGAGCAGAAGCCGCTGGGCCGCCTGCTCGTGGACGAGCAGTTCCTCAGCATCCCGCAACTGGTCCGGGCGCTGACGATCCAGGTGCATGCCCGACTCGAGCGAGCCTACTACGCCACCCGCGCCGCCTTCGCCTTCGTGCCCACCACTGGCGAACTGATCGACGACCACGTTCGGGTGAACGCCACCGCAGTCCTGAGCGACCTGAAAGAACGGCCGCAGGACGGTCCCGGCAATCCGCCGACCGAGTCGGTCTGAGGCCTGCGGCCTTCGAGCCGCGGACGTCGCGGCGCTACTGTGAAGTCTCGACATGCGAATCGAGGTTCACTGGCTCGTCACGGCGAACGCCAATCCCACTTGGCTCGACGAATCGCGCGCGTGGCTCCAGGGCCCCGAACGCGACCGCCACGATCGCCTGCTGGTCCCGGAACGAGGCAGGGAGTTCCTGCTGGGTCGCTGGTTGTTGCGCAAGACCATCGCAACGGCACTCGGGACCACGCCGGCCGAGATCCGTCTTGGCGAAGGCCCTCATGGCCGCCCCACGCTGGCTCGCCCCACTCCACCCCTTCATCCCACCTTCGACTTCAACGCGAGCCACGGCGGCGGGGTCGTCGCCGTCGCGATTGCGCACGGCGGTCGGATCGGAATCGACCTCGAGGACCTCGCTCGCAACCTCCCGGCCCGTCGCATCGATCGATTCCTGGCCCCAGAGGAGAACGAGGCCCTGGCCGCGCTGGCGCCGGACTCCATCACGACCGCGTTCTGGCGCACATGGACGCTCAAGGAGGCAGTGCTCAAGGCCACCGGGAACGGGATCGCTGGCGGTCTCGGCTCGGTCGCCATCCGACTCGGGGACACACCGCACGTCTGCCGATTCGATGATTGTCCGTCAGACCGGCTCAGGTGGCAGCTTCGCGAATTCCGATTGAGGACTGAGGTCCAACTTGCCGTCGCCGGCTTTCCGGATCCCGGCAACTTCGACCCGATCTCATTGACCATCGCAGAGGCATGCTGAACGGCATCCCACTTCACGCAGATCCCCGCGGCGACGTTGTGAGCACACCGTCGGTGTTCTCCGCTTACTGCGAGGAACTCCAGCGGGTCGCCCAAGGCCTCTGCGACATGATCGCTGTCTCTCGTCCTGCGCCGGAGCAGTTCCTGTCGCAGGATCGGGAAGCGCTGCGACGCTTGATCCCGCCGTTGACTCGTCTCACGCAGTTGATCGAGAGCGTGCTGACTCAGACGCCCAATCCGACGGCGCCCAGCCAGCACACCTCGGGCTTCGGCCTCACCTCGAGCTTCGTGACCCCAACCCTCCCGGCACAGACCAGAGTTGCGCCGGCCGCGCGCCCGGAACCACCTCGACCGACGCCGCCGTCGAAGGACGAAGACGCGACGGAGTTCGTGGAGTGGGTCCGCCGCGAGTTCGAACGGAGTCGATCGAGCGCTGGCGCATCGCCAAGCCGGCCGTTGGCCATTCCCCGACACCAGCTGCTCGACGCTCTCTCGAACACTCTGACCGGCAGTTCGAGCATCCAAGGGACGACCGGTTCGATGCCGCTCACGGCGGTGTTCGCCATGATCGAAGGTGGCCGCAAGAGCGGCTGGCTCCATGTCCAGGCACCCCAAGAGAAAGTCCGCTTCCTCTTCGACCGGGGCGTCGTGGTCGCATCGGTTTCGGAGGCCCCGCCGCCCGGAACGCGGATCGGGGATCTCTTGGTTCGCCTCGGCTTCGTCGATGAGCTTCAGATCCAAGAGTCGTTGGACATGAGTCGTTCGACCAGGACCCCCTTGGGGGAGTGCTTGACGCGCGCGGGCATGGTCACGACGAAGCAGTTGGAACAAGTTCTGCAGACGCAACTGCTCGAGAGCTTCGAACGATTGTCTGCGGAGCCGGAGGTCGCCTACGCGTTCGTTCCCGAGTCGCGGTCCTCGCACGACGGGAAATTGCAGATGCGACCGCGGGAGTTGCTGCTGGAATCAGCCCGCCGCGCCGACGAACAACACCGCTGAGCAAGCGCCGCGATCGGCGAGAGCGCATGCTTCGTGCCGGCAATCGGCTGCGCCGGAAGTCGCCATTGCAAGGCTGCCACGCGACCGCTCGAGCCAGGGGATGGCTGGCGTCTGTTCCGTGCCGAGGAGCCGATCGGCTATCCTTGCGCTTCTCATGTCGTTTCTCGTCTCGGCGGGGTCTTGGACCTTCGCCTTCGCGCTCGTCCTCCATCCCGTCATCGCGCAGGGACCTCCCGGTTACTACGACACCGTCGATCCGACGTCCGCGCAATCGCTGCGGGCGACCCTCCACGCGGTCATCGACGACCATCAGCGCATCCCTTACACAGCGACGGCAATCGACACCTGGAACGTACTGGAATCAGCAGATCAAGATCCGGCGAACGCGGCGCGGATCCGTGACCTCTATCGCAATCGGAGCTACGCCAAGGTCGGCGGCGGCAACAACGACTACGATCGGGAGCACCTCTGGCCGCGCAGCTACGGCATCCCGGACGACGACGGTCGGAACTATCCCTTCACTGACTGTCACCACCTGTTTCTCTGCGATTCCGCCTACAACGCCGCTCGCAGCAACAAGCCATTCCAGGATGCCGCGCCGGGCAATACCGAGTACCCAATCGAAGGCGGTACCAACGGCATCTTCCCGGGCAACGCGAACTGGTCGACCGGATCGTTCACCACGGGGCGGTGGCAAGTTTGGTCGGACCGCCGCGGTGACGTCGCCCGCGCGCTCCTCTACATGGACATCCGCTACGAGGGCGGAGTCCACGGCGGCACCGGCTTCAGCGAGCCGGATCTGATCCTCACCGACGACCGCAATCTGATCGCGAGCCGCAACACCGGCTCCAACGAGCCCATCGCCTACATGGGCATTCTCTCCACCTTGCTCGCCTGGAATCGTCTGGATCCGCCCGACGCGAATGAACGACGGCGCAATGACGTGGTGTACTCGTTCCAAGGCAATCGAAATCCCTTCGTCGACCACCCGGAATGGGCCGCGATCCTGTTCGGCAGCGTCTGGCCGGGATCTTTCGAGGTCTACGGTCAAGGCTGCATCGGCTCGACCGGTCAGTTCGCACTGCTGTTCGGTGCTGGACAGCCGCTGATCGGCCAAACCTTCAACGTCGGACTCGTCGGAGTCCCCGGGCTCGCCCCCGCGGTCTTGAATCTCGACGTTCAGCGCCACGCGATCGACCTGTCGGCTGCCGGTCTCGCCGGTTGCACCGCCCTCGTGTTGCCCGTATTCGGCGTGTTCGCCACCGCGAACGCGGGTGGCTCCATCCAACTTCCACTCGGCATTCCCGCCTCGGGCTCGCTGCTCGCGACCACGATCCACGCGCAATGGGTCGCGATCGACACGAACGGTCGGGGTCTCGTTCTCTCCAACGGCGGCAGCCTGACCCTCGGAAAACTGTGACGCGTCCGCCCCGTCGCATCCTTCGTCGACTCCTCGGCTTGACGGTTGGGCTCCTGCTCGCCGCGCTGGCTCTGGAGTTGGGCCTTCGCATCTTCGACCCCTACCACTACCGCGACGACGATGCCGTGCGTGACTTCGCGCGCGCCCTGCGCGATACACGGCCCATCGCTCCCGCGCTCAGTTCGTTCTACCTGACCCCGAGCGCACACATCGAGTTCCTCGGCCAGACCTTCGACATCAACGAGCGCGGGTACCGCACGCCGTTGGTTCCGTACGAGAAACCTCCGGACGTCTACCGCATCGTGGTCGTCGGCGACTCTGTGCCCTTCGGTTGGGGCGTCGCAGAGTCGGAGTGCTTTCCACGCTTGCTCGAGACCAAGCTCAACGTGAAGGCCGCGCCCTTCGGCAGGCGTCGAGTCGAAGTGATCAACCTGTCTGGACCGGGTCGCGGACTGGGCGACTACCTGATCGTGCTGCAGAACGAGGCGATGCGATACGGGCCGGATCACGTCGTCATCCCACTCGTGTTCAACGACGTGCCGGTGCTCGAAGTGATTCCCAAAGAGCAGCGCAAGCCCGGCCCAGGGCCGCTCCCGGATTGGCTGAACGTCAGCTACGCCGCACGTCTCGTCCACGTCCTACAACAACGCGTTCGCGGCGCCGAGATGGGCGGCGACTACTGGATCGGGATTCGATCGTCACCCGAAGCTCTGGCCGCGTTCCCCTTCGCGTTCCGTGCGTTCCAGGGCGAGGCAGGAAGTGTGCCCATCCTGCTCTTCGACACGATCGGTGAGGGCCCCGGCCAGGGCGTCCCTGAGATCGCCAAAGCAGCAGCCGACGCGGGCCTCGACCGCCTCGAGTGTTTTCTCGACATGCGGGAATGGCCGACCAAGTGGGCGATCCGAGCGCCCAAGCACAATCACCCCAACGCCGCGGCGCACGCCTACTACGCGGACCGCCTGGTCGAGTGGTTCACCGCTCACGGCTGGTGAGCGGCGACTGCAACGAAGTCACTGGGCGCGGACCTTCACGGTGCGCCCCACATCGTCGAGAGCTTCGCGAAGAACGTCGTAGTCCGGGTGACGCAAGACGACCCACGCATTCGCGTGGTAGCCGTTCTCGACTGGCTGAGTCGCACTGCCGATCGGCGGGAAATGCTCGCGGACGATCCAGGACGCGTAGCGAGCGCGAATCTGATTCCAGCCGTCGTAACCCACGATTCGGCCGTCGCGATCGGGACGCAGCGCGATCATCCCTGCCGAGAACCGCCGCGACATCTTGGCCGGACTTCCACCGTGCACGATCGCGCGCGCCCACTCCACATAGAGATCACTGTCGTTCGCAGCCGAGTAGACGTCCCACACGCCAACACCGGGCGGCCGACAGCCGATCTCGCTGAACTTCAGACCCTTGGGTCCAAAGAACCACTCCATGTGCGTGGCCGACGTCTCGATCCCGAGTGCCGCGAGAACGCGTCGCCCCATCGCGCGAAGTTCGGTGTAGCCCGACCCGTCAACCCGGTTCGTGCAGACGATCTGCGGCGAGATCCACCGCGTTCGCATCGCCTCGAGCACGTTCGGGTAGTAATGGCAGGCGAACTCGTGGAGCACCTGACCTCCCACCGTCACCGTGTCCCAGAAGCCCTCGTGCCCTTCGATGAACTCTTCGATCGCCACCGCCGTCCCACGGTCGACGCCGTGCTCGGCGAGCGCACGTTCCAATCCGGCGGCATCGTCGACGCGCACCGCACCCGCCGCCCCGGCCGCCGCCAGCGGCTTCACGATGACCGGATAACCGATCGAATTGACGAACTCGCGAGCACTCGCCAGATCGGACACTCCGCGAGACTGTGCCGTCGGCACCCCGGCCTCACGCAAGGCATGCTTCATCGCGGCCTTGTCGCGGCACAGGAACGCGGTTCGCTCACTCGTTCCTTGGATTCCTGTCGCCGCACGAACCCGCGCGACCGGCAAGACGTGGGCCTCGACCGTGGTCTCCAGTCGGTCGACCCAACCCCGCGCCTGAATCGAACGAACCGCCTTCTCGAGTGCGGCCTCATCGACCACGCTCTTCACCTGGACGTAGCCGGACAGCCAGGACGCAAGTTCGGGATCCAGCACTTCCGGAGATCGCTCGCCGATGCCGGTCACGCGAGCGCCCACCGCGGCGAGCGCTCGAACATGTTCACGTTGGGTTCGCGGGAAAGCCGGCTCGACGAAGATCACGTGCATCGCTCCCGATCTTCGCGAAGCGTGACCGCGGAAGGAAGAGTCAGCGCGCGATGCGTCGATACAGGTCGACGTATCGGGGACCCTGCCGATCCCACGACCAGTCCTGGGCCATCCCGTTTGCCATCAGCTTCGCCCATGCAGCCTTGTCGTCCCAGGTGGCGATCGTCCGCTGCATGGTCGACAGCAACGCATGGGCATCGAAGCGGTCGAATACGAAGCCGGTGCCGGTGCCGGTCGCCGGGTTCCAGTCTTGCACCGTGTCCGCGAGGCCGCCGGTACGGCGCACGATCGGGACCGTGCCGTACCGCAGGCTGTACATCTGGTTCAAGCCGCACGGCTCGAACAGCGACGGCATCAGGAACACGTCGGAGCCGGCCTCGATCCAGTGCGCGAGTTCTTCGTGATAGCCGCGGTAGATGCCGACCCGGTCGGGGAGCTGATCGCGTAGCCACTGGAAGTAGTCCTCGTAGCGCGCTTCCCCGCTGCCGAGCGCACACAGCCGGACCCGCTCATCGCGCATGATGACCGGGAGCGTGTCGGGCAGCAGATCGAAGCCCTTTTGCGAAGTCAGGCGCGACACGATGCCGATCACGATCGAATCGTCGCCGCTGCGCAGATTGAAGCGATCGAGCAGCTTGCGTTTGGCAACGGCCTTCCCGGCCAGGTTCTTGTTCGAAAAGGGTGCCGAGAGCCAGCGGTCGTTCTCGGGATCCCAATCACCGTAGTCGACGCCGTTCACGATTCCGCTGAGGGCGCTGCTGCGCGCCCGGAGCACGGGATCGAGGCCCCGACCGCCTTCGGCTGACTGGATCTCGCGGGCGTAGCTCTCGCTGACCGTCGTCAACCAGTCGGCGTAGAGGAGCCCGGTCTTCAGGAAGTTCACTTCGTTGCGATCGCGCAGATCGTCCTGATGGAACAGGCTTCGCGACTCGGCCAGGCCCAGGTCCTCGATGACCCGGGCGGGGAATTGCCCCTGGTAGCCGATGTTGTGGATCGTCAGGAGCGTCTTCGTGCGGCGGAACATTCCGTCCCACGCGTAGACGGTCCGCAGATAGAGCGGGATGAGCGCCGTGTGCCAGTCGTTGCAGTGAAACACGTCCGGAGCGAACTGCAGCCGCTGACAGAATTCGATCGCCGCGCGGCAGAGCAGACCGAAACGGATGTGCTCGTCCGCGTACGTCGACGAATACAGCCGATCGCGCGCGAACATCGTCGGGCAATCGACAAAGTAGACCCGAACCTTGCTGTCCGGCAGCGTGCCGACCATCGCCCCGACTTCGTGCTCACTGCCGTCGAAGCGGATCTTCAATCGCCCGACGTCGCGGGCCTCATGCAGGTCGAAGCCGCCGCTGCGCACCTGGCCGTAGAGCGGCATGAACACGTTCGCTTCGTGTCCGGCCTTGCCGAGCCAGCGACCCAGCCCCGCGACGACGTCGGCGAGACCGCCGGTCTTGGCGAACGGAGTGACTTCGGAGGAAACCAGTGAGATGCGGAGCGGATCGGTCATGAGCCTTGAAGGCGACGGTTCGGGCCGGTCCGATGCACGCAACTCGACGCTGGCCCAAGGCCAAAGAGTAGCGATGCACCACTGCGTTTTCGCCGCCCCCTTCGCGCTGGAAAGCACGATGCGATTTCTCGACGCGACCGTCGCCGTGCCCGGCGTGCGCGTCGCAGTCCTGTCCCAGGAGCCGATCACGCGCATCCCGAAGGACATCCGCGAGGCGATCGTCGGCTTCGAGCAGATCAAGAATGCCCTCGACGGCGACCAACTCGCCGACGGCGCACTTCGGCTCGCGCCGACCTTCGGCGGGCCGATCCACTCTTTGGTCGGAATCCTCGAGCAGGCGCAGGTGCCGCTCGCTGAAGCGAGGGCACGCCTGCGATTGCCTGGGCTGTCACCCGACGCCGCTCGCAACTTTCGCGACAAGTCGCGCATGAAGGACATCCTGCGCGCCCACAACCTGCCTTGCGCACGCCACGAACTCGCGCGCAGCGCGAGTGAGGCTCGCGCGATGGCCGCGCGTATCGGCTATCCCGTCGTCGTCAAGCCGCCGGCCGGAGCCGGCGCCAAGTCCACGCTGCGGGTCGACCAGGTCGCGCAGCTCGACGCCTATCTCGCACAAACACCGCCGATCGCGAACTCTCCGCTTCTCATCGAAGAGTTCATCCACGGCCGCGAGTTCTCCTTCGATTCCATCTCAGTTCGGGGCCGTCACGAGTTCGGATCGGTCTGCGTCTATCGCCCGACGCCGCTCGAGGTCGTCCAGTCCGATTGGATCCAGTGGTGTGTCCTGTTGCCCCGCGAGATCGACGTCCCTGCCTTCGCTCCGATCCTCGAACACGGCCCACGTGCGCTCGAGGCCCTGGGTATGACGACCGGGATCTCCCACATGGAGTGGTTTCGTCGAAACGATGGGTCGATCGCGATCAGCGAGGTAGGCGCACGACCACCCGGCGCACAGTTCATGTCATTGCTGAGTCTGGCGCACGACACCGACTTCTACGCGATCTGGGCGCGCCTCATGACCGGCCACGGGTTCGACCTCCCGCCACGGCGTTTCGCGACAGGGGCCGCCTACTTGCGCGCGCAGGGTGGCGGAGAACGCATCTCCGCCGTGCACGGATGGGACGCGATCGCCAAGGAACTCGGTGATCTCGTCGTCGAGAAGAAGCTCCCGCAGGTCGGGAGTGTTCCAAGTTCGAGCTACGAGGGTGACGGCTACGTCCTGCTGCGCCACCCCGAGACGGCCGTCGTACAGCGCGCTTTGGAGCGGCTGGTCGAGTCCGTCATCGTTCGAACCAATCGATGATCGCGACGGACCTCGATCCGCTCGCGTGGTGGCGCGCAGCCCGTGACTGGCTCGAACGAACGCCGCACGCGGGTTGGTGGATCGCGGGCATCTGGCTGCTCTCGTTCTTCGGAAGCCTGGCCCTCATGCGGATCGTGATCGTGCGCATGCCCGCCGACTGGTTCTGCCGGCACGATCGACCGCTCCGCCGACGACATCCCGTGCTCGCGATCGCTCTGGTCATCGCACGCAACCTCGTCGGATTGCTGCTCCTCGCCGCGGGACTCGTCATGCTCGTCGGGCCAGGCCAAGGCGTGCTCGTCATCCTGTTGGCCATCGGCTTCCTCGACTTCCCGGGAAAGCGTCGCCTCGAACTCGCGCTGGTTCGAAGACCGCGCGTGCGGGCGGCGATCGACTGGATCCGCCGCCGTGCGGGTCGTGCCCCGATCATCCTGCCGGGCGATCGAAGCACGACCTGAGCTGCATCACTGGACGACGACGCGGTCGACGTTCGAGACACCGACGATTGCGCCGCCGGCATCGAAGAACACCGCCACGGCATCGAAGGACTGACCGCTGAGGAAAGTGGCGATGGCGCTCGGGAACGCGAAGGGAGCGTTCGGATAGCCGGCGCCGGCAACCGCAAACGAGAACGCGTTGCCATTCGCAGCGGGCATCGCAAAGCTAGCCTCGGCGAGCGAATCGGCCTCGAGGCCGAACAAGAAGCCGTTGCCGGCGATGAGATCCGTGTCGAGCGAGAAGAACGTCCAGCCGCCGACGGCGTTGGCTGGGACGTTGGACAAGCTGACCTGGAGGTCACCCGGAGCCGCCGAACTCAGATCGAGCACCGCGGCATCGCGATTGCGCGAGCCGCCGATCCCGTGGATCACGACGCCGAAGTCGACGTCCGCTGCCGGCGTCTCGACGTGACCGTCAACTCGCACCACCGCGGCATCGACGGTGACGCGCCAAAGGCCCGGCGCGGGGTTCTGGAGGAAGACGTGCTCGCTGGTGTCGCGATCGTTCGCAACGCCGCCGGCGACAGTCCAGTTGCTGGGATTCGCGCTGGTGAGCGGAGTCATCCCGTGGTTGCCGCGATAGACGGTCCCGCTGGGCGCACTCACGGTCAGATCGACGCTGTTCTGCCGCGTGATCGTGAACGGGGACGCGGCCTCGGGATCGGCATAGTTCATCGCTACCCGTAGCGCGGGCGTGCCGGCAGGGACATAGACGAACCAACTACGCGCGCCTCCCTGAGGGAGTGCGAACTCCTCGTCGGAGACGAGCATGCGATTGCGGCTGTCGTACATCGCAGCCGCATCGGGGAATCCCCACCCCTGACGATTGCGGGTCTGCGTGGCGGTACCGAACTTCGTCTCCGGGTACACGTACGAAGTTGCCGCGAGCAACGACTTCACCGTGGTGAACTGCGGGCGATAGCCGAACAAGTTCTGCCAGCTCGGTGCGGCGGCGTGACCGAAGGTCCCCTCGGCGAACATCTCGATCGCGAGACCGACGTAGCCGTTCACGATCGGGGTCGCGCCGGACGTGCCGCCGAAGGTATTGGTGTACGAGGTGTCCGAGGTGCTGCTCGTCGTCCCCGTCTGGTCATAGTAGGCGCAAAGATCGGGCTTCATTCGGCCGTCGGCCGCCGGGCCGAAACTCGCGCCGCTCGCGGAGTCATCCGCCGGGTTCGCCGTGTTCGCGTGCGTGAAACCGCCGATGGCGATGATGTTCTTGGACCAAGCCTGGGGCCGAGACTGTTGCGTGTTCGCGTTGCTCTGGCTCTGCGTCGTCGCAACTCCGAGATCGAAGATGATGTCGTCCATCTCCGCCGAGCGCGCGTCGTAGGCTGTCGTGCGGTTGTAGCCCCACGACGCGGTCTCCATCATCTCCTGGTTGGTCAGACCCCACGTCGTCACCAACTTGCGATTGTTGTTGTTGTAGACGACGTTGTAGTTGCAGTAGAGCATCTGTGCGAAGGGCACGACTCCGCGATAGATCGGATTCGCGCCGCGGCCGTAGATCTCGCCGGCAGTGTTGGTGCCGTGCGAAGTCGACGCGTCGCCGCCGGGGTAGGCCACGGGCGCCGTGCGAAACGGAGCGATCGCCGCGAACTCCGTGTGCGTCGCGCGAATCCCTTCCATCACCATCCCGGTGATACCCTTGCCGTCGAAGCCGCCGACCGACTCCACGTAGTTCGCGCCGCCTTGGATGCGCGCCTGGTCGATGTCGGTCTCCACGGCAGTGAGCGGATCGATCCACAGCACGCTGTCGAGTGAGGCCACCGCCAAGAGCTGTTCGCGGTCGAGAGCGGCGACTTGCAGGATGCCCATGCCGGAATCCGGCTGATAACGTCCGCCGACCGCCTCGATCGAGGCCAACAGAGCCGATCGGTCCGCGCGATCGTCGACCATCACCACGTTGTACTCGCGAACGCCGACGTCCTGCCCGAGGTCGGCGTGGATGGAAGGATCGAGCTTGTACGCCGGGTGCAACGCACCGACCCAACGCACGAACGGCAACGCGCGCACGGCGGGCAGCACTGCGGGATCCATCCGCACGACGTAGCCCTGGTTCGGCGCCACGTGGAATCGTTGCACGCCCAACCCGTCGATGACGGCGTTGTACTCCGGCAGCACGTCCGTGACGTATTGCAGGATGAACAGCCGCCCATCGGGGCGTGCCCGCAGGCTCTCCGTCACGAAAGGCTCGCCATCGACCCGTGGATCGAAGGCGGCGTAGCGGAGCTCGATGCGGCCGTTCGGCTCGACGAAGTCTCGCCACGAGCGCCCGCCGTCCCGACTGACCTCGGCGCGGGTCGGCCGGTCACTCGGAGTCAGACGCACGACGGCGTCACTCGCCGGAACGGAGACGATGCGCGAACGCGAATCGCGTTGCGTCGACGTCGATCCAGGGTCCTGAGTGAGGGCGAGAACGGGCGTGGCCAACGCGAGCGGAATGGCCAGCGCCATGAAACATCCGGTGTGGATCATGATCGGGTGGAAACGAAGAGTGGAGGAGGCCGCGACACGATACGCCAATCCTGCCCCGGATGGAGACAGGGAAGCTGCAGCCAGGCGCCAAACCTCGCGCCATGGACCCGAGATCGGGTCGGGCGAACGGCGAGCAGGGAGCCGATGATCCGAATCCACCGAGGCGTCCGACCGCGCGGGACGCGAGCGGTCGACGGCCATCCCACCTTGAGATCCACCCCGATCCACCGGTCGGCACGGGGGCAATGCTCGCGGTCAGATCGGCGAGCGCTCACTCACATCCTTCGAACCATCTCGAAGGGACGGAAAATATCGCCGAAGTCGGACCAGTACCGATCGAAGTTTCGGAAGACCATCGGATCGTGGTTGACGCCGTTGAAGAAGGCCACGAAGGGACCACTCACCGCACCGCCCACGAACACGAAGGGCGTCGCCCACAACCACTTCGTCTGTGCTTCGTTCAGCAAATGTCGCGTCAGATCCACCCCGCCGGTGATCGGACTGACCGCGGTCCCGACGACCGTCGCACAACCGCCGCTCGAGAGAGCGCCGATACCGAGCAAGGAGCCGACACAGATCGCTCGAAGCTTCGACCCGAGTTTCATCATGGTGAGCGAAGCGTAGCCTCCGACCCACGGCGCGCCTATCGTCCGGACCGCGATCCCAGTCCGATGAACGTGGTCCTGATCTCCCCCGGTTTTCCCGACGACATGCCCTACTTCACCCGCGGGCTCGCGCAAGCCGGCGCCAAGGTATTCGGCGTCGGGGATCAGCCCGCGTCGGGGTTGCCGGCGACCGCTCGGGAAGCGCTCACCGACTACCTTCGCATCGGAAATCTTTGGGACGAGGCCGACACCGTCAAGCGCGTGGGCGAGTGGATGGGGCGACGATCCATCGATCGCGTGGAGTGCCTGTGGGAACCCGGGATGGTTCTCGCTGCGCGCATGCGGGAACGCTTCCGGGTCCCCGGCCTGGACGTCCAGCGCTCGATCGCGTTCCGCGACAAGGTCCGCATGAAAGAGGTCCTCGCCGCGGCGGGACTCCGTGTTCCCGGCTTCGCGCGCGCGCGAAGCAAGGCGGAGGTGCGGTCCGCGGTCGATCGCATCGGTTTCCCAGCGATCGTCAAGCCGATCGCAGGAGCCGGGTCCGCCGACACCTTCCGCCTCGATCGCAGCGAGGACGTCGATCGCGCGTTGACCGCGCTCGATCACGTCAGCGAGGTCACCGTCGAGGAATTCGTCGAGGGCGAGGAATTCACCTACGACACGATCAGCATCGCCGGGCAGCCGGCGTACGAGAACGTGGCGTGGTATCGCCCGAAGCCTCTGGTCGCCCGGCAACACCCGTGGATCAGCGCGCAGGCGGTCGCGCTGCGCGACCTCCAGGTGCCCGACATCCGGATCGGGGTGGAACTCGGACGAAAGGTCATTTCCGCCATGGGTTTCGAAACCGGCATGACCCACATGGAGTGGTTCCGCAACGCCCGCGGCGAAGCCGTGTTCGGCGAGATCGGCGGACGCGCACCGGGCGGACGCCTGACCCACGTGATGAACTACGCCAGCGACATCGACCTCTTCCGCGGCTTCGGCGACGCCATCGTTCGCGGCGCGTTCCGGTCGAACGTCGATCGCCGCTACAACGCAGCGGTGATCTTCAAGCGCGCCGAAGGCCAGGGGGTCATCCGCCGCATCGACGGTCTGGACGGCCTGCTGGCACGCTACGGCGAGCACATCGCGCACCTCGATCTCGTGCCAGTCGGGCAGCCGCGCCGCGATTGGCGGCAGGTGGTGACAGGTGACGGCTGGATCGTCGTCCGCCACCCCGACCTCACGACGACCCTGCGCATGGCCGATGCGTTCGGAACGGACCTTCGCATCTTCGCCAGCGACTGAACCAGGACAGAATGCGCCCAACAGCCATCCTCGGCCCCCAGCGCCATCAACCCTGCGTGCGCGCCGCGCTCGATTCGGTCGCGCCACGCGATGATCGCCCCATCGCTCTGATCAGCGCCGGCTGGGAGGAACGCGAACTCGAACACGACGAACTCGCGGAACATGTCGCCGGCCGCGTGGCGAACCTGGAGGTCTTCGGACGGGTCGAAGATGTCTATCGCATCGACCCGGAGTTGCACGGAGCGGTCCGCGCGCGAAACGATCGCATCCGTCGCTTGCAGAGCCTGTATCGCGAACGCCTGGCCCACGGTCTGGAGGCCGCGCGCGCGATGTTGCGGGCCAGCGGCGATCCCGACCTCATCGAACCCGAGCGAGCCGACGCGATCGACGTCGTGCGCGCCATCGACCGCCATCACCTCGAGCGGCTCCAGCGGATCCATCACGAGTTCTGGTCGCGGTGGCGGCCGGAGAACCGACCATCGATCGCCCGGCACCGCCGTGAGCTCCTCGCCACGCTGCGCACCTGCCGCGCGCTGTGTGTCGCCGGCGGCCACGTGGCCATCCTCCTCAATCGACTCCGACTGCTCGGCGTCCTCGACCTCTTGCCGAACATGCCGGTGGTCGCGTGGTCGGCAGGAGCGATGGCACTCGCGAATCGCGTCGTGCTGTTCCACGATCATCCACCGCAAGGGGCGGGCAATGCGGAGGTGTTCGAAGCCGGGCTGGGTCTCTTGAGTCAGGTGGTCGTGTTGCCGCACGCCCACCACCGCCTGCGCCTGGAGGACCCTGCGCGCGTCACCCTGCTGGCGCGCCGCTTCGCGCCGGACCAATGCCTTGCCTTGTTCGGCGGTGAACGCCTCGAGTGGTCGGCGGATCGCTGGCGCCCGTTCGGCACGTGTCGCGTGCTTCGCGAAGACGGTCAAGTCGTCGAGGTCGCTGCGTGAACCACGCAATCGCTGAACTCGCTGCACGGCCGGGCCTGACGCCGGAGTCGGTGCACGCATTCCTCGCCGCGCATCGATTTCCGCTGGTGGAGGGTCGCAACGTGACCTTCGTGTTCCATGGCGATGCGGATCGCGTGGAACTGGTGCACTGGATCCACGCGCTGCAGTCGTCGATGGCATTCTCCCGGCTGCCGGGCACCGACCTCTGGCACCTCAGCATGGAGCTGCCAGCGCGATCGCGTGTCGAATACAAGTTCGCGATCCAGCGCGGCGAGCATCAGGAACTGATCCGCGATCCGCTCAACGACCGCCTCGCGCGCGATCCGTACGGCTCGAACTCCGTCGTGCACGGCGATGGCTACCTGGCGCCGGACTGGATCCTGGACGACCCCTTCGCTCGTCAGGGCGAGATCGTCGAGGTCGGGCTCCGCAGCATGGCCTTCGGCGATGCACGACCCTTGATGGTCTATCTACCGGCACGGTTCCGGCGCACGCGGCGGTATCCACTGGTGATCTTCCACGACGGACCGGACTACGTGCGCTTCGCCGCGCTACGCACGGTTCTCGACAATCTGATTCATCGTCTGGAGATCCCGCCGCTCATCGCCGTGATGACTGCATCCCCGAACCGGCTCGTGGAATATGCCGACGACGAGCGCCACGCGCGATTTCTCGTCGACGACGTGCTCCCGGCACTCGAGCGGCAATTCCCGCTGGTGGCCGACCCATCGGCTCGCGGCTTGGTCGGAGCGAGCTTCGGCGCAGTCGCGTCGCTGTCGGCGGCGTGGCGTCACAAGGGCCGGTTCGGTCGTCTGTTGCTGCAGTCCGGCTCCTTCGCATTCACCGACATCGGAACCCTCGACCGCGGACCACACTTCGAACCGGTCATCCGATTCGTCAATGCCTATCGCGCCGACCCGGCGCTGCCGGCCACGCGGATGTTCCTCAGCTGTGGGATGTACGAGTCGCTGATCTACTACAACCGCTCGCTCGTACCCTTGCTCACAGCCGCCGGAATGGAGGTTCGCTTCGTCGAGAACCCAGACGGCCACAACTGGGAGAACTGGCGCGATCGGCTGCGGGAAGGCCTGACCTGGCTGTTCCCGGGGCCTCTCTGGGCGGTCTACGAATAGCGTTCGACTCAACATTGCAGCACACGCCGCCAGATCGATCGCTGTGGCGACCGACCCGATCGGCCCGGTAGCATCCTCGCCCTCTCGCCATGCCAAACGTAACCCGGAGAATCGGGCTCTCCCTCGGCGCCGACATCTGTTGGCCGATGTGTTTCGAAGACATCCTCGGCCAACTCCAGCTCGACTTGCCGATCGGCGGCGATCGCGTGCGATTCGAGTGCGAACGCGTGACGATCGAACCCTTCGATCTGCGACAACCGACACGTTACGACGTCGTCGTCGATCGACTCACGCACTGGTACAGCACGAGTCGAGAGTGGATCAAGAAGGCGACGATCCTCGACGGCGTCTACGTGTTCAACAATCCGTGGTCGGTCCAGTCGATGGAGAAGCAGACCACGTATTGCGCGATGATGCGCCTTGGGATGCCGATCCCGACGACGTGGCTGGTGCCGCCGAAGGACTACGAGGAGAAGCCGGATCTCCGGCGAACGCTGCAGAGTTACGCGCGACTCTTCGATCTCGGACGCTTGGGCGAGAAGGTCGGCTACCCGCTGTTCATGAAGCCGTATGACGGCGGCGGCTGGGTCGGCGTGTCGAAGATCGACAACGAAGCGGAGCTCCGCGATGCGTATGAGAAGAGCGGCCGGTTCGTGATGCACCTCCAACGCGGCGTGGTGCCCTACGACTTGTTCGTGCGCGGGATTGGGCTCGGACCGCAGGTCCACGTCATCAAGTACGACCCGTCTGCTCCGCTCCACGATCGCTACACCATGGATCGCGACTTCTTCTCGGCCGAGCAGCTCCAGCTCGTTCGCGAGATGACGCTGACGATCAACGCCTTCTTCGGTTGGGACTTCAACTCCTGCGAGATCCTCACCAAGGGGGACGTCTTCCATCCGATCGACTTCGCGAATCCTTGCCCGGATTCCCAAGTGACATCTCTCCACGTGCACTTCCCTTGGCTCGTCAAGGCCAAGCTTCGGTGGACCCTGTTCTGCGCAGCCACCAAGCGGCGCTTCCGCCAAACACTGGATTGGCAGCCGTTCTGGGACATCGCTGCACTGGACCTGCCCTACCGCGAGAAGTTGCGGAAGTACGCCGCGCTCGCGGAGCAGCGACTCGAGAGCGCGCGGTTCGAGGAGTTCTGTGCGAAGCACCTTCCGCACCTCGATGAAGTGGCCTGGAACTACTTCGGGACCGAACGGGCACGCAGCGCGGTTCGCAAGAAAGTCGAGGCGCTGTTCCCGGAGCACGAGTGGGATCAGTTCACTGAGCTGTTCTGGTCGCGAATCCAATCCGCACGCGCTCTCGAGTCGACAGGCAAGGCATGACCAAGGAAACCTCCACCTGGTATTCCCATCGCGTCCACCGACGCATTTCGCTGACCCGTTGGGGCGCGCTCGGGACTCCGGTCCTCATCTTCCCGACCGCCGCCGGCGATCACGAGGAAAGCGAACGATTCCACCTGATCGAGGCGATCGGTCCGCTGCTCGAGGCCGGCAAGGTCAAGGCATATTCGATCGACTCGGTCCCGGGTCAGGTGTGGCTCCAGGAGAACAACCGAATCGACCACGCGAGCTGGATCCAGAACCAGTTCGACGCCTTGATCGAACACGAGGTCGTGCCGGCGATCCGACACGACTGCAACCACGCCGAGAACCTTCAGATCTTCCTGACCGGTGCTTCGATCGGTGCGTTCAACGCGCTGTCCTCGTTGTGCCGCCACCCGGACTTGTTCCAGAAGGCGATCTGCATGAGCGGCACCTACGACCCTCGACGCTTCCTGGACGGCGAGGCTCGCGATGAGTGGTTCCGCGCCTCACCGCTCCACTTCGTCCCCAAACTGCCCGAGGACAGTGAGCACCTGCGGCGGTTGCGGCGGTGCTTCGTTCTCCTCACCCACGGCGAAGGGAAGCACGAGGCACCGCAGGAATCGTGGGACGTCGCCAACGCGCTCGGCAAGCGCGGCATTCCCAATCGCGTGGACTCGTGGGGCAAGGACTGGCACCACGACTGGGTCACTTGGCGGGCGATGCTGCCCAAGTACCTCGAGGAACTGCTGCCGCACTGATCGCGGCCGCCAGGGCCGCACGCGCGCTCGGCCCGCTCAGCGTTCGGAGTTCATTCGGCGGATCGCGCCGATGTACTTGTATTGACCGATGTCCTGCCGCAGCGCGTTGAGCACTGCCTCGCCGTAGCGCACGGTGGCCCGGTCACCGGAACCCGTGATCGTCACCCGCCCGGTGGACACGACACCGCCTTCGATCTCAGCAGGCGCGTTCATGTTGAAGTCCCCGGCCACGTAGACCAGGCCGTTGAACACCGAGTTGCTGCCCGAGGCGATCGTGCAGTTGCCGTTCACGTACACCAGGCCGCGCCCCCGAAGCGGAACGTCACGATCGAAGACCACCGGGCCGCCGATGTCCACCACGATGGTGACGTTCTCGGCAACGCTGTCGGGGAAGTCCGCGAGGTTCTCGATGACGAGATCGGCCGAGGATCGCAGATCCTCGAAGGTGACACCGAAGACGTTCTCCGGCGACAGGTCGATCGCCCCGGACGCGGCTGCGGTCGCGGGACTGCCCGAGACCGCGCCACCGCCACCGTTGATCCACTTCCCGGTGTTCTTCGGATAGTAGAGCCCGGTGCTGCTGGTCCCTTCCACGCGGCCGTTGTTGTTGACTCGGATCCAATCAGCCCGCTTGCACACGATCGCCGCATCGCCTGGCGGCTGCAACTTGCGTCGCAGGATCTCCGCCTCCACTCCTTCCATCGCGAGCACGCGGTTGGGCAGTTCGTTGAACGGAGTGCTCTCATCTTCACGCTCGAAGATGTACGCGAGTGAGCGTAGCCACCACGAGGTCCCGGTAGTCCCCGCACGGCGCATCGAGGATACGTCCTCCACTTGCATCTTGTGACGCCACGACAATCGCGTCGGGTCCGGATCGGTGTCCCAGATCTTCCAGACCTCGTAACGTCCCCAGACTCGGCCGCGAATCCTGAACTCGCGCACGATCCCGACATCAGGCTCCATCGTGTCGATGGTCGGCGGCACAGTGGTCAAGTCGATGATCGGTTCGAACTGGGTCACCGGCTGGACTGCTTGCCGCCGGAACCAGGACACACCCTCGGTGAGACCTGCTCTGGCGAGTTGCGTCGCTTGACTGCGCACGCGCCACGCGGTGGACATGCGCTCCTGATTGGACTTCTCCAGCAGGGAGCCGGTGAACACGATCCCCGCCGAGATGATCGTGAAGATCAGGGCCAGGATGAGCGCGGCCCCGCGCTCTTCTTGCCCGGACTGGGCGCCAGGACGGCTGTCGACTTGCATGGAGTTCCCCGAGAGTAGGTCCGACACTGATTCGTGCAGACCTTCGGCCGCGTGGCGCATCGAGCTTGAGTCGCTGTCCAGGAATCGAACAGTGACACGGAGGAGCCGGGCTCATCGACGCCTGACGCGCCGAGATCTCACTCGAAGGGGTACTTGTGCGGGACCACCACGATCCCCGACTCACTCACCGTGAAGCGTCGCCGATCCTCGGCGTGGTCGAAGCCGATGCGCACGCCGTCGGGCACGACGGTCCACTTGTCGATGATCGCCCGGCGGATCTGGACGTCCTTGCCGATCCGAGCACCTCGGAACACGATCGCTTCATCGAGGACCGAGCGCTCATCGACGTAGACCCGGTTGCTCAGGACCGATCGCCGCACCCGCGCCCCGGAAACCACGACTCCCGGGCACACCAGCGAATCCAGCACCTCGGAGCGACGATTGGGCTCGTCGAACAAGGTCTTCGCCGGCGGATCGTTGTGCCACTGGGTGTACACCGGCCACTGATCCTCGTAGAGGTTCAGGGCGGGCTGTGGACTACAGAGGTCGAGGTGCGCATCGAAGTAGGACTCGATGGTCCCGACGTCGCGCCAGTACGGATCGCGGTTGCCGTCCATGTCGACGAAGTGATGCGCGATGACGCGGCCACCGTCGATCATTCGTGGGATCACATCCTTCCCGAAGTCGTGGGTGCTCTCTTCACCCAGCACGTGATCTTCCTCGAGCCGGCGAACGAGTTCCTCGGTGCGGAAGATGTAGATGCCCATCGAACCCAGGCAATAGCCGGGCTGCCCCGGAATCTCCGGCCCCCGCAGCGGCTTCTCCACGAAGCTCTTGACGTGGTCCTCGGCGTCGACTTCGAGCACACCGAATCGCCGCGACTCGGCGACGGGCACCCGAACAGCGCCGATCGTGAGCGCGGCGTCCTTGTCCAGGTGATCGCGCAGCATCCGACCGTAGTCCATCTTGTAGATGTGATCGCCGGACAGGATGAGCACGTGCTCGGGCCGTTCTGCACGGATGGCGTCGAGGTTGTGGAAGATCGCGTCCGCAGTGCCCCGGTACCAAGCGTTGGTGTCGCCGTGCTGCGGCGGGCGCGTCACGATGAACTGCTCGAGTCGTCGCGGCAGGAAGTTCCAGCCGAACCGAATGTGCTCCTCCAACGATCGGGCGCGATACTGCGTGAGGATGAACACACGGCGCAACCCGGAGTGGATGCAGTTGCTGAGCGTGAAATCGATGATGCGATACGACCCCGCGAAGGGCACCGCCGGTTTCGCGCGCATCAGCGTGAGCGGATGGAGTCGCTCACCACGACCGCCGGCGAGGATGAACGTGAGGGTGTTGCGGAGCGCTTGAGGAAGCATCGATCGACGGGTCGGACGGATCGTGAACGAACCGCAGGACGATAGATTGTCCGGCTCCGCTCGACTAGAAAAAGCCGTGCGGCGCGATGGCCGCGAACGATGACCGAGATCCGCGCGAGCCGAGCACCCGTGTGCGCCCCCTTTGGTGACCGAGCGATGAGCACCGAGTGGCTCGAGACCGACGGACTCGGCGGTTTCGCGATGGGAACGCTCGGCACCGCGCCCACGCGGCGCTACCACGGCCTTCTGATCGCGACGCCCCGCGGCACCTCGCGGCGCCACTTGTTCCTCGCGCGGGTGGCCGATTCGGTCGGTCCGCGCGCCGGTGCGCGCTCCGACCTGTTCGTGGTCCACCACGACCAACCGCGGCGCCAAGAGCCGGCAGTGCCCGCCGCGCTCAGCTCGTTCAGCATCGATCCGATCCCCGCTTGGCAGTTCGAGACGACCGACTGGCGGGTGCGCCGTGAGGTGCTCGTGCCCAAGGGACGACCGGCCGTGCTGTGCCACTGGGAGAACCTCGCATCGAGTGAGCCCCTGCTGCTGCGAATCCGCCCTTTCCTGGTCTGCCGCGACCTGGATCGCCTGCACTTCCACAACGAAGCGCTCGACACCGAGTCGGTTGGTGCCGATGACGAGCGTCGATTCCAACCCTACCCGGCCCTGCCCACCGTGATCGCGCGCGTCGGCCGATCAGGGACGGCACCGCGATGGATCGAGGCCGGCGAGTGGGACGACGGCATCCTGCTCGAGACCGATCGTGCGCGGGGCTACGACGCGATCGAGGACCACTTCAGCCCCGGCTACTTCGAGCTGGAGCTCGCTGCCGGCGAGACGGTCACCGTCGCGTTCTCGATCGACAAGGCCATCGACGATCCGGCCGCACTTCGAGAGGAGGTGCTCGCGCTCAGGCAGAAAGCTCGCCGCCTGCGTGCCCACGCGACTTCCGGGTCCACGACGCGTGCGCGCCTCGACGCGCGCGCCGACGACTTCTTGCAGATCGATGCGCACGGACGGCTCGGCATCTGCGCCGGCTTCCCGTGGTTCACCGAGTGGGGCCGCGACACCTTCCTCGCACTGCCGGGCCTCACCCTGGCGCGCGGGCGCGTAGACCAGTGCGCGCGCGTGCTCTTGGGCGCGGTGAGGTTCCTCCACCGGGGACTGCTGCCGAACATCTTCGGCCAGGACCGCGACGACAGTCACTACGGCTCGGTCGACGCGGCCTTGTGGTTCGCCCGCGCGGTCGACCTGTGGCGACGGGCCGGGGGCGACCGGCCCGACGTGGCGAGAGTGCTCGACGACGCTCTGATCGCGATCGCCGCCGAGTATCACGACGGCACCGCGTTGGGGATCGTCGCCGACTCCGATGGGCTCCTGCGCTGCGGGTCAGAGGAACTGAACGCCACCTGGATGGATGCGCGCCTACCGAGCGGTCCCGTCACGCCGCGCGACGGCAAGCCCGTCGAGATCGAAGCTCTCTGGTGCGCGCTCCTCGATCAGGTCGCAGAGTTGTGCGCGAAGGCTGATCGCGCGGATGCGACGATGTGGCGAGAGCGTGCGCAGCGCGCCAATGCGAGTTTCCTCGCGGCCTTCTGGCTGCCCGCGACCGGGCGAGCGCCGGGCTATCTCGCCGACCGGATCGACCCGGCCGGGAACCCCGACCCGCGCATCCGCCCCAACATGGTCCTGGCGGCTGCCTTGCCGCGCAGCCCACTCAGCCGTGAACAGAAGGCGGAGGTTCTCGCGATCACCGAGCGCGAGCTGCTGACGCCGCGCGGTCTGCGCACTCTGGCGCCGAGCGATCCCAGCTACGTCGGTCGCTACGAAGGCGATGTCGTGTCTCGCGACCGCGCCTACCACCAAGGCACGGCTTGGCCGTGGCTGCTCGGCGCTTACGCCGAGTTGGCGCTCGCCGTCGAGGGGGACGGCGCGCGGCCGCGGCTGCTCGAATTGCTCGACGGATTGCTTCCGGAACTCGATCGGGCGGGCCTCGACCACGTCTCCGAAGTGTTCGACGGGGATGCACCCCAGCGTCCCGGCGGCACCATCGCTCAGGCATGGAACACCGGGGAGATCCTGCGCGCCTACGATCTGCTCGAGGACTCCCGATGACGGACATCGTATTCTACTTCCAGGCTCATCAGCCCTTCCGCCTTCGGCAGGCGCGCCACGAGCCCGGTGAACCGCAGCAGCGTTGGTTCGACGACTCACTCAACAAGATGATCGTCGAGCGCGTCGCCGAGCGTTGCTACCGCCCGATGAATCGGCTGCTGCTGGACCTCCGCAAGGAGCTCGGCGAGCGCTTCCAAGTCGGACTCTCCCTGACCGGCACGCTCATCCAGCAACTGCGTGATTGGTCGCCCAAGACTCTGGACTCGTTCGTCGCGCTGGCCGACGCCCAGGTCGCCGAGTTCCTCTGCGAGACTTCCCACCATTCGGTGTCCGGGCTCAGTCACGTGCAGGAGTTCGAGGCGCAGGTGAAGGAGCAACAGGCGACGATCGAGGATCTCTTCGGCAAGAGACCGACGACGTTCCGCAACACCGAGCTGATCCTGCGCGACGACATCACCACGCTCGTGGAGAAGCTGGGCTTCGCCGTGCTGCTAGGCGAAGGCGCCGATCGCCTGCTCGCCGGCCGCTCTTCGTTCCGCGCCTATCGCCCGGCCGGCTGCGACCACCTCAAGCTGCTCCTGCGCTGCTATCCGCTGTCCGACGACATCGGCTTCCGGTTCAGCAACCGCGAATGGGTCGAGTATCCGCTCTTCGCCGACAAGTTCGCCCGGTGGATCCACGCGATGCCGAGCGACACTCCGTTCGTCGGACTCTTCATGGACTACGAGACTTTCGGCGAGCATCAGTGGGCGGATACCGGCATCCTCGAGTTCATGCGACTCATGCCGAAGGAAGTGCTGGCGCAGCCGCGCTTCGCCTTCCGCTCGCCGGCCGCGGCCGCTGCCAAGCTCGAGCCCGCCGGCGAACTCGCGATTCCGACCGCAACATCCTGGGCCGATGCCGAACGCGATGTCTCCGCTTGGCTCGGCAACCCCATGCAGCGTCACGCTCACGACAGTCTGTACGCCACCCGCGATGCGGTGTTGCGCGCCGCCACACTCGGTCGCGGAGATCTCCTCGATGCGTGGCGAAAGCTGACGACCTCGGACCACGTGTACTACATGGCTACGAAGCGCGCATCCGACAACGATGTGCATGAGTACTTCAGTCCCTATGGCCGTCCGCACGATGCTTTCATGACTTTCATGAACGTCCTAGACGACCTCCGGGCGCGCGTGCAACGCGCGCTCGCGGCCCATTCCATGCCCTCGATCGCCAGCACGCCGCCCTCGACGACTTCGCCGAAGAAGGGCAAGCACGCATGAGTACTCCGCAGGTTCTGTTCGAAATCAGCTGGGAGGTTTGCAACAAGGTCGGCGGCATCCACACGGTGCTGTCGAGCAAGAGCCAAACCGCGATCCGGCACTTCGGCGATGACTACATCGCGATTGGTCCATGGTTGCTCTCGGATACCGACCGACGCGCTGCGTTCGAACCGGAGGCGGGTCACGAGGCCTTCGTGGATGCGTGCCGCGCGATGGGGCTACCGGTTCAGATCGGGCGCTGGACGATTCCCGGTCGGCCCCGCTGCATCCTCATCGAGTTCTCGAGCCTGTACGCGCAGAAAGACGAGGTCCTCGCGAAACTGTGGGAAGACTCTCAGGTCGACTCCATCGAGGGCGGCTGGGACTACGTCGAGCCGGTGTTGTTCGGTTGGGCGGCGGGCAAGGTCATCGAAGAGTACTGGGAACGCTACGTCGCGCCCGGCCACCGTCGTTCCGTCGTCCACTGTCATGAGTGGATGACAGGTTCCGCTCTGCTGTACCTGAAGAAGCGTGTGCCCGCGATCGGCAGCGTATTCACTACGCACGCGACCATGCTCGGCCGCGCGCTGTCGTCGCTCGGCCATTCACCGGAAGACGGTCTCGGCGACAAGACCGTCGAAGACCTCGCACGCAATCACGGCGTGCGCGCGAAGCACTCACTCGAAGGTATCTGCGCGCGCAGCGCGGACGTCTTCACCACTGTCAGCCAGATCACCGCAAAGGAAGCGCAACTCCTCCACGGCCGGGCGGCCGATCCGATCCTGCCCAACGGCATCGATCCTGACGTGATCGATCTCCTCATCGGCGGTCCTGACGCGCAGAAGTCTGTGCGCACGCGCTTGGAAGACCTCGCGAAGCGCTTCCTTGGAACCCCGGACCTCGGCAACGCAGCGTTCGTCTGCATCTCTGGGCGCTACGAGTTCCACAACAAGGGCATCGACCTCCTGCTCGATGCCGCCGCGCGCCTGGAGCGCGAGAGTGGTCGCAACTTGATCGTCTGGGTGCTCGTCCCTGCGGGCAACTCTGGCCTGCGCTCCGAGGTTCGCGAGCGCATGGGCAAGCCAGTGCCCGCCAAAGTGCTCGATCCGATCGGCACATGCACCCACCACCTCTTCGACGAGGAGAACGATCCCGTGCGGAAGCGGGCGCGCGAGTTGGGCATCACGAACGCGTCGGGCGCGCGGGTCAAACTGATTCAGGTTCCGATCTACCTGACGCCCACCGACGGCTTCCTCGATCTCGAGTATGAGGCGGTGCTCGCCGCGATGGATCTCGGTGTCTTCCCGAGCTTCTACGAACCGTGGGGATACACGCCGCAGGAGAGCGTGGCGGCAGGTGTGCCGACGATCACCAGCGACTTTGCCGGCTTCGGACGCTGGGCGATCGGACAGAACATCACCGAGAAGGACGGCGTCAGCGTCATTCATCGCGTCGGGGTTCGCTATGAGGTTGCCGTCGAGAGTCTCGCGGCCGAGCTGCGCAAGGCGCTCGCACGGAGCGATTCCGAGTTGCTCGCCTTGCGTGAGCGTTGCCGGAAGACCGCAGACCGGACCGCGTGGCGCGATCTCGTCGCCCACTACAAGGCGGCCTACGAAGCCGCGGAGGTCGCGGTCGATGCCCGCTGTGCCGCACGCGTGCCGCAGACTCGCCGACCGCCGGCTCACGTGACCGTCGAGCCGGCCAGCACGAATCGGCCGCGCATCCGCAACTTCGATGTCTCCGCGACACTGCCCGAGGCGCTGCGACCACTCGAGCGGATCACGCGCAATCTCTGGTGGTGTTGGGATCCCGAGGCGTCGAACCTCTTCGAGTCGATCTCGCCGCAGGGCTTCGCCGCCGCGCGACGCAATCCGATCCAGTTCCTGCGGCGCGCCTTCCCCGAGGATCTGGCGCAGAAGGCGGCGGATCCATCGTTCGTCGCGCGGGTCCGCGCCGTCGAACAGCGTTTCGACGACTACATGAAGGCGCGCCGCGAGCGCCTCGAAGTCGGTGACGGCGCGATGCTGACCCGCTCGAATCCGGCGGCGTACTTCTGCGCGGAGTTCGGCATCCACGAGTCACTGCCGATCTACAGCGGCGGCCTCGGCATCCTCGCCGGTGATCACCTCAAGTCGGCGAGCGATATCGACATCCCGTTGGTCGGCGTCGGGCTCTTCTACAAGTTCGGCTACCTCGAGCAGCAGCTCGCCGCCGACGGCCAACAGCTCGCACTCGATCGCCTCAACGATCCGAGCCAACTGCCGATGGAAGCCTGCCGCAACCCGGACGGCTCCCCGATCGAGATCAAAGTTCCGATGCCCGGGCGCGACGTCACACTGCGGGCATGGCTCGTGCGCGTCGGCCGTGTCGACCTCTATCTCCTCGATGCCGACGTCCCGGCCAACCAGCCCGAGGATCGCGAGATCACCCGTAACCTCTACGGCGGGGACCACGAGATGCGCATCCGGCAACTCATCGCACTCGGCCGCGGCGGTGTTCGGCTGCTCGGTGAGCTGGGGATCGAGCCGGCGGCATGGCACATGAACGAAGGCCACGCGGCCTTCCTCACGCTCGAGCGCCTGGGTCGCCTGGTGCGGCGTCAGGGCCTGACCTTTGAGACCGCCCGCGAAGCGGTTCGCGCCACCACGGCGTTCACGACCCACACGCCGGTCCCCGCCGGTCACGATCGCTTCGGCGAGGACCTGATGCGCCGCTACTTCAACGACGTGCCCGATTGGGTCGGCGTGCCGTGGGAGCGGTTCTTGCGGTTCGGTCGCGCCGATGCGACCGCGGCCGACTTCAACATGACCTACCTCGCGCTGAACTTCTCGTCGTTCTGTAACGGCGTGAGTCAGTTGCACGGCATCGCGTCGCGCGAGTTGCTGCATTCGTACTGGCCGAGCCTGATGCGCAACGAGGTGCCGATCGGATCGATCACGAACGGAGTGCACCTGGCGACCTGGACGAGCCCGCGTATCGGTTCGCTGCTGGGGGCCAAGAACACGCCGGTCGATCACCGCCACTTCGCGAAGGCCGCGAGTGCCGACCGCCGCGCGCTGTGGCGTGCGCGCGTCGAACTCAAGCGCGTGCTCGGCGACAAGGCGCGTGCACGCATCGAGCGCGCGTTCGTGTCGCGCAACGACAGCCCGATCCTGTTGAGTCGCATCCTCGACGGCCTCGACGAGAACGCGCTGTGGATCGGCTTCGCGCGCAGGTTCGCGCCGTACAAGCGAGCCGGCCTGCTCTACAAGGACATCGCGCGATTGCGGAAGATCTGCGAATCGACCGATCGGCCGGTCCGCATTCTCGTCGCCGGCAAGGCGCATCCTCGCGATCAGCTCGGCAAGGACATCCTCAAGGGCATCGCCGAGATCGCGCGCAACGACGATCTCGCGGGTCGCGTGATCGTGCTGGAGAACTACGACATCGAACTCGCGCGCGCCCTGGTGCAGGGTGTCGACGTGTGGCTCAACACTCCCACGCGCATGCTCGAGGCCAGCGGAACGTCTGGGATGAAGGTCGCCTGCAACGGTGGTCTCAACCTGTCGATCGCAGATGGTTGGTGGCCGGAGGCTGCCGACGGTCGCAACGGCTGGACGATCGGCAACCTGGCGCGCAGCTACCAGCAACAGGATCTGCAGGACCAACTCGACGCCGAGACGCTCTATCGCCTGATCGAAGAGGAGCTCGCCCCCCTCTACTTCGATCGTGACGAGGATGGTCTGCCGCAGGGCTGGCTCGACCGAGTCGTGCACTGCCTGACGACGGTGCCGCCGGTATTCGACACCGACCGCATGGTGCGGCAGTACCATGAAGAGGCGTACTCCCCGCTCGCACGCGGCTTCTTCGCCATGCAGCGCGATCGCGGTCTGGCGCAGCGGGTCGCCGAGGGTGCGTCGCGTATCCGCAAGCTGTTCGAGGCGATCCGGATCCTCGAGGTCCGGCACTCGGAGACGTCCGACGTCCGGGTGGGCGACGCCGTCGAGGCGACCATGAAGCTCGATCTCGGTCAGCTTCGTGCCGACGAGGTCGACGTCGAACTCGTGTTGGGCAGCGCCTTGGACGACGGCGAGTTGGGCAGCCCTCAAGTGGTCCCGCTCCTCCCCCAGGGAACTGCGTCGGGGTCGGTCCACGAGTTCCATGGCCGGCACGTGATCGAGCGCTCGGGCCGTTTCGGTGCGGGACTCCGGGTCCGGCCGAAGCGACCGAGCACTTCGGCCAGCTCGCTGCGCGACCTGGTCCTGTGGGCTTGAGCTTCGGCCCGACCCACGCCGATTCCCCCCTTGCAAGGAACGTGGTCTTCGCTACTTTCCTTCGCCCGCGGTCGGGTGACCGACCGCCGATCTTTGCGTCGCTGGTCTTTGCTTCACTGTGATCCCCGGTAGCTCAGTTGGTTAGAGCGGGTGACTGTTAATCACTAGGTCGTAGGTTCAAGTCCTTCCCGGGGAGCCACTTGTCCGCGGAAGCGGACCGAGCCAGCCCCGTGGCGGAAGCCGCGGGGCTGGGTCGTGTACGGGGAGCGCGCAGAAGCGGCGCGATTGCGCGGGGATGCGGCTCCAGCCGTCGTGCGGTCGCGTGCGTCTTGAGTTCGCCTCGAGAGCGCAGGCGGGTGGCAAGTCGCGGCGCCCCTCGCCGGGGTGTGGGCGTCTGCTCTCGTGCTCTCCCGCGGCGGGGAGAGAGCGCCGCCTCGTTCGGAGGTGCTGGTGACGATGAGGGGCGAGGTCGCGTCCGGGTCTCGCGCCAACGCGCAATCGAGCACGCGCGCACGCGAACCCCGCGGGATTCGATCGCCGACCGCCATCCGGAGTCACGGATGCGGGAGCGCGGCGGCCCTCGCGCGCTCCACCCAGTCCCGCGCTCCCTCAGCGGTCGATCTGACGCGCAAACCGCACACCTGCCGCCGGGGAAGCGAAGTCGGCGTCGGCGATGTAGCCGCGGTAGGTGACGCGCGCCTGATAGGCCCCGCTCCGCGCGTTGCCGCCGCGCGACACCCGGCTGTCCTGCATGAACGGCGGCACGCTCGTCCGCCCCTTCGAGTAGTCGTACGGCGGCTCGGCAGTCCACTCGGAGGCGTTACCGAGGACATCGGCCAAGCCCCATGGATTGCAGCGAAACGTGCCGACCGGCGCAATCGCCCGAAACTGATCGCTCCAGGGCACCTGCTGAACCGCGTTCGCGCCACCGATCGATTGCGACTGGTCACCCAAGGACAGATCGAAGAGGTTCTCGGCACCTTCGAGAGATGCGAGCTCGGCACCGGTCCACCACGGCCACTGCGTGCCGGCGCGCGCGGCGTATTCCCACTGTGTCTCGTCCGGCACCGTGAGCCCGAGCCGCAACGCGACACGCGCGCAGTCCGTCCACGTGACCATGTCCACCGGCCGCAGCGGACCGGTATCGGGATCCGTGCTCATCAACTCGCGTGGCGTGGTCCCGACAAGTCGCCGCCACTGATCGCGCGTGAGCTCGAACTTCGACAGGAAGAAGGGCTCGTCGATCGTCACCGAGGACGGCACGCCGCACTCGAGCCCGGTGTCCCGCGTGTCGGGCTGCAGCTGCAGATCGTGATTCGGCGCGGTGGGATCGGTGCTCGCGCCCATCAAGAAGTCCCCGCGCGGCACGAGCACCATCACGATGCACATGCCGACGAACGGCACGATTCGATCGGCGGGCGTCGCGCGTTGCGGCAGTTCGCCGGAGAGCACGTGCGCGAACTCCTCGAGCTTCGATTTGGGGTCGACGCCGAGCGGGACGAGTCCCATCTGCGGTGTCAGGTCCGGCAGACCGTAGCGCTCCCGGATGCGCGGCAGGGCCGCATCCCACGCAACGGTGAATGCACCGCCTGGCTGGAAGCCATCGGCCAGACGCTGCGCGGCCGAGCGGCGCTTCGCGAGGCTCCAACCGAACCGCGCGTTGGGCGTGTCCGCATCGAGCAACTCGGCGCGAATCCGGTCGAGGTCCAACTCCGCGATGCGGTCGGACACCGGCTCGAGCGAACTGCGATCCTCGTTCGCGGTGAAACCACCGCGCGCCGCGGCGGTTGCGCGCTCGGAACTCACGAAACGGCGCAGCGCGTCGAGCGCGACGATCGTGTCCGGATGTGGCGGCCACAGCCGATCGGATTCGACCGCGAGCTGCGTGAGGCGATAGGCATCGGCCAAGCGTCGCATCTCCTCCGCGGTCTGCTCGGCCTCGAGGCGACCGGACAGCAAACCGACGACGCCGAGAACGAGCGCAGCCAGAATGGCCGCCCCGGCGAGCACGGAGCCGCGGTTTCGACGCACGAACTTGCGCGCGCGGTACAGCGCACTCGGTGGGCCGGCGAGCACCGGTTCGTCGGCGAGGTGACGGCGCAGGTCGGCGGCAAGCTCGGAGGCCGACGCATATCGGCGCGCCGGCTCCTTCTCGAGCGCCTTGAGGCAGATCCAGTCGAGATCGCCGGACAACTGGCGGATCAGTGTGCGCTCATCGGTACTCCGCCGCGGCGCCGCCGCCGTCGCGCTGCCGGAGTGCCGACGCAGGCGCGTGCTCGGCGTCGGCGGATCCACCTCGCGGATCACGCGCTGGATCTCGGCGAGTGGCACCTCCGCCGCCGTTCCGTGCTCGAACGGCAGCAGACCGGCCAGCAATTCGTACAGCACGACACCGAGCGAGTAGATGTCCGAGCGCGTGTCGATGTCCGCGCCGGTCGGGTCAGCCTGCTCGGGGCTCATGTAGTCGAGCGTGCCGACCACCTGCCCTGCCATCGTCTGCAAGGTGTGTTGCGCCAAACTGCCGGCAATCGCCCGTGCGATGCCGAAGTCGATGATCTTCGGCACCGGTCGTCCATCGCGCTCCGTGACGAGGATGTTCGACGGCTTGAGGTCGCGGTGAACGATCCCCTTCTGATGCGCGTGCTGCACTCCCTCGCAGACGCCGAGCACCAGCTCGATCCGCGCACGTGTCGACAGCGCATGTCGATCGGAATAGTCGGTGATGGTCGCGCCGTCGACCAACTCCATCGCGAAGTAGGGTCGGCCATCGGCAGTCGTTCCCGCATCGAGCACCTGCGCGATGTGTTCGTGCGCCAGGTGCGCGAGGGTCCGACGTTCGGCCGCGAACCGCGCGACGACCTGCGCGCTGTCCATGCCGGGCTTGATGACCTTGAGCGCGACGCTTCGAGCGATCGGTTCGAGCTGCTCCGCGGCGTAGACCTCGCCCATGCCGCCTTCTCCGAGCTTGCGCTGCAAGCGATAGGGCCCGATCCGCGAGCCAGGCGACAGCGGCAGACCGGGCTGCACACGGGCGAGCGCGTCTTCGCCCGACAAGCCGCGCAGCAAGCGAGTCAGCTCCACGCGCAACCGCGACGCCGCCCCGCATTCGCGATCGATGAACGCGGCCTGCTCGTCGATCGGCAGCTCCGCGGCGCGGTCGAACAGTTCCAGCAGCCGGTCACGATCGGCAGGGCTCAGCGCGTCGCTCATGATGGATCCTCGGGCTCCGCGAACCACGCGTTCAGCCACGACCGCGCGAAGCGCCAGTCGCGCTCCACCGTGCGAGTCGACATCCCGAGCGCCTCGGCCACCTCGGGTGCGGTCATGCCGCCGAAGAACGTCAACGTGACGACCTGCGCCTGGCGGGGATAGTCGCGCTCGAGGTCCTGCAGGGCCTCCTCGACCGCGAGCACCTCGTCGCTCGGCCCGTCGACGCCCAGCTCCGCGGTGCAGTCCGCGGCGCGCTGAAATCGCCCGCCCCGTTTCAAGCTACCCCGACGCTGCAGGTGGTCGGCAAGCACGTTGCGCATCGCGCGCGCCGCCGCACCGAAAAAGTGCGCCCGACTCTGCCAACCGGGGTCCGCCGTCCCGACCAGGCGCACGTACGCCTCGTGCACGAGCGCGGTCGCCTGCAGCGTCTGGCCGGGAGCGAGGCGTGCCATTCGCGCTGCGGCGAGTCTTCGCAGATCGGCATAGACCAGCGGCAGGAGCTCGTCGGACGCGTGCACCGCACCGGAGCGCGCCGCGTCGAGCAGTTGCGACACATGCCGGACCGCATCGGACGGCGGGACGTCGACCATCCCCGAATCTTCCGTCGGAACCGTGTCGGGATCGAGACCCGGAATCCGAATGACGACGCAGAACCCAGCCGCGGCAGCGAGTCCCGCGCCCGGCTGCCCCCATCGTCTTTGAACAAGAGTTTCGTCGTGTCACTCATCACCGTCCGCTTCGCCGTAGTTCCGCTCGCCCTGCTGTTCGCCGTTCCCCTTGCCGCACAGTGGTCGACCGCATTGCTCTCGGTCGCCCGGCAAGGTCACTCCGCGGTGACCGTCGGCGATCTCGCCTTGTTTGCCGGCGGCCGCCTCGGCCAGACCACGAGCTCAATCGTCGACATCTACGACCGCACGAACGGCACCTGGTCGACCACGTCGCTCTCGGTCCCGCGCAGCGATCTCGCGGCGACCACCATCGGCCCCTACGCGATGTTCGCCGGCGGCGTGATCGACGCGGCCACGGAGTCCGCGGTCGTCGACGTGTTCGACTCTCGGACGCGCACCTGGTCGACCGCGAGTCTGTCGCAGGCGCGCTTCCAGCTCGCCGCCACGACGCTCGGCAACAAGGCGATCTTCGCCGGCGGTGCCTTCGGCGGGATCGGTACCGGCTCCGCCCTGGCGAGCGCCGTCGTCGACATCTACGACGCCGCACTGGGCGCACCGGGCGACCCGAACGCATGGTCGACGACGGTGCTCAGCCGGGCGCGCGGCGGCCTCGCCGCCGAGAGCGCCGGCGGCCAAGCGGTGTTCGCCGGCGGCTTCGACGGCACGGCAGCGCTGGCCACCGTGGACATCTACGACGATGCGAGCGGCACCTGGTCGACCGCCGCGTTGTCGCAGGCACGCCTGCTCACCGAGTCGGCCGCTGCATCGATGGGGACACGCATCTGTTTCGTCGGCGGCCAGACCGACGCGACGACGATGTCACCGATGATCGAGGTCTACGACACGAGCAACGGCACCTGGTCGACCAGCATGATGTCGATCGCGCGGCTGCGCCCCGGCGTCACGGTGGTCGGGAGTTACGTCATCATCGCCGGCGGCACGATGAACGGCTTCCTTACCACCGACGTCGTCGACACGTTCGATCCGATCAGCGGCACCTTTGGTGCCTCCCAGCAACTGTCCATCGCTCGCGGTGACTTCGTCGGCGTGACCGTCGGTGGGCGCGCACTCTTCGCGGGTGGTCGGACCGGCGGAGCCACCGCGGTGCGGCGAGTCGACATCCTCGACCAGCCGTCGCTTGAAGTCGTCCGGCTCGGCAGCCCGACCAATCCGGACGCACTCCGGCCGGGAACCACGAGTGGGCCGACGCTGGGCGCGACTTGGGATCCTCGCATCGATCATGCATCGTTCCTGCCGGGCGCGTTGCTCGATGTGCTGCTCGTCGGCTTCACACCCGACAACCTGCCGAGTCCGTTTGGCACCATCCTCTGCGACACGAACGGTGCCATCGCACTGACCGGTCCGTCCGGCTCGCCGTTCGCCGTGTCGATTCCGCTGGACGAGCAGCTGCTCGGCGTGACGCTGAGCGTGCAGGGCGTGTCGATCGACGCATCCAACGTCGCGCTCGCCAATGCGCTCGACATCACGCTCGGATCGCGCTGAACCAACCCACGACCGTCGCGACCAGTCGCCCGGCGATACCGACACGGCCCACCGCTCGGCGCCCCGATCCATCACCCAGAGAACTTGCCGAGTCCGTTCGGCACGTTGCTGGGCGGGCCGGGTGCGACCGCGCTGATCGTCCCGGTGGGTGTACCGTTCACCCTGCCGATCCCGCTGGACAGCCGTCTCGTCGGCGCATCGCTGAGCGCGCAGGGCGCTTCGATCGATGTCCAAACGCTCGCGTTGACCAACGCGCTGGACATCACCCTCGGGACGCGCTGAGAACGGCCATCGGCTCCGTTCTTCGAGTCCTGCACTCGGTATCCATCGAACTGGATCGTCGGAGGGCGAATCGCCGAGACCGGGACAGGCGACGCGAGATGGACGGTCGCGAAGCCGCGCGAGTTCTGCCCACAATCGCTGGATCATTCGGTGAATGGAGTCGGCAGCCTGCAATGCAAGTCTTTGACTCCGGATCGCTCGGACTTCGCATCCTCGGTTACCGGTGCCGACTGCAGGGCCGACTCGATGCTGCGCCGCAACTCGTCTGACCCCAGTTGGTCGCGAAGCAAGCACTCCTGCGCCCTGCCCAGGGAACGACGATCGCGATTCTCACCAGGACGTTCACAAGATCACATCGCTGAGAGAGACTGGATCGGAGGCCGAATGCGCGGGGCCTACACCCCCGTGGGTCAGGGCCAGCCGCACCGAGCTACACTCCACGCCCCGATGGAGGTCGTTCCAGCTCACGCCCCTGCCCCGATCGCGCTCGCGGTAGCCGCCGGAACGGTGGCGCTGACGATCTGGGTCGGCCGCGGACCCGCACGCCGATTGCAAGGACTGACCGCAACGGAGGCCGCGGCAGCGAGCATGCTGATCGGCAGCGCGGTCCTCGCGACGACCGCTCTCGCACTCGGCGCCTGCCGACTTCTGACCCCATTCCCGTTCGTAGCGACCAGCGTCCTGCTCGGCGCGATCGGCGCCTGGTCACTGCGACCGCGGAGAACGATCCTCGAAGCGGCATCGCCGCCGCGCGACCCGACGGTGACTCGCTTCCACCGGTGGACGGCAATCGCATTCCTCCCCTTGCTGCTCTCCGCGCTCGAGCCGCCGCAGTTCGTCGACGCCTGCAACTACCACCTGCCGCTGATCGATCACTACGCCCGCAGGCAAGCGCTCGAGCTGGCATCCGATCAGCAACTGCCGACCTTCGGAATCGCGTTCCATCTGCTCGCGACCATCCCGTATCGACTCGGCGGCGAAACCGCGGTGCAACTCCTCCACCTCGCCTTCTTCGCGGTCGCCGGCCTGGTGCTGCTCGGTGCCGGCGAACGCTCGAAGCAGCCGCTGATCGGCATCCTCGCCGCGGCGCTTTGGTGGGGTCAACCCGCATTCGCGAGCAACGCGACCCAGGCGCTGGTCGACTGCGTATGGCCTGCCTTCGCCGCGATGGCGATCGCCCTTTGCATGGACGATCGCGCGCAAGGCACGCGTCTTCGCTTCGGCCTCGCCGGCCTTCTCGCGGGCACCGCTGCGGCAACCAAGTACACCGGTGCCGTCGCAAGTCTTCCGCTCCTGGCGCTCGCCATCCGAGCGGTGTGGCAACGTCGATCGGCCACGTCCGTGCTCGCGTGCCTCCTCGGACTCCTTGCCGGCTGCGGACCAGTCTTTCTCTGGAACGCAGTCGCAACCGGCGATCCGCTCTTCCCGTACCTCCTGCACGTCTTTCCCAACCCGTTCTGGAACACCGACGACCTGGCGTTGCAGCGGGAGACCTGGCGACAACACGGTGCCGGCCACGGACTGCTCGACGTCCTGTGGTTGCCCTGGCGCTTCGTCGTGGAACCGCAGCATTTCCTCACGGCGGCTCCACTGTCGCCGCTCTTGTGGTGGCTGCTGTTGCCGCTCGCGGTCCCGCACGCGTTGCGCACTCGCAGCGGGCGACTGTTGATGACGACCATCATCCTCGCCGTCGTCGTCTGGTTCACCCAGTCGCAGCAAGTTCGGTTCTTGAGCGGTGCCGTCCTGGGGCTGGCCTGGCTCGCCGCAGCGAGTGCGCCGTGGTGGCTTCACCACCGAAGGTCACTCCTGTGGATCGCCTACACATCACTCGCCGCCGTCCCTCTGCTAGGTGTCGTTCGCCTGTGGCGGAACGGCTTGCCGCCGATCACTACCGACGCGCGCGATGCGAAGCTCCTCGCGAAGAATCCATCGCTCGAACCCCTGTGGTCACTTGCCGCTTCGGACCAAGGTGCCCGGGTCTTCGCACTCTTCGCGCAAGACCTGCGGCACGCGGCGTGCGCAGGTCGCTCGCTGGCGCTCGTCGGTGACTGGTTCGGTCCGAGCCGATTTCGCGACGTTTGGGACTCGCAGCGCGGAACCTTGCTGCCTGCCTCCGACGCTCTGGATGCCCATCGAATCGATCACCTGTACGTCCGCGTCACACCGAACCATTCCGTCGACCTCAGCGATCAGATCGGGGATGCAACGTCCTCGCCCGGAGGCCGGCTTCGCGTTCTCCACGCGGATCGTCACGGTGCGCTGTTTCGCGTCTTGCCTTCGACAAGGACGATCTTGTTCAGACCCGAAGCGGTCCCCTCCGACTCCGTGGCCGCGACGAGACCAGGAACCACTTGGTGCCTGCGCTTCGCCGCGACTCCCATCGCTTCGACACCACCCTCTCTCGAGTTCCTCGATGAAGACGGGTCGCTCGTCAGTCGCACCGAAGGCGTCTTCCCGTGTCATGACGACGGCATCCTTGCGGCCACCGCCCCGGTTCGCTCGATCTCGATGCGCGTGCGGCATGCACCGTATCGCTCGAGTTTGTCCTCGCTTCCGCCGGACGACTGACTCCCGCGACACTCAGCGCCTCACACCGAACGACTTTCGAGCGAGTAGCAGGCCATCGAGAGCGAGCCGTAAGCGAATCCGTCGAGCCGGCCCGACAGCGGATGCTTTGCCGCGCTCGACAGGCCGGCGAGATAGAGAAGCGGAAGGAAGTGATCGGGCGTAGGAACCGCCAGCGCGAAGTCGGCATGGTGCCGCAGCGCAGGTGCCGCCTCGGGGCGTTCGGTGAGGACCTCGCGCACGGCCTCGTCGAAGCGACGTGCCCAGTCGAAGCCCAGCTCCGGCTGCGACCACTCCAAGGCTCGCAGGTTGTGCACGACGTTGCCGCTACCCACGATCCAAACTCCCCGCTCGCGGAGCGGAGCGAGTCGCGCACCGAGCGCGAAGTGCGCATCGAAGTCGAGCCGCGAGTCGAGCGAGAGTTGAACGACCGGGATGTCCGCACGCGGGCAAGCGTGCACGAGAACCGACCACGTTCCGTGGTCGAGACCCCAATCGTCCAGATCGAGTCTCACGGGCATCGGCGCGAGGAGATCGACGACCTCGTGTGCGAGCTCTGGACTGCCAGGTGCAGGGTATTCCACGCCGAACAACCGCCGCGGGAAGCCGTGGAAGTCATGAATGGTCCGCGGCTTCGGCATCGCGGTCACCGCGATGCCGTCCCCATACCAATGTGCGGAGATCACCAGGATCGCCCGCGGCACCGGGATGGCTCGACCGAACTCAGCCCACGCCCGTGAGTAGCGATTCTGCTCGATCGCGTTCATCGGACTGCCGTGCCCGAAGAACACGGCGGGAATCGGAACCGAACCGGTTTCGCGCGGATCGGCGGGAGGTTCGCTGCGGTGCATGCAACAGCCATGCTACGCCCTCGGCCCCACAGTACTGGGCGCGTGACGATCGCAGCGAGGTCACTCGCGCCGACGGTCCGGCACCGAGATCCACTCCGAGCTCTGCACCACTCGCCGGAAGGCATCGAGGCGTTGGACTTGGAAGGAGCGATCCTGCGCGCCTTCGATTGCCGGGTCGGGCGCCCATTCCGTCGTGGTCACGCGGACGACATCGAGCACCTGACCGTCACTCCGCATCCGAACCCGGAAGGCTTCGCCGGGGCGGAGGGATGGTCCCGTCCACCGCAGGACGAGGTCTCGATCGCTTCCGAGTTCCAAGACCTCGATGCGGATCTCCTGGCCGAGAGTCTCCCGAGCCGGAGACCCTTCGGCGTTGCTCGTGATGGTCGTCAACGCGACGAACACCACCGCGGCGGCTGCGAGGAGAACGGCCCACGGCAGGCGCCGCGGCGCCGCGAGCCGGACGCCCCCCAGCTTCGCGACGGCGTCGCTCACACAGCGGTGATCCGCGACTGCTGGAAGTTCCGCGCGGGCCAGCTCGAATCGCGAACGAGTCGCTGCCCACAACTCCCGTGCGAACAACAGGTGCGTGATGGCATCCTCGAACCGCGGCGAGGCGGTCCGCCATGCCGCAACCTCCGGAGCGTCGGGAGCGAGCCGTCGCTCATCGACTGCATCCAGGACTGCGATTGCCGCGTCCGGCAGATCGAGATCATCCGGGTCCACGGTCATCGCTGCTTCTCCTTCCAGAACTCGCGTA
>JBFXDD010000002.1:0-87290 GCA_050181465.1 Planctomycetota bacterium
CCTCACCGCCGCTTCGCCGCAGCACCGAGCACGACTTCGACCTCGCGCTCGACCCACGCCCGCTCCTGCCGGCGCAGGATGCGGAGCTTGACCTTGTCGCCGACCTGGCGGGAGTCGAGGACCTGCAGCACGTCGTCGAAGGAGTGCACGAGTTTGTCGTCGATGGCCAGGATCACGTCGCCGTAGTCGTGGCGCTCCACGCTGCGCAGGCCGGCGGTCTCGGCACCGCTGCCCGGCACGATCTCGCGCACGACCGGGTGTTCGCTCTCGCCGACCAACACGCGCTCGAGCACCACTCCCAAGACCGGGCGCACGCCGCGGTCGCCGCGAAGGATGCTCGGCACGGTCCGGTTGATGGTGTCGGCGGGGATCGCGAAGCCGATTCCGGCATTGCCGCCCGAGGGACTGACGATCGCGGTGTTCATCCCGATCAGCCGACCGGCGGAATCGAGCAAAGGACCGCCCGAGTTGCCGGGATTGATCGCGGCATCGACCTGGATCGCACCTTGGATCAGCGTGCCGCGCGGGGACTTGATGACGCGATCCAACGCACTCACCACGCCGGTGGTGAGCGAGTTGGTCAGCCCGAAGGGATTGCCGATCGCGAACACCGACTGCCCGACCTTCAGGTCCTGCGCGGAACCGAGGGGGATCGGCCGCAGGCCGCTCGGCACCTCGACGAGCTTGAGCACCGCGATGTCGAACTCCTCCGCCCCGCCGACGACGATCGCCGGGCGGTCCTCACCGCCGGGAAAGCGCACGAGCAGATCCGAGTCGAGACTCTGCACGACATGCCAGTTGCTGACCACGTAGCCGCGCTCGTCCCACACGAAGCCGGTCCCCGTGCCCTCCGACACCGTCGCCCGGCGAAAGCGATCGGCGACGATCGCGCGGCTGGTGATGTGCACCACCGAGGGCGCGTTGTCCTCGAAGATGCGGATCGTGGTCTGCTCGAAGTCGGCGAGCGCGCCGCGCGCTTCGATCGTTCGAGCCGTCGCGGGCACGTGCACCTTGCCTCCGGTCACGCGCTCGGCTACCAGCCACCCGGCCGCAGCGAGCAACGCACCGATCGCGACCAACGGCAGCGGACTCGAGGACCTGCGTCCCGTAGCGTTCATCGAGATCCCTCAGCGAACGGGGTCGGGCCAGAGGTTGCGCCAGTTCGCGTTCGATCGCGTGGCCTGGCGCGACAACTCCGCGTGCGCGCCGCGCCCGACGCGCACGGTCTCCAAGGCGGACTCCGCGAGTGCCTTGCCGCAGGCCAAGACGATGCTCGGTGCATCGAGGCCGTGGTAACGGAACACCTGTTCCGGCGTCCCGGACTTGCTGAACTTGCGCACGCAGAGCGCGATCTGCCGCGTGCCGACGATCGAACCCAAGTTGTCGAGCAGACCGGCCTCGCCGTCGTGCACCGACACGATGGGGATGCGTCGCCCCGCGAGATCGATGACGTCGAGTGAATCGAGCGGCCGGTCGGCCGCGTTGCGCGGCAAGAGGTGCAGCGCGCCGTCGATGCCGAGCTCCAGCCGCAGGTGTCGGTAGCCGTCGCGATCGGCGAGGATGCCGCTCAGCAGTTCCGGCGACGACGCGACCAACACGTTGGCGTAGACGCCGCGCTCGCGCAGGAGCGCCTCGCTCGCCTCGACGGCCTCGCGCGCGAGCGCGCCCATCGTGACGATGTGCACGACGTTCTCACCCGGTTCGTAGCCGCGGTAGCCGCGCCAGTCGATCAGCCAGTAGCCGCCGCGCAGGACGTCCTCGCGCAATCGGCGCAGGATCTCGGCGTCTGGCATCGCCGGCACTTCGGCTTCGGGCAGGCCGCCGTCGCCCGCGTTCGCGGCGAGCAGCGCGCCGCTCGGCAGATCGGCCTTGAATCGCGCCTGTCTGCGCAGGTTCTTGAGCAGGAGATCCTGCCGCAGCGCGCGCGTGACCAAGCGCACGAACACACCCTTGCGACCCGCGTCATCGCCTTCGATGTGCCGGCGCAGTGCATCGCACAGGATCCAATCCACCTCGGCCGCGAAGGACGGCTCCCAGGTGATGAGGTTGGGCATCTGAATGTCGGACTTCCAACTGTGCTGCGCGCCTTCCGGGGCGAGCGTGACGCCCGACGGAGTGCCGACCAACACGAACGACGAGCCCCAGTAGAGGTCGTAATAGAGCTGGTCGAGCGCTCGCTTCACGAAGAAGTCGTAGACCGTCATCATCGGCAGGAACGGCACGCCGGCGAAGTCGCCGAGCTTGCCGAACGAGCCCATCGCCGACATGCAGTTCGCTTCCGCGATGTCGAAGCGGATGTGTCGGCTCCACGACTTGTCGGTGGGGGCCACCTGCGGTCGATTGCGCTCGCGCACCTCGAGCTGCGCTTCCCAATCCTTTTCGCTCTCGGGACCGAACACCTTCTGGTCCATCGCCGGATTGATGTTCGTGCTCGTGCCCACGTCGGGCGCCATCGTCATCACCAGATCGGCGACTGCGTTCCAGCGCTGCTCCTGGGCATCGAGTGCGCGACCCGCCGGCCGTCCGGCTTTGGTCAGTTCATCGAAGGCACCGATGCGGACGAGCTTCGCCGCCAACTGTCCCCACATCCATTGCGTGTGAGCCAGCGGCGCCAGCTTGAGATTGATGTCGAGCGACTCGGGAAGACCCCCGGCAGCCGCGACTTTGCTCGCGAGGCTCTGCTTGCGCGCGCGCGACTGTTGCTCGACTGCCGCGATGCCGTCACGCCAGATCTGGCGACGCGCAGCGAGCCAGCGGCCTTCGGCGGAATCCGCCGGGAAGGCGGCGAAGGGATCCGCCGGGTCGATGCTCGCCCCGCGCAACAGCGACTCCACTTCGCTCTCCTCCGGCAGCGAGGAGTGGTTGCCGGTGGCGGCTTCGCACTCGAGCCCGCGCCCTTTCAGCGTGTGCGCGATGATCATCGTCGGGCGTCGCTCATCGACGCGGGCCGCGTCGAAGGCCTCGGCGAGCAGATCGAGGTCATGGCCGCCGACGTCGCGGAAGAGGCGGACGACATCGTCGTCACTCATCTTGCCGAGCAAGGACTTCGCGGTGGGCGCGACTTCGAGCAAGGCCGCGCGCATCGCCGCGGCATCCTTCTTCCACACCAGGGTCTGGTAGTGGAAGTCGGTGAGCTGCTTCTCGAAGGCGTCGCGTAGCGCTTCACCGCCCTTCTTGCCGAACACTTCGAGGCGGAAGCTGCCGTGGCGCAGGTGGATGACGTGCCAGCCGTTCGCGGAGCAGGTCCGTTCGATGCGATCGGCGTCGGTGCCTTCGAGACCGCGGGCGTTGGGCGTGCGCGTGCCGTCCAGGCTCTGACGGTTGTAGTCGACGATCCAGGTGACGTTGCCCAGCTCACGTTCGGCGACCTCGGGCAAGGCCTCCATCAGCGAGCCCTCGCGGAACTCACTGTCGCCCATCAGGCACCAGAAGTGCGGCGTGCCGAGGTCGTGACCGTGCGCGTTCGCATACCTGAAAGCGAGCGCGAGATAGGCGGCGTTGACCGGGGGAATTCCGACCGTTCCCGACGGCAGGATGCGCCAGCAGTCCGGATCGAACTCGGAGTGATAGGACTGGAAGACCGGATTGCCGTCGTGGCTGAAGTCGCGCAGCCGATCCATCACCGCCTTGCTCTCGGCGTCGTCGAACCAGCGGCCGTCCTTGTGCCGGAACAGACCGAGCTGGCGAAAGATCGCGTGGTCGACCGGTGCCGCGTGCGGCTTGCTGCAGAAGAAGTCGTGCGGCTGTCGCGCCAACAGGTGCAGGGTCGAGTGGATCTCGAGGCAGGAGGCGCAGGCAGCCGGGTGGCCGCCGACCTTGGGGTCGCCTTCGTCGGTGTCGGGGCGGTGGTTCGCGCGCCAGATCATCGCCACGGTCTGGGCGAGCACGCGCTGGTTGATCTTCTCGAGAATCTCGCGATCCCTGGTCTTCATCGGGTGGGGTCTGGCGGGCAGGAGGGGCTCGAAGTTGCCGGTTCGGACGGGTGGCGGCCGGACAGCGGGCCAGGGTAGGCCAGGGGTCGCGTCCGGTCCATGGCCGCGACGGGGGCCGGGCGCGAGGTCGTCCCTGCGGCCCAATCGCGGATTGACAGTCCCTTGTGCGGCCGTACCCTGCTTCGCCCCCTGATCGGCGCGCCGCGTCCTGCGCGCGCCGCGAGTGCCCCCTTGACCCGCCCCGTCGTCGCGATCGTCGGCCGACCCAATGTCGGCAAATCGAGCTTGCTCAACCGCATTGCCGGCAGGCGGGTGTCGATCGTCGAGCCGACCGCGGGGGTCACGCGCGATCGCGTCGCGATCGTGGTCGAGTTCGGCGGGCGAACCTTCGATCTCGTCGACACCGGCGGACTCGGACTGGTCGACGAAGACCTGCTCAAGCCGCACATCGAACGTCAGATCCAGACCGCGCTCGAAATGGCCGATCTCGTCGTGTTCGTCGTCGACGGCAAGGAGGGGCCGGTGCCGGGCGATGATCTCGTCGCGCAACGACTGCGCCGCCTGCGCGACCGCACGATCCTCGTCGCGAACAAGATCGAGTCGCACGCCGAGGAGCAGGCGGTGTCGGTGTGGGCGAAGCTCGGCTTCGGCGAACCGCTCCCGGTGAGCGCGGTGGAGGGCTTCGGGATCTCCGATCTCTTGACGACGGTGGTGGAGCGACTGCCGACGGCCGGGGACACCGAGGGCGCGGACGAGACCCCGACGATCCGGTTCGCGGTGGTCGGCAAGCGCAACTCGGGCAAATCGACGCTCATCAATCACCTCGCCGGTGAGGAGCGTGTGATCGTCTCCGAGATCGCCGGCACGACGCGCGACTCGGTCGACGTGGTGTTCGAGTGGGACGGCCGACGACTGTGTGCCATCGACACCGCGGGCCTGCGCAAGAAGCGCAGCATCGAGCACGCGATCGAACTGTTCAGCATGATGCGCGCGAAGGACAGCATCCGCCGCGCCGACGTCGTCGTGCACATGTTCGATCTGAACGAGTCGATCAGTCAGGTCGATCGGAAGCTCGCGCACTTCTACCTGGAACTCGCTCGGCCGGTGCTGCTGGTCGCGAACAAGATCGATCTGGCGACCGCCATCGATCTCGAGCGCTGGGATCGCTACGTGAAGCAGCAACTGCCTGGATTGCAGTTCGCGCCGGTCGCGTTCCTCTCGGCGAAGGACGGCACCAACGTCGCCGAGTCGCTCGAGGTGTTGTTCGACCTTCACGAACAGGCCGGCCTGCGGGTCCCCACTCCAGCGCTCAATTCGTTCCTTCAGGACGCCCGCCAGAAGCTGGTGCCGCGCTCGAAGGGCAAGGTGCCGAAGCTGTTCTACGGGACGCAGATCGGCACGCACCCCTTGTCGATCGTCGTGTTCGTGAACGACGTCAAGCTGTTCCGCGGCCACAACTACGAGCGCTACCTCGCGAATGCGTTCCGCGAACACTTCGGCGTCGAAGAGATCCCGATCCGTTTCGTGTTCCGTGAGCGCGGTCGGCGAGCCGCGGGGAGCACGCCGCCATCGAGCGAGGCTGCGCCGCGTCCCGGGGCGGACGGCTCGGATGCGCTGTTCCCCGCCGAACCCTCGGCGGACGACGGTGAGTTCGAGGGCGAGTCGGAGGGCGAGTTCGACGGTGAGTTCGACGGCGAGTTCGGTGACTTCGACGTCGAGGAGTTCGAGACGCGGCCCGACGCCTCGAATGTGGAAGCCCCGTCGCCCGCGCGATCTGCTAGACAACGAGTTCGCGACGACCAACTGCCCGATTGAGGCGGCGCGAGCTCGGGCGCGGATCAATCTTCGATGAAGGATGGATCGGCGGCGCACCCGTGCGATTCTTCGCGCCCGATGCGTGCCGACGATCATCTGCCCGCGCGTTGCCTCGCCGAAGCGCTGGGCACCGCGTTCCTGCTGCTCGCCGTCGTGGGTTCAGGGATCATGGCGGATCGACTCACGGACTCGGTCGGACTCGCGCTCCTGGCCAACACGATCGCGACGACTGCGACGCTGTTCGCGCTCATCCTCGCATTCGCCGCAGTCAGCGGCGCACACTTCAATCCCGCGGTGTCGCTCGCGAACTGGTTCGCCGGTTGCTTGTCGTCGCGTGCGCTCCTTTGCTACCTGCTCGCGCAGTGCGGCGGTGCGCTGCTCGGGGTGGCCGTCGCCCACGTGCTCTTCGAGTTGCCGATCGTGCAGCACGCGAGCACGGCGCGCGGTTCGACCGCGATGGCGATCGCCGAAGTCGTCGCGACCTTCGGGTTGTTGACGATCATCCGCGGCGCCGCACGCCATGGTGTCTTCGCCGTCGCAGCGGCGGTGGCAGCCTTCGTCGCCGGCGGTTACTGGTTCACGTCTTCGACCTGCTTCGCGAACCCAGCGGTCACGCTTGGTCGCGCGTTCACCGATACCTTCGCCGGAATCCGCGGCAGTGATGTGCCGCGCTTCCTGGTCGGTCAGTTGTTGGGCGCCGGGCTCGCGATCCTCGCCGCCCGAGTGCTCGATCGTGCCGGCAGCCCATCGAAGAACCCATGAAGACGCCGCAGCGCTGGTTGTTCCTGTGCGTCGCGAACTCGGCTCGCTCACAGATGGCCGAGGGCCTCGCGCGCGCGCAGTTCGGGGATGCCGTGATCGTGGCGAGTGCCGGGAGTGCGCCGACGCGCGTGAATCCGATGGCGATCGCGGTGATGGACGAGCTCGGCATCGATCTGCGGACCCACTCGAGCAAGAGCGTCGCCGACTTCGATCTGCGCACCGTCGATCTGGTCATCACGCTGTGCGCCGATGAGGTCTGTCCGGTGGTCCCGCGTGGGGTCACGCGCCTTCACTGGCCGTTTCCCGATCCGGCGAGCGACGATCCGAGCGTCGATCCGACCGAGCTGCGCGCGCGATTCCGGGTCGTCCGTGATGCGATCGCCGCACGGCTTCGTGAGGAGGGCGCGCTCCTGTTGCGCCCTGGCCCGGATCGTTCGTGAACGTCGCCGCGAGATCGACACAGCCGGGCGCGAGTTGCGGAGATCGATCCGCGGCGCGAACTCAGTTGATCTGCTCGACGCTGATGAAGCGGCCGTAGCCTTGACCGATGTCGAAGCCGGCGCCGCCGTCGAGGGTCGGGGTTCCGCCGCGGCGACCGTTGACGGCCAGTTCGAGCACGTCATCGCCGTCCGAGCCGGCGAGGCGCGGGAAACCGTCGAGGTTGCGCGTCACCAGCATGCGCACGGTGTCGTCACCGAAGTCGCCGTCGAAGTTCCCGAGCGTGATCAGGCTGGTATCGACGAAGAGCTTCAACTCGTCGTTGTCCGCGCCGCCGATCAGATCGCCGTAGTGGAGGTAGTTCGCGAGAGAACCGTAGAGGCGCACATCGGCGAGATCAGCACCGAGGCCGAGATCGCCGAACAGCCCGACGAGTACGTCGGCGCGCACCTTCTGGTCCATGAAGACGTCGAAGCGGTCGCTGCCGCCGCCGGTGAAGCCGATCGCCTGTAGAGTCGGGATCGCCGCGTTGGACACGCAGTCGAGCACGAGGTTGTCGGTGCCGCTGCCGGTCAGCGCGCCGAACACCATGTCGAGTCGCTGCGACGGATTGGGTGAGTCGACCTTGGCGAAGAAGTCGGTCTCGCCTTCACCGGTCAACGCGACGAAGTTGACGCCGACGTTCTGACCGAAGGTCACTGCCTCGTACTGGAGCAGGTCGTTGCCTTGCGTGCTCTGCACGAGGGTCGTGAGGTCGACGCGCGCGCTGGTCGGGAGCACTCGGTACTTCTGGTCGAGGATCGTCTCGCCGGATGCATTCGCGATCGTGATCGGGAAGCTGCGGTCGGTGACGACTTCGAACTGCAGTTGGTCGGAGCCGGGTCCGCTGCGATAGTCGATGGCGCGGACGCCGGCGAAGTCGATCGGGCTGGGCAAGCCGGGCACGTCGAACACCTGTGCGGCGCCGCGCTGGTCGACGGTGACCTTGACCTGCACGGAACCGGGGCCGGCGTCGATTCGCAGCGTGCCGTTCACGACCGCTGCACTGCCTTGGGCGAGTGCGGCGCTGCACAGGAGAGCGACCGCCGGAATGACTGCGGGAACGAAGAGGGTCGAAGCGGGACGATTCATGAGGGTGCGTTCTGGGTTGGTTGCGGAGGTCGGCGCGAGATGGCGCCGGGGCCTCGTTGCACCCTCGTTGCGGGCGGTCGATCGGAATTGCGTGGCTGCTCGGAAAAAGCCCGCGTCGGGCGTCGGACCAACCCGGATGATTCGTGAACCTCTACTGCGATCGCCGTAAGTCGCGCCCGGCGTCGTCGCTACGTCGGCTCCTCCCTGGCAGCGTAGCTACCGCTGCACTTCGGACGTCGACCGTCGTAGCTCCTTGATGGGCATCGACCCTGCGTCGATCTCGCGACGACGTTCACGAATCATCCGGGCTAGAGACTCGCGCCGCACTGATCGCAGAAACGCGCGTCTTCGTCGTTCAGCGTGCGGCACTCGCGGCATCGCACCTTCACGCGCGCGCCGGTCGCGCCGCTGCCGTCCGCAGCGCCGGCCGGCACATCCCCGTCATCAGCGGTGACCAGCCCGCTGGCGTCCACGGCATCGCGCATGAGCCTGCCGCCGGTGCGCGCCCAGGGTGCGAGGTCGTCGGCAGCGCGTTCCGGATCGAGAACCAGCCCCGAACCGGCGATGCCGCGCGCGCCGAGGTGTCGAAGGCCGCGGCCGACGCCCGTGAGCAGGATGCCGCCGGCCGCGATCAGGAAGCCCTTCGGCGGAAATGACTCGGCGAACATGTCTCCCGGCGAGCCGAACGACGAGAAGAAGCTGATTGCGCCGCCGATGGCCACGACGGCTCCGATCGCAACCAGGATCGTGCCGAATGCGTGCAGGGACTTGCGGGAATCGGAGACCTGAGTTCGAGATCGCATTCGCACGCAGTCTACAGGGTCGTCGGCGCCGCATTCAGGCGCAGGGCGGCTACAGCGCCCAGCGCCGCGATGATCGTCATGGCGGCAAAGGTCCAGCCGACACCGTGCGACGAGTACAGCCAACTCGACAGCGCAGTGGCGAGTGCCATGGCAAGCCCGGTAGACAACGCGGACAAGAGTCCCTGCGCCGTCGCCGCCTGTCGCCGCGACACGTTCTTCGACAGCCACGCCATCGCGCCCAGGTGTGTCGCCGCGAAGCTCAGGGCATGCAGTTGGTTGAGTGCGAACAGCCACGCCGTGCTGGTCGTCGACCCGAAGCCGATCCATCGCACGACGGATGCGAGTGCGCCGAGCAGGATGAGTCGTCGCGCGCCCAGTCGCTCGGCCAGCCTCGCGCCGAAGGCGAACAACAGGATCTCGGCGAAGACGGCTTCGGCCCACAGCCAGCCGATCGTCGACTCTTCGATGCCGGCACCGCGCCAGTGCACGGAGCCGTACGCGTAGTACGCCGCGTGACTACCCTGCGTGAGGCCGCTCGCGATCATCAGCACGAGCACATCGCGGCGACGCAGCAGGTCCCGCAGCGGCGAGCGCGACGGCGCCTGGCTCTCGCCGTCGAGTTCGGTGTCGACGTCGGGTAGCGCATACGCGGCGACGGCCGTCAGCAACAGACCGCCGACGATGGTCCAGTAGGCGACATCGAGCCCGTGGTGCTCGACGAGGGTTCCCAGTCCCAGTGCAGTGAGGAGGAACGCGATCGAACCGGCGGTGCGAACGCGTGCGTAGCGCACGCGTGGGTCGGTGTGCACGGCGCGAATCGTCATCGCATCGATCAATGGGATCTGCGGCGGATGCACGAACCCGATCAACACGTGCATCACGAGGTACCACCAGAAGGCCTGGTGCGTGCGCAGGGCGATCATCACGCCGGCACTCGCCAGGGCGAAGCCGATCAGTGCTCCACGACGGCGACGATGCAGCTCGGCGCGCGCCAACACCGCCGGTGTGGTGAGCACGCGAACGATGATCGCGGTGGTCGAGAGCAGTCCGAGTTGTGCCTTCGTGCAGCCGTGGTCTTCGAGCCACAACGACCAGTAGGGCATCCACGCGCCGAGGGCGACGAATGCGGCGACGAACGCGAAGGCGAGCTGGGATGGGAGCAGGCCCGCGAGCATCGGCGGCGCCGACGCGCCGATCCAGTGGGGGCGGATCGCCGTGGGGTGGCGCTCGCGATCGCTGCACGTGGCTGGACGGTCAGCTACGCTCGCCTTCATGGTGATCCGAGCCCTCGCTGGCTTCACGGCGGCTGTCCTGCTCTCCTGTGCGGCGCTCGAGGCGCAACGAGATGTCCGCGGCGATCTCGCGCGCATCCGCGCGACGATGGAGAAGAGCGATGCCTTCGAGCCGCTGCTCGGCGAACTCTGCGATCGGATCGGTCCGCGCCTGACCGGCAGCGACGGCTACGAGTCGGCGGCGCGCTTCGTCGCAGCGAAGCTGAGCGGCGGTGGCCTGGCCGTGCGGACCGAGTCGATGACGATCGAGGAGGCGTGGCAACGAGGAGCGGTGCGGGCGCGGATCGTCGAACCGATCCGGCGCGAACTGACCGCACTGGCCGCGCCGTGGACCCCGGCGATCGAGCGAACCGTGTTGCGGGTCACCCTGCCCGGCAGCCGTGTGCGAAGCCAGGGTGGCGCCGAGGACGCCGTCCCGCTCGCGACCTTGTTCCGCCAGCACGAGCTTGCCGGCGTCGCCGCTGCCGAGGACCCCCGCGAGCAGGTCGCGGCGTGGCTCATCGACTCGGAACGGCCGCGCGCACTGCTCGCCGCGGCCGCATGCACGCTCGCGCCGCCCTTCACTCGGGGCAAGGTGCCCGGGGTGTTTCTCAGCAGTGAGGATCACGCCCTCCTGCACCGCCTGCTCGCGGCCGGCGATGAGGTCCGGATCGAGCTTGCGGGCGGCGGTGAGTTCGGTGGTCGCAAGTCGGTGTCGAACGTGATCGCCGAGGTGCGCGGTGAGCCCGGCGAAGTCCATCCCGAGCGGGGGGTGGTCCTCGCGATCGTCGGCCTCGACTCGTGGGACCTCGGGAGCGGAGCCACCATGGACGGCGCTGGCGTGGTCGTGGCGATGGAGGTCGCGCGCGCTCTCGCGGCGATGCCGTCGCCGCCTCGTCACTCGATTCGCTTCGCCTTCCTCGCCGGTGTGCGTCAGGGAGTCGGCAGCCGGAGCTACGTCGAACGGTTCGCCGACGACCTGGGCCGCCATCGTCTCGCCTTCGCGCTCGAAGGCGGCGCCGGCCGGGCAGTCGGACTGTTGCTCGACGGTCCGGTCAAGGACCTCGATCGCTTCGAAGGCTTCTGCGCGCCGGTCGCCGATCTCGGCGTGCGGGACATCGGCTTCCGCGCGCCGCGAACCAACTTCGCGCGCGCTCTGCGCGACGCCAAGGTGCGCGCCGCGACGTTGACGATGAACGCGCCCGAGTTCGGTTGGCTGGACGGCACCGCTGCCGACACCCTCGACAAGGTCCTCATCGCCGATCTTCGGCAGGCGGCGACGGTTCTCGCGACCGTCCTGTGGTCCGCCGCGAACGAGTGAGTCGGCTCGGCGCTCAGTGGGAACTAGCCCCGCCGAACCTGCGCCAATACTCGTCGGCACCCTCGGCCCTGAGTTCGCTCTCGTCGCGGAAGCCGTAGAGCACCGCGATCGTGTGCACGCCCGCGGCCTTGCCGGCGCGCAGATCCTGGACGCCGTCGCCGACCATCGCACACTCCTGCGGGCGCTTGCGCAGCCGCTGCATGGCGAGTTGGAGCGGCACCGGCGACGGCTTGCGCTCGCTCGTGCTGTCGCCCCCGATCACTTCGTCGACCGGCAGTTCCAAGGACTCGACGATCCGCAGCGCGAAGTCGACCGGCTTGTTGGTGACGATCGCGGTGACCACCGAGGTCGTGCGCCACCGGCACAGTGTGTCGACGACGCCCGGGTACGGCCGCACGAGCTTCGTGCACTGCGAGCGATGGTGCTCCTGGTACAGCGGCCAGATCGAGTCGATCGACGGCGGGCTCGGCAGCTCGGCGAGCGCCCGCGTGAGCAGCATGCGCGCACCGTCGCCGACCATGGCGCGCACGGCCGCTTCGGCGAGGGGGGGCAGTCCGAGTTCGGCTCGGACGTGGTTCACGCTCGCCGCGATGTCGGCCAGCGAGTCGACGAGCGTGCCGTCGAGGTCGAGCAAGAAGGCGGCCTTGGACATGCGCGCGGTATAGTCGGACGGCCGCTTCAACCGCCATGCCGATCGACCAGTCCAGAAGCTTCGCGCCCAGCCCTGCCTTCGTGCTCGCCCTCGCGCTCGGTCTCGCCGCCGTCGTTCTGTGCGGTTGTTCGGCGCCGCCCAAGCCCGTGAAACTCGAGTTGCCGGTGGCCTTCGGCGAGGCGTGGGAAGGCTTCGCCGACATCGCCGATCGCTCCGGCTACCGCATCGACCCCAATGCGTCCGACCGCGGGATGCGCGTGTTCGTCTCGCGCTGGCTCGAGCGGCCCGCGCCCTTCGGCAAGGGCAATCGCACGCGGGTGCACGGAAAGTTCGTGCGCGACGAGCGGGACGGTGAATCCTGGCTCCTGGAGTACTGGGTCGAACGGCAGGTCGTGAAGGACATCTCGCGCGGTTTCGAGCCGGAGGATCCCGACTGGAGTGCCGCGGGTCAGGACGGAAACCGAGAAGAGATCATGCTCGGGCAGCTGCGCTTGCGGTTCGGCAAGGCGCTCGGGATCACCCCCGGGGGCAGGACCGGCGGGTGATGACGACGGCTCTGGACCGGCGGGCCGGGAATCGAACGGATCTCGATCGCGCGAGCCGCCGGTCTCATCGCAGCTACGGTGACCTGGCGACGGTGTCTCGATCCGACTTCACGGAGTCACTCGCTTCCTCACTCCCAAACCTCCGATTTCTCCCGACGTGACTCCCAGCACCGCTGCATCACCCCTGCCGGAGGTCCGCTACTCCGCCGAGTCGTCGCCGCGGTCGTCGCTGCATCACCTGCTGAGGGTCTACCGCCTGCCCGGCCTGCTGCGGCGGCATCGAGTGATGCTCAAGCACTTCGTGGGGCGCGAACTGCGCGGCCGCTTCGCCGACAACCTGCTCGGTCCATTGTGGGTGCTGCTGCATCCGGTCTTCCTCTTCGCGGTCTACTTCCTCGTCTTCACCCAGATCCAGCGCACCGGGGCCGGCGCCGACTCGGTTTGGTTCGCCTGTTACCTCTTCAGCGGGTTGATCTGCTTCCACTTCATCACGCAGTCGACGGCGCAGGCGATGAACGCCATCGTCGCCAACGGCAACATCGTGAAGAAGGTGAAGTTCCCGTGCGAGGTGCTGCCGATCGTGCCCGCCCTCGTGGAGATCGCCGTGTTCGGGCTCGGGCTCGTGATCGTCGCGATCGTCGGGTTCGCGAGCGGTCGTGCGAGTCTCGACCCGGCCCTGTTCGCGCTGCCGTGGTTCCTGCTGGTGCTGATCACGTTCGCGGTCGGCATCGGCATGCTGTTGGCGAATCTGATCGTGTTCGTGCGCGACGTGGCTCCACTGTACGGGCTCATCACGACCGCATGGTTCTTCCTCTCGCCGAACTTCTGGACGCCGAACTTCTTCGGAACGGAAACCCTCATCGGCAAGGCTCTGCAGTTCAATCCGACCTATCACCTGTTGCTCGCCGAGCGCCAGGTCCTCGGCCTGGCGCGCGAGGACGCCGGTTTCACCGGCAGTGTCGTCGGCAATCTCGGCATCGCGTCGGCATGGGCCGCGCTGTTCCTCGCGCTGGGATACGGCGGCTTCATGGCCCACAAACACAAGTACGCCGATCTCGTCTGAACCGATGACTCGAGCACCGGCCATCGAGGTCAAGGACCTCCACAAGACCTATCGCATCTACGGCAAGCCGCTCGATCGGCTGCGCGAGAAGATGCCGTGGAATCGCGGGCGCAAGTTCCACGCCGAGATGACCGCGTTGCGCGACATCAACCTGAGCGTCGAGCCGGGGCAGTGCATCGGTCTCGTCGGCGGCAACGGCGCAGGGAAGTCGACGCTCCTCAAGATCCTGACCGGGACGACCTCGCCCTCCCAGGGCGAATACGTCGTGCGTGGTCAAGTGGCCGCGCTGCTCGAACTGGGGGCCGGGTTCCACGCGTCCTTCACCGGCCGCGCCAACATCTTCCTCAATGCCGCGCTGATGGGGCGTGACGAAGCGGAGACCAAGGCGAAGTACCAGGAGATCTTGGACTTCAGCGAACTGCACAAGTTCATCGATCGGCCCATCCGCACCTATTCCTCCGGGATGGTCGCGAGGCTCGGCTTCAGCGTCGCGGTCGCGAGTGATCCCGACATCCTCATCATCGACGAGATCCTCGCGGTCGGCGACATGCACTTTCGCCGCAAGTGCGTCGACAAGATCATGTCGTTCCGGGAGCGCGGCAAGACGATGTTCTTCTGCTCGCACTCGCTCTACGACGTGCGGCAACTCTGCGACAAGGTGGTGTGGCTGAAGGATGGCCGCATCCAGATGTTCGACGACGCGGTGACGGTCACCAACGAGTACGCGACGTACGAGAACCAGCTCATCGCCAAGCAGGATGCGGCGGCGCATCGCATCGCCGAGGTGGATCAGTTCGCGCCGTCGACGCCTTCGGCCGACGACCACGCGCGCGTGCTCTCTGCGCACCTCGTCGATCCCAAGACGGGGCAACGTCGCAACGTCTACAAGCCCGGTGAGCCGGTCTCCATCCGCGTGCACGTGAAGAACGGTCGCCGCCACGAAGCACTGTCGATCGTGATCGGATTCACGCGTTCGGACGGCACATTGTGCTTCGCGCCGGCCAGCGAAATGGACGGGGTGACCTTCGACTTCGCCGAAGGCGTGGTCACTCTCACATTGCCCGAAGTGCAGCTCCTCTCCGGAGAATTCGTCGTGCCGATCTGGTTGCTGGATCGGCGTGGCGTGCATCGATTCCACGAGACGACTGCGGCCGAGAACCTGGTCGTCCAGAACCGCACGAAGGAACTGGGCCTGTTCCTGACCCCGCGGGAGTGGAAGGTGGAAGTCATCCACCCGGCACCCACGGTGGAGGGCCCGGCGTGAGCACGCCCGAGCTGTCGCTGCTCGTGGTGAACTACAACACCTGGCGACTGTGCGTCCAGGCAGTGCGGACCTTCGCGAAGTTCGCGCCCCATCGCGCCGACGGCACGCCGATGCCGTACGAGATCATCGTCGTCGACAACGCGTCACCGCAGCGCGACCCGGCCGCCGAGGCCGAACTCGCTGGGCTGTGTCGGCAGACCGGCGGCGAACTGGTGATGCACAATGACAACGGCGGCTACAGCAAGGGGATGAACCTCGCGTATTCGCGCGCGAGGGGGCGATGGATCCTTGTCAGCAATCCCGACATCAGCTACCTGGCGACGACGGTGGATCCGCTGCTGCGTTCCATGGAGCGCGACGAAACCATCGGTGCGGCCGCACCGCGCGGCTATCTGGACGACGCGCACGAGGCGATCCTCCCGCCGAACATCTTGCCGACGATGTCCGACCTGCTTCGCCTGACCATGGCGGTGCTGTGGCCGAGCGCTCAGCGCGCGTATTCACGCCGTCGAACGCGCGATGCCGTTCGGGTGTGGACGGCGACCGGCGACGTCGATCTCGCGATGCTGTCTGGCTGCTGCTTCCTGATGCGACGCGAGCTGATCGATCGCATCGGCTTCTTCGACGAGAGATTCCCGCTGTACTTCGAGGACACCGATCTCTCGGTGCGCATACAGCGCGCGCGAAAGCGCATCGTTCAGGTCGCCGACGCGGACGTCGTGCATTACTTCGATCGTTCCGGACAGACCGCGAACGAGCTCAAGATGGAGCGCTACTGGCGCAGTCGTCGGCTGTACTACCGCAAGTGGTACGGGCGCGTCGGCGCGTGGATCTACGACCTCACGCGGAAGGTGCTCTCGACCCAGTGGGCCAAACGGCGATATCAGCGAATCCCGCATCGCAAGGTCATCGACTTGGGCGAGGGCCGCGACAAGCCGGTGATCGAACTGAGCTCGCCGCGACGTCGCTTCCTGGTCGAGCTGTGCCTGGATCCCAAGTTCTTCCTCGCCGGCGGGATCCTGGCGAACGGTGATCGCTGGAGCCCCAACGATGCGATGTTCGCCGGCTTCGGCCCCACGACCTATTGGTTTCGCACCATCGACCTCGAGGACCCCGAACTGGGCGAACTCGGTGTCTATCGCTATCGACTGTTGCCGGCGGCTCCTGCGCCGGGACCGACGGCCCAGGGCGTCGCGGACACGAAGGTCGCGCGATGAGCGGGGCGGAGAGCATCGACCTCTCGGTCGTGGTCCTGTCCTGGAATACCCGCGACCTCACGCTCGCTTGCCTCGATGCGTTGGCGCGCGACCCTTCGCCGCGTCGCCGTGAGATCATCGTCGTCGACAATGGTTCGGCGGACGGCTCGGCGGATGCGATCGCGCAGCGTCACCCGAAGGTGGTCCTGGTGCGAAACCCGGACAACCGCGGCTACAGCGGCGGCAACAACCAAGGCGCGCAGCAAGCGCGCGGTCGGTGGTTGTGTCTACTCAACAGTGACACCGAGGTGCGAGCGGGTGCTCTGGATCGGCTGGTCACATGGCTCGAGCAGAATCCGAGCTACGGCCTGGCCGCACCGCGTCTGGTGAATCCCGACGGCTCCGTGCAGCGCGCGTGCATGCGGTTCCCCACTCTCGCCGTGGCGATGGTCTTCGATCTCGAGCGTGCCAAGCGATGGCCGGGGCGATCGATCGACGCTCGCTACTACATGCGCGACTTCGATCATCTGCATTCGCGCGACGTCGATCAGCCGCCCGGAGCGTGCTGTGTCATCGACCGGCAGGAGTACCTCGACTTGGGCGGGCTCGACGAGACCCTGTGGCTGTTCTTCAACGACGTCGACCTGTGTCGTCGGCTGTGGCGAAAGGGTCGTCGTGTGCGCTACGTTGCCGAGGCCGAGGTGCTGCATCACGTCGGAAGTTCGACCCGACGATTCGATCGAACGATCGTGCTGTGGCACAAGAATCGCATCGCCTACTACCACAAGCACTACGGCGGTTGGACGGTCCCGCTGCTGCGGCGCATCGTGAAGCGTCGCGCGCGGGAGGAGCAGGCGCGTCTCTTCGCCGCCACGAGCGACCCGGCGGCGCGCGCGGCGGGGCAGGCCGACATCGATCGATTGGTGGGGGAGATTCTCGCCTACGATCCCCGCGCGGAGGCAGGACGACCGTGAAGGTCGCGCTGTGCTGCTCGAACTTTCCGCCGGAGTTCGCCGGCGGGACGGAGAAGGTCGTCGAAGCGCTCGCGCGCTCGCTCGTGCACGAGGGCGACGAGGTCATGGTCATCGCCGGGAGCGATCGCGCGGCGACGGGCGAGGCCGTCCGGACCGCCGCTGTCGACGGCTTCGTGGTGCATCGCATCGAGCGACGCCCCGACGAACCCTACGACCTCGACGTGTCGCGCCCGCGGATCGCGAGGCTGGTGCGTGATCTGCTGAAGCAGCAGGGAACCCAGTGTGTGCACGTGCATGCATGGGCCGGGTTGTGCAGTTCCATCGTCGCGGATGCGCGTGCCGATGGTCGCGCGGCGGTTGCCACGCTTCATGACCTCTGGGTGACGTGTCCGCGGTTCTTCCGGCGAGCGCCGGCCGGCATCACGTGCCCGTCGGGAGCCGGACGGGAGGAGTGCATCGAATGCGTGTCGCGCGACGTGGGCGGGCTGGCGCGAGCGGAGTTGGAATCGCGCATCGCGCAGCGCGACGTCGTGATGCGGCGCGAGCTCCTCTCCGCCGGTTGCGTGACGGTGCCGAGTCGCGCCACGGCGCGACGGGTCGCCGAGGCGATGAACTTCGCGCTGCCCATCGAGGTCGTTCCTCACGGCTTGATCGGCGACGTCGCGCGACGGCCGGATCGACCGTCGGTCGGTGATGGCCCGACCGCGCCGATCCGCGTCGGCCACTTCGGCAATCTGGTTCCCGACAAGGGCGTCGACTTGCTCGTGCGCGCGGCGGCGGGAGTACCGGCCCTCGAGCTCGTCCTTGCCGGTCGGTTTCTCGACCCTGCCTACGAAGCCTTCGTGCGGTCACTCGCCCTGGACCTCGGAGTGGCGATCGAGTGTCGCGGACCCTACGGCGAGGGAACGCCGCATCCGACGGAGTCGATGGACCTGGCCGTCTTCCCCAGCCTCTGCGAGGAGACCTACGGGCTCGTGGTCGACGAGGCGCTCGCCGCCGGCGTGCCGGTCCTGGTGTCGGACAAGGGGGCGCTCGGCGAGCGAATCGGCGGCGCCGGCCGGGTCGTCGACGTGCGCGACCAGCATGCGCTGCATCGCGAGTTGCTCCGGCTCGCGACCGATCGCTCCGCCTTGGCGGAACTCACGCGCGCCGTGCCGGCGCACTTTCCCTCGATTCGCGATGCTGCGGTGCGCTATCGCGAGCTCTACCGTGTCGCCGTCGACGCTCTGGCCCGATGACCTCACCCGCGTTCGCTCATCGATTTCCGCCGCTGCTGCCCAAGGAGGCGCTGTCGGGACCCGTGGTCGTTCTCGCGGCTCACCCCGATGACGAGGTCATCGCCGCGGGCGGCATGCTGGCGTGGCATGCGAGCGTGGGCCATCGCGTCGTCGTGGTGCACGCGACGGACGGCGCGCAGGGTGACCCCAGCGGTCGCTTCGGCGACATCGTCGCACGCCGTCGCGAAGAAGGCCGCGAAGCGCTCGCGCGTCTCGGTGTGACCGAGATCCGTCGGCTGGGTCTCCCCGACGGCGAACTGCCCGAGCATCGCGATGCGCTGATCAGCGGGTTGGCCGCCATTCTCACCGAGATCGCGCCGAAGACTCTCTACGGCTTCTTCTTCACGGAGTCCCATCGCGATCACCGTGCCGTCGCCTGGGCGGCAGCCGACCTTGCCGATCGCTTGGATCCAGCCACGCGCTGCCTCTTGTTCGGTGTCAACCAGCCGGTCCCCGGCGGCACGATGTTCGACATCGGTGACTTCGTGGAGCAGAAGCAGCGGGCCTTGTCCGCCTTCGAGAGTCAGCTCGCGTACAACGATTGGCGTGACAAGATCCGTCACCGCGCGCACTCGATGACCGTCAATATCGAGGATCCGGCGATCGTCTACGCCGAGGTCTTTGCCGACTTGCGACCCTCCCAGATCCGCGGAGTTCGCGAGCACGCCCACAAGATGATCGAAGCGATGCTGGGAGGTGGCGCGTGAGTCGGCCGACGGTGTCGTTGGTGATCTCGGTCTGGAACCGGCGCGACGATCTCCGCGAGAATCTCGCGGCGATCCGCAAGCAGACGGTCCCGGCCGACCAGGTCGTCGTCGTCGACAACTGCAGTCACGACGGGACGCCGGAGATGGTGCGGGCGGAGTTCCCGGAGGTGAACCTCGTCTGCATGCCGCATTCGCGATACGGCGCCTGCGAGACCTTCAACATCGGCTTCGCGAGCGCACGCGGCGACTTCATCGGGATTCTCGACGACGACGTGGTGCTGCCCCCGAACTTCATCGAGACGATGCTCGCGACCTTCGACCGCGAGCCGGCGACCACTGCGATTCTGTCGCCGAAGGTGATCGAGCCGGAAATGCCCGATTGGTATCGGAACTCACCCGCCGTGAACACCGAGCGCTACATGGCGACGTTCCGCGGCTGCGGCAGCATGGCGCGAGCCGAGCCGTTGCGAGCCGCCGGCTACTACGACGAGCGATTCTTCATCTTCGGCAACGAACGTGATCTCACCACCCGCCTGCTGAACCTCGGCCATCGGGTGAAGATGGTTCCGTCGATCGAGGTCTTCCACAAGGCGCCCTTCGGGATGCGCCACGGCAAGCGGAGTCTGTATTACCACGTCCGCAACTTCTGGCTGTGGTCGTTCAAGTATGTGCCCTGGAGCAAGGTGATCGCGTTCCCTTTCGTGTTCCTGCGAAAGGGGCTCGGCGGCAAGAAGAAGGGGCAGGGCGGCGAGGTCGGCGACGCGGTGGGGACGATTGGCCTGTTCGACAACATCAAGGGTGTGCGCTTCGGCTGGTGGATCTGCATCAAGGCGACGCTGGCCGCGCTCTGGAGCCTCCCTTACTGCCTGAAGCGCCGGCAGGTCTGCAAGGCACCCGACTTCGAGATGCCGATTCGCTGAGCACACTCGCTATCCTGCGCGGGATGGCGCGAATCGATCGTCCACCTCGCGGTGAGTGTGCGGACTACTACTACACCTACATCGACAGGGTGCCCGACGGCGATGTCGTCGAGCACTTGGCCGTGCAACGCGATCGCACCGCCGCCATCCTTGGTCGGGTGGACGCAGCGAAGGAGACGTTTCGTTACTCGGCGGGCAAGTGGAGCGTGCGCGAAGTCGTGGGCCACATGATCGACACCGAGCGAGTCTTCACCGGGCGAGCTCTCGCGATCGCGCGCCGCGACCCCGCCGACCAGCCGAGCATGGATCAGGACCTGTGGATGGCGAACGCGGGCTTCGATCGGCGCACACTGGCGAGCCTCGCCGCGGAGTTGCTCACGGTTCGGGACGCGACGATGTCCCTTCTCCGCAGCTTCGACGACGAGGTCGTGATGCGACTTGGGCGGGCGTCGGGCAATCCGTTCCGCGTGCGTGGACTGGTTTGGACGATCGCTGGGCATGAGTTGCATCACTTGGCGACTCTTGCCGAACGATACGGCGTGCGCTGAAAGGTCCTCGCTTGTCCGAGCAAGACACTTCGGCATTGCGGCGTATCGCAGCGAGCTTCACCGACGTAGCGAGCGATCGCGAGATCAAGCGCGGCTACCTTCAATGGCTGCGCGGTTCGTCGAGCGTGCTCGACGTCGGCTGCGGCGAAGGACGGCTGCTCGATGTCCTGCGCGAGGCCGGAATCGAGTGTGAGGGCGTGGATCGCGACGCCGACGCGGTGAACGTGGCCCGCGATCGCGGCCATCGAGTGCTCTCCGGCGACGCGATCGCGGCCCTCGGTGCGATGGCGAAGACCTCGCGCCGATTCGGCGCGGTCGCGATGGTGCATTGGATCGAGCACGTGACCCCGGACGCGGCGCTCCACGCACTGAACTCCGCACGGAGCCTCCTGGAGCCGGGCGGGCTCCTGTTGTTGGTGACACCCGATCCGAGGAACCAACTCGTGATCGAAGAGACCTTCTGGTGCGACCCGACGCATGTGCGACCGTATCCGCGTGCCTTGCTGGTCGCGATGTGTCGTGAGGTCGGCTTTCGGGTCGAACACGCCGACGTCGATCCGCGGAGCCGAGCCCGACGTGGTGTCGCCGGGCAGTTGCTCGCGGCGCTCCGAAGCTTCGTCGGTGGCGGCAATCGGCACCGGGGTATGGACAGTGTGGTGGTCGCGAGAGCGATGGAGAGAAGCCAGTGAGAGCGAGTTCCTCGTTGCCAGGTGGTGGTCGCGCGTTGAGCGCGGGTCGGAACGATCAGAAGGGACGCGGTTGTGCCGGCGTGTTCCTCATGGTCTGGGGGCTCGCCTTCGGCGGCGGCGGTGCGGCCGCCTACTTCTCCGAGTCCGGCCATGACGCCTGGTGGTTCGCGGGGATCTTCGTGTTGATCGGTGCCGCGGCGTTCTTCGGCGGCCTGACGCTCCTCATCAGGAAGCCGAGGAGCAAAGTGGCGCTCGCTTCGCCACTTCAGGCCGGCGGCGTGACTTCGGTGCGACGAGAACTCGCGCCCGACGGCCAGTACATCCTTCGCCCGGCGGCGTTCCGGGGCTGCAAGGTCGTGTTCGTCGGCGTTCTCGCGACGGGCTTCACCATTGCGACGTTCTACATGTTCTCCGCGCGGGGCAGTGGCGGTCCGCCGACCTTCATGGCGGTGATCTTCGGCTTCTTCTCGCTCCTGTTGATCCTCGCCACGATCCACCAGAGCCTCGCGATGACGAATCCGGTGCCGGTCCTCTACGTGCGCAGCGAAGAGCTGGCGATCGGTATGCGGCATCGGCTCGGCTTCGAGTTCACCGGCAGCACGTCACGCCTCTCATCGATCCGAGTGGAGTTCGTCGGGCGAGAAGAGGCTTCCTACCGTCGCGGGACCGACACGGTGACGGACAAGAACGAGTTCCTGGTTCGGACCCTCTTCGAGCGCGACCTGATGGTCGAGGGATTGGCGGCGGGGACGCAGCGGAGCGAGTTCGAGTTGGAGCTCGATCGAAACGTCGTGCCGACCTTCAAGAGTCGTTCGAACAAGGTGGTTTGGTTCCTTCGCGTCGTCGCCCCGATCCGCTGGTGGCCGGACGTGCGTGACGAGATCGAGATCCCGATCGGAGGCTACGTCGCCGCGTCGGAACACGGCCATTCGGAGGTGCGATCGTGAACAACCTGGCCATCGAGTTCCCCGACTCCTCGCGTTCGTTCCGCCCCGGCGAGATCCTTCGAGTGCGCGCGCTCTGGCTGATCGAGGACGATCTGGACTCGATCGAAGCCATCGAGGTGCGCCTGCTCTGGCACACGCAAGGGAAGGGCGACACGGACCTCGCTGTCGTCGCCATCGAACGAATCGATCAGCCGGGACCGCATGGCGCGAAGGAACTGGAGATCCGGATCCCCGACCGTCCGTTCAGCTTCTCCGGAAAGCTGGTGTCGTTGAGTTGGCACCTCGAGATCGTCTTGGTTCCGAGTCAAGCGGCTCAGACTTTCGACATCGTCGTGTCGCCGTCCGGCAACGAGATCACGCTCGGAGGTCACGACTGATGCGCGCGCGTGACAATCCGTTGCGCGTCGAACGACTTCATGCATTGACGTTCCGCTTTCCTCCGGGAGACGACCTGAGTGCGCTGCTTGCCCGATTGCAGCAACGGCGCGGCCGTGGAGCGATCGTCGGCAGAAAGGGCAGCGGCAAGTCGACTCTCGTGGAGGAACTCGCGGCGAGATGGCGACGCGAGGGCCGTGATGTGCGGATGCTGCGAGTGCATGCCGGCCGTCATCGCCTCTCGGCTACGGAGTGGTCGCTGCTGACCGCAGGATTGAACGCGCATTCAGCAGTGATCGTCGACGGGGCCGGGCACTTGTGGCCGGGGACGTTCTGGCAACTGCGCTGGCGCGTACGCATCGCGGGGATCTTCCTCATCACTGCGCATCGCCGCGGCTCTGTCCCCGTACTCTTGCGTACCGCGACCGACGTTCATCTGCTCGACCGTCTGCTCGACGAACTCGGCGTGCGGGATCCCCGGAGTGCGGAGCGCTTCGTTCGATCGCGCGGCGACGTGCGTCGGTGTCTGCGGTCGCTGTACGACGAGTACGCGACCGAGACGGCGCCGGCCGAGCCTGCACCATCAATCGATCAGCGTTTCGCCGGGCGGCCGGACACCGCGCATGCGGAGCCGTACCAGGAGACGCGCATGGGCTTCCACCCACGCACCTCGGGCGGACTCGGCGGACGCGTATCCCAACTCGGCGGCGAGGTCCGCGAACGGTCGCTCCTCGATGAGCCGCCCCACGAGGAGCGCGCGGGGCCGCGCGTCGAACCCGTCTAGCACATCCCGGACGATCCGTGCCTGCTCCGCCAACTCCGCGGTCGAGGACGGCGCGGCGCCGGCAGCGCTCGGATCGCGGTGCTGTTCGATACTCGCGTCGTCTCGCACGTCACGGCGTGCGTCACGCCGTGCCGCCTCGTGATGCTTCACGGCATCGAGCAAGCGGTGCCGCACCATGGTTGCGAGGTATGCGGCCAGTGCATCTTCGCTCGGGAAATCGGCGGTCTCGAGGGCGCGCACGGTCGCGATCAAGATGTCTTGGACGACGTCGCGAGTGCTGAAGATCGCGAGCATCCAATGGTGGCTGCGGCGGAAGTCCTCGCTCAAGTGACGGTGGACCAGTCGGCGCACGCGTGGCTCGAAGTCGCGCACCACCTGGTCCTGGGCGTCGACCTCACCGGCGGCGGCACGAGCGATCAGCTCATGCCATGCCATGCAACCTCCGCCGCGGGCGAGGCGCTCTGCTCACAGACGAACCTGGATCGGCCATGCTTCACCGAAGTTCAGGAAGTTCGAGTCGGCGAGCAGCCAGCGGAAGTCGACTTGAATGCCGCGCAAGGCCGGCACGTCCGGGACCGGCACGCTGGTCGAGACCGGGTTGCCGCAGATCGGATCGTTGGGAAAGCGCGGCAAGACCAGGATGGGGATCGAACTCCCCGGTTGGTCGGCCAGCGACCAGAACAGCCCCGCGAAACCGAGGCCGGGGATGTCGCGTGGCCAACCCTTCGTGAAGGTGACGAAGCGCGACTGGTTCGGCGCTGGATCGAGCACGCGGAAGGCGCTCGCATCGATGCGCGCCGGCGGCAAGCCGAAGGCCTTGGGCCGCGGGGTGCCCATCGCGAAGGCGATCCCGTTCAGGCCGAGCTGGCTGCCGCGCACCGAGGGATCGATCGCGCAGACCGCGTCGATGTCGTCGTCGCCGACGAGGCCGATGCAGTCGGAGATCGGCGTGCCGTTGGGATCGAGGTAGGGCGTCAGCGTGCCGAAGTCGGCGCCGTAATCGAAGAAGAGGATCGGATTCCGCGTACGGGTCTTCGTCGAGAGCAACAGGAACTGGTTCTGAAGGTCGACGGCCAACGCATCGATGTCCTCGCCTGCACCGAGACCGAGGTCGGCATGGGTCATCCAGATCCGCGGACAGGAGAATCCACCGTTGGGATTCTCGACCATCACGAAGATGGTGGCGCCGCTCGGCGTGTGGTTGCCCCACACGGAAGGATGCACATTCCCGAGCGTCGCCGACGACAACGTGAAGAACCATTGCGCCGGGCCGGCGAACCCGTTCGCGACGAATGCCTCGTTGCCGAACAGCCCCATGAAGTGATCGAGCGCGTCGATCTGAGCGGGATTCGGGCCGGTGTCGATCTCGCGGCTGTCGAGCGCACGTTCGGTGACCCCGACGAGCGGTGCGGGCATCGCGCTGCCGTCGAGCACGAAGCTGAAGATGTCGGCGCCGACGCGGTCGGTGCCCGCAGCAGATTCGGTGGCGATCGCGGTGCCGGCGCGGCCGCGGGTTCCGCGCGTGACCGAGAAGGTCAAGGCGCCCCAGCGGTTGTTCGGCACGATGGCGCGGCCGGTAGCCGGATCGGCGAGGATCCAGTCGAGTCCGACCGACATCGAATCGATGTCCGGCAACGGCGACAGCCAACCGGAGCAGTTGGCCACCGCCAGCGCGAAGTCGTAGCGAGGCTGACCAGCCGGCCCGTTCCAAGCTCCCGGTGCCCCTCCGCCGATTCCGACGTTCTTGTGATAGGCCTCATGCTGCGCGAACGTCGCGTTGCTCGGATCGAAGGACACGGCAACCGGCGTTGCGATGAAGGGACCGGAGGAGCACTGTGCGCGGACCGTCGCACCGCTCGCGATCGCGGCGGCGAGTGCTGCGATCGTTGTGACCGAGAGACCCTTGGTGGTTGCTGCTGAGTTCATGGAAGCAGTCATCGCGGCCGAGTCGCGCTCGCCTTCGCGCGCTCGTCCTGTTGGAACTTCGGATCGCCGTCGGCCAGACGAATGGCGAGCGAGCGCAGCCAGCGGCGCAGAGAGTCTACCGAAGTCGCGGGGAGGTCGCGGGCGGGGACCAGATCGGCGAGGTTGGCGATCTGGTAGGGGTCGTCCGGTGTGCGGGCCAGCAGGTTCAAGAAGCCGGCGACCGCGCGATCGAAGTCGTCGCTCGCAAGGGCGACTGCCACCTGCGCGCGCACCCCGAGTTCCTGGTTGAGGCGGCCGCTCGACCGAGCGGCGGCCTCGCGGAACAGGCCTGCCGCGAGATTTGCATCCACCTTTGCCTGCGCGGGGTCCTTCGCCAGGGTCTCGACCGCGCGGCGGAAATGGACGGTCGCACGCAACTCGGGCCGTCGCCACTCGCGCTCGGTCGTCAGCGGAAGGCCATCGAGGCGATCGGCGCAAGTGAACGCCTCCTCGAAGTTGGCGCGATCCTTCCAGGCCAGCCCGAGCATGTAGACGGTGTTCCACGCATCGGGGCGCAACTCGGCCGCGCGCCGCAGCACCTCGATCGCGCGCTCGATCTCGCCGCGGCGACGGTAGGCGGTGCCGAGGTTGTGCAGCGTGCCGTGACGATCCGGACGCAGGCGATCGGATTCCTCGAGTGCGGCGATGCCCGGCTCGACGCGCCGCAACGCGATGAGTGCTGCACCGCGCATCGCGAGCGTGCGGGCCGTGGCGAAGCCGTAGTGGCCTTCCAGCCAATGCGACTCTTCGATCGCGCGCTCGAACAGGGCGAGGCTCTGCTCGGCGTCGCCGCGTTCGACCAAAGCGATCAGCCGCAGGTCACGCGCGGGGAGGTAGCGCTCGGCGGCAGCCGACAGGTGGGCTTCGGCGCGCGCCGCGGCACCGCTGCGCTGACGATTGCGAAGCTCATGGAAGCCGGCGAGGAAGTGATCGACGTCGGTTGCGGGTGGGGTCGACGGTGCGAAGGCGGCACCGTCGGCGTCGGTCGAGGTGCCGAGCTCTGCGTAGTGACGACACAGCTCTCTGCTGAAGATGCCGGCATCGGCACGAGTCTCGATCGCACGCAGGTCGGCGTTCGCGGCCGTGCGATCGCCGCGGTCGAGGGCGAGCACCGCGCGCCAGAGGCGATGGGGGAGGTCGTCGGGCGCCAGGGTCAGATACTCGTCCAGCGCACCGAGCGCGCCGCCGGTCTCACTGAGTTCATGGACCAGCGGTGCGCCGGGCTGTCCGTCGATCGCGAGCAAGGCCGGCATCGTGCGAAGCAATTCGTTGCGGCGCTGTTCGCGCGTACGCTCCTGCTGCGCGCGCCAGAGCGGCCACAGCAGACCGAGGCTGAGTGCGAGGAGAAGCGACGTGAAGATCGCGGCTGCGCGCAGAGGTGAGCGACGGATCGAGCGAATGCCTCGCTGCAAGAGCCCGAGCGGGCGCGCGCTCGTCGGGCGATGATCGAGAAAGGCGTCGAGATCGTCGGCGAAGGCCGCGGCGCTCGTGTAGCGGTGCTGCGGCTGGTGTTCCATCCCGTGGCCGATGATCGACGCCAGGTCGATGGGCAAGTCGGGAGTCAGCGCGCGTGGTGGTCTCGGCGCGCTGTCGCGAACCTGAGCGAGCACGCTGAGCGCATCGCCCGAGAACGGCGGTGATAGGGTCGCGAGGTGGTAGAGCGTCGCTGCGGCGCTGTAGACGTCGCCGCTCGGACCGCCGCGCGCATCGCCGCGCGCGAGTTCGGGAGGCATGTACCAAGGCGTGCCGAGCGTGGAGCCGTGGGCGGTGAGGGCGGGGTCGTCGACGTGCGCGGCGATACCGAAGTCGATCAACACCGCGCGGCCGTCATCGCACACCATGATGTTCGACGGCTTCACATCGCGATGTTGGATACCGTGGTCGTGAGCGGCGGCGAGGCCGCGGCACACGTCGCGCAGCCAATGGGCGATGAGGCGGTTCCACGAGCCCTCGGGTAGCATCGCCGCTGTTGACGTGCCCGAGTCGATCAGCGTCGCGCGGAGCCGTGCACTCGGTGCGCCGGACTCGACGGCGGCGCGCAGCAAGCGCTCGAGCGATGTGCCGCGCAAGCGTTCCATCACCAGGAACAGTGCGCCGTCGTCGGTGCCGCGATCGAAGATGCGGACTACGTTTGGATGGTCGAGTGCCGCGAGCGTGCGTGATTCGCGCAAGAAGCGCGCGCGGTCTTCGTCGTCGATGATGCCGAGGCTGTCGATCCGCTTCAGCGCGACTTCGCGATCGAGTTCGTGGTCGTGGGCGACGAACACCTCGCCCATCGCGCCGCGGCCCAGCCGTTCCTTCAGTTCGTAGCGACCGCCGACACGTCGACCTAGTGCGCGATCGGTGCTCGCCGCTGCCCGTGTGGCCGCCGCAAGGTTGGTGTCGAGACCGAGGATCGCCGCGACCTCCTCGCGGAGTTGCGGCGCACTCCCGCACAGCTCGTCGAGATCGACTTCGCGTCCTGCCGCGCGCTCCGACAGAGCTCGCTGCACGAGTTCGACGAGTCGATCTTCCGACTCGGGAGTGGCTTGGTCGGTGGCCATGACCGGTCGTCGCAATGTAGCGTCTTGACCGCGTTGTCGGCCGATCTGGTCGGCATCGATGTCCGGAGCGGCTCTGCGCCGTGAACGCACGCGCCCTTTCGACGCCACGCTCCCGCCCGGACCAGACGTAAACTCCTGTGGCGCTCGCCGCATCGCGCGCGCGGCCGCGTCGCTACGACGTCTCCGCCCCGGCAGAGTAGCTACGGCTACGACTCGGTCGCCGCCCGGCGCAGATCCTTGCTGGGCATCGACCAGCGGCGATCTCGCGACGACGTTCACGAAGAATCCGGGCTAGACGATGCTCTGGAACTCCGCGAATCGCGCTTCGATGGAATCGCCGTGGTTGCGCTCGCGAGGGCGCAGCGGGCCGACCCGTGCTGCGAGCTTGTCGCACACGGCACGGAGGCTCTCGACGGTGGGGCTGCCCGGCTCGGAAACGCAGAGCGGAGCCTGCCCCAGGCGGCGCTGCGTCACCAGCGGGTCGTCGGGGATCGCGCCCAGATCGATCAGTTCGAGACCGGTGTGGCGCGCCGCGACGTCGCGCAGCTTCGCGAAGGTCGCTGGGCCGTGCGCATCGTCGAGCACGCGGTTCACCACGATGCCGATGCGCCGCGCGGCGTTCAGCGATGCGAGGGTCTTGATGACCGCGTAGGCGTCGGTGAGGGCGGCGATCTCAGGCTGCGTGACGAGCACCAGGAAGTCGGCCGCGCAGCAGGTCAGGACGTTCTGCGGCGAGAGCCCGGCGCCGATGTCGAGCAACACCACGTCGTGAGCGGCGGCGCACTCGCCGAGAGCCTCGCCGAGGCGCTGCGTCTCGCTGTCGGTCAGACGTGCCATCGAGCGCACGCCGGCGCTGCCCGGCAACAAGCTCGGTCCGAAGGGTGTCGGCACCAAGACCTCGCGTGCGGCGGAGCGACGGCTGAGGACGTGCTGCAGGTTGAGCTCGGGTTTGACCCCGAGCAGCAGGTGGTCGCAGGCCAGTCCGAAGTCGCAGTCGACGATCAGCGTGCGCAGCGCGCGCTGGGCGAACAGCACGCCGAGACTGGTGGACAGGAACGACTTGCCGGTCCCGCCCTTGCCGCTCGCGATCGCGATCGTCGGAGCTTCGCGCACCGCATTCGGCGGGGGTGTCGCGCGTCCGCCGCCGAACAAGCGCTCGAACACGCCTTGACCCTTCGGTCCCAGGCCACCGCGAGGGGCTCCTGGTCGTGCCGATGCCTGGCTCGAGCCATTGGGATAACGCCTCAACACGACTCCTCCCTGGTCTGGGGGAGCCGTGGCTCTTCGGCGCATCGGCCGAACCACGAAACCGCCGCTTGCATCGTGCCTCCCGAAAGGGGTTTGCCGCGGATCTGACCATCCGCAGCGACCGCCAGAGCATCGCACGAAGAGGGCGGTCGGTGCAAGGCCCATCGAGAGCGATGGGCCCGCTCCCACTCACTGCCCGAAGATGGTCACCAGACCGTAGCGAAGGCCGACGGTGCCATTCGTCGCCAGTTCGTTCCCGAGCCCGCCTTGCGAAGGTGCGGCATAGATTCGGGTGATGTCACGAACACTGGTCGGCGTGATGCTGAAGGAACTCGCGTTCGACAGACCGACTCCACCCGGCAAGCCGGCGTCGAGGAAGGCGAACTGCGCCAGGATGTCGAGGCCGGGACCATCGCGGAGATCCCCGAAGGTCAGCGTGCTGTCCCATTGACCCGTCGCGCTGGTCATGCTCTGCGCGCTGGCGACCGGAAGGAACTCGAGATTGGAGCAGAAGCCGGGCAACAGAATCTGTTGTGCGCCGAAGCCGATGAGCTGGACCGCGATGGAACTGGCGGCGGCGTTGTCGAGCCGGTTGCGCCAAGCACCCGTCGTCATGCTCAGCGAACGCGCGCCGATGGTCGCTGCGTTCGACTGGCCGGTCGCTGCGCAGCCCGCGCCGAGCAGGCCGTTGTTGACCGAGTTGGAACGCGAGACGGCATCCATGGCGGCGTTGGCCGACCCGGAGCCGTTGGTGAACCGCAGTTCCCAGCACAGGTTGCCGGTAGGACTCGCGTAGACATAGGGGGTCGTCAGCGGGAGGCTCCAGCCGATCGGGTTGGGCAGGCTGCTGTTACTGAGCCCGGGCAGGCTGACCGTCGTGTAAGCGAGCCCGACCTGCGGCGAAGGACCGAGGTTCGTGGCGAAGTCTGTGGTCGCCGTCAAGGCCGAGATCGTGGTCGTTCCGAGCGTGATCTGCGCGTCGATCGATCGGCCGGCGATGCTGGAGGAGAGGCCGCCATCCTTGCGGAAGTTGAGCGAGGTGATCACCGCGATCGGCGATCCAAAAGCCACCGCGAGATCCGGGGCGTCGTGGATCTGCTGGTAGGTTGCCGATAGCGACCACCACGGGATGGTGTTGTTGGTGTTGCCTTCCGCGTTCGCGTACTCCGAGGGCGAAGTATGGAAGGTTTGCGCGAGGAGGCCGCCCGAGAGGGTGAGCGCGCCAAGAAGGGAGCTGAGCTTGGAGGTCTTGGAACGAACTTGGGAGAACGTCGAAGCCGGAGAATCGAGCTTCGAACGGCCCAATTCTTACCGAGGCGAGTCGTCCCGAGCTGGTTCCGCCGAGCCCGGGCTTGTCTGATTTCGGTCACGACGCTGGGTGCATCGGCCTCCGCCTCGCCGGGACGGCTCGTGAACGCCTGCCGCGATCGCCGCAAGTCGCGCCCGGCGGCGTCGCTACGACGGCTCCTCCCTGGCAGCGTAGCCACAGCCACGCTTCGGTCGTCGACCGTCGTAGCTCCTTCCTGGGCATCGACCTGCGTCGATCTCGCGACGACGTTCACGCATAGTCCTGGCTAGCGCAGGATCGCGTCCGCATCCCGGCGCGCCGCATCCGGGTCCTGGAGATCGCTCCGACGGAGCATCGCATCGAGCACCTCGCGGGCTGCTTCGCGCTGCCCTTGTTCGACGAGAAGCCGGGCCAGGGCCAGGCTGCCGCCGTGGTCGTCCGGGCGCGCGCGAACGACCTGCCGCCACTGCGTGATCGCCTCGGTGGGACGGCGGAGCGCCTGCAGTTCCTCGGCGAGTCGGCGGTGGCCGTCGGCTTCGTGCGGGGTGTGCTCCACGAGTTCGCTGAGTGCCCGGTCCGCGTTCGTCGGCTGTTTGTCGGCACGCCAGCGCCGAGCGAGGTCGAGCAGGAGGTCGGAATTGCCGGGGATTGCCGTGGCCGCCGCGAGGCTCGCGGCCAGTGCGGCCTTGGCATTGCCGAGCCGATCGAGCGCCTTGATGAGACCGTCATGGCCGCGGCGGTCGTTGCCCGACGTCGCGATCGCGATGCGGTACTGCTCCGCCGCCGCCGCGAAGTCACCGTCATCCTCGAACAGCGAGGCGAGCGCGAGCCGAAGCAGCGGGACGTCATAGCCGTCGCTCGCCGTGCGCGCGTCCCAGCGAGCGCGCCACTCCGCCGGCTCGCCGCCGGCTGCGAGTGCGGCGCCCAGGTCGTGGCGGATGCTCTCCTGATCGCGCTGTTGGTCGGCTTGGGCAAAGGCGGCCAGGAAGGCATCGATCGCAGCCTCGTGACGTCCGAGTTGCCCCAGCAGTCCGCCGTGCGCTCGGTAGTACTCCCGCAACAGCGAATCGGGACCGACCACCGTGCGCGCGCGAGTCGCCACAGCGGAACCGACGAGGTCCGCCGCCTCGGCGAGCAGACCGCCGCTCGCCGCCGCGGAACCCAAGTCGAACTCGACGTTCGCATCTCGCCGGTTCGGATCGACGAAACGCTCGATCGCACTCTTCAGTGCCGCGCGCGCCTCCTCGGCCTTGCTGGACTGCCCAAGGGCCCGGATCCACATGCCGTGATGACGCAGCACCTGCGGCGCGATACCGACCAGCACCTTCGCGTGCGGGACGGCAGCCGCGAACTCACTCGCTTCCAGGAGCCACTCGGTCAAGAGCGCGCGGCCCTCCATCGCCAGCTTGTCGCGAGCGGCGAGTCCCGCCAGGGCATCGATCGCAGGTCGTACGGCGCCGAAGCGATCGCGCAGCGCACGTGCCGCGTACTCGACGACTGCGGGCTCCTCGCCGTGGAGTTCGATCACCTTGGCGGCGACCGTGCGGAACTCGTCTTCGAGTTCGAACCAGTAGTAGCTGCTGCCGCGAGACCAGATGCTGCTGTAGTCGTTACCGACCGAAGCGAGTTCGTCTTCCAGTTCACGCAGAACCAGTGCGCGAATGTCGGCGCGCAGCTTGCCGCCCACCTTCAACTTGTGGCGCAGTTCCGCGATGCGTCCCTCGAAAGCGCTCCATTGTCCTCGGCCGAGTCGGCGATCCCGCGCGCCGTTGCGAAGTGCGCGTTCCACCAACATCGTGAGCGCAGGCTCTTTGGCATCGAGTTGGATGAGGGTGTCGACGACCGCCGTGGTCAGATCGTTCGCATCCTCGGCGACCACCGCCTCCAACGTCGCGAGGTGTTCGCTCGCGAACGCGAGGAGCGCTCGACTCGCCGCGGTTCGCCCGCTGTGGCCTGCGCCGTGCATGTTTGCCGCGTGCAGATCGCACAGGCGCCGAACCCGTGACTCGAGGCCGGAGGTCGGCAACGAGAGATCGACGACCCGCGCGCGCAGCCTCTGCTCGGCGCGCTGATACTGGGCATCCCCCTCGCCGAGCGAGGTCGCGCCGCCGACGCGCACAGCTTCCGCGTAGAGCTGATCCAGGGTCGTCGCGAAGAACTCGCGTTCACTCGCAGTGCTTGCACGCTTCTGCCAGTCGGCGACTTCACGTTCCGCCACCAGGAAGCGCCGGGTCTGCCGCCGGTAGTCGACGATCGTGCCGACGTACTGCCGTGCTCGCGCCGGCAGCGCGCGCTCGCGGTCACCGGCGGCGGCTTCGCAGGCACGTACCAGCGTCTCGGCAGCGCCCTCGAGGTCGCCGTCTGCCGCCTGGCATCGAGCGTGGGCGTGGGCGATCGCGAGCTGCTCGCTGCTGCCGGCGACGCTGCGGTCGAGGAGGGTGCGGACGATACGGAGTCGCAGTGCGCGCTCGTTCGTCGTCGGCAGAGCGTCCAGCTCCGCGCACAGGTTCGCGAGTTGGACCGCCTCGCCGTCCTCGAACGGGCCGTCGATGATCTTGGCCATCTCCCGCAAGGACTCTTCGACTTGCCGGCGCGCGCTCTCGCTGCCGATCGGCAAGCGCGTCGCGCGCGCGGCAACCAAGTAGAGTGCGAAGTGCAGCGCGCGGCGGTCGACTTCAGAGTCGACGACGGCGCGATGCGATCGCAGTTCGTTCGCCAGCGCATCGAGTGCGGCTTCCTCGTGAACTTGCGTGAGCAACTCGCGGAGTCCGCGGAGGATCTCGTACCGGCCGCCGTCACTCTGCCCGAGCACGCCCTCGGCCACCGCGGCAAGGACGCGGTGGTCCTTCGTCGCCAGCCACAGCTCTTGCACGGCACGGGTAGCCCAGCGTTGATTCTGGCCCTTTCTTACGATCGCGCGCGCCGCGTCGAGCACCAGCGGATCGATCCGCTCCCCGGCCGCCGAACGGATGCGAGCGGCCTCTGCGCTGAGCAGCGCGTGGAGTCCCCAGATGTCGAGCGCAGCATAGCGTTCGCGATTGGCGGCGGCGGCACCGGCGGTGTCGCCGAGGGCCAGGCGCCAACCGAAGACGGTTCGCCAGTCGTCGTTCGAGAGGCCCACGGCCGCAGCGAGTTCCGTGTAGTCGGCGTTCGCGCGGGCGAAGTCACCGGCGCCCGCTGCGATCCAAGCGCGGAGCTGTCGCAGATGCTCCAGCAGTTCGCCGCTCGCGTTCAGCCACGTCTCCACGCGCCCGCGAAGGTGATCGGTTCGATCGAGCGCGACCAGGAATCGCGCGAGGTCGCCGCGCCAGTCGGTATGACCGACCGGAGGTTGTCCCACGAAGCCGTCGAAGTCGGTGATCAGCCGATCCACGAAATCCGGCGTCGCACCGCGTCGCACACCCAGCCAGGCGAGGGCGAGTCCCGCGCGTTCGCCTTGGCGGTCGGCAAAGTGACGCGCAGCGGTGTTCGCGTTCGCCGCCGCTTCGCTCGAAGCGATCCAGGCCAGCAGCGCATCGCGGGTCGCCGTCGGTGCGTCACCGCTCTGTGCGGCCAGGCACAGCGACTCGAGTTCGAGTACGCGGCGCACATCCTTGGGCCGATCGCGCGCGACCTCTCCGAAGCGGTCGGCGACTGCACGCAGTGCGATCGGCTTCGCGATCGCTTCGCGGCGGCGGCGCTCCGCACGGGCGAGTTTCTCGAGTTCCTCGATGGGTGGGAGGGCGGCGCGCACGCGAGCGGCGACCAGGGCGAACGCGGTCTCGGCTGCGAAGCCCGCAAGTTCCGCGGCGCTGCGCCGAGGCTGGACCTCGCCGTCCGTCTGCAAGACGAGGAGCCGGAAGACTTCGGTCTCCAACTCCGGGGTGAAGGGGCGTGCGGTCAGCCTCGCGACGAGTTGCGCGCTGAGGGTGAGCACGGTGTCTCGATCACGGGGATCGGCGACGCGCGCGCGAAGGACGTCGATCGCCGCTGCGGCGTCGTTGCGGGCATCGCACAGCTCGAGCAGGCGTTGTGCGAGTTGGCCGCGCTCGAATCGCTCGACGGTGGCGGCGATCCGCGCCTCCAGGTTCACGCGACGGGTGCGCCATTGGCTGTCGTCGAACACGGTCGCATCCACCAGTCGGAGGATCGAATCGAGTGCGACGAAGCTCATGGTGGCGACCGCATCGCGATCGTCGAGTCGTCGGCTGAGTTCGGCGCGAAGGGTGCGAGACCGGTCCAGTACGGCGATGCGATCGTTCGTGAACAACGTCATCGCGATCGACCAGCCGGCATCGCTGGTCACTAGGTTTCGGAGGAAGCGGTCGAGGCGCTCGTGATCGTCGCGCAGCACGCGCCAGCGGTGGACACCGCGGGTCTGGCCGGTCAAGAAGTCGGCAACCGCGCGAGCCGGTGCCGTGCCGCGAACGGAGTCTGCCATCGTGCGCGAGGCATCGATGATCGCATCCACTTCTTGCAGTACGGTCTCCAGTCCGTCGCGGTATAGGAGCGCAGTCCAACGCGCGACGAAGGGGGTCGTGGAGCGAGTGCCGGCGGCGATCCAACGCTGCGCTACCGCGGCGGAGTTCTCCATCTCGCGTTCGCGCCAGTGAAGGTCCAGCAACTGCTGGAAGACCTGCTCACGCTCGGGCTGAGTCCATTGCCCTTCGGCGGTGAGCATCGACTCGAACTCGGCGGCGGCCGCCTTGCGGTCGCCCTCATCCGCGAGAATGCTCGCGAGATCGAAGCGCGTCGCCAGGTCCCAGGGGAAGCGCTTCGCCGTCTCTCTGCGCATCGCTCGCGAAGTCTCCTCGTCGCCCATCGCAGCGACGAGGATGGCTTCTTCGCGACGCCAGCGCAGCTCCGCCAGCGGCGCCAGCTCGGCGGTGAGGAACACCGTATCGAGCGCACGTAGACGACGATGGAGCGCCAAGCGCTCGTAGGGGGCGAAGTCGCCGCGGATGTAGCGTTCCAGTGCACGCAGGGCGAGGCCGCGCTCGGCGCTTGCGGGCAACACGGCGAGTGCTTCGATCGCGGAACGAAGCTGGGCGAGGAGCGTGGCGAGCGAACCGACTCGGGAGGTATGGATTCTCTCGATCGACGGCATCGCCGGATGCGTGCCCATCGTCGCCTTTGCCGCCGCGAGCCAGCGCTCGGCCAGAGAGTGGTTGCTGCGGTCGAGGGCGTGCGCAAACAGCGCGAGCTGTTGCGTGAGGCTGGCTTTGCCGCGATACGCAGCGTCGCGCGCCTCGTTTGCCTTGGGGTCGGTGGCGTCGAGCAGCAGTGCCGAGGCGGCGCGCGAGCGCAGTCCGGCGATCGTACGTTCGCTCTCACCGCGATCCAGGCGACGCGGTGCTGCGGTGTGGATCGTGGTCACGTTGCCGTCTTCGTCGCGGGTCTCGACTCGCGTCGGTACGGCGATGCCGTCCAGCATGGCGACTGCGGTGACTCGCGAGGAACTCTGCGGGGTTGCTCCCAGCGAAGTGGTCCATTCCATGACCAGGCGGCGGCTCTGGTCGATCACCAGCTCAGTACGATAGTCGCCGACGCCGTCGTGGAGCACCCGCAACACGACGAGGTTGCCGTCGCTTCGCACCCGTTCGATCCGATGGCCGTGCCACTGTGCCAAAGCGTCGACTCCAGTGCTCCACAGCCCGGGTGGGACGAACTCGTCGAACTCGCGTTCGGCGGCGTCGCGCTCGCGGCCGAGCAACGTCACGAGGTCCACGACGCCACGGCGACCGGCGAGCAGCCAGTCGAGTCGGTCGGCGGAGGAGTCTTCGTCGCGCTGGAACCAGGCGCCACGGTGCCAGTGCACGGTTGTCCGCTGAAACGAGGTGAGGCGTGAGGTCTTTGCGTGCTGCTGGCGTGTCTCCAAGACCAGCTCCACGCCGTCGAGTGAGCGTAGATCCGCGCGGCGGTCGAGGCTCGCGAGCAACGCGAGGTCGTCGCGCGACGCGATCGGCTCGCGCGGCGGCGTCTCCTGGGCGACGAACTCACCCAGGCCCGGGACGCCCAGCGTGTGCAGCGGCAAGCTGACGGTGCTGGCGCGAAAGCGGGAGCCGGCGGCCTCGATCGAAGAATCCGCTGCTTGGTGGAAGTAACCGAGACGATCGACGCGACGGGCATTCAGGTAGATGCCCTCCCGCGAGGCTCCGGCCGCCCTCGACTTGCCGAGGTGCTCTTCCTCTGCGGGGATATCGACCAACTCGCGGTCGCCGCCGATCTCGAACGAGTCGAACCCTTCGGGCGTGGCCTCGAGACTCGACAGATCGTCGAAGACATCGCCCCCCTTGATCCCGGCCGGCGCCGAGCCAGGCACCGCTGTAAACGATTCGATTCCCCGCGAGAACGCGAGTCGCTCGTCGACACCCAGCGTGCGAACCGTCTCGCCGAGCTGGTAGCGGACGCCGAAGCGCTGTCCACCGTAGGCGACGGAGTCGGTGCTCGGCCGACCCAGGGCGGCGATCTCGGCCAGAGCCGCCTGACGAAGGTTGGCGCGCCATCGCGCGGCATCCTTCAACGCCGATTCCATCCGATCGCGCTGCGCAGCTTCCCCGGCGGCAGCGAAGAAGGCTTCGCCATCGCGGAGCTTCACGCGGCGGGTGACTCCATACCGCTCGCGATCGGCGTCGCTCTCGAGCACGAGCAGCGAGGTCAGCGGCGTCATCACCTGATACTCGATGCTGTGGGCGATGACCGCTTCACGAATCGCGGCGGTCTGACCTTCGTCGAGCAACTCGTCGATGTGGGCGACGGCCCACAGTCGCGGAAGGTACGAGTGCTTGGCATCGCCGCGCTCGCTGCCGCCCAGCGGCGAAGTGACCGTCCACGCCACCGCTTCGCCGTTCAGCTTGCCGCTCAGTCGCAGGGTCGCGTTCACAGCCGATCCGGTCGGTCGGTATCGACCGACGATCAGCCGCTCGCGTCCCGCGGCGACGTTCGGCAGGCGAGCCGGATACACGCGCGCGGTTTCGACCCCGTCGATCGTGAGTTTGGCTTCGACCAGGCGCGGCGCGAGCGCATCGCGCAGGAGCGCGGCGACGGCGGCGGTGGGATCCGTGTCGGCGTTGATGAAGCTGCCTCCGCCGGCCAGCGCCAGCGTGCCGAGCACCTTGACGTCGAGCGTGTTGCGGACGGCGACCGTGTGCACGGTCAGTGCATGGCCCTTGCGATGCAACTCATCCAACTTGCCCTCGGCGCGGCGCGCGAACGCCCGACCATCGGCGTCGCCGGTCGTGAGCAAGCCGTCGCCGATGTAGACCAACGTGCTGTTCGGACTCGCCGCTTCGATCGCGCGATCGAGCACGAGATCGAGGTCGGTCCAGCCCAAGGAGGGGCGGGCGGCGAGGAACGCGAGCGCCGCCGTGATCCGTTCCGGTTCCGCGGGCTGCGCTCCGGCCGCGAACCACTCTGCGGCAAGATCGCTGGCGAACAACCTGAAACGATCCCGCGGTCCGAGCGATCCGAGCAGGGCCGCGACGACCTCCGCCTGACGTTCCCGCGCGCGAGCGTCCATCGAGCCCGAAGTGTCGCAGGCGAGGATGAGATCGATCGGCTCACCATCGGTCACGAGTTGGCGTTCCCAACCGCCCTGCGCGTGAGGCGGCACGATGCGCGCAGCGAACCAGCCGTCGCCGTCGCGCACGTGATCGACGATGCTCAACGGATCGCTGCCGCGCACGTCGATCCGCAGCTCGAAGTCCCGATCCGGCACGAACTGCTCGGCGCTCCACTCGACGGTCGCGGTCGAGGCTCCCGACGTGATCTGGACCGGGTGCGTCGGCGAGGCGACGGCAGTCAGTTCGCGGTCGCTCATCACTTCGGCGCGCACGCGCGCGCTGCGCACGGGTTGCGCCGCCAACGCGCCGGTGCGCAGTGCGGTCGAGTAGCGGTAGCCGGTGCCGTCGAACTCGAGCAGTTGCGTGTAGCGGATGCGGATGCGCTTGCCGCCGCCGGCGGGGATCGGCCAGACACGCGCGGTGAACTCGTTGCCGCCACTCCACTCCAGCAGTCCAGGATCGATCTTGCGGCGCTTGAGATCTTCGAAGATCGCCCGTGCGCGGGTGCGCTCGACGATGTCGGCTTCGACGAGTTCGCTGCCGACCCACATCGCAAAGCCGCTCACCGAGGCTCCGACCGGCAGGGGGAAGCGGAACGATCCCTCCAGTTCGCTCGCCGTCCGATTGTGGTAGACCTGTTCGATCGAGGTCTCCGCGACGCCGTCCCGGATCGTGACGTGCACCTCATGCTGCGCGAGATCGAGCGGCACGTCGCGGCCGTCGATCTTGGCGACGAGCGAACCCATCCAGTCGGATGTGGTCGAGGAACGGTAGCTCGACAGCCAGCGCGGCGGCTCGGTCAGGATGGTGGTCGCCTTCCCCTCGGCGCGCAGCACCGTCGCGGTCGCGATCGGGGCTTTCGCTCGGCCGGGGCCCCCGACCGTGACGGGCAAATTGCCGGGCGAAACTTCGCACTCGCCCCGCAGGAGTTCCACTTCCCTCGTCCCCAACTCGAGCAGAGTCCCCGGTCCCACCAGCAAGGTGCCGCCGCCGCTCCAGCCGATCTCGACCGCATTGGCCCCATCGACCCGTGTCTTCACGCTGTCGCCCGGCAAGAGCAGGCTCGACTTCGTGATCGGCGTCCAGCGGTCGCGTCCGCGCGCCCGCACGAAGGCGAGGCCGTGGCGATCGACCACGGTGCCGATGCGGCCGTCGTCGCGCTGCGTCCGAGGTCGGGCGTCTCGCGGGGCCAGCGCGAGACAGAGCAACAGGGTGGTGAGAATGGCGACGACGGTCGACGAACTTCGCATGACAGAGGAATCGGAGTCGTGGCTTCGATCGGGCGCGGCGCCAACAGCGCCGCCTCGCCGCGGTTCCCGGTCGTACGGAGGGTAGGCAGAGTTTCGTCGTTCGGCCGGGCTATCCCCACAGCCGCGCCGTCGGCAGACTCACGCGGGAATCGGTGAAGTCGAGCCCCGCCTCGCGGTCCTTCGCCATCCACAAAGGGCCGTCGAGGTCGACGAACTCGGCGCGATCGGCGATCAGGGTCGCGGGTGCCATCGCGAGCGAAGTTCCCAGCATGCAGCCGACCATCAGCCCGAGGCCGAGTTCGAGCGCCGCGTCGCACAAGGCCATGGCTTCGGTGATCCCGCCGGCCTTGTCGAGCTTGACGTTCACCATGCGGTAGCGCTCACGCACGCGCGACAGGTCCTCCCGGGTGTGACACGATTCGTCCGCACACAGCGGGATCCGGCCCCGGTACTCCGCGAGAGCCGCATCGTTCTTCGCCGGCAGCGGCTGTTCGATCATCAACACGCCGAGGGTCGCGAGCTCATCGACCACGCGATCGAGCAGGTCCATCGACCAAGCCTCGTTGGCGTCGACGACCAACTTGCTGTGCGGCGCACCCTCGCGCACGGCTCGCACGCGCGGCACGACCTCCTCGCCGTCCAGCTTGATCTTGAGCACCGGCCGCGCCCGGGCGACCCGCGCGGCTTCGAACATGTTCTGCGGCGTGTCGATCACGATCGTCTCGACCGTCACCGCCGGCGTCGGCTCGCTGCGCCCCAGCAGATCCCATGCGCGTCGGCCGCTGGCCTTGCACTCGAGGTCGACGAGCGCGCAGTCGATCGCGTTGCGCGCCGCGCCCGCCGGCAGACGCTTCTGTAACTCGGAGCGACCGTCGCCGCGCGTGGCCAACGCATCGACCGCGTCCTGAATCTGGCGCTCCACCGACTCGAAACTCTCGCCGTAGTGCTTGTACGGCATGCATTCGGCGTGACCCTCGACGCCGTCGCGGGCCAGGCGCAGATACAGCACGCTGGCCTCGGTGCGGGAGCCGCGCGAGATCGTGAACGCGGCGCGCAGCGGCCAAGTCTCGCGGCGCAGGATCGCGATCCGCAGCGGCGAGGCACTCATGCGATGCTCGCGAGTAGATCGTCGACGATCGGGCCGACACCGTCGCGGACGGGGTCGACGGCAGGCATTCCGTACTCGTCGGCCAGTCGGTCGAGCACCGTGCGCGCGACCTTCGGCTCCAGCTTCACCGTGTTCAATGCCAGTCCGATCACACGCGCGCGCGGGTTCGTGAGCCGCGCGAGCGCCTCGTTCAGTTCGATGCACTCGGCGAGACCGGGCAGGCGGTGGTCGACGTCGCCGCGCATGATCGCGCGCGTGGGGTCATGACACATCACCAGCCAATCGGGCTGAGAGCCGTGCAAGAGGCCGAGGCTCACGCCGGCATAGCTGGGGTGGAACAGCGACCCTTGCCCTTCGATCAGGTCGATGTGATCGGGCTCGTTCGCCGGCGCGAGGATCTCCGTCGCGCCGGAGATGAAATCGGCGACGACCGCGTCCACCGCGATGCCGCTGCCCGCGATCAGGATCCCGGTCTGGCCGGTGGCGCGAAAGCTTGCCTTGCGACCACGTGCGTGCAGTTCGCGCTCGAGTGCGAGCGTGGTGAACATCTTGCCGACCGAGCAGTCGGTGCCGACGGTGAGCAGTCGCAGCCCTGGTCGAGGACGTCCGCTGCCGACCGGCAGGTCGCGCGGGGGCGTGCGCACGTCATGCAGCGAGCGACCCAACTCGCGAGCGCGCTTGGCGATCGAGTCGATGTCGGCGAGTCGCACGTGCATGCCGCTCGCGATGTCGAGTCCGGCGGTGAGGGCTTCCAGGATCGTCTCGATCCAGCGCGGCTCGAGTCGACCTCCCGAGGGGGCGAGGCCGAGCAGCATGGTCTTGGCACCGCGGGCGGCCGCCTCCTTCGGGGTCATCGTCGGCAGGTCGCAGCTCGTCGCCGCTTCCGGATAACGCAGTTCGCCGACACACTCGTTCGGCCGCCAGTGCGCGACGCCGAACGCGGTCTTGCAGGCGTTGCGGTCTTTGGCGTCGGCCAGGAACAGGAGATAGGGCTTTTGGATCATGCGGAGCGCGGCGAAGGATAAGGCCGCGCTGGATCCTTGCACGCGTGCGCGCTGCGCGCCACTATGGTCGACCGCGCGCCGGGTCAGCGGCTCGCCAACGACATTCTCAACTCCATGAACGGCCCACACTTGGGAGGGGCATGAGGTTCTGCTTCCTCGCTGCCGTCACGGCGGCGGACGGCGTTCGCGCCGCGGCCTTGGTCACCGATCAGCGCACGCGTCCGGTCGAGTTCCGTGTCACGGAACCGCTCTCGATCGGCTCGCTCCAGGCAGTGCTCTACGGAGCCAGCCTCGACGACGAGATGCTCGGAGAACTCTGCGCGCAGCCACTGCTGTCCGCGCTTCGGGAGAGCTTCGACTGTGTTCTGGTGCGTGAGCAGGGACTGCTCGGCTTGCAGTCTCTGCTCGAGGTTCCGGTGATCTGGATCGGTCGCGACGAGTCGTCGGACGAGTCCGCGGCGTCGGGAAAGGTGGTCATGGGATACCACGGTGTCCGCGACTCCGACGCCCTCGCGCGCGTGCGGGAAGTGCTGCGTCAAGTCGCCGATCACCACGACCTGTTGGAGCCCTTCGAGCGGATCGACGGCGCGCTCGCCGAGTTGCGCCGCGAGCTTCCGCTCACGCGTTGACGCGATGGTTGCGCCGCTCCGAGCAAAGGGTGGATCGCGTCCCTCGAGTGCAGTGCGCCGCGGCCGAGCACCGCGAATCGTGACGGTCCCACTCGAGTTGCCGACCCCAAAGGTTGTCGACACGAACTTCGTGCGACCGTTCGCCGCGGTCGCCGCGTCGATCTCGCACTGCTTTCCATCACCGCGGGTCAGCGAGGATCTGCTGTCGCGATTGCGCCCGGTCGGCGCCACCTTCGGCAAGCAGTTCGGCGCACGCGTCGCGGTGGAGGCCGCCGAGCCGCCCAGTGCCGAGCCGCCCAGGGACGAGTCGCCCAAGGACGAACCGCGCGCTCGTCCGCCGCGGGGTCGCAAGGCTTACAAGGAGCATCGTCTCGCCCAGGACACCTTGCGTCAGACCTTGTCGGTCTGGGATCTCGTGCTGCCGATGCTGTGTCCCCCGGTCGCGCTGGGCGCGTCCACTGCGGTATGCGAGCTGCCGCACCCGCTCTATCGCTATCAGGTCGACGGCATCACGTTCCTGCGCGACTCGAAGGCGGCCTTGCTGGCCGACGAGATGGGGACGGGGAAGACGGTCATGAGCACCGTTGCGTTGCGGCTCCTGTTCCGAGCCGGCGGCATCCGGCGGGCATTGATCGTCGTGCCGCTGAGCGTGGTGGGCGTGTGGGATCGTCACCTGCTGGACTGGGCGCCGGAACTCGCGGTCACGGTCGTACATGGTGATGCGCGCACTCGCTGGGGGGATTGGCGCTGCCCGGCACACGTGTGGATCACCACCTACGACGTCTTGCGCGGCGATCTGACGTCGACTCGCAACAACGAAGCGTTGCTTCCGGCCGACCTCGCCCGCGCCTTCGACCTCGTCCTGCTCGATGAGGCGCAATCGATCAAGAACGCATCGAGCGGACGGACGCGTGCCGTGCATCAACTCTCGCCGCGCTACCGCTGGGCGTTGTCGGGCACGCCGATCGAGAACCGGCTCGGCGATCTGGCCAGCCTGTTCGACTTCCTCGTTCCGCGGCTGTTGCCGCCGGACGGTTGCGAACCGGCGTTGGCGGCGCGGCTGATCGCTCCGTACGTGAAGCGCCGCACGAAGCGCGACGTCATGCGCGAGTTGCCGCCGAAGATTCGACAGGACGAGTGGCTCGAACTCGATGCCGAGCAACGTCAGGCCTATGACCTCGCCGAGGATCGCGTCCGCAGCGAACTCGAGGATCTCGGCGATCAGGTCACGCGCGTGCACGTGTTCTCGCGCATCGCGGAACTCAAGCGCATCTGCAACTTCGCACCGGGCGCGGCGAGCAGTCCCAAGCTGCGGGCGACGGTCGACAAGGTCGACGCGATCGCTGCCAGCGGCCAGAAAGTGTTGGTCTTCACGCAGTGGGTGGAAGACGGCGTCATGCGCATCGCCGAGGCCCTCGCACCGTACGGCGTGGTCACCTTCGACGGCAGCATGGATGCACATGCCCGCGAGGCGGCGGTGGCCCGATTCCGCGAGGATCCGGCGGTCACCGCCTTCGTGGCCACGGTGAAGAGTGCCGGCGTTGGGCTGACGCTCACCGAGGCGTCGTACGTGATCCACTTCGACCATTGGTGGAATCCGGCGTGGATGTGGCAAGCGGAGGATCGCGCGCACCGCCGCGGGCAGACGCAGCCGGTGAACGTGTATTCCTTGTGGATGGCCGATTCGATCGAGTCGCGGATCAAGGTCCTGCTCGAGCAGAAGGGCATGCTGCACGAGGAGGTCATCGACGGCCTGAGCGAGGGCGCGGACGGCGGCCGTGTCTCGGTGGGTGAGTGGCTCGCGGTGCTGGGAGTCGGCGGCGGGCGACGGCGCGGCGGCCGCTGAGTCGAGTGGTCAGGAATTTTGCCGGTGGATGGCAGCCGACGCGGCGTTCTCGCGCTTGTCGGCGGTCATGAAGCGGTCCCTCGCCCTCGCAGTTCTTTCGGTCCTGGTGTTGGCCCCTGCCTGTAACCGCGGCGGCGGCAACACGTCCCGCATCGTCTTGGCCGCAGCCCTCACCAAGGTGCTGACCGCAATGTCGATCGGGGCCCTCCTCGAGCAACAGTTCCTCGCCACGGGGGGGATCCGTGATTTCACGACCGGTCAGCCCACCCAGTGGAGCAGTTCGACGCTGGGGGTCGCCGACAAGGTTCCGAACTCGCGCACGGACATCCAGCGCATCGGAGCGGCACGGGCGTTCCTGTCGGGACAGGACATCGCCGACCTGGAGACGGCATTCCCACTCGGGCAGGGTGGACTCGCGTATCGGTTGGACACGGACCGACCGCAGGGGAGCACCGGCTTGCCCACGGGCTTCTACAACTTCTTCTTCATGGACCTGCTGAGCGCCGTGCCGCTCAGCGATACCACGCGACACTTCCAGTACGCCGCAGTCGGTGATCGCGATGGTGAATCGGGCAACAACTATCAGGGCCAAGCACCCTTCGATCGCGACTTCTTCAACGGCACCGATACCTGGTTCCAATTGCTGAAGGCGCCGCAACTGAGCTGGCGCTACACCGCGACGAGTGCGATCAACAATGTCATTCAGCAGTACCTCGCGCACTCGTTCCTCCTGATCTGCGAGGACATCCTGTTCTTCGCGTTCCTGGCTTCCGAATTCACTCCGCTCGAGTCGCTTGCCGGGATGCGAGCGACCGGCTTCGAACACGGCGGCGACTTCGGGCAGCAGTCCGGCGATTGGTCGGGCAGCGTGCGACCGGAGCGAAGCCAACGCTTGTTCACGCCGAAATGGAGCGCGCTGAAGCCGGCCGAGCCACAGGTCAAGCTCGACGTGCGCTTCCTCGAGGTGAGCAACGGCTTCTTGAACCAGGTGGGCATCATGCCGATGGCGATCGGCAGCTACGTCCAGAAGCCGGCCTTCCGACCGCTGGTCGCCAACGGCATGGACGAGGACGCCGCGATCGGCAGCGACTGGATCGGCGGCTTCGCTACCGATCCGCACTTCATCCCGACGGGGCTCGGTGCCGGTGGTCTCGGCGTCTCTCTCACCGACTCCGATACGGCGGTCTTTCGCAGCTGGAGCACGCTGCCCGGTCCGCGTCGTTTCCGGTTTGCAGATACCGCGAAGCTGCCCTTCACGGCGAGCCTCACCTACGACTACCGGTCGGAGTGGTACGGCCTCGGCGCCGGAACCTCCGGCGAACTCTTCGGCGAGATCGGCGGCGATACCCTGTTCGACCAGCTCATCCAGAGTCCTGCGGCGACGGTGTTTCAGGTACCGGAGTTGACCGCCTTCGATGCCCAGCGCTCGATGATCCAGTTTCGCGATGCAACCCAGCCGTCAACCAATCTCCCGCCGTCGATCGCGGATGAGATCGCGATGAAGATGCCGGGTGCGACGAGCTACTGGGTCGGACCGCAACTGGACTTCACGGTCGATGTCAAGGATGACCTGTCCATCGGCTTCACCTTCAATCTCGACAGCAAGAACGTGAACGTCGTCTCCGACGAGACGCTCTCGATCGGCTCGATGGTCTACAACCTGAACGTGCCGTTCGCCGTCCACGGCGACACGCAGACGACCGAGATCGTGCTCCAGTCAGGTCAGTCGTTGCTGATCAGCGGTGTCCAGGAGACGGGCAGCCAGGTCGTCACCGAAGGCATTCCCTACCTCAAGGACATCCCGGTGCTCAACCGTGCGCTCTTCCAACCGCAGCACACCGACGAGAGCAAGCAGCTCATGGTGTTGATCCGCCCGACGCTCATCCACCAGTTTTGAGCGTTCGCTCGAGGAACCTGCGAACGGCAGCGAAGGCGGCGGTGGCGTGGACGGCGTCGTAGCGCGCACCCGAGGGGTTTGCGAAGGCGTGATCGGCGTCGTAGCGCAGGATCTCGACGTCGCGGCCGGCAGACTTCATGGCCGCTTCGAAGGCATCGACGGCGGCGGGGGGGATGCCGCGGTCGCGAAGTCCGAACACGCCGAGAACCGGCGCGCGGATCGCCGCGAGCTGGCTCGGGTCGGCGACCAACCGCCCGTAGTAGATCACCGCGGCGTCGAGGTCGGGGGCCGCCATCGCGAGTTGGAGTGACCAACCGCCGCCGAAGCACCAGCCGATCACGCCGCGTCGTTCCGCCCGGATGCGGGAGTCGGTCGCGAGGAAGCGGTGGGCGGCGAGCAGCGTCGCACGGGCAGCGCTTTCGTCGACTTCGCGCATGTATGCGGAGGCTTCTTCCCGCGTGGTCGCGGTGCGCCCGCCGTAGAGGTCGACCGCGAGTGCTGCATAGCCGTCGGCGGCGAGCCGATCGGTCCACCGGCGGATGTGGTCGTTGAGGCCCCACCACTCGTGGATGACGATGACCGCGGGGAGCGGCGCGGCGGCCGCGTTCGGCAGAGATAGCCAGGCGCGCGTGCCCTCGAGGTCGATCTCGCTGCCCCGCAGTGGTGCCGGGTCGGTGTCGGTGCGCAGCTCGTGCAACGCGGCGAACGCAGCCTCGTCCAGCACACCGGTCCAGCCCATGGGCTCGGGCCGCTTCTCGGCCTCCGACGGGATCGACGTGCCGGCGCACGCGCAGAGCATCGAGGTGAGCAAGCCCAGAAGCGGCGTGACGCGGCGGGATCTCGGCGCCCGCGGTACGGGTGGGCGCGGATGGGATGGTCGGGACATTCCGCCATCATCGCCCTTTGGTTCGCGCCTGCGAAGGAACTCCGCTCCTGCCGCCGGACGGGCGCGGCTCCGGGCCAGCCCGGACTCGTCGTGAAGGCCGTCGCGAGATCGCTGCAGGTCGATGCTCGGCGAGGCGCTGCGTCGGTCGACGACCGAAGCGTAACCGTGGTTAGGCTGCCAGAGTGGAGCCGACGCAGCGATGCCGCCGGCCGCGATTTGCGGCGATCGCAGCAGACGTTGACGAATCGTCCGGGCTAGACTCCTTCGCCTTGATCTCGGCGGTGGTGATCAACTGGAACGGCAGGTCCTACCTGGAGCGCTGCCTCCGTGCCCTGTTGTCCCAGGTGCCGGCGCCCGACGAGTGCATCGTCGTCGACAACCACAGCGACGACGGCTCCCGCGAGTGGCTGGCGGAGCAGTTCCCGGCGGTGAGGGTGATCGACACCGGCTCCAACGCGGGCCCCGCCTTCGCGCGCAACGTGGGCTTCGAGCACGCGCAGCACGAACTCGTGCTGTGTCTCGACAACGACGTGGAACTCGAGCCCGGCGCCCTTGCCGCTCTGGTCGCTGTGCTCGAGGCGGATCCCGGCTGCGCTCTCGTGCAGGCGCGCAGCGTGGTGGCGGATCGCCCCGAGGTGGTCCACTACGACGCGGCGTGGCTCCACTACCTGGGCACGCTCGTCTTGGAGAACTTCTTCCGCGCGCGGAGTGCGGGCGAGCGGGGACATCGTGAGGTCGGCGCCTTCGTCGCACTCGCATTCCTGGCGCGGCGGTCGGTGTGTCGTGCGGTGGGTGGCTTCGATCCCGATCTGTTCATCCTCTACGAGGACAACGACCTGAGCTGGCGGCTTCGCATGCACGGCTGGCGGATCCGTCTGTCCTGCGATGCCATCGCGCGGCATGCCGCCGGGACCGCCGGGTTGTCGTTCCGTGATCCGAAGGCGCGCTATGCGGCGCGTCGCGCTTACCTGCACGCCCGCAATCGCTGGCTGTGCGTGCTCCAGAACATGCGCTGGCGCACGATCGTCCTGACCATGCCGATGCAGTGTCTGTATGCGGCGGTGTATGCGGGCTTCGCGCTGACCCGCGGCGGCTTCTTCGCAGCCGTGCGGGGCAACTTCGCCGCATGGTTCGCGTTGCCGAGGATTCTGCGACGGCGACGCCTCCTGCGTGGTCGAACGATTCCGGATCGACGCCTCCTGGTCGCCACGGCGATGACGAATCACCCGGGCATCGCGGATCGCGGCGTGCAAGCGACCGTGCGCCGGGTGCTCGACGCGGTGTTCTCGGTCTGGTGGCGAGTGTTCGGAGGTTTGTGTGGCTGAGGTCGTCGCCCTCATCCTCAACTTTCGCCATCCGGAGTCGACGCTCGCGGTCGTGGCCGATCTCGTGCACAGCGGCTGCGCCGACGTCGGCGTGGTGGTCCTCGACAACAGCGGGGGCAGTGCGGAGTTGCGCACGGCGTTGGAAGGCCGTCCAGGCCACGAACTGATCGCCTTCGAGCGAAACCTCGGCTACTGCGCGGCGATGAATCGCGGCATCGCGCGTGCGCGCGAGCTCGGGGCCCGCTTCGTGCTCTTCTTGAACGACGACGTTCGACTACCGCCGCAGTTCTTGCGGCCGTTGCGCGATGCGCTCGCCAACGATGCGTCACTCGCCGCAGTGGGCCCGACGATCGTGACGCCGAACGGCCGCGCGTGGAGTCAGGGCGGGGAGGTTCGCGCACGACCGAACCTCGTCACGTTGCGCAATCAAGGTGGTGAACCGGCACCGTTGGAGTCCGGCCCCGAGGCGGTGGGCTTCCTGCCCGGCGCGTGTGCCCTCTATCGCCTGGCCGACCTCGCCGCGCTGGGCGACCTCGACGAGGAGTACTTCATGTATTGGGAAGATGTCGACCTCGGCGCCCGGTTGCATGCGCGCGAGCGGGGTGTGGTCTGGCTGCCGTGGATTCGTGTGACGCACGCGGCGAGTTCGTCGTCGGGCGGCGGGCGCTCGCCGTTGCGAAAGTACATGAGTGCGGTCAACACGGTGCGGTGGCTGCGGGCGCACGGTCGTGCGCGCGACTGGCTCGCGTTCTTCGTGTTCGAGATCGCGCTGTTCCCGCTGACGTTCCTCTCGGGGACCTCACCGCGTGCCGCGTGGGCCAAGCTCGTCGGCACCCTGGCCGGCTTGCGCGGTGCGCGAGTCACTGCGGGCGACGTCGAGCGCTGGCTGCCAAAGCGCGGTTGAGCACCGATGTCCACGGCGACGTGATTCAACGCGGATCGGGCCGGTCCCCGGAGTGGCGCGGCATGCGACCATTCAGGCCGTCGGACCATCGCTCACCGGCCACTTCGATCGTAGTCGGACGTCCGGAGCTCGTTCCTCCCTGCGCGCGAAAGCGCGAGTCCCACGTCGTACGGCTCCCGGTTCCTGCTCGCGGCGTCGCCTCCTGTCGCACGCTGCCCGGTCGATCTCACCTGACTGACTTCGCCCGGAGTTCGAGTTGCCACTCACGCCACGGCGCGGCAGCGGTCTCGTCACCGATATCGGCGAGGAAGGTCAACATGCGATCCGCCGACTCCACGACCCGCGATCGACCCTGCGGCGGCATCGCGGCTCCGATTCTGCGCAACTCGGTGCAGCCCTGCTCGAGGAACGCGCGCGCTTCGTCGTCGCGACCGAGACCGTGCAGACAGGTTCCGAGCAGCACTCTCACGTAGCTCGTGTTCCACTCCGCCGGCTGCAGGCGTGCGCGGATTTCCAGACACTCGCGCAAGAGCGGCTCGGCATCCGCGAAGAACCCCGCGTCGAGCAGGACGAGTCCGGCCTGCACGAGTTCGCTGTCGACGCGCCCCTTCTCACCCCGCGATCGGCGAGCGGCGGCTACATACTCGGAGACCGTCTGACGGCACCGTTCCCGCTGGCCGCACTTCGCTTGGGTTGCCGCGAGCTGCCGTTGCCACAGCGGGAGGTCGCCGGGCTGATCGATCTCGCCCCGCAGTGCCCGATCGACCATCGTCTCCAAGAAGGGCAACGCCTCCGCCGGGCGACCCGCATCGCTAAGGTTGACGGCCAGATTGTAGGTGCACAACAGAGTGCGCGGGTCGTCGGCACCGTGCACACGTCGCGTGCGCTCGAGAAGGTCGGTCAGCAGCGGCACGGCGCGGTCGAAAGCGCCGGCGAACCAGCAAGCCGAGGCGAGGTTGTTGCCGATCGTGAGGACTGCCGGATCGTCGCGACCCAGGTGTTCCTGCATCGAATCGTACTGACCAGCCAGGCAATCGACCGCCTCTGCCATCCGGTTCTGGCTCTGGCAGCGGCGCAGGAACCCGCTGGCGAAGGCGTGGAGCTCACGTGTCGGGAGGATTCCTGGCTCGGCGCGGAACATGGACCCGAGCCACTCACGTAGATGCGAGAACAACTCCTCTTCGAGCCTCGCGTCGCGGAGATTGACCGCCACATCCAGTGCAACTCGAAGGCTCGACGCCGCCGTCGCACCTCGAACTCTGCACTCGTCGACAAGCACCGCCTTCAGGATCGGCACCGACCGATCCAACTGACGGTCCAGCCAGTACGCGGATCCGAGACCGTGTCGAACCTGTCGAGTCAGCTCATGATCCGGACCGAGTCGCCGTTCGCAGATGGGAAGTGTGGGCTCGAAGACCGCGATCGCACCCTGGGCGTCTTGCTTCCGAAACCGCGTCGCTCCGAGAGCTGCGAGGGCCGCGAGCGTTCCCCGGTCCTCGTCACCGAAGTTGGTACGAAATCGCTCGATGACATCTTCCAGGTTTGCGATCGCGTCGTCGAACTGACCGCACTCGCGTTGCCATCCAGCGAACTCGTTGCGCAATGACAGCACGTCTCGATGGTCGTCGCCGTATCGCGTGCGCAGTCGCGCGATCGCCGGTGCAGCTTTCGCGATCGCTTCCGCGGGCTTGCCGTTGCCGGCCAGACACCGAGCGATGGCGAGGGCTGCCGATTGTGCGCGTTCGCTCTCGGGTCCATCGACGACCATCGACTTCTCCTCGGCGCGACGCAGGACGACCAGGGCCTCGTCGAAGCGATCGACGAGGAAGTAGAGCTTGCCGAGATTCAACTCGATTCTGAGCACGTCGGGGTGATCCGGCGGAAGTCGTTCGAGCGACTGCGCTCGCGCCTGCTCCAACATCGGGATGCCCTCCGCTGCGCGCCCGACGTTGCCGAGTTGGAGCGCCAGGTTCGAAACCGTCGTCAGGACGACCTGATGGTTGGGGGCGAAACGCTGCAGCAGAAGTTCGCGATTCGCGGTGTAGAGCCGCAGCGCCTCTTCGTGCCGTCCCGCCTCCGAGAGTGCGACCGCCAGGCTGTTGCTCGTCGTCAACGTGTCGGTGTTCGTGGGGCCGAGCAGCGCCGTACGACGACGCAAGACTTCCTCGAGCAGCACGATCGCATCTTCCGCGCGACCAGCTTCGCGATAGCAGGCGCCGAGGCTGTGGAGTGCGAGTAGTCCGTCCTCGGTGTCCGTACCGCCGGCAACGGCCAGGCGATCACGTTCACGTTCGAGTGCGGCGATCCCGTCCGGCAGGCGGCCCGACACTCGGTAGACCATCCCGAGCATCAGATCTGCGTTCTCGAGAGTCCCCTCGGCAATCAGCGATTCGAGCAACTTCTCGGCCTCGTCGAAGCGACCCAGTTGGAGAAGAGAAGCGCTCAGCGCCTCTGCCGCGACGATCGTGTCCGCGTGCGTCGAGCCCAGCATCTCGCGTCGCGTCGTTGCTGCCGCCCGCAGCAGCGACTCTGCTTGGCGCGGTTCCGAGAGCCCCAGGAGCGTCTTGCCGAACGCGACCTGCAGGCGTGCTCGCGTCAGCGGATCGCCGTCTCGCTCGGCGAGCCCGGCGACGACCCCCTCGAGGCGCTGCCGGAGCTGGTCGCGAAACGGCAAGCCGAGCGTTGCCTCTGCCTCTGGATCGATGCTCTCGAAGACACCCTCCAGCAACCCGGCCACGTCTTCTGCGCGCATCCGTGCGGCGGCCTCATCGCGTTGTGCGGTGACGGCCAGGTCGCGCTGCCCGCGCGCTACGGCGGCCTGCCAGGCGAACGCGATCGCACCGGCGATCAGGGTCGCAGCGACGGCAGCGGCGCCGATCACGAGCGAACGGTGCTGTCGGACGAATTTGCGGAGCAGGTAGGAGGTACTCGGCGGCGCGGCAGACACGGGTGCGCCATCGAGGAAACGCTGCACGTCCTGCGCCAGGTCCTGCGCAGTCGGGTAGCGCCGCGTGCGATCGCGGTCGATCGCCTTCATCACGATCCAATCCAGCTCACCGCGCAACTGCGCCGACAGTCGGCGCGGCTCGGTTCGGCGTACCTGGGCGAGCATCGCGAGTCGATCGCTGGATGCGGACAGTCGGGTCGAGGGCTTGTGTGGGTCGGTCTCGCGGATGCGCCGGTGCAACTCCAGATGCGAGATCTGTCGCTGGGTCGGGTCGTCGAACGGGGTCGAGCCGGTCAGGACTTCGTAGAGTACGACTCCGAGCGAGTAGACGTCGGCACGCGTATCGATGTCCAGCGAGCCGTCCGCCTGCTCGGGGCTCATGTATTGGAGTGTTCCGATGATCTGCTCGGCCGCGGTGAACAGAGTTCGATCGGTGAGCCGGTTGCTGAGCGCCTTCGCGATGCCGAAGTCGATGACTTTGGCGGTCGGCTGCCCGTCCTGCATGCCGACGAGGATGTTGGAGGGCTTGAGGTCTCTGTGGATGATGCCTTTGCCGTGGGCATGTTGCACCGCCTGGCAGATCTGCACGAACAACATCAAACGCTCGGTGATGGTTCGACGATTCTTGTCGCACCAGGTGGTGAGGGACTCGCCGCGGCACAACTCCATCACGAAGTACGGAAGGCCGCGCGGTGTCGTTCCGGCGTCCAGCACCTTCGCGATGTTGGGATGATCCATCACCGCCAGCGCCTGTCGTTCCTGCTCGAAGCGGGCGACCACCTGCGCCGAGTCCATTCCGGGCTTCAGGACCTTGAATGCGACTTGGCGCGCGATCGGCTCCTTCTGCTCCGCGAGATACACCGTCCCGAATCCACCCTCACCGATGAGTTGCAGCAGGTGGTAGGGACCGATTCGATCGCCCACCTGCGCCCCGGCGATGACCGGTGACGGCGCGGGTGGCGGCGGCAGCGCCGGTTCGGGCGAAACGGAAGACTCCGACGACTCGGACTGCTGCAGTGGTGCTGCGGCATCGGCGGCGAACTGCTCGTCGCCGGCCTCGACCAGCAGGACCGCCAGCCGACGGGCAAGAATGGCGTCGCGTCGACATTTCGTGGCGAAGAACGGTCGTCGCGCGGCCGGCGGCAGCTCGAGGATTCGCGCCAGGAGTGAGCGCACGTGTTCGTCGCGTGGGTCGGGCATGGCCGAACATTGAAGCAGTTCGACCGGCGGGAGGTCCGGCCGGGACGATTCGTGAACGCCGACTCCAGATCGCCACGGGCGTTCACGAGTCGTCCGGGCCAGGACTCTCGCCATCGTCGACCCTACGATTCGAACCGCGAGCCCGACGCCGCACGCCATGAACCCACGACGACGCACCGAGTTGTTCGAGATCCTGGAGGCGCGCTTCGAGAAGCACCGGCAGCGCCACGCGGCGTTGAACTGGGCTTTCGTGCGAGATCGACTTGCCGCCCGCGCGAAGGCCGTGCTCGCCCTCGATGCCATGGAGGCCAGCGGCGGCGAGCCCGATGTGATCAGGAGCGACGAGGGTTCGGGCGAGATCATCTTCTGTGACTGCGCCGCCGAGAGTCCGATCGGTCGTCGAAGCCTTTGCTACGACGACGCGGCGCTGGCCGCGCGCAAGGCGAACCCGCCGAGTGGATCCGCACTGGCGATGACGGTCGCGATGGGGATCGAGTTGTTGGACGAGGACCAATATCGCTACCTGCAGACCCTGGGGCAGTTCGACCGGAAGACATCGAGCTGGGTGCGAACCCCCGAGGACGTGCGCAGTCGCGGCGGCGCCTTGTTCTGCGATCGGCGCTATGGGCGCGTCTTCACCTATCACAACGGTGCCGAGTCGTACTTCGCTGCGCGCGGGTTTCGCGGGCTGATCCGCGTCTGATCCGCGAGTGCGGGCAGGCCGGAGCCGGGGCCGCCGTGTGCGCGGGGAATTTTCGCGGAGAAGTCGCCGCGAGGCGCCAAGGACCGCCAAAGCTCAGGTTCCGAGCCGGCATCGCGCCGGGGCGGAGCCGACTGGCGCAGACCTTTGGCTCCCATGATCCGCAACCTCTCTCTGTCCTCTCTTTGCGCTCTCGGCCTGGCCTGGTCCATGGCAGCGCAGGTTCCCATTTCCGGTTCGCTCGTCGACGGCAGTGGCGGACCGCTCCAAAGCGGCGTCGTCTACCACGCGTCCGGCACGATCAACGTGCCCGCGGGGGGCACGCTCACGGTGCAGCCGGGTGCGATCGTCAAGCTCGCATCGGGCGCGTTCGTGCAGATCAGCGGGCGCCTCTTGGTCAACGGCAGTCTCTCGCAGCCGGTGATCTTCACGGACCTGGACGACGACTCAGCCGGTGGTGACACCAACGGCAACGGCGCCGTGCCGCCGACGGCCGGTCGCTACGGGTCCTTGGTCGTGAACGACGGCGGTGAACTGCGCGGCAGCCAGTTGATCGTGCGCTACGCCGGCTTCGCTTCCACTGCGTCGATCCAGCCCAGCGGCGGCGGGACGATCGACCTCGACGGCGGTCAGATCACCGACAGCCCGGCGATCGCCGGGATTCGCCCGCTCGGCGGACTGCCGCAACTGAACGTGCGACGCATGCACTTCGCGCGCCTGGGTCGTCCGGTTGCCAACGTGTCGTGGCTCGCGGTGCCGGGATTCCTCGACAACACGGCCGCCGACAACGCGGTGCACGACGTCTTGGAACTGCGTTCGATCGAGTCGGTGGTCGGGGCGAGCCTCACGATCACTTCGCGCAACACGATCTCGCGAGTCCTCTTCGCCGACGGCGTGTCGTTCGACGCGACGAGTTCGGTGACCTTCGAAGCGGGCGTGATCCTGAAGATCCAAGGTTCGAACAGCGCGTTCCTGCCGAGCAACGCGTTCGTCTGTGACGGCACGCTCCACTGTCGCGGGACCGCCGCGTCACCGGTGGTGTTCACGTCCTTCGCGGACGACGCCTTCGGCGGCGACTCCAACAAGAACGGCGCGATTCCTGCCACTGCCGGAGGTTGGCGGTTCCTGACTCTCGGCGGCAACGCTGCCAACAGCCGACTCGAGCACTTGATGGTGCGCTTCGCCGGCTCGCAGGGTCCGGCGATCCAAGTCGCCTGCAATGCGAGCTTGTTCGACTGCACTGCGTTCCGGGCGCTGAACACCGGTCTCTCACTGATGGATCTCGCCGTGCAGCCGACCGTGCATCGCATGACGTTGGACGGTTGCGGGATCACACCGATCGGCGGCTTGCGCTGGTCCTCGATGCGTAACTTCCGAGACGTGCACATCACGAACTGCGCCGCGAACCGGATGGTGATCACGTCGCCGATCGTCGACCCGAACACGGTGGTGGAGGCGCACACGTTGCACCGCCGTACGGTCGTGGCCGATGTCGTCCCCGATCTCATCGGAAACGCCTCGCTGGAATTCCGCGAAGGCGTGATCGTCAAGTGGCGCACCGGCGTGCCGGTGGTGGTGTCGAACGGACGCATGGCGGCACTCGGAACCGCGGCCGCACCGGTGGTGATGACCTCCTGGGTCGACGACACCTTCGGCGGGGACAGCGACGATGCCGGGCCGACGGTCGGCCAAGCCGGCCAGTGGCACGGACTCCAGACCTACGGCACCGCCACGCAGGTGCTCGAGCATCTCCGCTTGCGTTGTGCCGGCAGTCAGTTCCATCCGGCGATTCTCGTGGGCAATCCCGGTGCCCGGTTGCGCGCCCTGCATGTCGACTCCTGCGCCGGTACCGGGATCGAGGTGCACGTCGCTGGCGCTCCCGTCGCCAACTGCTGTGTTCACGACTGTCGCACCGGGATCGATCTCACGAACTCGCCTGCGAGCGTGATCCACTCCACCGTCGTGGCCTGTTCGCAGTTCGGAATGCGAGCGAGTTCCGGGTATGCCGGCGTCATCGCCAACTCGATCGCCTGGGGCAACTCGCTCGACTTCCACGAGGTTCCGGCAGGTCGCCTGCTGAGTTCGAACGGATCGCCGACGCACGCGGGTTCGAACGGCAATCTGTTCGCCGATCCGCAGTTCGTCGACCTGCCCAACCGAGACCTTCGGTTGCGCTCGACTTCGCCATGCCTCGAGATCGCCGATGCCGGGATCGCCGATCTTCTTCGCACGGACTTCGCCGAAGCTTCCCGTCGCACGGATGCGTTCCTCACCGGCAACCCGCGACCGGACATGGGCTGCCACGAACGACATCCCTTCGACCTCGAAGTCGCCGGCACTGCCGAATTGGGTGAGTCGCTGCACTTCACCTTCCGCGGTTCACCCGGTGGCGTCGGCCCGCTGTTGTTCAGCTTCGGTGGGGAAGACGGGTTCTACGTGTCGGCCTACGGTCACCTGCTGGTCGGCTCTGTGCAGGCGCCGGTGCTGGTCGCCGCCGTCCTGCCGGTGGGAGTGGGATATCCCCTCGTGGTGCCGCCGACCGCTGCTCTCGTCGGGTTGCCGATCGCTGCACAGGGCCTGGTCTTCGACTCCGGACTGATCGGTCTCGGCTCCTTCACGCAGCGTTGGCGCGCGCGCGTAGCACCCTGATCCAGGAGGCAAGCCACCGGCACGCGGTATCCTTCCCGCGTGCACTCAGGGCTCTCCACCCACCGCAGCTTGCTCGAGCGGTTGGGTCGCGGCGGCGATCAGGACGCGTGGCGTGAGTTCCACGATCGCTACCACGACCTCATCCGCGGTTTCGCGCGACGCAACGGACTGCAACCCGTCGATGCCGACGATCTCGCCCAGGAGGTGCTCATGGCGCTGCACGCCGCTCTTCCGAGTTTCGACTACGACCCCGCGCGCGGCCGCTTTCGCGGCTTCCTCAAGACCATCGCATTGCGGGCGATCTGGCGCCGCCGGTCATCGGCGAAGCTCGTGGACGACGCAGCGCTCGAGCACCTCGCCGAGGATGTGGCGATCGACGCCGACTTCGAGCAGGAGTGGCGCAGCTATCACCTGCGGCAGGCGATGGCACGAATCCGCGTCGAGTTCCCTCGCGATCACGTCGCGCTCTTCGAGCAACTCGCGATCGAGGGGCGCACCACGGCAGAGGTCGAGCGCGAGAGCTCGGTGCCGGCGGATCGCCTCTATCGCATCAAGTCGCAGATCCTCGCCCGGTGTCGAGCGTTGATCGCCGCTCAAGTCGCCGAGGAGGGCTAGCCATGTCAGACACCGAGGTGCCGGTCGAGTCCTGGTTCGCGAACGACGAATCGGTCGAGGCCGAGTTGCGCCGTACGTTTCGGCCCGCGTCGCTCCCGAGCGGCCTCTTCGGTTACGACGACCTAGTCGAGTTCGCGCGCGGTGGGCAGGCCACCGTCTATCGGGCACGCCAGCGCTCCACCGGCCGCACGGTCGCGATCAAGGTCTTCTTCGATCGACCGGGGCATGCGGCACCCGAGCAGCGGCGATTCTTGCGCGAGGTCGAGCTGGTGTCGGCGCTGCGACACCCGTCGATCGTCACCTTGTTCGACGGCGGAGTGACCGACGACGGGAGACCGTTCCTGGTGATGGAGTTCGTGCGGGGCGTCACGCTCGATCGCGCGCCGCAGGTCGTCGAGTGGCGCAGTGCCGTGGGTGACCCCGAGCGACTTCGCCAACTGCTGGAACTGTTCGCAGCGATCGTCGACGCCGTGGCGCATGCCCACCTTCACGGTGTCATTCACCGCGACTTGAAGCCGAGCAACGTGCTCGTCGACGAGAGCGGCCGGCCGCGCGTGCTCGACTTCGGACTCGCTCGCGCAGTCGCCGGGAGTGCGCTCGGCGAATCGACCCTGAGCTTGGACGGCAGCTTCGCCGGGACGCTCGCCTACGCGAGTCCGGAGCAGGCGAGGGGGGACGGCGCGGACTTGCGATCCGACGTGTACTCGCTGGGCGTGATGCTCTTCGAGTTGCTCGCGGGCACGCGGCCGTACGAGCTGCCGAACGACCTGCGCGCCGCGCTCGATCTCGTCGCCGATCCACCCCATCGCAACCTCGCGAGCCTCGTGCCTTCGCTGCCGCACGACGTGCACGCTCTCGTGGCCAAGGCCACGGCGAGTTCCCCGCCGCGTCGCTACCAGGGTGCGATCGACTTCCATCGCGACCTTCGCCGACTCCTCGACGGCGAGCCGATCGAAGCGCGGGCGGACAGCGCGTGGTACGTGATCGGGCGGCGACTCCAGAAGTGGCGTCGCGCGGTGTTGGTCGCCGCCGCGTTGGTCATCGCGCTCGGTAGTGCGCTCGTCGTCAGCCTCGGTGCCTTGCGGGAGGCTCACGAAGCGACACGCAAGCAGAGCGAGGAGTCAGAGCGTCTGACCCGCGCACTCGACTGGTTGGTCGCGATGGTGCAGAGCGTCGATCCCGAGATGGAAGGGGAGAACGCACGGCTGGTGGACATTCTCGCCCGAACGGCACCCGGGCTCGACGCTGCCTTCGCCGACGATCGGCGTTCGCGCATCCTGTTGCGTGGAAGTCTCGCCCAGGTCTATGAGAAGCTGGGGCGCTGGGAGGAGGCGAAGGTGGCGTGCGATGCCTGGATCGAGGATCTCGTCGACGAGCACGGCGAGGACCACGTCGCCACCATCGGCGCACGAATCCAAGACCTTCGTCTCGCGTTCCTGCGCGATCGCACCGCCGATCTCGACCAACCCCTGATCGCCCTGTGCGAGCGATCCGCGGAGGCCCTCGGCCGGGACCACGAACTGAGCATCGAGGCGTCGGACCTTCGTGCGCGGAGCTTGCGCGCGCGCCGCAGGCTGGAGGAGGCGCGTGCCATCTGGGATGGACTGCTCGCCGCTGCCGTGGCGTCGAACGACATGACGCGCGCTGCTCACACGCGCAGCCAACTCGCAGCGGTCGAGTCGATGGCGGGGAACCCGGAGCTGGCGCTCGAACTGCAGCGAGACGCCGTGGCTCGGCTCGAGTCCGCGCTCGGTCCGGATCACTCGGACACCTGGGCAGCCATCGGCGATCTCGCTTACTACCAGAACCGCCTCGATCGATTGGAGGAGAGCGAAGCTCTGTTGCAGCGACTGCGGGATCGGGTCATCGCCCGCTTCGGAGAGTCGCATCCGCGCGCGCTGACCGTCAGTGAGCACATCGCGAAGTCGCTGCAGGATCGCGGTCAACCGGCCGCCGCGGTTCCGCTCTTCGAGCGAGTGCTCGCCCTGCGCACCGAGCGGATGGGGGCACAGCATCGGGATACGCTCGGCACACGGAACAACCTGGCGGTTGCGCAGGGCTTGGCCGGCGATCTCTCAGGTGCGGAACTCACTCAGTCGGCTTTGATCGACGCGCTCGACGCGCTTCCCGCACCCGACCACTTCGATCATGCGAATGCGCACGCCAATCTCGGCACGATCCGCACGAAGCTGGGGCGATTCGCAGAAGCGATTCAGTCTTACGACCGCTGCCTGTCGATCGCTGATGCGAAGCTCGGACGTCAGCATCACGACACCGCGACCTTCCGGCTGCTGCGGGGGAGTTGTCTGCGGCGCCTGGAACGTTGGGCCGAAGCTCGTGATGAACTCCAAGCCGCGCTGCCGGTGTTGGTGAGCGCTCTCGGCGACACGCATCCCGCCGTCGTCATGGCGCGGCGGGAGTTGGAGTTGCTCGAGAAGGAGCGGTGATCACTTCGGCAGCAACACCGAGTCGATCGCGTGGATCACACCGTTCTTGCAACCGATGTCGTTCGCGATCACCTTGGCGGTACCGATGGTGAGCTGTCCCTTCTCGATGCGCACGGGAAGGTCCTGACCGAGCAGGGTTGGGGCATTCCCGAGACCGATCGCTGACTTGGCATCGACGTTGCCGGCGATGACGTGCAGCTTGAGGATGGACACCAGCTTCGCCTTGTTCTCCGGGAGCAGCAGGCTCTGCACGGTGCCCTTCGGCAGCTTGGCGAACGCATCGTCGGTCGGAGCGAGCACGGTGAAGGGACCCTCACCGCACAGCGTGTCGGCGAGTCCGGCGGCCTTGCATGCCGCAAGAAGGGTCGTGAAGTTGCCCGCGTTCGCCGCGGTCGTCACGATGTCGTTCGCATCGGCCGCGGACTTCGGGAGCATGACCGAGTCGATGACGTGCACGATGCCGTTGCTCGCCATCAGATCGGTTGCGATTACGCGGGCGCCGGCGACCATGACCTGGTCCTTGCCGACCTCGATGGTGAGGTCCTGGCCGAGCAGCGTCGTGAGACGTTCCGCCGCGACGACGTGTTTCGCATCGAAGCGACCCGGCACGACGTGGTAGGTGAGGACGGCGGTCAGCTTGTCCTTGTTCTCAGGGAGCAGCAGCGACTCGACGGTGCCCTTCGGCAGCTTGGCGAAGGCGGCGTCGTTCGGCGCGAACACCGTGAGCGGACCTTCCGACTTCAGAGCATCGACCAGGCCGGCCGCTTTCGCTGCGGCGAGAAGAGTCGAGAAGCCGCCCGCATTCTGAGCGAGACCGACGATGTCGGCGCGCGGATGAGACGCGGGAGCCGGCTCACCGTGCTTCTGCGCCATGGCAGTTCCGAAGGAAAGGGACGTGGCGACGAGCGCGGAGATCAGCGTGGTGGGAGTGTTCTTCAGCATGGGTAGGACAGAGGCGGATCGAGGAACAAGTCGTGGTAATGCGCAGCTCCTTGCTGCGTGAGAAGGGTTTCGCCTCCGAGGGGGCGGCTGGATGCAGCCGATTGCGAATCGCGCTCGTGTTCGTTCGTGCATCCACTCCCGCGGAGGACGCGAAGTCCCCGTCACCTACGCCGCGACTCCGCCTCCGTCCGGCGCAGCCCAACCACCCTAGCCATGAACATCCGTCAATCTTTCTTCACGATTGCTGCCGGCCTCTCGCTCGCCGGCGCCATGCTCGCGCAAGACGCCCGCCTCTCCGTGCTCCATGGTGTCCCCGGCTTGCCGTCGCCGGTCGACGTGGTCGCCAACGGTGGCACCCTGTTCTCCTTCGATTACCTCGACAAGCGCGGCCCGCTGAACCTGCCCGCGGGCACCTACAACGTCGAAGTGCGACTCGCGGGCAACCCGATCCTCTCCGCGAATCTCAATCTCGCGAGCGGGACGTCGTACACGGCCATCGCCCACCTCGATGCGGTGGGCACTCCCCGGCTCAGTCTCTTCACGAACAATGAGACCGCGCTCGCGCTGCCGAAGTCTCGCCTGACCGTCCGACACACTGCGCAGGCGCCGGCCGTCGATGTCGTGCTCGAGCAGAACGGTCAACGGGTCGCGACGATCCCGAACCTCACCAACCCCAACGAAGCCGTCGCCGATGTGGCCCCCGGCATCTACGCGGCGAGCCTGTTCGTCGCGGGTACGAACACTCGCGCGTTCGGGCCGGTGTCGTTGGCCGTCGAAGACGGCGTCAGCTACGGAATCCACGCGGTGGGTGACGTCAGCTCCCCGAACTTCGGACTCATCGTGCAGCGCACCGTGTTGACCGCACGCGTGAGCGTGATCCACGGTGTGCCGGGTCTGCCGTCGCCGGTCGACGTGTTCGCCGGGACCTCGCGTCTCTTCAGCTTCGACTTCGGCGAGCTCCGTGGTCCCTTGGTGCTCAACCCGGGCACGTATCCGTTGTCCGTACAGCTCGGTGGGAATCCGATCCTCTCCTTGTCGGCGACCGTTGCCGCGGGAGACAACGTCACCGTGATCGCTCACCTCGATGCGCAGGGGACGCCGCGGCTGTCGGCTTACGCCAACGATGTGTCGCCCGCCAACGGCGGTGCTCGCCTGACCGCGCGACATCTGGCGGCTGCGCCCCCGGTCGACATCGGCATCGACACGCGTAGTCAGCGCGTGCTCACGCTGTCGGGCGTCGTGAATGGCCAGTCCGCGACCGCTCCGGTCGGTGCCGGTCTCTACTCCGCGATGATCTTCGACACCACCAGCAGCCTGTCGCTCGGCCCGATTCCGCTGAAGACCGGCGTCGGGGTTCATCTCCTTGTACATGCGGTCGGCGACCTTGGTGCCGGCACGTTCCGCGCCGTCGTGCAGACGATCGATCTCTTCGATGCGGTGCCCGGCTCGGTGCAGTCGGCCGTCAGTGGCGTGAGCTGCGGTCCGCAGATCGGGGCGTCGCCGTCGAGCTTCGACTACGGCGAGGAGTTCGCCATCACCGTGAGTGGCGGCGGGGCGTCCGCCTCGGCCATCCTCAACCTCGGCGACAGCAATCAGTCGCTCGGCAGTCTCGGTCTGCCCTTCGATCTGACCGCACTCGGCGCCCCGGGCTGCTTCCTGTCGACGAACGTGTGGGTCTCGCATCCCCTGACGCTCGACGCGAGCGGCCAGAGTGCGGTCGGTTTCCTGATCCCGCGCGCCGCCTTCGGCGGACTCCCGGACGTCTACTGCCAGTTCTTCGTGCTCGAGCCGAGTGCGAATGCCCTGGGCGTGACGGCCAGCAACGTGCTGCAACTGCGCGCGAACTGAGGCTCTGACCGAGCGACAGCGCGACTGCGCTACTTTGGAAGGGACGCTGGCGGCTCAGTTGCCGCCGCGTCCCTTCTTGCGTTCATGAATCGCTCCGCGGCACTCGGCAGTCTGGTCGGCTATCTCGGTTGGGCGCTCGCGCTCCTGGTTCTTCTCCTGGGCACCGCGCCCATGCTCCGTGCCTTCGAGATCGGCGCGCCCTGTCTCTTCGGCTCGCTCGGCTCGTGGGCGTTCACCGTGTTCACGGTCGATGTGGCGCGGCAGCGCTTCGGTGACGGCAGTTCCGGCCGCGCACTCGCGCTCGTCGGCGCGATCGCGTTCTCGATCGGTGTTCTCCTCCAGCTCTACGTCACGCTCGTGATGCCGGAACTGCAGCGCAACGACGGCGCGCGGTCCGTTCTCGACGCGATGGGCTCGACTACCCTCGTACCGGAGTGGGTTCCGTTGCCCTTGCTCGCCGGCGGCTCGATCGTGCTCGCAGTGCTCGCATGGCGCTCGGTTCGTTCGTCGCCCGGTGGCCACCCGGCTCAGAACCAACCGCCGATCCGATAGGTGAGGAAGCTCGCAATCCACGCGAGCGCGCCGGAATAGACGAACAGGAAGATGGGCCAGCGCCAGCCGCCGCTCTCGCGGCGCACGGCCGCGAGGGTGCTCATGCACTGGCAGGCCAACGCGAAGAAGATCATCAGCGACATCACGGTGCGCGGCGTGAAGACGCGCGTGCCGTCGGGACGACGTTCGCGCGCGAGGCGCTCGCGCAATCGCGAGTCGTTCTCGTCGACTTCATCGCCGATGCCGTAGACGACGCCCATCGTCGACACGAACACTTCGCGCGCGGCAAAGGCGCCGAGGATCCCGATGCCGAGCTTCCAGTCGAAGCCGAGCGGCGCGATGAGTGGTTCGATGGTCTTGCCGATCTGCCCGGCATAGCTGGCTTCGCGTTGCAGCGATCGTCGCTCGTGTTCGAGTCGAGCCAGACGCTCTTCCCGTTCTTGCTCCAAGAGATCGGGCGCGGCGGCGATGGTTGCGGCTTCGGCGTTGAAGTCGCGTCCGACCTTCGGCTCGCGCGGGAACTCCAAGAGCAGCCACATGCCGATCGTGCAGGCAAGGATGACGACGCCCGCCTCGCGCACGAAGACCAGCGCTCGCTCGCTCATCTGGCGCAGCACCGAGCGTGCCTGCGGCCAACGGTACGGCGGCATCTGGATGACCAACGGCGCCGGTTGACCGCGAAACAGGATGCGGCCGAGAACCCACGCGGCGCCCAGCGCTGCGACCGTGCCGAACAGGTACATGCCCGTCATCAGGGCGCCCTGAGCGAAGGACGACTGCTCGCCTGGCAACATCGCCGCGATCAGAAGCGCGTAGACCGGCAGGCGCGCGGAGCAGGTCGTCAGCGGGACGACCAACATGGTGAGCAAGCGGTCACGACGGCGCTCCATCGTGCGCGTCGCGAGGATCGCCGGTACTGCGCACGCGAAGCCCGACAGCAGCGGCACGAAGGCACGACCGTGCAGTCCGACGGATCGCATGAGTCGATCGGTCAGCACGACGATCCGCGCCATGTAGCCACTGTCCTCGAGGATCCCGAGGCAGAGGAACATGAGCAGGATCTGCGGCAGGAACACCAGCACACTGAGCGCGCCCTCGATCACTGCATCCACCAGGAACTCGCGGAAGAGCCCTTCGGGCAGGTGCGTCTCGCACAGTTCGGCGAGGCCGCCGACCAAGGATTCGATCCAGGCGGTGATGGGTTCGGCGCCGACGAACAAGGCCTGGAACACCAGCGTCATCACGGCGGCGAAGAGCGCGAAGCCGAAGATCGGGTGGAGCAGGATGGCGTCCAGCCGATCCGTGCGGCGCTGCGCCTTGTCGGTCGTCGCGCCGACCACACCGGCGATCTCGCGGTCGATCCAGGCATAGCGCGCTGCCGTGATCTCGACATCGAGGTCGCGTCCGGTGGCGAGCGCTTCGCTGCGCACACGGTCGGCGGCGTCGAGCAGCCGTCGCGGCACTCGATCGCCGATCTCCGCCGCCTCGCTCGACATGAGGGTCCAGCGTGCGATGGCGCGCTGCTTCCGCACGTCGTCACCATGCCATTCCCGCGGCACGTCGCGGGCGACCTCATCGACGACCGTGCGCAACTCGGGCGGATCGATGAACGGGGCGTGCTCGCGGGGTCCCTGCGGCGCTGAGAGTTGCGCGCGGAGTGCCTCAGCCAACTGCGGCAGGCCTCGGCCCCGGCGAGCGTCGACAAGCACGACCGGTGCTCCGAGTGAGCGCTCGAGTGACTTCGCATCGAAGGTCGCGCCGCGCTTGTCGAGCTGGTCGACCATGGTGACGGCCAGCACGAACGGGATGCCGAGTTCTCGAATCTGCAGCGTGAGATAGAGGTGACGCCGCAACTCGGTGGCATCGACCACGACGACCGCGGCATCGGGTCGCGGCATCGGCGGCAGCCCGGCGACGGCAGCGATCGCGAGTTGCTCCTCCGCGCTGACGGCGGAGAGGCTGTAAGCGCCCGGCAGGTCGATGACCGTCGCGGACGATCCTTCACCGAGGTCCCAACGCCCTTCGGTGAGTTCCACGGTGACTCCCGGATAGTTCGCGACCTTGGCGGAGAGGCCCGTCAGCGCGTTGAACAGCGTGGTCTTGCCGGCGTTGGGATTGCCGGCGAGCACCACGCGCAGCGTGGAGTTCACAGCAAGGCGACGGCGAGTGCCTGGGCGTCGGAGGTGCGCAGAGACACGCGACAGCCGTGGACTTCCACCTCGAGGACACCACCGACGTCGATGCGGCGGACGAGACGCAGGACCGTGCCCGGCAAGAAGCCCATCTCGAGCAGTCGGCGACGGAAGCAGCCGCAGCCGTCGATGGCGGACAGGCGGCAGGGGGTGCCGGGGGGCAGGCGGTCGAGGGTCATGTGCTGGCGGGAGTCTAGCTCTTTGAGATGCGATCTCAACTGAGGAAAGTGATCGAGAGAATGTTGCCGGGGAATCGAGTCGCCAGGCGGCCTGCGGGGTGCCCGCTGCCAACGGACCGGCCGGATCGAGCTTGCCGGGTCTCGATTCGGCCCTGCCGGCTCGCACCGCGGCGGCGGCCGCCGCTCCGAAGGCCGGTCGGCAGCGCCAGGTCGGCAACATTCCTTCGACCAGGATCCCGCGCGGGGCCGCGCTGGCTATCTTCCCGCGCCCATGGGTCGTCAGTGGCTACAGAAGAACCGCGAGATCACCGCCAACCGCCGCGCCAAGGTGGTGACCAAGCTGGTCCGCGAGATCACGATCGCCGCCAAGATGGGGGTCCCCGACCCGGCCATGAACCCGCGCCTCGCGGTCGCGGTCGAAGCGGCGCGCAAGCAGTCGGTGTCGAACGACACGATCGTCCGCGCGATCAAGAAGGGCTCCGGTCAGGGCGGTGACTCGGCGGACTACGAGCTGGTCACGTTCGAGGGCATGGCACCGCACAAGGTCCCGGTCATCGTCGAATGCATGACCGACAACCGGAACCGAACCGCACCGGACATCCGATCGCTGTTTCGCGACGGCCAGTTCGGCAGCAAGGTCGCCTTCTTCTTCGACCATGTCGGGATCATCGAGGCCACGGCTCCGAACCAGAGCGCCGATGCCGAGGGCGCGGCGATCGAAGCGAATGCGCAGGATGTCGAAATGCTCGAGGTCGCGGAGGACGCACTCCCGACCGCGCGCTTCACCACCGATCGCACGGACCTCGATGCGGTGACCGATGCGCTGCGGGTGGCGGGTTGGGTCGTGAGCACGTCCGAACTCGGCTACGTCGCCAAGGAGCCGGTGAAGCTGACCGCGGAGCAGCGCGAGGAAGTCGAAGAGTTCCTCGGGCGCATCGACGACCACGACGACGTGCACCGCATCTACGCTGCACTCTGACCAAGTAGCAGAGTGACCGCCGCGATCAGCGCGCGAGCGTGAACCAATCGACGCGTGATCGCGCGTTGCCGCCCTCACCGAGCGGCCGCACGGTCTCGCGCCAGAACAACACGGATGTATCGCTGCTCGCTGCGGAGAGAGTGCGCAGCGCGCGACCGAGAGCACGCTCGGCGTCCGGATCGTCGTTTCGCAGTGAGACCGCGCCCATTGGCGTGACGACGATCGTGCGCTGCGGCGCTGTTGCCGTCGCGCTCGTGGTCAGCAGCATCGCGCTGGCAGCATCGAGTTCGAGGACCGCGCCGTCGTACGGCAGAGGGAGCGCGATCTCGCCGAGGCTCGGATGTGCTTCGACGTCCCTTGCTTCGCCGTCACTGTCGAAGCGGACCTCGATTCCCTCGAGTTGGATCCCGAAGGTCGCGAGCGAGGGCGGACCGAGAGCCCGCGTGAGATCGAGTTCCACGGCACCGCTCGCCGGAACCGCGAAGTCCAGGCCGGCCAACTCGCCGGGCAGTTCACCAGCCGCGCTCAGCCAGCGCAGGGTTCCCGACTCTGCGGACGTCGGTGCGATCAAGGTGACGAGTGCGTAGTCCTCGGCGGCGACCGGTGCGGCGAAGCGCCAGCGCGACGACCGCGCGGGATCTCTCGTCAGCGCGACGCTGGTGCGTGAGGCACCCGAGCGCCTGCGGAGCAAGAGGCGCGCGTTCGCCGAATCCCACGTGGCGATCGAGCAACCATGGTCGAGCAGCGCGCGCAACGCAGAGCCATCGTGGTAGAGGTCCAAGGCTCCCGGAGCGGGCGTCGACACGAAGCCCGCCGACACGATCGGGAACGGCCTTTCAGCCAACGGGCGCTGTGCGAGTGCGAACCAACCGTTGTGGTTGAAGGGCGGCAATCCTTCTCGGATGGGCGTGGCCGCCGTCAGGACGAGTGGTCGTCCAACCTCGACGTCTCGGCCGTGCTCGTCGAGCGCGGCGCGCAGTTGCTCCATCTCCAGCCACGCGGCGCGGTAGCGGTCGACGATTCTCTGGCCACCCAGGATCCACGACGCAAACACGAGGATCGCGCAGGGTGCGAGATACTTCGCCCGCACCGCCGCCGCACAACCGACGGCCAGTGCGAGCGGCACTACGGCACCGTAGAGCAGGCGGCCGCCGCTCAGTCCGGCATGGAGTGGCATCGACAGCGTCGGGGCCAGGTGCACGGCGACCCACCCGCTCAACACGACGAGCGCGCGGGTTCGCCGACGCAACAGCACGGCGAGCACCAGTGCAGCCAGAGCTGCGGCCGGCAGCGACCACAGGGGCGACAGACTCGGAAGTTCCGGTGCAACCAGGGCCCGCAACTTTGCGCCTACCTGAGCGAGTTCGAATCGAGCGGGGGTCGCCGTGTTCGCGTCCCCAGCGCCGAGACCCAATCCCAGCCCGAAGCGGAGCAGCACGTAACCGAACCAGAGCGGCAGCAGCTTGAGGTGCGGACGCAACCGCAGCGACAGCGGGAAGTGTGGTCGCACCAACCAGTCGACGGCGAAGAGACTGGCGGGCAACACGATCGCCGACTCCTTCGTTGCCAATGCCAAGACCGCACACGCGGGAACCGCGGCACGCGCCAGGCGACGTCCATCGCGCAGGTAGCGGGCGAAGGCGAGCGTCGTCGCCAGGTGCAGGACCAGTTCGAGCGAGGAGTTGCGCGCCGCGATCCACGCGATCGGCTCGATCGCGATCGGGTGCACGGCGAACCAGCCGCCGGCGAGTGCACTCGCCAGCGCGCGCCGCCGAAGCATCAGCGCGTCGGCGAGCAGCGCGACGAGCATCGACGCCGTGACGTGCAAGAGGAGGTTGGTGAGATGGAACGCCCACGGCGCACCGCCGCCCAGCTCGAGATCCGAGGCGAGGCTCACGCTCACCATGGGTCGGTAGAGCGGCAGCTCGATACCGAGCCATGGACGCACGAAGTCGGCGAAGACCCGCGGCCAATCGATGGCGACCGCGTCGACGTCGTGGCGCAGGAAGAACCCGAGCATCACGTCGTCCGACAGCCAGCCGCCGTCGAGCGTGCGAACACCGACCAAGGTCGCTGCGAGGCCGACCGCGATCAGGCTGATGGCACGCTGGCGTGTCGCGTTCACAAGGCGTCGAGCAGCGTGCGATTGTTCGGCGTCGCTTCGACTCGCGCGATCAGGTCCTCGAGCGCTTCTCGTCGCGATTCGCGGTCGAGTGCCTTGCGCAGGGTTCGCAGCTTGTCGAGGTCGGCGGGCGGCAGGAGGCTGTCTTCGCGACGCGTGCCGGTGTGCAGCACGTCGATCGCCGGAAACAGGTGGAGGCCGGCGAGGCGCTCGTCCAGCACGATCTCGCAGTTGCCCTTGCCGCGAAACTCCTCGGCGACCACTTCATCGATTCGGGCGCCGGTTCCCGTGAGTGCCGTCGCGATCACGGTGAGCGATCCGCCTTCTTCGAGGTTGCGCGCCGCGCCGAAGATCCGCTTGGGCGCGAGGAGCGCGTTGGCGTCCAAGCCGGCGCACAGCGTCTTCCCGCTTGGAGTCGACTCGAGGTTGAACGCGCGCACCATGCTGGTCAGCGAGTCGATCACGAGCACGACGTGAGCGCCTGACTCCACCATGCGCCGGCTCTTGTGGATCGTCATCTCGGCCAGCGCGGTGTGCCGGGACGCCGGTTCATCGAACGTGGAAGCGACGACCTCCCGCCGCTCGTGCGGTTCGATGCCCCGTTGTGCGAGGGTGATCTCCTCGGGGCGCTCATCGAGCAGCAGAAGAATCAGGTACACGTCCTGGTTGGCGCGCAGGATCGTCTGCGACAGCGCGATCAGCAACGCGGCGCGCCGCGAGTTCGGCGGTGCCAAGATCAAGGTGCGCTGTCCGCGGCCCATGGGCGCCAGCAGGTCCAGCATCCGCACCTCCCGCGGCGTTCCCTCGATGTCCAACGCCAGGCGGGCGGTGGGCACGATCGGGGTCATCTCGTCGAAGGGGATCCGGCGGCGCAGATCTTCGACCGGCTTGCCGTCGACCCATTCGACGTGGAGGAGTGCGAAGTACTTCTCGCCGTCCTTTGGCGGCCGCACCGGCCCGGCGATCTGATGGCCCTGCTTGAGGTTCAGCCGTCGGATCTGGCTCGGACTCACGTAGATGTCGTCGGGTCCCGCCTGGTAGTTGAACTCCCGTGAGCGCAAGAAGCCGAAGCCGTCGGGGAGCACGTCGAGCGTGCCCTCACCCCAGCCCAGGCCCTGCGACGTCACCTTGCACTTGAGAATGTGGAAGATCAGCTCCTGTTTGGCGAGCCCGACGGTGCTCTCGACCCCGGCGTCCTCCGCGATCGCGACCAACTCCGCGACGCTGAGTCGTTGGAGTCGCGGGATGTCGTAGTCGGCGCGTTTGGCGCGCTCGTAGACCTCGTTGCGATCATCGCCGTTGGACGGCGGCGACGGGTCGTCGAGACGCCGGCGGTCGGCCGGCCTGGATGTGGAATCGGAATTGCCCATGGAGCGGGCGAGGTGCGCGAGAGAGATGGGGGCGACGACGGCTTCGGCGTTGCCGGAGAGGGGCTTCGTCGTCGGTGAGGGGTCACGACCAGCGTGCGAGCAGCATCGCGACCGCGTGGCGAGTGACGGCGAGGTCGCCGTCGTTGGGAATGGTAGCGTCGGCGCGGGACTCTTTCAGGGACAGGGCGAGCTGATTGGCTTCGCGTCGACGCCATTCCGATTCATCCCAGCCCGCGCGCTGCATCGCGCGGGCCTTGCGAACTTCGTCGCGGGCCGCGACGAACACGACCTTGTCGCACAATTGCCCGAGCTCGCCTTCGAGCAGGAGGGGCACGTCGAGCAGAACCGAGCGGCCCGCGCATCTTGCCGCCTCGACCTGGCGCCGGATCTCCGCGCGGACCGGCGGATGCACGATCGCTTCCAGGGCGGCACGGGCGAGGGGGTCGGCGAAGACCCGCCGAGCCAGCTCGGCGCGATCGAGTGCCCCGTCCGGCCCGAGGATCTCGGCCCCGAATTCGGCGGCGATCGCGCGCTTCATCGCCGCGCTCGATTGGATCGATCGCGCGATGGCATCGGCGTCGACGTGGACCAAGCCGGCTTCCGCGAAGAGCTTTGCCACGGTCGACTTGCCGGCGGCGATCCCGCCGACGATGCCGATGACCAGCGGTCGAGCAGGCTCGAATCGATGCATGGTGCGCACTCGGGAGGGGCTTTCCGCGCGCGGTCGCGCGACGCTGCGGTAGACTCCCCCGGCTGCTGGTTCCAGGACAGCTTTTTCGCTGCCTTGACCCTTTGCCGCCAACGTTCCTAGAATCCCGGCCCGATCCCCGGATCGACCCCTCTCTCCCCTCGAGACGTCGGGTCAGAAGGGGGTGAGGCCGGCCAACCCCTAGATCGCTTCGTCCCTGCCGCGGTGCGCCGGACGTCCCCCCTGGACGCTCCGCGGCTTCGGCCTCACAGTCCCCTCTCCCGCACAACCCGAACGCAGCCTGGAGCATCGGTCATGCAGAACCGCGAGCGCGGAGCCGCGCACGTCAACGTCTTCTTCTTCCTCGTCATGCTCGTCCTCTTCCTGGGCGCGCTAGGCTTTGCCTACGTCACGCTCGGTCAGAAGACCGAACTCGAGGAATCGGTCAAGACGGCCCGCGCCGAAAGGAGCGAAGCCGTCAAGAACCTGCTCATCTACAAGCACTACGCCGAGGACATCTCCGCGCAGATCGGCGAGTTGGGTGAGTACAAGCGTCCTGACTTCGACTACTCGACTTACGGCGATCCTGCACCGCTCCCGTCGGTGTCGGTCCCGGCGCGGGTGAAGACCGCGCTGAGCGAGTTCGCTCGTGCAGTCGGTGTCCCCGAGCAGACCGGCCTCGCGCCGGTGTTCGGCACCGTGATCCGCCGCGTTGAGGAGCTCAACAAGCAAGTCGACGGGAGCAAGAGCGTGCAGGACGGCATCCAGGCGCAGGTCGCCTCGCTGCAGAAGAGCGTGTCCGACTCCGGCGCTGCGGCCCGCGCGAGTGAGTCGGCCCTGAACCGCCAGCTCAACGACCGCACGACCGACTTCCAGGCGAACATCGTCGAGAAGGATCGCAAGCTCGCCGCGCAGAACGCCGAGTACGCCACGCTGCGCACCAAGATGGCCGACCAGGCCGTCGAGCACAGCAAGGTCGTCGCGCAGAAGAACAAGGAGATCGAGACCCTGCAGGCGCGCATCGCGGCTGCCGCGGACAAGGTCAAGCTGCTCAACCCTGCGAACGAGCCAGATGGCGCGGTCATCGAGTCGTCGCAGGCTTCCGGGTTGGCGTGGATCAACCTCGGCCGTCGCGACATGCTGCCCGTCGGCACGACCTTCCAGATCACCAAGCCGGTCACCGGTGAAGTGAAGGCGATGGCGGTGGTGCGTCGCATCGAGCAGACCCGCGCCGAGGTCCGCGTCTTCGACTTGGCCGATCGCTATGACCCGGTCATGGCCGGCGACCAGATCCGCAACGATCTCTACAGCCCGACCATGCGGCACAACATCTACCTGATGGGCCGCTTCAGCCAGCCGCTCACCAAGCCCGCGGTCACCGCGTTGCTCGAGAGCCTTGGCAACAAGGTGCACGATCGCATCAGCCCGGCCGTCGACCTCATCATCGTCGGTGGCGACATGATCAACGAGGAAGGCTCCGGCTTCACGCCGATCACCGAGACCGAGGAGTACAAGCTCGCGCAGAACCTGCGCATCGAGATGTCGCCGCTCTCGAAGGTTCGTCCCTTCCTGACCGTCAGCGAAGAGAACTGAGCGCCGACGACGTGTGCGGGGCGACCCGCCTTGCGTTCGGGTCGCAGACTGAAGCACGGGCCGCGTGATGAACGCGGCCCGTGTGCGTTTGGAGGGGCCGCAGCATCGGGCTACAGTTCTCGCCCCGCGTTGGGATTACCCGCCGTGGCATCGCCGGCGATGACGAGCACGAAGCCTTCCACCGACCGCGTTCCGACGACGACTGCGCCGCCGGCGGAGGACCTGCCGCGCATGGCGCTCGGCGATCACATCGACGAACTGCGTTCGCGATTGATCAAGTCGGTCCTGGCGCTTGTGATCGCGATGCTGGGGGTGCTGCCCTTCAAGGACCAGATCACCGGGATCTACGTCCGCCCTTACGAGCAGGTGTGGATGAGCACCTACCAGGACTTCTTGGAAGTCCTCGATTCGCGGACCGTGAACGGTCAGGTCGACGACCCGCGACTCAAGGTCACCGCCGAGCTGCAGGCCGACGTCATCGACTTCCACAAGAAGTACCGTGCGAGCATCCTGGATGGCAGCTATCCGCCGGAGCACTTCCCGTTCATTCAGAGCAAGGGTGGGTTCGGTCTGCCGCGGACGCTCAAGGCGCTCGGCGGGATCGAGGACATGTGGGTCTACATGGCCGCAACGATCCTCTTCGCGCTCGCGCTCGCCGCGCCCGTCGTGATCTACCAGGTCTGGGCGTTCATCGCCGCGGGCCTCTACCAGCACGAACGGCGCATGGTGATGTCGTCGCTGCCGTGGGCGTTCGTGTTGTTCGCTGCGGGCGTGCTGTTCGGTTACTTCCTCGCCGTACCGCTTGGCTTGTTCATGCTGATCCAGTTCATGAACCCCTCATACGTCGATCCGAGTTTCTCCGTGCAGCAGTACTTCGGCTTGCTGCTGGTGATGACCGGCGCCTTGGGTGTGATCTTCCAGATGCCGCTCCTGATGGTCGTCATCAATCGAGTCGGAATCATCAGCCACGCAGGCTTTCGCAAGTACTGGCGCCACATCGTGGTGGGGATGTTCGTCGTCTCGGCGATCCTCACGCCGCCCGACGTCGTCACGCAGCTCTTGATGGCGATTCCGATGTCGATTCTCTACATCGTCGGTCTCGTGCTCACGTGGCACTTCGAACGACGCCGAGCCAAGGCCGCAGGGGTGACCGCGTGACGGCGCCGCGACTCGAGATCCTGGCGATCGGCGATGAACTCGCTCACGGCAGTTGCATCGATACCAACTCGGCGCACATTGCGCGCGAGTGTGAGGCTTTGGGACTCGCCGCGCCGCGCTTCTCGATCGTGTGCGATGATCCGACCGAGATCGAAGCGGTGATGCGGGACGCTGTCGCGCGCGCCGACGTCGTGATCGCGACCGGCGGTCTCGGACCCACCGAGGACGATCGCAGTCGCCACGCGGCTGCGGCCGCCGCCGGTGTTCCGCTCGAGTTCGATGCCGCGGCGTGGGCGGAGATCGAGGCCTACTTCCGGGCGCGTGGCCGGGTTGCCCGCGACGACAATCGTCGCCAAGCACTGATGCCGCGCGGCGCCATCCGGCTGACCAACGACTGGGGTACCGCACCGGGAGTCGCACTGGCAATCGGGCGGGCCGAGTTGTTCCTCTTGCCCGGAGTGCCGAGCGAGATGCGGCAAATGCTCACCCATTGCGTACTGCCGCGAGTGCGCGCGCGCCTGAGTGGGCGGCTGCGCCCCGTCGAATTCCGCCAGCTCGTGGTGGTGGGGCCGACCGAGGCGGCGCTCGGTCAGCGTCTCGCCGACCTGATGGCGGCGGACGCGGTCGTGAAGGTCGGCATCACCCCACACTTCGGCGTCCTCACGATCCGTGTCGCCGCGCACGGCACGGATCCGTCGAACGCGGCTGCGGCTGCGGACGCAGTCGCCACCGAGATCCGCTCGCGCCTCGGCGAGGATCTGATCTACGAAGGTGTCGACGACCTGCCGACCGCCCTCCTCAAGGAGGCCGCCGCGGCCGGCGTGCGCATCGCCACCGCGGAGTCCTGCACCGGAGGCCTGGTCGCGAAGTTCTTGACCGATCCGCCTGGTGCGTCCGCGATCTACTTGGGTGGCTACGTTGCGTATCACAACGACCGCAAGGTCACGGATCTCTCGGTGTCCTCGGCCCTGCTCCGCGACGAGGGCGCGGTGAGTGAAGCGGTTGCGGCAGCCATGGCCCGCGGCGCTGCCTCGCGCACCGGCGCCGAACTCGCGCTCGCCACGACGGGCATCGCCGGCCCCGACGGCGGCACGGACACGAAGCCGGTCGGGACCGTGTGCTTCGCCATGGCGCACGCCGGGGACGTCGTCACCTGGACCCGCCGCTTCCCGGCGATCGGGCGCGAGTTCGTTCGCCATCGCGCCGCGTTCGATGTGCTTGCGGCCGCGATGCGCCGTGTCCGCGAGCACGGCTGACCCTGGTGCACGTGCACCAGCCCGGACGATTCGTGAACGCCTGCTGCGATCGCGGCCAGTCGCGCCCCGCGGCGTCGCTGCGTCGGCTCCTCCCTGACCGCATAGCTACGGCTTCGCTTCGGACGTCGACCGACCCAGCTCCTTCCTGGGCATCGACCTGCGTCGATCTCGCGACGACGTTCACGAGTAATCCGGGCTGGAGCGCGGCGGCGGTGACTGCCGAAAAAGTCTCGCACGCGAGGTCGGCCGCGCTACGCTGCTCGGCCCAACCTGGCGGCTAGTCCACTTCGGTATGGTGTAATTGGCAGCACAACGGATTCTGGTTCCGTTAGTCCTGGTTCGAGTCCAGGTACCGAAATCTGATCGGCCGTCTTCCCGCAGAGCGCTGCACGAACCAGGGTGCAGCAGCGGCGGGCTCGCCCCCTCGCTGGGATCGCCCTTCGCCGGGCTCGCCCGGTCGGGCAGGTGGTGAGCGGCTCATTCCGGGTGACTCCTCGCGGGCCACGCGGCGAGCGAACTGACTTCCCGATGGTGTAACGGCAGCACAGCTGGTTTTGGTCCAGCTAGTCCAGGTTCGAATCCTGGTCGGGAAACTCCGCCCGTCGGTCCAGTGGGCGGCGGGAACCGCGGGCGAGAGCCCGGTTGCCGAGTTGTCCGCACGCCGCCATCGCGGTCCGACCCTTGGTGATTCGACGCCGCACCGGCAAGCCGACCTGCCGCAGACGCTCGACGAAGCGAACGATCTCGCGCTCGGTCGGTGCGCGGGCGAGCGCCAGCGAGGTCGGGTTGTAGGGAATGACGTGAACCATGACTCGGCCGAGAGGTCGCGCGAAGTCCGCGATGCGTCGCGCATCGGCTTCGCTGTCGTTCACGCCGGGGAGCAAGCACACGTGAAGACCCAATTGCCAGTTGTCGCGAGGGCGCACGCTGCGCAGCGCGTCCTGCACTTCGGCGAGAGGCCAGCGTCGCGTGATCGGCATCCACTCGGCGCGCCGCTCGTCGTCGGCGATCGTCAGACTGAGTGAGAGGTTCACGCGGCCGACGCCGCGCTCACGGAGTCGGCGGATGCCGTCGGCGTGACCGGCCGTGCAGAGGGTGATGCGGTCGCGGCCGAAGCCGCCGGCGCTGCCGTCGCACAGCACGTCGATCGACTGCATCACCTGGTCGAAGTTGTCGAAGGGTTCGCCCATCCCCTGGAACACCAGGCTGCTCGGCCGCCAACGAAGTCGCGCGCGAGCGTACACGACCTGCGCCACGATCTCCGCGGCGCGCAGGTTGCGAAGTCGGCCCAACAGACCGGTCTCGCAGAATCGACACGCCATCGCGCAGCCGACCTGACTGCTCAAGCACTGCGCGGTGCGGCCGCGACCGAGATCGATCCTGACGGTCTCGATCTCGAGTCGATCCGCGGTCGCGAAGACTGCCTTCTGCGCGTCGTCGTCCGGTGTGCCGCGCGTCGCAACGTGCGTGAGGCCTGCGATCTCGAACTCGCTTGCCCACGCCGCGCACACCGCCGGCGAGGCGCCGAGGCGGGCTGGGTCGAAGCGTGCGTGCGCGTGGGCGTCGGCGTGAACGCCCGCCGCCAGCCCAGCGCCGCGCAACAGTCGCGCTCCGGCTCGTTCGATCAGCTCCGCACGGGTGAGGCCGAGCACATCGATTCGTTTCGTGGCGGGGGTCACGGACACGTGCAAGTTCGGGCGTGGCCGCGCATCCTACCCGGTCTGTCCGAATCCTCTCTCGACCTGTTCGTCGCGTGCTTGCCCGGTCTGGAACCCCTGGTGGCTGCGGAGTGTGCGGCCTTGCAAGTCTCGACTGCGCCGACGGACCCGGGTAGCGGCGGCGTCGCGGCGCGAGGGAATTCGGTCGACGTTCTGCGCCTGATGCGCTGGCTCTCGTGTGCCAGTCACGTGACCGTGCGAATCGCACGTTTCCGCGCCCGCCACTTCGCCGAGTTGGAGCGCCGATTGGCGGACGTCGACTGGTCGAGCTGGCTCGCCGCGGGCGTGCCCGTTGCCGTGCACGCGCGCGCGAAGCGATCCAAGCTCATTCACACCGGCGCTCTGGAGCAGCGACTGGGGCTCGCCATCTCGCGCTCGCATTCGCTTCGCGACGAGGAGGCGGCCGGCGAAGCGGTGACGATCCAACTTCGCATGTTCGAGGACATCGCCACTCTGTCGCTCGACGGTGGGGGACGGCCTCTGCACGAGCGAGGTTGGCGCCTGGAGACCGCGAAGGCGCCGCTGCGCGAGGACCTGGCTGCGGCGCTGTTGCTCGCCGGCGGCATCGAGGAACTGATCGGGACGGCGAGCGAAGCCTCGATCGTCGATCCGCTCTGCGGGTCGGGGACGATCGCAATCGAGGCAGCGGTGCGCTGCCGTGGCTTGGCGCCGGGGCGGCTGCGCACGTTCCCGATCGAGCGGTTGCCGCGATTCGCCGATGCGGCTCTCCGGTCGAGTGGGCTGCATGCCTCGCCGTACGGACCCGCGCACGCCGCGGTCACCATCTTCGCATCGGACCGCGACGAAGGTGCGATCGCGATCGCCGCTCGCAACGCCGAGCGCGCGCAGGTCGCCGATGCGATCCGCTTCGAAGTCGCGCCGTTGTCGCGCGCACGGGCGTGGCGCGACGCTGCCGCGAAGGCGCTCGTGGTGAGCAATCCGCCCTACGGCGTACGGATCGGCAATCCCGCGGCACTCGGTCAGCTCTGGCAGAGCCTTGGTGCCCGCGTGCGCGAGCAAGCCGGCCGGCGGCTCTGCGTGCTCGCCGCGGATCGGCGGTCGGCCCTCCGCTGCGGCCTGCCGCTGAAGACCTCGTTCTTGACCACGCACGGCGGACTCAAGGTGCGCGCGCTCGTCGGCGCCGTCGAGTCGGTCGCCGGACCCCTCGGCGACTAGCCCGGACTATTCGTGAAGCTCGTCGCGAGATCGACGCGGGTCGATGTCCAGGCAGGAGCCGACCCAGCGACGCCGCCGGGCGCGAGCTGCGGCGATCGCAGCAGACGTTCACGAAGAGTCCGGGCCAGGGGTGACGGTTGCGCGGAGGGGTGTCCGTGACGATTTCGCAACGCCCGTCCCGCCGCGACAGACGTCGCTGCTGTCGGCTCGCTTCCGCGCCCTCCAACGCGTATGCCTCGCCCTCCCCGTCCGAGCCAATCGAGGTCTCCCATGCGAAGTCGATCCGTCCCTGTCGTCACGGCACTCGTCGCGAGTGCGTTTCTGTCTGCCTCGCTCCGTTCGCAGGTCGATGCCGATACTCTGGCGAAGATCCGGCACGAAGGGCTCGAGAACAGTCGTGCGATGGACATTCTCGACCGACTCACGCACGAGATCGGCCATCGCCTGACCGGCTCGGACAACTTCACGCGCGCGTGCGAGTTCGCGCGCGCTGAGTTCGCGAGCTTCGGCATGACCGAGGTGCGGCTCGAACCGTGGGACACGTGGCCCATCACCTGGAACCGCGAACAGTGGATGGGGCGCATCACCGCTCCCGAGGCCTTCGACCTCCAGGTTGCCACGCCGGCATGGACCAACGGCACGAAGGGGCAGGTTCGCGGCGCGCTGATCGCGATGCCCGAGTCCACGGCGGCGATCGAGGAAACCCCCGATGCTTATCGCGGGAAGTTCGTGTTCGGCCGCATGCCGTCCGATCGTTCGCCGCAGTACCGCACGCTCATGGCCGCGGGCCATGCCGCCGGTGTGCTTGCGTTCCTCGAATCCTCGGCGGGGGATGCCGCAAATCCGAATCGCATCCGCGTCTTCGGGTCGCGGCCGTTCAGTCCGGAGATTCCGAATACGCCGCCGCACATCGTCATCCGTCGCGACCAGGCGCAGAAGATTCGCGAGATGATGGATGCGGGACAGGAACTGCTCGGCGAGTTCGAGATCCGCAATCGCTGGCGGCGGGAGCCGATCGAGCTGAACAACGTGATCGCCGAGATCGTGGGCACCGAGAAGCCCGACGAGTGCGTGATCGTCTCGGCGCACCTCGACTCCTGGCATCAGGCCACCGGCACCACCGACAACGGTACCGGCGCGACGTCGACGCTCGAGGCCGCGCGCATCCTGATGGCGATCGGTGCCAGGCCCAAGCGCACGATCCGCTTCTGTCTGTGGGGCGGCGAGGAGCAGGGGCTGCTCGGTTCGCTGGCGTACACCACGAAGCATCGTGCGGAGATGGGGAAGGTGTCGGCCGTGTTCAACCACGACACCGGAACCAACTGGGCGCACGGCTTGACCGTGACCCAGGCGATCGAGCCGCTGATCACGCCGATCCTGGCGCCGGTGATGGCGTTGCCGTCGCCCGACGATCCGCAGTCCGATGAACCGAGCTTCGTGCTGCGCTCGGCCGCGTCGATCGGCGGCCGCGGCGGCAGTGACGACGCCAGCTTCCTCCGTGCCGGTGTCCCCGCCTTCAACTGGCAACTCGCCGGTCGCAGCGACTACTTCTCCCACACCTGGCACTCGCAGTGGGACACCTACGACGAGGCCATCCCCGAGTACATGCGCCACACGTCGACGGTGATCGCGATGACCGTGCTCGGCGTGGCGAACCTGCCCGACCTGCTGCCGCGCGACGGCATCGGCTCCGGCGGCGGCAATCAGCCGCAGCGACCGCGCGGCAACATGCTCGGCAGTGCTTTGGGAATGGAGATGGATGCGGACAATCCCCTGCTGGTGAAGGCGATCACCGACGGGGGCGCCGGGAAGCAGGCGGGCTTCCAAGCCGGCGATGTCGTCGCCAAGGTCGGTGAGACCGCGGTCGGCGATGCGCGTGAACTCTCGCAGGCGGTGCGCGGTGCGCTGCGTGCGGAGGGCGCGACCAAGGTGGTCTTCGTCGTGAAGCGTGGGGCGGGAGAGGCGGCGAGCAGCGTTGCGATCGAGGTCCCGGTGGCCGCCTTCTCACGCCGAGAGTGATCCTGGCCGCGGCGACGGCGGGGCTTGCGGGTGGCCGGCCGCGTCTGCCGATACATCGCTTGTGTCGTCGATCCCCAGGGCCCAAGTTCGCATATCGCCCCGATGTAGTGCTCTTTCCGCCGGAGAGAGTGCGGGCGTCGGTCGTAAATCCGATCCTCGCAAAGGCTTCGGATCGCTCTGCGACGCCGTGCGACGGCGCGCTGCGCGTGCTAGACTCCTCTCGCAGCTCTGACTCGGCACCTTGAGCGATGAAAATCCAGCTCGTTCACCCACCGGTCTACATCAACAAGAACGGGTTGACCGCGCTTCGGCCGAGCCTCCCCCTCGGGCTCGCCTACATCGCCGCCGTGCTTCGCAACGACGGCCATGAGGTCGATGTCATCGACGCCCTCGGCGCGGCGCCGAACCAGACGGTTCAGGACGGCGACATCTGGCGCATCGGACTCTCGACCGACGAGGTGGTCGAGCTCATCGATCCGAACACCAAGGCGATCGGCGTCACCAGCATGTGGAGCTACGCATGGCCGATCGTGCGCGAACTCCTGCACAAGCTGAAGGCGCGCTGGCCGGACAAGCCGATCGTCTGCGGCGGCGAACACTTCACCGCGGTGACCGACCTGTCGATGGCCGAAGCGCCGATCGATTACATCGTGCAAGGGGAAGGCGAAGAGACTGCGATCGCGCTGTTCCGCGCGCTCGAGGTCGGTCTGGATGTGTCGGTGATTCCCGGCGTCGCGTGGCGCGCGCCGGACGGCACGATCAAGAAGAACCCGCGGCGCGATCGCATCCGCAACATTGACGAGATCCCGTGGCCGGCATGGGATCTCTTCGACGTCAAGGCCTACGACGACAACCGCCTCGTCACCGGCATCTACTACGGTGTCACGGTGCCGATCCTCGCGACGCGTGGGTGCCCGTACCAGTGCACGTATTGCTCGTCACCGGGAATGTGGACGACGCGCTGGTTCGCGCGAACGCCCAAGGAAGTCGCCGACGAGATCCAGCACTACCACGAGACCTACGGCGCCAAGAACTTCCCCTTCCAGGACCTCACCGCGATCCTCAAGCGCGAGTGGGTGGTGGAGTTCACCAAGGAGATTCTCGATCGCAAGCTCGCGATCACCTGGCAGCTCCCCGCCGGAACGCGTTCCGAGATCATCGACGACGAAGTGGCGAGTCTCCTGGTGCAGTCGGGCTGTCGCTCGATCAATCTCGCGCCCGAGTCGGGCTCCGAGCGCACGCGCAAGCACATGAAGAAGATGATCACCGACGAGAAGCTGTTCCGTGCGGCGCGCGCCGCGGTGCGGAACAAGCTGAACGTCGGCATCTTCTTGGTGCTCGGCTATCCGACCGATGAACCGATCGACATGCGCGCGACGGCACGCATGGTGCGCAAGCTCGCGCGCGTCGGTGTCGACGACGTCTCCGCCGGCTTCTTCTTCCCGCTGCCGAATACCGAGATCTACCGCGAACTCGAGAAAGACGGCAAGGTGAAGCTGAACGACGACTTCCTCAAGTTGCCGATCTACGTCCACAACAAGTTCATGTCGCCGGAGCGGAACTACAATCCGCACATGACGGCGAAGCAGATGACGCGGTGGAAGTACTGGATCGTCGCCAACTTCTACTTCACCAACTTCCTGTTCCACCCGGGCAAGGTGTTCCGCATCTTCTGGAACTTCCTGCGCGGCAAAGAGACCTCGAAGATGGAGTCGTTCCTGCAGGAGACCAAGCGCAAGTTCTCGCTCAAGAAGCGAAGTGCTGCGCCCGGCGCGACACCGAAGGTTCCCGGTGTCGTCGGGGCATCCTCGCGCTCGGCATGAGCGTCGCGTCGCGATGCGGCACGCGACACGGTGATCCGCTCGCGCGCGCGGATCAGCGCTGTTCGAGCGCGTCGCGCAGGTGATCGAGTTGAATCGATGCGGCGCGGTCGCCGCCCAGGTGCGTCGCAGCCCATTCCCGGGCCGAGCGTCCGGCGTGGGCAGCGTGGTTCGGATCGCCGAGCAAGGCGATCGCTAGCGCCGCGAGACCATCGTCGTCGTTCGCGCGGGCAACTGCCGGCGGCGCCGCGTCGATGCCGGTCATGCCGAGATCGTTGCCGATCACCGGCAGCCCGTAGCCCAGCGCGGTCCATGCCTTGACGCGGGTCCCGCCGCCCGACCACAGCGCGGCGAACATCGCCCGGCACTGCCGCATGGTGAGGAAGAGGTCGTCGACTTCGCCGAGGACCCGCACACCCTCGATCTGCTCCAGGCGCGTGATCTCACTCTGCGCATTGGCCCCCGCGATCCACAGTTCGGCCTGCGACTGGCTCGCCCGAACCCGCGGCCAAATGGTGTGAGCCAGGCGATGGGCGGCCTCGACGTTGGGGTGATGACGGAAGTTGCCGAGGAACAGGAGTCGCGGTGGGGCGAGTTCCGGGTGGACGACTTCGGTCGGCAGTGGGATCGCCATCGGCCGCACGCGCGCGGCGACCCCGTGGCTGGACAGCAGCCGTCGGGCGTCGGAATCGGTGAGGGTCTGGACCAAGTCCGCGCGTCGATACACGTCCTTGAAGTAGCGCACCCAATTCGCGGCTTCGATACGCGCCCCGAAGTGACCGAGCGGGAGTCGGGCCGGGATCGAGTCGCCGCCTTCATGGTCGGTGAGCACCCTCAAGGGGCCGCGGCGCGGGCCCGGGGCGAGGTAGCTGCCCATGGTGACCATCTCCGCCAGGACCGCGTCCGGCACACCGTCCTTCAATCGCCTCGCGAGCGCGCGGCGGAACCGCGCCGACTGCAGTTTCGCAACCGCGAGGGGCAGGCGCTGGCGAAAGGCCCGGTCGGCCAGCGTGGCCGCGGAGCGCGGCCCGCGTGCGCGGCTGCCGGCAAAGGGCGGCGGTACCAGGGTGACCCGGGTCAGGCCAGCGGGCGCGTCGCTCGACCGCTGTGCGTCCGCCTCCGTGGCGAAGCTCAGCAGTTCTACTTCCGCCCGACGCGCGAGGCCGCCGAGCAGGGTGTGTAGGTAGACCGCGCCGCCGTGCCGAGAGCCGGCCAGCGGGAGGAATGCGGTGAGGACGAGAATGCGCACGTTCGGGTCGCCCGGGTCAGCGTCGTCCGCATCGTCGCGATGCGGCGCGACGGAACAAGTTTTCCACTTCGTCCACACTGGCGGTGGAAAAATCTAAGCCTTTTGATGGCATGGGATTCCGACGGCTGCGGGGAGAGTTCTACACCGAGAATCTCCTGACTTCACGGTTGCGGAGGGCAATCCCGGAGCGATAATCCGCGCCGCTGCACCGGACCTGGTTCCGCGTGCGTTGCTGCCGAGAGGTCAGTTTCCGGCGACGCGGGCGATCCCCTGGGTTCGAGGCGAGAGACGCTTCTTCCTTTCCGGTTCCGTGCCGGCGCGACGCCCGTCATGAATGACACGCTCCGATCCCTCGTGGCAATCCTCGACCAGGACAAGCCGGCGGAGTTGAAGATCGCCGTCGCCCAGGTGCTGGGCGAACTGGCTCCCCAGGATCCCAGCGTGGTGCGGGGGCTGGCGGCGCTGACCACCAACGGTCAGGACTACCTGGTTCGCCCGGCCCTCCTCGCGCTCGGCCGGATCGCGAACCCGGCGGCGATGGCGGTGCTGATCGGTCACCTCGACGGTCGCCATGCCGACCTCGCAGCGCACGCCCTGAGGGAGATCGGTCCGACGGTCGCGGCAGAAATGGAAGTGGTGTTCGCCTCGGCGCCGCCGGAGTCCCGGCTGCGGATGCTCGGGATCCTCGGTGCCTGTAAGACCGCCAAGGCCGCGGCAGTCCTCGAGCAGGCCCTGCTCGATCCTTCGCTGGCGCGACGCGCCGCGGACGTCCTGGCGAACGAGGTCCTCGAGCACCTCGATGCACGCTCGCAAAAGGCCTTGCTCGGCCGCCTGAACAAGGCGCTCGACGGCGATGTCTCGCTGGAGACCCGGGCGGCGGCGCTGGCGGTGCTGGCGAAGTTGGACCCCGCGGGAACCCGCGGACTCCTCGTCGAGCACGCCAGCACAGGTCACCCGACTCTGGTTCGCAGTGCCGCGATCCGGGCCCTGCACGGCATCAAGCTGACTCCGACCCAGGCGCTCGGTCTGCTGGCTTTGGTGTCCGAACCCGACGCCCAAAACATCGCCGAACCCGCCGCCGAGTTGCTGCGCGGCTTCGCCGGTTGGACCGACAAGGCGATCCCGATCGTTCGCAAGCTGTTGGACTCGCCGAGCCCCAATCTTCGTCGCTTCGCGATCGAGTGCCTTCGTCACGTCTCAGATGCCGAGGTCGTGAAGCCCTTGCTCGCGATCCTCCATCAATCCAACGGCGAACTCGCCACGGCAGCCAGCGAAGCATTGGCGCACAACCCGAGCGCGCGCGAGCCGATGTTGCGCGCCTTCCTCGCGGAGCGGGAAGTGCACGCTGCGACCCGCATGCTCACGCCACTGGCGCGGTTGATGCACGATGTGGACGACAAGGCTCTCGAATCGCTGGTGGAGCGGGGCACCAAGGCGCTCATTGCGCAAGACGCGCAGGGTGAGCGCGTGCTCGAACTGGTCGTGCGTGCCGCTCCGGAACGGGGTGCGAAGCTCATCGTCGAGCGAGCGACCAAGCTGCGTCGCCAGAAGAAGTTCACCGAAGCGGTCGCGCTGCTCGCATTCCTCGCGCACGCGCGCCGGCTCGACGGTGAAGGGCGCTTCCAGCTCGCCGTCACCAAGCTGCTGATCGACGAGGCGCGACCGCGTGGTGAAGACGACCGCGCGGGCGACGCGACGATGGGGCACTTCACGATCCTCGTCCGCGAAGGTTTCCCTGTGCTGACGCGGTTGTGCGAAGAGTCCGCGCTCTCGCCAGAGGCGCTGTTGCGCATCGGGCAGCACTTCACGGCTTCGGTGAGCGAAGAACGTCGCTTCGGTCTGGAACTCCTGCAGCACCTCGCACAGAAGTTCGGCAAGCGTCGGGCCGGCGAAGAGGCGAAGGTGACTCTTCGCGCCGAAGGCTACTGATTCGGCGACGACGTCGCATCGCCACCCATCCAGACTCGATGCTCGGGTGGGAGAGCGGCGAAGGAGTGAGTGCCGCGGGCGATGAGGCTCACGGTTGTGGAGCCGAATCCGAATCGACCGACTTCGTCACCGGCGCGAAGCTCCTGGCCGACGTGCACGGATTGGTGGATGGCGCCGACATTGAGCGCGCCGACCATCACGAGCGCTCCGCGTCGACCGTCGGCTGCGCGCAGCGTGAACACCACTCGTGCGTTGCGCACGAACAGTCGGTCGATCGACCCGACGGCACCCGGGTTGACCGGAAACAGCGTTCCTCGAATCGAACGGATGCTCACGACGACACCCGCGAAGGGGGCGTGCACCCGATGGTAGTCGCCCGGTGCCAGGTAGATCGTCGACTGCGAGCCGTCGGCGACCTCCGCGGCCAGGGTCTCGTCCATCAGCAGTTCGGCGACCGAGTAGTCACGACCCTTGACCTGTTGGATCCGCCCCGCGGCGATCGGTCCGGCGGTCACGATCCGACCATCGTTCGCATGCACCAAGGGTGATTCGGCGATCGCTCGGCTGCCCGGGCGAAGTCCGCGCTGGAAGAACTCATCCAGGCAGCGAAAGTCGGTGAGCGCCCCATCCACTTCGGCGAGATTCGCGCCGTAACGCGCGGCGAAGCGCCGATACAGGCCGGCGCGCCACGCGGTGGGGATCGGTCGTCGGGTCAGCCAGCCGGTCGTCTTCGAGAGCGCGAACTTCGGCAACGCGGTCAGGAGCAGTCGGCGGAGCTGGCCCACGGCGACATTCTGCCGTGTGATGCGCTCTCGTGCGCTCGACTTCTGCGAGGGGTTGGGTGACGATCCGAACCATGCGCACGAGGTTTCGGATCGTCTTCGTCGTGGTCGCGACGGCGTTGGCCGGTTGCGAACGAGCCGCCCAGGCTCGCAGCGCGGACGAGGCCGTGTTCGAGCTGGGCGGCGATGCGAAGCCGCTGAGCGAATGGCTCGCGACGGCACGAAAGCGGCAACAGGCGTCCACACGCATCGAAGCTCCCCTCTTGTCGTTGCCGACCCCCAAGCTGCCCGTGCGCGTGCGGATCGCTCGTCTCGAGCCCGGCGAGACGCTCAGCGACCTGTGTCGACGGGAACTCGCGGATGCCAATGCCTGGCGAAAGGTCGCCGAGTTCAACGGCTGGTCCGAGGCCGATCTGCGGCGGCTCTCCGTGGGCACCGAGGTGCGCCTTCCTGTGGACTGACGCGCGCCGTTTCGGTCGACGACCGGTGGATCGCAATCTTTACTTCTCTTTGCCATGACGGACTTCCCTACCTGCTCGCCCCGACTCGCGCTGTTCGTCCTCTCTTCGCTGTTGTGGTCCTGCGGGGGGGCACCCCCGACGCAAGCCGCGCGTGAGGAGTCCAGTGTCAAGCCCGGCATCAACCAACAGTTCCTCGAGGCGAAGGATGCCGCGAGCTTCGCGCAACGATTCGAGACCGAGAGCCGCGAGATCTTCTCGCAGCGCGATCAGATCGTGGCCGCGATCGGGTTGAAGCCGGGACAGTCGGTGGCGGACGTCGGTGCCGGCACCGGGTTGTTCCTCGAATCCTTCGCGACCGCCGTGGGGAGCAGCGGAAAGGTGTATGCGGTCGATCTCGCTCCGGCGATGGTGGCGTGGATCGGGCAGCGCATTCGCAAGGAGGGCTGGACCAACGTCTCCCCCGTGCGCTGCTCGGAGCGCTCGGTGGAACTGCCGCCGGACTCGGTCGATGTGATGTTCGTCTGCGACACCTACCATCACTTCGAGTACCCGCAGAGCACGCTCGCGACGATGTTCGCTGCGCTGCGATCCGGCGGAGAGCTGGTGATCGTCGACTTCCATCGCATCGAGGGAACGACGCGAACGTGGATCCTCGAGCATGTGCGTGCCGGTGAGGACGTCGTTCGCCGTGAGATCGAGACGGCCGGTTTCCAGTTCGTCGAATCCCGTCACGATCTCCTGGTCGAGAACTGGTTCGCCCGTTACCGCAAGCCGTGACCGTTCGCGGCGGACTCCTCTGCCGCGTTGCGCGCGATCCGCGGTGGCTGTCGAACTCCTTTCTCGTCGCCGATCGGATCGGCGGTCGCGCCGTGCTGGTGGACAGCGGCGGGCCGACCGAGGAGATCGAGGCTGCGATCGCAGCGTGGCGAGTCCGGCTGGAGTTGGTGTTGTGCACGCACCATCACGCCGACCACGTCGCGCACAACGAACACTATCGACGACAGCACGGCGCGTGTGTTTGTGCGCACGCCTTCGAAGCTGCGCGGATGACCGGCGACGTCGTCGCGGTCGAAGATGGCGCGGATTGGACGGTGGGCGATCTCCGCGTGGCGGCTCGCGCGGCTCCCGGACACACGCAAGGTCAGTTCCTCTTTCTCGTCGGTCGGGGGAGCGGCTCACGCGAGTTGTTCTCCGGGGATACCCTCTTTCGCGGTTCGGTGGGCGGCACCCGCGCGGCGGGACACGGCACCTTCGAACAACTGCGTGAGTCGATCCTGAAGCTCTTCGAAGACTTGCCGAGTGACACGCGCGTGCATCCCGGTCACATGGACGACACGACCCTCGGCGCCGAACGAGAATCGAATCCCTTCGTCCAGTTGTGGACCAACGCGCGCACACCGACTGCGATCGATTGCATGGCACTTGGGACGCCTGCAGTCTTGGAGGGACGGTTCCGCGACTACGACGACGGCACCAAGTGCCAGGTGCGCTACTTCGACGGCTCGCGCGACATCGTTCCCGGCTCCCGCGTCACCGCTCGGCTCTAGCCCGAACCATGCGTGAACGTCTGCTGCGATCGCCACAAGTCGCGCCCAGCGGCGTCGCTACGACGGCTCCTCCCTGGCAGCGTAGCTACAGCTACGCTTCGGTCGTCGACCGTCATAGCTCCTTGCTGGGCATCGACCTGTGTCGATCTCGCGACGACGTTCACGAACAATCCGGGCTAGCCCGGAATGCTCGTGAACGTCTGCTGCGATCGCCACAAGTCGCGCCCAGCGGCGTCGCTACGACGGCTCCTCCCTGGCAGCGTAGCTACAGCTACGCTTCGGTCGTCGACCGTCATAGCTCCTT
>JBFXDD010000002.1:87300-196906 GCA_050181465.1 Planctomycetota bacterium
TAGCCCGGAATGCTCGTGAACGTCTGCTGCGATCGCCACAAGTCGCGCCCAGCGGCGTCGCTACGACGGCTCCTCCCTGGCAGCGTAGCTACAGCTACGCTTCGGTCGTCGACCGTCATAGCTCCTTCCTGGGCATCGACCTGTGTCGATCTCGCGACGACGTTCACGAACAATCCGGGCTAGTCAACGCGCAGCGATCAGAATCCCAGGTGAATCTGCAGTCCGTCGGTGCCCGCGATCGCCTGGTAGATGCCGCCGAGGGGATCGAGGATCACCCATTGGGAGAACAGATCGATGCCGACGTAGCTCGGCGAGGTGGGAATGACGAGCGATGCGGTCGCGAATCCGTTCGCGTCGGCGGCGAGGCTGATCCCGGTGATCAACGGGATCGCGAGATTGAGCCGGCAGCCGGAAATCGGCAGGTTCGACGGCAGGAAGGAGAACAACTGCGTCGCGGGCGCGAGGGGCAGGGCGTTGCCGAGTGTGACCGCGAAGGTCGTGCTGCCGATTCGCGGCAACCCGTTCGCGCCGATCAACGGATCACCGTTGCTGCCGCGACAGGCGACTCCGTACGACACCACGAAGGCGCTGCCGCCGGAGTTCGGGTCGTAGATCCACGGCTCGAGACCGGTGATTCCGTCGTTGCAGCCGAAGAACACGCGGTTGCCGATCGCTCGGAAGTTCGTGAAGGTCGCAGCGCCGAACCCGGTGCTGCCGAAGTTCGAGAGCCGTTGCGTGCCCGCCGCCGTTCCGTCCGAGGTCCACAACTGAAGGCCGTGGCTCAGGTCATGTGCTGCGAACAGGAGTGGTGCGTTACCGCTGCGTGCAGTCAGTGAGCCTTGGATCGGACCGTGCATCGGACCCGGTCCGAGGTCCGTGAGTCGGCTCGTGCCGAGCGCCGTGCCGTCGGTGAACCACAACTCGCGACCGAAGCCGGTCAAGTCGTCGGTGAGAAAGAAGAGCCCACCTTGGCTCCAAGTCAGGTCGGTGAAACTCTGCGACTGGAACTGAGCTGTGACCACGCGCGCGGTGCCGGTCGTGGTGCCGTCGGAACTCCAGATCTCGCGTCGACCCGCGACGAACGCCGTGAAGAACAACCGACTACCGGCCACGGTCAGTTGCTCCGGGAACGACGACACCAGACCCGGCGCCACCTCGATCATCGTCGTGCCCGTCGCGGTGCCGTCGGTGAGCCACAGTTCACGGCCGGCCGTCGCATGGATCGCGGTGAACCAGAGCCGGTTGCCGTCGGGTGTGAGCTGCTCGGGTGCGGATCCCGACGAACCCACGCGGAGGTCGCCGACCATGAGCGTGCCGATGCCGGTGCCGTCGGTGCGCCACAGTTCGTCGCCGTGAACGCCGTCGTCGGCGGAGAAGTAGACGAGTGAGCTCGTCGCGGCGAACTCCTCGGTCAGCAAGGGAATGCTGTCGGCGCTTCCGGGGCGAAGGTCGAGGAGTTCGTGGGTTCCGGTAGGAGTGCCGTCGGTCACCCAGGGTTCCCGGCCGTTCGCCGAGTCGGCGGCGAAGATCGCGAGTGCGCCGAGGCCGGTGATTCCGCGGGGGAAGGGTTCCGGTGACGCGCTGGTGAGTTGGGTGGTGAGGTTCGTCACCGAGTCGCTGACGAAGAGTTGCCAGCCGGCGAGGAAGAGGTCTGCGGCGTAGACGACCTTCGAATTGCCCAGCGCGGCGGGGAATGCCGGTCGTGAGCCGAAGGAGCCCGGCTGCACGTCGGCGATCAGGTTCGTGCCGTTGCGCGTTCCGTCCGTCCACCAAGGTTCGTCGCCGAGTCCGGGAGTGCCGGCAGCGAAGTACACGCGCGAACCAACTTCGGTGAAGTCGCGCGGCGACGAGTCGTCGAAGGCCCGAAGGATGTCGCGAAGGAGCGAGGTTCCGGAACTCGTCCCGTCGGTGATCAGCGGCTCCACGGATGTGGAACCGATGGCACCGGCCAGGAGAACGTTGGTCCCGAAGGGCGTCATCGCGCGCGGGAAGGAGCCGCCGGTGCCGGCGACGAGATCCATCAGGACACTCGTTCCGAGCGGCGTGCCGTCGCTGCGAAAGATCTCGGTTCCCAGCGTGCTGGAACCCGCACTGAACCAAAGTTCTGCGCCGACGACGGCGAACCCTGCAGGCGACGAGGATCTGGATCCCGGCCACAAGTCCAGGAATATTCCCGTGCCGATCGGAGTGCCGTCCGAGCGCCACAGCTCGGCGCCCGCGGCGTTCGTTGCGCGGAACCAGACGAAGCCGTTCCAGACGATGAGATCCGCCGGATCACTGCTCGCAGCACCCGGGTTCGCATCGAGCAAGAGTCGCGTCCCGGCAGTGGTGCCGTCGGTCGCCCAGAGCTCGCGACCGAAGCCGCCGCCGTCAGCGGTGAACACCGCGACGCTGCCGAGGGAGCGATACTCGCGCGGACTCGATGACGTCGCGCCCGGACTGAGGTCGCCGAGCGAACGCGTGTTGGCCGGCGTGCCGTCGGTGACGAAGGGTTCCATACCCGCGCCGACATCCGCCGTGAACAGGACTTGGTTGCCGAAGCCTGCGAACTCTTCGAAGCGCGATGATGCGGCGCCGGGCGAGAGATCGGCGACGAGCGTCGTGCCGGTCGGCGTGCCGTCGGTGACGAAGAGTTCGCGCCCCAGGCCGGTGTCGTTGGAGGTGAAGAACAGACACGTGCCGTTCGGTGTGAGTGCCTCGGGTGAGCTGCCGCCGGGTCCGACGACGCGATCGATCGCCAACACTGTGCCAGCGGTCGTGCCGTCGCTCTTCCACAGTTCTCGACCGTGAACCCCATCGTCGGCGCTGAACCAGACCATCCCGCCGAACGCGACCAGCCCGCTCGCGTCGCTGCCGGACGAGCCGACGCGCAGATCCCTGAGCAGCACGGTTCCCGCCGTCGTGCCGTCGGTCTTCCACAACTCGCGACCGAGTCCGGGTACGTCCGCGACGAACAGCAATTCATTGCCGAGCGCCACGAAGTCGCGTGGCGCGCTGCCGCCGTTCGGCATCAGGTCGATCAACAATCGAGTGCCGGCTCCCGTGCCGTCCGTCACCCAGGGCTCCAGGCCGTAGTCGCCCGATGCGACGAACACCGCCTTGCCGTTGACGAGGTGGAAGCGCTCGACCCCGCTGCTCCCGTTGCCCCCGGTCGGGGTCATGATGTCCGAGATCAGATTCTGACCGGTCGCGGCGGCGACGAGGACTTGTGCAACCAAGAGAACGCGCGAGAGCTGCATAGGAGTGACCGACGATCGCCTTGCCCGGACTCTCGGTGAACGTCGTCGCGAGATCGACGCAGGTCGATGTTCGGCAACGTTCACGAAGAGTTCGGGCTGGCAGGGGAGATCGGTATTTTGCCGTCCGCACGCGCCCGGCGCAGCTTCCGCCGGACGCTGAGGGGGGACCTCCCGCTCAGGTCCGATAGTCGGCGTTGATGCGCACGTAGTCGGCCGTGAAGTCGCAGGTCCAGACCTCCACGCTCTCTTCGCCACTCGCGAGATCGACCCCGATCGTGACCGACTCGTCGTCGCGCAGGTGACGACTGGCGTCTCCTTCGCGTTCGGGGAACGGGCGCCCATCCTCGTAGACCGTGGTCTCGCCGACCCAGACGCGCGCGCGAGCGACATCGAGTGCGACGTCCGCGCGCCCGGCCGCCGAGAGGATGCGGCCCCAGTTCGGATCGCGACCGGCGATCGCAGTCTTCACCAGTGGGCTGGTCGCAATCGTGCGCGCCGCCCGCAGTGCTTCGTTCGCATCCTTCGCGCCGACGATCTGCACCGTGACGAGACGCGTGGCGCCTTCGCCATCGCGGGCAATGGTGCGAGCGAGTCTCGCAGCGACGTCGATCAGGCCGCCTTCGCACAGCTCAGGGTCGATCGCGCGGAATCTGGCCGTCGACAGCAGGATGGCGGTGTCGTTGGGGGAGGTGTCGCCGTCGATGGTGACGCGATGAAAGGACCGATCCGCGACTCGGCGCAGGAGTTCGGCTGCGGGAGTCGACAATTCGCAGTCGGTCATCAAGAAGCCGAGCATGGTCGCCATGTTCGGGTGGATCATCCCGGCGCCTTTCGCGGTACCGACGACCGTCGCCTCCCCGCCGACCGCGTCGAAGGTCGCCGTGAACAGTTTCCGCGTCGTGTCCGTGGTCATGATCGCCCGCGCGAAGTCGCCCGCGCCGTCGGCCCTGGCCTCCGCAACGAGCCCGCCAATCGCAGCGCGAATCTTGTCCATCGGCAGATGCGCACCGATGGCGCCGGTGCTGAGCGGCAGGACTTCGGATGGGCGACAACCGACCGCGTTCGCGACCAGCGTCGCGGTTTCCTTCGCCGCACGGATCCCCGCTTCACCGGTCGCGCAGTTGGCGCAGCCCGAATTCACGATGATGGCTCGAATGCGGCCCTTGCTCGCCGCAAGGTGCTCGCGACACACCGGGATGTGCGCGCCGATCAAGCGGTTCTGCGTGTAGATCGCAGCGGCTTCGACCGGTTCGTCGGCGATCAGCACGCCGAGATCGAGTCCGCGGCCAGGCTTCTTGATGCCGGCGTAGGTGCCGGCCGCACGAAGGCCGCGGGGGAGGACGACATCATTCACCGACTCGCTGGATGCAACCGTCATGGCCGCCCTCGAACTTGGATACGCGCTCTTGGCGAATCAAGCTTCGCTGGTCGACTGGGCAACGTCACCAGCGGCGGTTCGCTCTTGTACCGTCACTCGAAGCTGTTCAATTCGCGACACTCACTCAGAGACGACGCGAGCCGAGATCAGTCGGATCGGCTGCGAGGGCTTGCCCGAGGCGGAACCGAGTTGCTCTATCGCGCGCACGGCTTCCATGCCGCTGACGACCTCGCCGAAGATCGTGTGTTTGCCGTCCAACCAGGCGGTCGGCTTGAAGGTGATGAAGAACTGGCTGCCGTCGGTTCCCGGACCGGCGTTCGCCATGCTGAGCAAGCCGCCCTTCGTGTGCTTGACCGTGGGCGAGAACTCCCCTGCGTACTGGTAGCCGGGCCCGCCGGTGCCGGCGCGCTCGTTCTTCGGGTCTTCCGAGAACGGGCAACCGCCCTGCGCCATGAACCCGGTGATGACCCGATGGAAGTGCAAGCCGTCGTAATAGCCGAGCTGCGTCAGGTAGATCGTGCTTGCGACGTGCCTCGGCGCAACGTCGGGCATGAACCGAATACGGATGTCCCCGGCCGACGTCGTGAGATCCCAGAAGTAGCTTCGGCCCGCGGGGAACGTCACCGACGGCGGCTGCGGCAACCGGTAGCGCCAAGTCGCGATGGACTTGTCGACTCGGCTACCGAAATCGGCGAGGACGGCGAGGGGATCGTTCTGGTCGACGGGCGTGGGAGGAGTCATCTCGGGTGGCTTCTGGGCAGGATCCGGCTGCTGCGTCGGGTTCGTCTTGGCCGGATCGCCCTGACCTGACTGGTCGGGTGCACTGTCACAGCCGATCAGGGACAGGGCGAGGAAGCCGAGAAGGATGCAGCGATTCATGGGCGCGTGATCTTGGTTCGAGAATGGCGAGCCGAGCAGGATAGGGAGCGTGCCCGCGCGAGCAAGCGCGCGCGCCCTGGAGCATCGCCGACGGACGAGGATCCCGGCGCGCTCAGGGCAGGTAGATCGAGGTCAGGCGGCTGAGGTAGGGGGCGCCGGCGGCGGGCAGCACCAAGGCCTGAAACCCCAGGTCGAGGCCGGCGAGGGTCGCGTTGTTCGGAGTCGTGAGGACCAGTTCGCCCTGGCCGCCGGCATCGAGCGCGAGTGCCGGGAACGCGATGATCTGCGCGGGGTCCAGGTCGAGATCGCCGAGTCCGACGATCGGTGTGGAACTCGCGCTCGCGAAGCCGGCGAGGATCGCATGACCGGCCAGCGCAGGGCCATCGAGTCGCAGGTGCAGATCGCTGCCGCGGCCCGGCATCCGCCGGAACTCAGGGAACTGAACCTCACTGCCGAGGTCGCCGCTCGTGGCGAAGGCGTGGACGCCCTGGTCCGTCAGCACGAGGCCGACTTCGGAATTGGCACGAACCTCGAATACGGTGCCGATCGCCGGGGCTCGCTCCACTGCGCCGTGTAGAGAAGCGAAGCCGATGACTTCATCGCTTCCCGGAGCGTGGGCGACGTAGGTCATGCGATGGGTGCGAACGTTCAGCGGACGATCGCCGGCACCGATGGGGGTGGTGAGGATCGCGTCGCGCCGCGGATCGAACTGTGTCACGGAATGGTCGTCTTCGATCGTGCCCAGAGCGTTGTTGCGCGAAATGACCGGCGATGAACTCGGCCCCGCATCGAAAGGCACGTAGCGAGCTCGGCGCGGTGAGAAGAACCACCAACGCGACGGATTCTGGTCGGCCAGGATTGCGACGTTGCGGGCCAGCTCGGGCATCGCCGCGAGTGCCGTGGGCGGTGCCGGAGTCCAGGTGCCGGTGAACGCGGAGAAGATGCGTGCGCGCGTCGCGTTGCCGTCCAGCGCAGCGATCTGGGTCACCACGAGATCGATCGACGCATTCGCGAGGCTCTGGCTGACGGCGATGCCGGTCAGTGCGCTGTAGCCCAGCACCGTCTGGCTCTCTACCAGCGCGCCGACCGCACCGTCCACCTGGACTGCGGCAACCGTGCCGGTCGTCACCTGTGTGAAGCGACCGGACCCGGCACCGAAGAACCAGTGCGCAAGGCCGTCGGCGCTGGCGTGTGCGATGTGGTCGCTGGCGGTGAACACCATCCCGGCAGTCGGAACGAATTGGCGTTCGATGGTGCCGTGCACCCCACTGAAGCCGGCGAGCTCGAGAGCCGTCGTGAGGATGGCCACGTCGCCGACGAGCGACGCCACGTTCGGAGTCGCCGTGAAGAGTTCCGACGTCCAGCGATCGGTGATCGCCGAGTACGCATGGACCGTCGAACCCTCGATCGCGAGACCGAAGCTGTCACCGATCGCGACGGCGCTCGGCGCACCGTTCGCAGTGGCGTTGCGGAAGGTGCCGGTCAGCGCGCTGTAGCCGATCAGGCTCGTGCCGTCGACGGCGAGCAGGGCGTTGCGGAGCACGCTCACGCCGGCGCCGCTGCCGAGGTTGCTGCTGCGCCACCCGCCACGCAACCCGGAGAAGCACCAGAGGGTGTTGCCGTCGCGCACCGCGAGCACCACGTCGTTGCGCTGTGCGGTGGGATTGACGATCGCGTGGTTCACGCTGACCGGGATCGACTCGAAGCGGCCGGTCGTCGCGGAGAACGCATCGATCTGAATCGGCGTCTCCACGACCAGCCAGTCGTTCGTCTGTCGGATGCTCGCGCCGGGTGCGACGGGGTGGTTGATCCAACGGCGGGTCTTCGCCGAGAACACCGCGATCGAGGTGCCCTGCTGCACCCAGGCAATCTTGCCGAGCGCCTGCACCGAGCCGCTCGTGAGCCCGCTCTGCGCGTGAAACACCCATGACGAGGGGCGCTGCGCGATCAGCTCCTTCGACGAGACGCCGACCAGGAGCGCGGCGCCGACGAGGAGGGAGCGGGTGGCGATCTGCATGATGATGGAGCGAAGTCTACCGCGGATCGCTGCCGGCAAACTCCGCCGCGAGTCACGGGGCGCTCCGCGGAGGGTCAGGGGTCGCCGCCCGGCGTCTCAGACGAGCCGAACCGGCCGGCTCGGCAGGGTCGTACCCTCGGCCCGTTCCTCCGCGGTCGGCTCGCGAAGCACCCGCAGCATGGCGATTTCGTCGCAGGCGGTGAACTTCGGGCAGTTCTTGCAGTCGTTGAACATCTTGTGCGGCAGTTCGCGGTGCTCGACGACCCGGAACCCCATCTTCTCGAAGAAGCCCTGCACGTAGGTAAACGCGTAGACGTTGGGCACGCCGAGGTCCTGCGCGATCGCGATGAGCTGGTCGGCCATCGCCCGCCCCACGCCGCGCTTCTGCTCGTTCGGATGCACGGCGATCGAGCGGATCTCCGCCATGTCCGACCACACCACGTGAAGCGCGCCGCAGCCGACGAATCGACCGTCGACCTCCGCGACCACGAAGTCGCGGATGTGCTCGATGACCGACGCCGGTGAGCGCGGCAACATCACCTGCCGCATCGCCAACTCGTTGACGAGCCGCATGATCTTCGCCGCATCGCTCACGCGAGCCGGGCGAATGACGAGGCCGTTGGTCATGTCGCCTCCGTCTCGCGATGGGCTCGCGCACGCAGCACCGCGGCGCGGACTCGCGCGGGTGCGGTCCCGCCGAACACATCCCGCCGCGCCAGGACGGCGTCGACTCGCAACTGGCCGTGCAGGTCGCCCTTCAACTCGGGAAGTTGTGCTGCCAGCAGGTCGGCCGGGAGGTCCTCGATCTCGCAACCGTGCTCGATCGCCGTGCGCACCAGTTGACCGACGCGCTCATGTGCATCACGGAAGGGAACCTTGGCGCGGACGAGGAGGTCCGCAAGATCCGTCGCGTTGAGCTGGCCGGTTGCGGCCGCTGAGCGGCAGCGCTCGGGCACGTACTCGATCGTCGCGACGACGGTAGTCGCGACGCGAACGCACGCCATCGCCGTGTCGAGCGCGTCGAACAGCGCCTCCTTGTCTTCCTGCAAGTCCTTGTCGTAGGCCAGCGGCAGCGCCTTCATCGTCATCAAGAGTGCTTGGAGTTGGCCGGCCACTCGGCCGCACTTGCCGCGGATCAGCTCGAGCGCATCGGGGTTCTTCTTCTGCGGCATCAGACTCGATCCGGTGGCGACCGCATCGCTGAACCGCACCATCCCCGCTTCGCTGCTGCCGAGGAAGATCCAGTCCTCCGCCAGTCGCGAGAGGTGGATCATCACCATCGTGCAGGCAAAGACGACCTCCGCGACGTGATCGCGGTCGCTCACGGCATCGAGGCTGTTGTGGGTGGGGCCCGCCTGGAAGCCGAGATCCTCGGCGAGCGCCTGGCGATCGATCGGAAACGCCGTGCCCGCGAGTGCGCCCGAGCCGAGCGGGCACGTCGCCATGCGCGCATCGGCATCACGCAGCCGTGAACGATCGCGCGCCAACATCTCGCGGTAGGCCATCGCGTGATGCCCTGCGGTGATCGGCTGCGCTCGCTGGAGATGCGTGTAGCCGGGCATCGGCAGATCGGCGGTGCGATCGGCAAGGTCGAGCAACGCGGCATCGAGGGCGTCGAGGTGGCCGTCGAACTCGGTGATCGCGGCGCGCAGCCAGAGCTTCAGATCGGTCGCGACCTGGTCGTTGCGCGAGCGTCCGGTGTGCAACTTGCGCGCGAGCACGCCGACGACGCCGAGCAACTGGCGCTCGACGAAACTGTGGACGTCCTCGTCGGGAGCACCGGCGATGCTCGAGCTGTCGCGGGCGAGATCCTCACGGAGTTGCCGAAGCGCGCCGGCGAGGGTCTCGACTTCGTCGGGCGCGAGCACGCCTGCACGGCCGAGAGCCTTCGCCCAGGCGATGCTGCCGACGATGTCCTGATCGACCAGCCGACGATCGAACGGCAGGCTGCGATTGAACTTCTCGAAGAAGGGATCGAGGCCGCCTTCGAAGCGGCCGCCCCAGAGCTTGCTCATGCGCCGACATCCTCACCGGCGCGCAGCGCCCGTGCCGCAGCGACCGCGCCCGGCAGACCGTAGAGCTTGACGAAGCCGCGACTGTCGGCGTGTGAGAAGCTGGCGGAAGCGCCGAAGGTCGCGAGATCCTCCGAGTACAGACTGTGCGGCGAGGTCGCGCCGACCGCGACGGCACTGCCCTTGAACAGGCGAACGCGAGCCTGGCCGGTGACGAATCGCGTGGCCTCGGCGAAGAACGCATCCAGGGAGCGACGCAGCGGGTGATACCAGCGACCGGTGTAGACGAGATCGGCATACTCCGGCATCAGCTTCTCCGCGGCGCGCAGGGTATCGCGTTCCATCGTGAGGCTGCGCAGGGTGCGAAGCCCCTCGAGGATGATGGTGCCGCCGGGTGTCTCGTACACGCCGCGCGACTTCATGCCGACCAGTCGGTTCTCGGTGATGTCGACTCGGCCCACGCCGTGCTCGCCACCGATCGCGTTGAGGCGGTCGACGAGCGCGGGACCGTCGAGCTCGACGCCGTCGACGCTGACCGGCACACCGGCTTCGTAGCCGATGGTCAAGATTCGCGGTTCGTCCGGAGCCTCCTTCGGATCGACGGTCAACATCCACACGTCATCGGGTGGTGTGTTCGCTGGGTCCTCCAGTGCACCGCCCTCGTGGCTGATGTGCCAGAGGTTGCGATCGCGCGAATAGATCTTCGTGCGCGATGCGGTGATCGGCACGCCGTGCTTCTCGGCGTAATCGATCGCGTCCTCGCGGCTCTGGATGTCCCATTCGCGCCATGGCGCGATGATCGAGAGACCCGGATCGAGCGCTTGGTAGGCCAGCTCGAATCGAACTTGATCGTTGCCTTTGCCGGTGCAGCCGTGCGACACCACGCGCGCGCCGATCTCGTGCGCGTAGGCGACCTGCGCCTTCGCGAGGATGGGCCGCGCCATGCTGGTTCCCAAGAGATAGCGTCCCTCGTACACCGCCATCGCGCGCAGGCACGGCCAGATCACGTCCTCGCAGAACTCATCGCGCAGATCCACGACCTTGCACGAAGCCGCTCCGGTACGGAGCGCCTTCGCTTCCAGCCCTGCCAACTCGCTGTCGCCTTGGCCGACATCGCCGGCGACGCAGTGAACCTCGGCGCCGTAGTGTTCGCGGAGCCAGGGAATGATGATCGAAGTGTCGAGACCGCCGGAGTAGGCGAGCACGACTTTCTGAGGTGAGGTGGATGGCATGTCTGCTGACTCGAATGAAGTGGGTGTCAAGATGAGAGCGGGGTGCACTCAGTGATTCAGGAGCAGCACGAGGATCGCCTTCTGCACGTGGAGGCGATTCTCTGCGATGTCGTAGACGATGGACTGTTCGCCATCCATCACGTCGGCCGTGACCTCGTGACCGCGGTGGGCGGGCAGGCAGTGCATGAAGTAGGCGCCGGGGTTGGCGCGCGACATGACCACATCGTCGACTTGGTAGTCGTGGAAGATGCCGGCGCGTTCCTCGGTCTCGTCCTCCTGGCCCATGCTCGCCCACACGTCGGTGTAGATCGCGTCGGCGCCGACCGAGGCGGTGTCGGGATCGTTGACGATCTTGATCTCGGCACCCGACTGTCGTGCGAACAGCATCGCCTCGTTCACGACCTTGCTGTTCGGCTCGTAGCCTTCCGGCGTGCACACGGTGATGTGCGCGCCCAGCTTGGACGCCGTGATGATGAGCGAGTGGCAGGTGTTGTTGCCGTCGCCGTACCAGACCAACTTGCGCCCCGCGACCTCGCCGCCCCATTTCTCATAGAGCGTGAAGAAGTCGCTGAGCGCCTGGCAGGGATGCAAGTACTCGCTCAAGCCGTTGATGACCGGAATCTCACAGTTCTCGGCGAGTTCGGTGACCACTCGATGCTTGTAGGTGCGCGCCACGATCGCGTGCACCCAGCGTTCGAGGTTCTTCGCGACGTCACGGATCGACTCGCGCGCGCCGATGCGTGCGTCTCGGTGATCCATGTAGACCGCGGAACCGCCGAGGTCCTGCATGCCGACGTCGAAAGTGAAGCGGGTCCGCAGGCTGTCCTTCTCGAACACCATCGCCAGCTTCTTGCCGCGCAGCACGGAGTCGTGTAGCTCACGGTTCCGCTTGAGTTCCGCAGCGGTGTTGAAGATCAGGCCGATCTCGTCGAGCGAGAGTTGGGCGACGCTGATTAGATCCTTGTGCGGGAGCTTGCCGAAGCGGAATGCAGTCATGGCGGGCGAGGGTGGAAGGGGTTTCAGTGATGGTGCGGAAGGAACGAACGCGGTTCAGGCACGCAAGGTGCGTGCGAGGACGTCGAGTGCCGCATCGACATCGTCGGTGGTGACGACGTACGGCGGCAGGAAGCGCACGACCTCGCCGGCCGTGCAGTTGGTCAGGAGTCCGTTGCGATAGAGCTGCTTTTGGAACTCCGGTGCGCCCGCCATCGCGATACCGAGCATGAGACCGCGGCCGCGCACCGCGGTGATGACGCGATGATCCGCGGCGAGTCGCTCCAGGCCGTCGCGGAACTGTTGGCCGCGGGCGATCACGTTGTCGAGCAGTCCGTGGTCCAACTCCTCGAGCAGAACCATGGCTGCGCGCAGGACGAAGGGGCCCCCGGCGAAGGTCGAACCGTGGTCGCCAGGTTGGAAGGTGGTTTCCAAGCCGTCGCGCACGAGGCAGGCGCCCATCGGCAGCCCGGCGGCCAGCGGCTTGGCGAGCGTGAGGATGTCCGGAGTGGTGTCGCTCCAAGAGCCGCAGCGGAAGCGGCCGGTGCGGCCGGTGCCGCACTGGACTTCGTCGTGGATCAGCAGCGTGCCGTTGGCGTCGCAGAGCTCGCGCGCGCTGCGCAGGAGATCGTGGTCGAGTTCCACGATGCCGCCCTCGCCCTGGATCGGTTCCAGGATGAGCGCCGCCGGGCGGGTCGCCAGTGCCGCGGCCAGCGCGGCGCGGTCGTTGCGGGGTACGAAGGTCACGTTCGGGATGAGCGGTGCGAAGGGCTCGCGATACTTCGATCCACTCGTCACCGACAAGGCACCCATCGTGCGCCCGTGGAAACCGCCTTCGAGCGCCACGAAGCCGGTTCGATCTGGTTCGCCGCGCACCCGCATCGCCTTGCGGGCGAGCTTGAGCGCACACTCGTTGGCCTCCGTTCCGCTGTTGGTGAAGAACACTGCGTTCATCTGTGCGTGCTCGCACAGTGCGGTCGCCACCTTCTCGGTGTACGGATTGCGGAACAGATTGCTGACGTGGAGGACCTTCTGCGCCTGGTCGGCGAGCTCGGCGCTCAACCGTGGATGACCGTGGCCCAAGGCCGAGACCGCGATCCCGCCCAGGAAGTCGAGCCACTCGCGGCCTTCGCTGTCGGTGATGCGGGCGCCGTGGCCGGCGACGAAGACCTCGGGCTGGCGCACGTACGTGCGCATCACATGCTCATCCATGACTCGTCTCCTCGTTCGCACACTCGTCCGTGCCTGCGTCCGTGTCCTCGTCCGCGCAGTCGACATGAAACCTGGTGCCGATGTCCTTCGACAGCGCGGCCAACACGGCGTCGTCACCGTCGGCAGGTGCGATCTTCACCATCGCGGTGGGGGTCGCATGCAAAGCGTCCAGAGCGGCATCGACCTTCGGGATCATCCCACCGCGCAGCACTCCCTTGTCACGCAGTGCCGCGCACTCGGCCGGCGAGAGGCGAGCGATCCGTCGCTTCTCGGCGTCGAGCACACCGGGCACATCGGTGAGGAACAGCACTGCATCACAACCGAACGCGGCCGCGAGCGGCGCCGCAGCGTGATCGGCGTTGATGTTGTAGAGGTGGTCGCCGTCGCCGTCGGTTCCGGAGTCGAGGGCGGCGACGGTGGCGAACAGCGGCACGAAGCCGCGCGCGAAGAGCGCCTCGGCCAGCGTGCGATCCACACGAGCCACCTTGCCGACGTAGCCGAGATCCACCCCGAGCGGCGCGTGGCGTGCGGCCGTGAAACTGTTGCCGTCGACACCGCACAGACTCACCGCAGGCGCACCGGCTTCGCACAGACTCGCGGCCAGGGCCTTGCCCACGGTTCCCGCGAGCACCGCGAGTGCAATGTCCGCGGTCTCGGCGTCGGTGATGCGCAGGCCGTCGTGATAGCGATCCTCGATGCCGCAACGCTTGCTCAGTGCACGGATCTGGTTGCCGCCGCCGTGCACCACGAGGCACTCGTGGCCGGTACGGACCGCGTTCGCGATCGCGCGGGCGAGTCGCGCACGGGCGTGAACGTCTTCGAGTTGGGCACCGCCGATCTTGAGGCAAAGCCGCATCAGAGGAGCCCCGCGGTCTCGTCGAGACCGAGCATGAGATTCATGTTCTGCAGCGCTTGACCGGCGGCTCCCTTGACCAGGTTGTCGATTGCCGCGACCAGCACGACGCGGCCGTGGACGTCGGCAACGCCGATGTCGCAGAAGTTGGTCTCGCTCACGTCCAGCAACTCGGGCAGGCCGCGCTGATAGACGCGCACGAAAGCTTCGCCGTGGTAGTGCTCGGCCAGTGTGCTGCGGATCGCCGCGGCGTCGACACCGGGCATCGGGCGGACCCACAGGGTGGCGAGGATGCCGCGGAAGATCGGCAGCAGGTGGGGGACGAAGAGCACGCGCCGGGAACCCACGCTCTGCCAGATCTCCGGCTGATGGCGGTGGTCGCCGACCCCGTAGGCCAGAAAGTTGTCGTGCACGTTGCCGAAATGCGTGCGCTGCTTGGGTTCCTTGCCGGCACCCGACGCGCCGCTCTTGCAGTCGGCGATGACGTCGTGGTCGAGGTCGACCAGCCCTCGTGCGATCAGCGGCAACAGCGGCAGCGCCACCGCGGTCGGGTAGCAGCCGGGGTTCGCCACGAAGCGCGCGGCGCGCACCGCGTCGCGAGCGTGCTCGGTGAGGCCGTAGACCGCCTCCGCGCGGATCGCCGCGTCGTGATCCTCACCGTACGCCGCGCGGTGGACGTCGACATCGTGCAGCCGGAAGTCGGCCGACAGGTCGACGACCTTGCGACCGCGCTCGAGCGCGAGTCTCGCGAAGCGCGCCGCAGCGCCGTGCGGCGTGCACAGGAAGACACCGTCGACCGCGTCGAAGACGCCGGCGTCGAAGGGCTCGACGGCGACTTCGAAACTGCGTTCCGGAGCGGCGGGAGCGGTGTCGATGCGTGCGCTCAAGAGGCGCGGCGCTTCGATCGCCGGGTGATGGGAGAGAAGTCGGGCGAGTTCGCGGCCGGTGTAACCGGTCGCGCCGACGATGGCGACGCGCTTCTTCATCGGAGGAGACGGCTCTCGAGCGCGCGCGCCAACCCGGTGGCGCCGCGCGCGGAGCGACAGATGACGAGTACGGTGTCGTCGCCCGCGATCGTGCCGGCGATGTGGCGGTCCTGGGCGTGATCGAGAGCGAGCGCCAGCGGCGTCGCCCCTCCGGGGGCGGTGCGCAGGACGAGTTGGTTGCCGACCGCTTCCGCGCCGCTCAGCCATTGGCGGCACGCGGCGGTGAGTTCGTCGGTCGCGATCGACTCCGGCAGGGTCCAACCCTCGGGGCCCTTGAGGACGCCGAGCTCGCGCAGGTCACGGGACAGCGTGGCCTGGTTCACGTCGATCCCCTCTGCTCGCAAGGCGTCGGCGAGTTCGAGCTGCGAGCGGATACCGCCGCGCCGCACGAGCCGCACGACCGCCTCGTGGCGCTGTTGGCGCTCGGGCGTGGTGGTCTGCGGGTGCGACTGGCTTTGCATGTTCTTGCGTTGAGGGCGCAAGATTATGCATCAAGGTCGGAAAGATTCAAGGGTCGGCCGGGCGGCGTGCCGGCTCCCGATCGCTACGCTCCCGGGCTCGTTCCGAACGTCACGGCCATGCGAACCCGAACTCCTTTGTGTTTGTCTCCCGCCACTGTGTTGCTTGCGGTCGCCGTCGTGGCGGCCGCCGCGTCCGCACAGGATCTCCGCAAGCTGACTCTCGAGGACGTGCTCGGCGGTTCCCGCGGTGCCGCGCTGATGCTCATGCCGCGTGCCCCCAGCGGCTCGTTCGAGGCGAACGGCGATGCGATCGTCTCCCGCGCGGCGCCGAAGGGTACCGAACGGGTGAAGGTCGACCTCACATCTCTGGAAGAGCGGGTCGTCGGTCGCGGGAGCGGCGGCGAGGGTGCGCGTCCCGAGCGCGGCGGCGCCCGGCGTGGCGACCGAACGGGTTCCCCGCTGCGCGTACGCGAAGGTCGGCTCGAGTTCGCGGCAGAGGACGGCCAAGTCAAAGTGCTCGTCGAAGGTGGCGACATTCGCGAAGCGCATGCCGCACCGGGCGGTGCGGCGGCGAGCTACGTGCTCGGCAACGATCTCTACGTGCGTGCGATCGCCGAGGACGATACCTGGCGCGTCACCAGCGACGGCGGCGAGAACGTCATGAACGGAGTTCTCGACTGGGTCTACCAGGAAGAGGTCTACGGGCGCGGCAACTTCCAGGGGCATTGGTGGTCGCCGACCGGAACGCATGTGGCGTTCCTTCGCCTCGATGAGAGTGCGGTGAAGCCGTTCACGGTCATCGATCACGTGCCCAACAACGATCTCGCCGCCGAACGCGCGGTGGTTGCGGAGGTCACCAAGTATCCGAAGGCCGGGGATCCGAATCCGACCGTCGGCCTGTCGATCGCCGACGTGGCGAAGCGGGAGGTGGTCGACGTCGACTTGTCGCGGTGGTCGAAGGATGACGAGATCCTCATCGTGCGCGTTGCGTGGCAGCCGGACGGCAGCGCCGCGCTCGTGCAGGTGCAGAATCGGATCCAGGACTGGCTCGAGCTCGTCGCGGTCGATGCGAAGAGCGGTGCGATTCGCCCGATCCTGCGCGAGACCTCCACCAGTTGGGTGAACGTGCTCGAACAGCCGCGTTTCCTCGCCGACGGCACCTTCCTGTGGTGGAGTGAGCGCAACGGCTACCAGAATCTGTATCGCTACCGCCTCGACGGCACCTTGGTCGCCACGATCGCGGAGGTCGAGTTCGTGATGAACGAGATCGAGCACGTCGATGAAGCTGCCGGGCTCCTGTGGCTGCGTGGTCGAAGCGAGTCGGCGCTCGATTCGCATCTCTATCGCGTGGGCTTGGACGGCAAGGGTCTGACGCGCCTGACCACCGGCAGCGGCACGCATTCGGTGACCTTCTCACCCGACCGCGCCCACTTCTTCGATCTGTGCTCCCATGTCGACCGCCTGCCCGAGCTGCGCCTGTGCACCGCCGACGGCTCGATCAAGACGCGCTGGGCGACCACGTCGTCCCCCGACTTTGCTGCGATCGGCGGCGTCGATCCCGAGCTCGTGTCGATCCCCGCGCGCGACGGGTTCCCGCTCGACGCCACCGTACTCGTGCCGACTCTCGCGCCCGGTGCGTCGGCGCCGATCTGGATCGACACTTACTCCGGCCCCGACGCGCCGACCGTGCGCGGGCGTTACAGCGTCAGTACCTGGCATCAGTTCTTGCGCCAACAGGGCGTGATCGTCTTGCAGTGCAACGTGCGGAGCGCGAGCGGTCGCGGTCAAGCCGCGACGGCGGCGTGCCACAAGCAACTGCTGGTCAGCGAACTCCGCGATCTCGAGGACGCGATCGACTGGGTCGTGAAGCATCGCGGCGGGGATGCGGCGCGGGTCGGAATCACCGGCTTCAGCTACGGCGGTTCGATGAGCGCGTTCGCGGTCACGCACAGCAAGAAGTTCGCGCTCGCGGTTGCCGGCGCCGGGGTCTACGACTGGCAGCTCTACGACACCATCTACACCGAGCGGTACATGCAGACGCCGCAGAAGAACCCGAGCGGCTATGCGGCCACTTCGGTGATCGGTGCGGCGAAGGACCTCCACGGCCATCTCGTGCTCGTCCACGGCACGATGGACGACAACGTGCATCTGCAGAACACCCTGCGGTTCGCCTATGCCCTGCAGGTCGCGGGCAAGGACTTCGAGATGATGCTGTATCCGCGTTCACGACACGGCATCGGCGGGCCCCTGCGCGGCCACATGCAGCGTCTCACCTGGCGTGCGATCGAGCGGCATCTGTTGGGCAGGGCCTGAGCGATGGGGTGGCTGCGCTTCTTCCTGCTGGGTGACTTCGGTCAGCAGCTCGACATCCACGATCAGAAGGACCACCTGCGCGCGATGTCGCGCAGCCAATCGCGGGCGCGTGTCGCCGTCACGCGGAAGGTGGCGGATCTCACACAGCGCGTCGACGCCTTGGAGCGCATCGTGGGCCAACTTGGCCGCTTGCTCGTCGCACGTGGCGTGCTGACCGAGGCGCAACTCGACGCCGTGGTCGACGAGGTTGCAGAGTCGCCCGACTCGGGATCGAAGTCGAACTCGCCGTCGAGCTCTTGAGCGCGCGGCGCGAGAGCGCCTCAGCTCGTGGCCGCGATGCCGCGCCAGCATGCCCGCGTCGGGCGGCAACTCTTCGGATTGGCGAGTTCGTCGTCGGGGCCGACCGGCGTGCAGGTGCGCTGGCACCAGGAATAGCCGTCGCCCGGCGTGTCGCGGTCGTCGTGCACAGCCTCGTCGAGTCCGTGCGTGAGGATGTGCTTGAACATCAGCGACGTACAGGTGTCGCGGGGGAGCAGATCGCGGTGCGTGCGCTGGGTCCGTTCAGCGGCCATCGACGGTCTCCTTGCCGAGTGCGGCGACGAGGGTGTCGCGCAGGACTGCCTTGCCCTGCGCGATCTTGTAGGCGTTGTGGGCGAGCGGCTGCGCTTTGGCGAAGGCCGTGCTCACGACCTCGTCCAGCACCGCTGGCGTCGGCGCTTTGCCGCGCAACAAGGCCGCGGCCTCCTCCGCCACGTGCGGTGTCGGACTCACGGCGCCGAGGCAGATCGACACGTCGGCGACGCGCGCACCGTCGAGCTTCACGGCAACCGCGGCGGCGACCGTCGGCCAATCGAAACTCACCTTCTCGCGCGATTCGCGATAGGCCGAGCGATCGAAGGCAGTGCTCGCGTCGAGTTCGATCGCGGTCAGGACTTCGTCGGGTGCGAGGGTGTGCTCGGCCAGAGCCGCCAGCCCGAAGGGCGGCCACAGTTCGCGCACGGGGATCGTGCGCTTCCCGTTCTTGCCGGTGATGTGCGCGGTGGCGCGCAGCGCGCAGAGCGCGGTCGCGGTGTTGCTCGGATGGACGCGCACGCAGTCGAAGGCGTCGAGGATCGCGTGGTAGCGGTTCTCGCCCTCACGAGCGAGGCAGGTGGGGCCGTCCCCGCCGTGCGCGCAGCCGAACCCAGCGCCCCGCAGATACCAGCAGCGCGCCCGCTGCAGCAGGTTCCCGCCGAGAGTCGCGCGTCGACGAACTTGCGGGGTCGCGGCTTCTCCGGCAGCCTCGCGCAGCGCGGTCAGGTGCGTCGACTGCAGCGACGCGGCCTGTTCGATCTGGTGCAAGGTCGCCAGCGCACCGATGCGGACGCGGCTGCCGTCTTTGGAGATGCCGCCCATCTCGGCCGGCAGCCTGGTCAGATCGACCAGATTCGCGAAGCGTTCCTTGCGCTCCTTCAGGCGGTCCAGCAAGTCGATGCCGGCTGCTTTGAAGATCGCATCGTCGCCCAATGCGGTGACAGCCGCAGCGAGGGTCTTGGGAATCGTCAGTTGGAAGGATTGCATGTCAGCGCCCGGTCTTGCCTTCGGAGTTCGATGCGGTCGACTTCTTGCGAGCCAGCGCGGCCAGCACCTTGTCCGGCGTGATCGGCAAGCTCGTGATGTGCACGCCGATCGCGTTGGCCACGGCATTGCCGACCGCCGCCGGACTGGCGACCGAGGGCGGCTCGCCGAGACCGGCAGCACCGACGTTGTTCTTGCCGTTGGCCACCGAGAACAGGATCGCGGTCAGTTCGGGGACGTCGCGGATCCCGGCGATCTTGTAGAAGGAGAAATCGCCGTTCACCATTCGGCCGCTGCTGCGGTCCATCACGCGCTGCTCGTGCAACGCGTAGCTGATGCCTTGGATCATCGCGCCGAGCACCTGACTCTCGGCGAGCTTCTCGTTGAGGACGAGACCGCAGTCCTGAACCGCGAGCATCTTGGTCACTCGCACGAGTCCGGTGTGCGTATCCACCGCGACCGCCGCGAACTGACAGCCGGCGACCGTGTCGCGGAAGCCGTCGACGTTCGCGAAGCGCTTACCGACCGTCTCGATGGGCTGCGGACCGATCGCCCGACAGGCCTCGGCGAAGTCGAGCGTGCGGTCCTTGGCGATCACTTTGCCGTTCTCGTACCGCACCTGCGAGGGCTCGACTCCGAGCGACTCCGCGACGCGCTGCACCAGTTCGGCTTTGGCGAGGAAGGCGGCGTGCCGCGCGGTGGGGGCGAGCGACGGGGTCGTCGTGCTGCCGCCGCTGCCGGGTCCCACCGGGTCGTCGGTGTGACCCATGGTCACCTTGACCTTGCCTGGTGCGATCCCGAGCTCCTCCGCGACCAACATCGCCAGCAAGGTCTTCATTCCGGTGCCGATGTCCTGGGCGCCGTTGCGAGCCTCGACCGTGCCGTCGGCCCAGATGCGGCACAGCACGCCGTTGCGCGTCGAACCCATCTGACCCCATGCCGCCGCAGCCAGGCCGGCGCCGGTCAGGATGCGCGGATGGGCGGGATCGCGCGGACGACCGGGAGTCGGGTTCCTCAGCTCCTTCCAACCGAATCGCTCGGCGCCGAGCTTCCACTCGTGCCGGCGAAGTTCGTCGCTGTCGTTGTGAAGGCGGAAGGCGAGAGCGTCCATGCCGGCCTTCTCGGCGAGCATGTCGAGCATCGCCTCGGCGGCGAAGGCGCCCTGCGGCCATCCCGGTGCGCGCATCGAGCGAGCGGCGTCGGTGAAGGTCAACAGGTCGGTGTGTGTGTGGCGCACCTTGGCGCGATCGAAGTAACTGCGCACGTAGGCCACGCGACCGCCCGACTTGGTGAAGCCCGGACCGCCGAAGGACTGCCAATCCCACGCCCGCACGTGGCCGGCTTCGTCGATCCCCGCGCGCACACGCATGATCGCACTCGGTCGATTGCCGGCGCAGGTGTGCTCTTCGAAGCGATCGAGCATCACCTTCACCGGTCGCTTGCTCTCGCGCGCGAGGAGCACCGCGGCGAGCGCTTCGCTGCCGGGGGAGAACTTGCTGCCGAAGCCGCCGCCGACGAACTCGGCGTGCACGCGCACGCGATCTACCGGCAAGCCGACCGCTTCCGCCAGGCCCTGGCGCACGCCGAAGGTCGCCTGCGTGCTGCACCACACATCGAGCGTGCCGTCGTCGTTCCAGCGTGCGACCGCGCCGTGCGACTCGAGACTCGAGTGCGTCTGCACTTCGACGGCGAAGGTCTCGTCGACGAGATGCTTGCAGGTTCCGATCGCGTCATCGATCGCCGCGGCGTCCTTGCTCGGCCAGGCGTCGGTGACCCGCCCTCGTTCGTCGAGCGTGGGGGCACCTTCGGCATCGCGCAGGTCGATCGCACGATCCGGCTCCTCCGCGTAGCGCGGCAGGATGGCGGCCAGGGCATCGAGCGCGGCGTCCCGGCTGTCGGCGGCGACGGCCGCGATCGCATCGCCGACGAACCGCACGCGCTGACCGTCGGGCTTGAGCGAGACCACGGCGCGCACGCCGGCCTTGGTTCGCGCTGCATCCAGGGCGACGGCTTCGACACGGGCGTGCGGTAGCCGCGACCGCAGCAACACGCCGTGGAGCATGCCCGGCAGGTTGACGTCGAAGGTGTACTTCGCGCGTCCGGTCACCTTCGCGACCGCGTCGATGCGGTCGGTGTCGCCGCCGATGTGCGCGAACTTGGTCGTCAGGTCCCACGGCGGTGCATCCGCGGGGTCGGACTTCATCGTCTTCCGGAGCTCGGCACCGGCGTAGCCGAGCACGACATCGTGGTCTTCGTGTCTCACTTGCCGTCTCCCTTCGCCGGCTTGCCGGCGCGCGTCGACTCCACCGCTTGCAGGATGCGCCCGTAGGTTCCGCAGCGACAGAGGTTGCCCGAGAGTTCGCGTTCGAGGGTCGCGCGATCGAGCTGGGCGTGATGTTCGAGGCAGGCCACCGAGCTCATCACGAAGCCGGGCGTGCAGAAGCCGCACTGCAAGGCGTCGCACCGGACGAACGCGGCCTGCACCGGGTGCAGTCGATCGCCGTCGGCCAAGCCCTCGATCGTGCGGATCGCGCGCCCTTCGGCGTCGAAGGCCAAGGTCAGGCAGGAGTTGATCGGTTCGCCGTCGAGGAGCACCGTGCAACCACCGCAGGCGCCGCGATCGCAGATCTTCTTGGTGCCGGTCAGGTCGGCGTGATCGCGCAGCAGATCGAGCAGTGTCGTGCGCGGCTCCACTTCGAAGCGGCGCTCGACGCCGTTGATCGTCAGCCTCAACTCGGCCGGCTCCGTGCCGATCACGCGGACGTCCGGCGGCGACGTCGTGACCGGTTCTTGGGCGGAGACCTGCGGAATCGCGGCGGCGAGCGATGCGCCTTTGAGGAAAGAACGTCGCGAGAAACCCGGTTCGGTCATGGCGGCGAGGCGAGAGACGGCGATGGCTGCATCGCTGGGAAGGCGGAGGCCGAAGAGCTTAGCCCGGACTCTTCGTGAACGTCTGCTGCGATCGCCACAAGTCGCGCCCGTCGGCGTCGCTACGTCGGCTCCTCCCTGGCAGCGTAGCTACAGCTACGCTTCGGTCGTCGACCGACGCAGCTCCTTGCCGGACATCGACCTGCGGCGATCTCGCGACGACTTTCCCGAAGAGTCCGGGCTAGCCCGAACTCTTCGTGAACGTCTGCTGCGATCGCCACAAGTCGCGCCCGTCGGCGTCGCTACGTCTGCGTCGCTACGTCGGCTCCTCCCTGGCAGCGTAGCTACAGCTACGCTTCGGTCGTCGACCGACGCAGCTCCTTCCTGGACATCGACCTGCGGCGATCTCGCGACGACGTTCACGAATCGTTCGGGCTAACCGAGCGGTTGGGGTGTGGTCAGGTTGCCGTCGGGAAGCCTTGCTCGAAGATTGTCCCAGTCGGTGAGCAGTCGGTCCCAGAGTGTCTTCAGTGCTGGCGGGAACCGTTGCGGGTCGCGGCCGTGCCGGCGCACCAGCCACGCCATCAAGGCGGGGATGATCGTCGCGCGACCGAGGGCGATCAGGTCGTCGCACTGTTCGGCAACGTCGAACCACAGTGTGGTCGGCATCGAGCTCGCGCGGTCGGCCAGGTCCCGGAGCGCTTGCGACGGCGGCAGCACGAGGCCGTCGAGTTCCTTCGGCCAGGGGCGTCCGCTCGTGAGTTCGTAGATCAGATTCGACACGCGGCTCTGGGCATAGCGGGCGTCACCGAACACGCGCTGGTAGCCGAGGCGGCGGATGCGGCTCATGAAGATCGTCGTCGTCAGGACGAGGCTCGAGCGGATGCGCAGCGACAGCATCGCGATCAGTTGGCGCAGCGAGAGCTTCCGCAGCAGGAACCACGACCGATCGCCGAGTCGCGGCACCTTCGAAAGGCCTTCGTCGCGTACACAGGCATAGGCCCACCAGAACAGGTAGCCCACCGCGAGACACAACAAGGCCGGCAGCACGATCGTGAAGAGGGCGGGCCAGCGCCAGGTGCCGGCATGCCAGTGCGAGATCCCTGTCGCGACGAGGCTCGCGAACGACACGAGGCAGCCGGTGGCCAGAGCGATCATGAGACCGACGACCGTGCGCAGCTTTGGGCCGCGACGGCTGATCGGCTGATTCGGGAAGTCCCATACGTCGTCGGGCGGCAGCGAGACGTCGGAGATCACGAAGAGATCGGGTTCGCGTCCGACGCGGTCGGCGATCCCCATCAGGCTCTCGATGCCTTGGTTGTCGTAGATCCCGCCGTCCATCAGAGCGGGATAGCTCGGCTTGCCGTCGACGTCGCGGGCGACGTCGGTTCGCGCCGTCTCGAGGGAGTTCGCAGTCGACCACGCGAAGTCGTCGGGAAACTGCAGCGGCTCGAAACCGGCGGGGAAGCACGAGGATGCGGCGACGGCATCGGCCAAGCGGATGTCGCCGGCGGCCGCCGCGGAGACGCGCAGCTTCTGATTGCCGTGGATGACCTGATCGCTGTCGCTGCGCACGAAGCGGAACGACAGGCCGAAACGGAACTCGGTCGCGTTGATCGCCACTTCGCGGATCGCGAGCTTCGTCGCCTGCAGTTCGCGCATGCGCCACGGGCTGCCGTCGCGATGCGCGAAGAAGTGCTTCGCATACAGTGCTGCCATCCCGGTGATCAGGTCGTGACGCGCGGAGGGGATGGCCGGCGCCGGCCCGCTCAGCGCAGCCAGGCCGTCGCGAACGAGATCGATGTCCAACAGCTTCTTCCGAAACTGCCTCGCGAAGTCGGGAAAGCGGGTGCCGTCGGCAGCCGCGATCAACCAAGCTGCACCCAGGATGCTGCCGCCGGAGACCGTCGACATCCACGCGATGCGCTCACCGAGCCCGATCTCGAAGAGGTACTCGAGGCTGCCCAGGTGAAAGGCGGCGGCGCGGTAACCGCCGCCCGAAAGGGTGAGGGCGACCAGTTCGGGAAGCTGGTCGGCGAACGGTTCGGCGCGGGCTTCTTCCATGCCGCGCAGTCTAGCCCGGATGATTCCTCAAGGTCTGCTGCGATCGCCACAAGTCGCGCCTGTCTGCGTCGCTACGTCGGCTCCTCCCTGGCAGCGTAGCTACAGCTACGCTTCGGTCGTCGACCGACGCAGCTCCTTGCCGGACATCGGCCCGCGACGATCTCGCGACGACGTTCACGAAGCGTCCGGGCCGGCGCGGCGAGCGGCGGTTGGAATCAGCAGTTCGGTGTGCCGGGCGCCATGGCGAACAGCGCAAACATTGCACCGGTCGGATCGGTCAACATCGAGAAGGCGCCGACCTCGGGGATGGGAATGTTCTCCATCATCGCCGTCGCACCGAGCGACTTCGCCTTGTCCGTCGCAGCGGAGAGGTTGTCGACGAAGAAGTAGCAGGCCCAACACGACGGCGTGCCCGGCATCGGGTGCTGCATCATGCCGGCAGCTTGCTTGTCGCCGAGCATCTGCACGTGGTAGTTGCCGGCCGGCCCCATGTCCTTCATCTGCGGCGTCCAACCGAAGACCTCACTGAAGAAGGCCTGCGCCTTGCCGACATCGGTGGAATAGAGCTCGTTCCAGCAGATGCGACCGAGCACCGGGATGTCGGGGTCGAAGCCCGGGGAGTCGGGAAGCCCCTTGAAGATCGAGAAGTAGCTGCCGGTCGGATCGCCGACCACGGCGAAGCGGCCCGTGTTCGGGATGTCGGTAGGGGGCACGCATACGGAGCCGCCGAGCGACTGGATCTTGGCGGCGGTGGCGTCGACGTCGTCCACAGCGATGTACGGCATCCAGTGCGCCATCGGGATGCCCTGCTCCTCGACGATGCCGCCGATCGGACCGGGTCCGCATTGGATCATGTGGTAGACGAATGGGCCCATCGGCACTTCGTCGACGCGCCAGTCGAAGAGCGAGGCGTAGAAGTCCTTGGCGCGGGCAGCGTCCTTGGTCATCAAGTCGTGCCAGACGAAACGGCCGGGCCAAGGGCCCACGGAAGCGGTCATTGCGGAGTCCTGTTGATGAAAGGGAGAGTAGGTGGCGCTGCGCTCCCGGTGGACCGCCGCGCGGCCGAGCATGGTTGCCTGTGTTGGGCCTGATTGCTTGGGGAGATTTGCCATGGTAGACAAAAATCTTGGCCCGCGCGCGACGGCAGTGAGGCGTGGCGACTCGACGAACACGCTCGAGGCTTCACGCGCAGCATCGCGCCGACACGGTCCGCTTCCAGCGCACTCAGCAACGCGTGCGCTGTGCCGATCGGATCCGGGGTCCCTTCGTTCGTGCACATCTCGACGGCCGCCCGACGTTCCTCGCATGGCATCAGGTTGAATGCCAGTGCGTGCAGGGCTGCCTCGGCGTGCAGTGCCTCGAGCCACTCGAATTCGAGGATGACGAGCTGAGCGCCGGCGTTGGGGGACGGAACGCCACCAGGCCGGCGAACTCATCACTCCACCCGATCGTGCCGTGCCGGACCCTACGATCCCGGCGATCGACTCGAACTCAGGCGCGGTGAGCGGCGACGGACATCGGTCGCGTAGCCATTGTCGACGAATTCGACATCGTCGGTGCCAGCCATGTCCCCGGCCTCGGTGTGGAGGCCTGAGTCTAGCCCGGATTATTCGTGAACGTCGGCGCGAGATCGACACAGCTCGATGCCCGGCAAGGAGCTACGACGGTCGACGACCGAAGCGTAGCTGTAGCTACGCTGCCAGGGAGGAGCCGTCGTAGCGACGCCGCTTGGCGCGACTTGTGGCGATCGCAGCAGACGTTCACGAATAATCCGGGCTAGACGGGTCGCGGCGGACCGGTTCCCCGAGACTCGGAAGAGAACTGTCATTGCGGGGGCGCAGTTCGGCGACCCACCTCGCGCGGCGTCGAGCTACACGGGGGGGCCTGCTGCCGAGCTACTGGACGTAGCGTCCATACCGTCCCATCGAGAGATGGAGTCGGCTGTCCGTCTTCCTCGATGGCGGCAAGTTGCGTTGGCTTTCGTTGGCTCGAGAGATCTCGTTCAACCGGCAGTGATCGCCGGGCGGAAAGTCGAGTGTTCTCCGGCCCTACTTGGAACCTCGGAGCTCGGTCGCGGAAACGCTGAGGATCCGATCCAACGCGAATGCAACTTGGGCCTCATTCGGCGAGCAACCGTGTTCGAGGGACCAGGCAATGCTCCGGGCGAGCGCCGCCCAGGCGAAGTACCGAGTGCTATCGATGAGGGAATCGGAAGCGGGCAACTTCTCGAAGTCCGCCATGCAATAGGTCTTGCCATCATGAACGAAGATGTCGACACCGGCGCCAAACCCGATTCCAGGGCTCTTCCGAATTTCCTCCGAGAGGCTCTCCATCGTGTACCCCTTGGAACTCAAGTCGGTTGAAGCCAGCAGCGTCTCTGCTAGGAAGCGTACGTCGCCTTCACTGGGGGGGCGCTCCGGTGCCGCGGTCACGCGTCCTGCCTCGATCTGTGAAATCATCTCTCGCCGTCGGACTTCCTTCCAGTCCTCATGGAGTCGAACTCCCATTGCGTTGGCGGATGCCAGGATGCGTCGCAAAGACTCGTGTCGCTCTCCAGTCAGGCAGAGTCCCCTCGGATTCAGGTCGACATGCCGGCCAACTCGAGCAGCATCCAACGAGCCAAGCGATTTCAGAAAGTAGACCGCGAGATCGAAGTCGAGGGGAGCCTTGCTGGGGGAAGATCGGATCTCGGTTGTTCCAGTAAGTTCGTCGGGAGCAGCCCTGACCGGAACTGCGGTGTCGTGGCGATTGTCGACGATCAGTTCATGCCTCCCCACGAGTCGATCCAGTTCCCGCGACTCCACTTGAGGCATCACGACAGAGCCTCCTGGGTCTCCGTTCGGGGGTCGGGAATCATGCTGCACCCACCTTTGCCTGACCTCGATATACCCTAGCAGGACAAGCAGGATCGCAACGATCGTCGGTTGCAGCAGGCGTGGAGAGTGCCTTCCGCGGCGAGCATTCAACATGTTCGACTGTGCCTTTCGCTCTGCATTAACGGAGAACGAAACTTCGAGGAAGCACCGAACGAACGGGATGGCTTGATACAGCAATTCAAACACTCCCCGTTCACATCCACCGTGCAGGAACGGTTGCCCTGCGGGCGCGGCGTCCGGTCTTGCCCCGATTCTACACGTTGACCGCGACGCCGTGGCTCTGCAATCCCGGCTCCAGGTCTGCGGGGAGTTTCGCTTCATCGTGGCAGGGCAGATTCTCGTCACAAGCATCGCGGTGGCCGCTTGTGAGACTCCTCCAGTCTTCGGTGCAGTCCGGTAGGTTCGCTCCGCAGTGCTGAGCCGCGGTTGCGATCATTCCGGAGGTTGCTCCGCCTCCCTCGGTGCACGGATCTGGACGACTCGAGGAAGCGGTACACCTGCCCAACCCTGTGTGGAGAAGCAGGTAGATCGCATCGGTCATCATGACATGGCGCTGTCGGGGTTGGCTTGCTCGGCCATCGGGCCAGGCAGGTTCCTGGCCACGACGGCACAGCCTTGCGTCGAGCCTCGAAGTTCGCCCCACGCCATGAGGGGGCTCATCGAGGTGTTCCGCGCTCTTCCGCCCGAGCAACGCCCAGGGACCGCGTGACTCAGCGACTCAGCGAGGCGTCTCGTTCGAGATTCGCAGGTTCTGGTAGTACCAGGTCAGCGACTCCCGCTTGCGCGACGGCGCGAGTTCGTCGATGCGCTTGGCGATCTCACGCACTTCTGCGAAGAGGCGCTGCGATTCCGTGGAGAGTGCCGCGCTCGCGGCGGCAGCCTCTTCGGAGTTGTTCCCGCCGTTCTGGCGCTCGCCGATCTCCCGCAGCTTCGCTTGGACCGCACTGAGTTCCGCATCGAGCACTTCGCGTTGCTTGCGCAAGGCCTCCAAGTTCGCGGCTTCCTCGCCGCTGAGCACGCGCGCCGGCGGGACATAGATCGAGTAGCCACCGACGATGAGATCGAGGTCACCGTCGCCGTCCATGTCCCCGGCATCCATGTAGAGACCTGAGTCCGGACGGTTCGCGGTCGACTGGCCCTTCGTGCTTCGCTCGATCAGCGTGATCGCGGGGCCGAAGCTCGGCAAGCCCTCGTCCGCCGTATCGAGGTGCAGGGTGACTCCACCGCCGACCTCGTCGCTGTAGGGATCGCCCATGCTGCCGATCAACAAGTCGAATCGGCCGTCGGCGTTCCAATCCACGGTTCGCAACGTGGTGACCGTCCCCGGCACGACCAGTGGCTGATCGGCGGAGTTCACGAGCTGATTCGTCTCGGCGAAGGCCGGCGCGGTCGCACTGCCTTCGTTGACCCGCAGGAATACGTATCCCGCCGAGTGATCACCGAGCAGGAGATCGAGGTCGCCGTCGCGGTCGTAATCCACGGCCCACGCGGAAGTGACGTGTGTCTCCGGCAGCGTCGTGCCCATCGGATTACACCGCTTCGTGGTATCCCACTTCTTGGTGTCGTAGTTCCAGAACTGATTCCCGACGATGCGCGCGCCCGCGCGATCGAGAATCATCTGGGGCGTCGCGAAGCCATCGTCGTCGCGCAGCGCGACGTATGGCGAGCCACTGAAGGTGGCGGCGACGATGTCGAGGTCCCCATCGGAATCGTAGTCCACGAACTGTGGACTCATGCCGATGCATCACCAATTGCCGAAGCTGAGCTGCTTGCCGTCTGCGCCGAGGAACTTCTCTTCCGCGGCGAAGGTGGGCACCTTGGCGCCGTCGTTCGCGACGCGAAGTGCGAAGGTGAGACGACCCGGGAGATCCCCGACGACGACATCGACGAGCCCGTCGCCGTTGACGTCGTGCAACATCGGCGAGGGATACATGCGGCCCTTGCCGAGTACCGTGTCGCCGGCTTGGACGAGCACCGGCGGCGCGAAGGACTCGCTCTGCGAAGTCTGGGCTTGGCTGGCATCGGTGACTGCGGCGGAGAGTGCGCCGAGAACGACGAGAGATACGCAACGCTTTGGTGCTTGGACCATGCGCATAGGATAGCGGCGAGCGTCCGGTCGGCGGGAGTCGCCGTGCGGCGCGCTTGCGGAAGTCCCCCTCGACCGCGGATGCTGCTTCGATGCCCAGTGTGGTCCGTGCCGGTCTTTCGCTCCTGTGCTTCCTTGCATCCTCGGCAGCCCAATCGGGAGTTTCGACGCACCAGGCAGCACCGGGCGAGTCTTCCCGCGGCACCGATCGTGGCTCGGTCTACGAAGCGGTGGTGCGTCGCGCCTTCGCTGCCTTCCAGCCGGTGGGGCTTGCGGTCGCAGTCGTGGAGGGGGATCGCGTCGTGCTCGAACTGGGCCTTGGCGAGCGCGTGCTCGGCGGCGGCGATCCGGTGACGCCCGACACACTCTTCAATATCGCGTCCTGCAGCAAAGCGTTCACAGCCGCCGCCATCGCACGCCTCGTCGATGCCGGCAAGCTCGGCTGGGACGACCAGGTGACCACGCACCTGCCGCAGTTCCGCCTCGCCGATCCTTGGATCACACGCGAGATGACCGTGCGCGACCTCCTCTGCCATCGCAGCGGTCTTGCGACCTTCGCCGGCGATCTCTTGTGGTACGGCAGCGACTACGACGACCAGGAGGTGCTTCGCCGCATCGAGTCGCTGCCCATTACCCAGTCTTTCCGCGGGCGCTTCGGTTACCAGAACCTGATGTACCACGCCGCCGGAATGGTGCTGCAACGAGTCGGCGGTCGCGATTGGTCGACCGTCATGCACGAGGACTTCTTCGCCGCGCTGGGCATGACGAGCACCGCCGCCGGCTTCGGCCGCGTGCCGAAGTCCGCGACGCTGGCGCATCCTCATGTCGAAGGTGTCCGCGAACCGGTGACCAGCTTCGGTGCCGCCAAAGCAGCCGGTGCGATCTGGTCGAGTGTGCACGACCTCACCGCGTGGGTTCGAATGCTGCTCGCCGAGGGCAAGCTGAGGGACGCGCAGTTCCTCTCGCGCGAGGCGCTCGCCGAGTGCTTCACGCCGCACGTCACGATGCGTCGAGGTTCCAGCCCGGCTGCACTCGACGCCTTCGATTCCTACGGCCTCGGTTGGTTCCTGAGCGTGGTCGACGGCAAGAAGCTGGTCGAGCATGACGGTGGAATGCCCGGCTACATCTCGAAGGTCGCGTTGATCCCAGCCGACGGGTTCGGAATCGTGCTCCTCAACAACGGGATGGACGGCTTCGTCAACCTCGCGCTTCGACAAGCATTGATCGCCGCCAGACAGGCCAAGGACGGCGAGGACGGCGAGGCGCGAGCCTTCGCGATCATCGATCGCGTTGCGGCAATCGCAACCAGGCGAAAGGCCGCAACCGCCGAGGAACGTCGGGCACGCGCAGCGACACGCGTCGAAGGCACCTCGCCCTCACTGTCGCTCGATCGCTATGCGGGACGCTACCTCGATGGGAGCCTCGGCGAAGCTGCTGTCGAACTGCGTGACGGGGCGCTGCACCTGCGTGTCCTGCCGTCGGCAACCAAGCTGTCGGGGACGATGTCGCATTGGCACCGCGACGTCTTCCGCGTCGACTTCCCCGACCGCTTCCTGCCCTTCGCTCTGGTGTCCTTCGTGCTGGATGTTCGGGGCGGGGTCGAGTCGTTCCGCATCGATTGCCCGATCGACGACTTCGATTTCGCCGCGCTGCACTTCGTCCGTCGGTGAGCGAACTTGACTGTTTCCTGACAGTTGCCGACGCGCCTCCCGGATACTGCGGCCATCGCTGCAAACTCTCGACCTACCGACGCCCGACTCCACGGCACCCACGGTCCCCGCGCTCGCTCCGCCGGCGGCCGCTGGCTGCTCGTCGTGGCGCTGTCGGCACTGGCCCTCCTGATCCTCGCGACCGTGGTGCTCGGCCGCTCGCTCGGCCGCGCTGCCCGCGAGTCGCACCTGCAGCAGACGCGTGCGCTGGACGTCCAGGCGTACCGGCTCGAGCGGCGTCTGCGCGACCCGCGTCTCCTCGAACTCGCGCCTGCATCCCATCGCTTCACGATGAGCGACGGCCGGATCGTGCGCGACGCCGGTCTCGAGCGACTCGACCGACCCACGCCCTTCGAGCCACAGCGCGAACTCGATGTCATTCTGCGCGAGAATCTCGCGCGCGTGGAAGCGGCGGGCGACCCGGCACGGATCGTCGAGGGGATCGCGGCTCTGTCGAAGGACCAAGCGGCGACGCCTCGCGCGCGCGATTGGCTGCGCATGCGACTGGCGTGGGCGGCCCACCGCGCGGGCGACTCGGATCGGCTTCGCGAGGCGCTCCACGCCGACTTCGATCACGACCCCGACGCCAGGCTTTCTGCGATCCTCCTGCGCTGGCGAGTGGATCGCGAGTCTTCGCCCGAACTGCGGATTCCGACCGATCTCGAGGCGGCGTTGGCCTCGGCCAGCGGACCGGTTGCGGAACAGTTCGTGACACGTGCGCGCGAGAGTCTCGGTTCGTCGGCGATCGAGACGGTCGATCTCGTCGCCATGCTGGCCGCGATCGAGTTGCGACGAACGGTGTTGCGCTCGCTCATACCGCTGGAACCGGAACTCGCGCGTGCGATCGAGCCGGTCGTACAGAGCCTCCCCGCTCATGTGCTGCTCTTCGATCCGCGTGCTGCCGCTGGCGCGTTGGTCGGCTACGAGGAACTGCGGCGAGCGCTCGACGATGATCCTCGCTTCGCGCTGCGAGTTGCACCACCGTCGGCATGCCCCGCGCTCGAGCGCGACCTGCTCGCCGGACGATTGCGTCTGTCGATCGCGTCGCTCGACTCCGAACTCGATCTCGCGCAGCGCAGCTTGCTCGGGATCGGCGCCGCCTTGGCCTTGCTGTGCGGTGTCGGCAGCGTGCTGGCGTTGCGCGCGCAGCGGGCGGAGCGGGCCGCCGCGCGACTGCAAGCCGAGTTCATCACGACGGTCACCCATGAGCTCAAGACTCCGCTCTCCGGGATCCGACTGGTCGCCGAGCTGTTGAGCGAGGGTCACGTCGTGGCTGAGAACGAGCGCGCGCAGTGGCTTCGTCGATTGGTCGCGGAGTCTGCACGCCTGGGGATGTTGCTCGACAACGTGCTGGATCTCGGGCGCTTCGAGCGCGGCGAAGTCCGGCTCCGCCGCGAGGTCTTTGCGCTCGGTCCGCTCGTCGACGGCGCTGCGGGGATCCTGCGGCCGTTGCTCGAGCGCGATGGCTTCGAGCTGCGAGTCGGCACGCTGACCGAGGCTCTTGTCGTCGGGGATCCGCAGGCGCTGACCCAAGTCCTGATGAACCTCGCCGACAACGCGCGGAAGTACGGCCGCTCACCGGTCATGATCGAGATGGTCGAGGACGCGGATTCCGTGGCCCTGGTCCTCAGCGATGCCGGGGATGGCGTGAGCGTCGAGGAAGAGAGTTCCATCTTCGAGCGGTTTCGTCGCGGCCGCGCGCACCGCGACGGCAGCATTCCCGGGGTTGGCCTCGGGTTGCACCTGTGTCGGACCATCATCACCAACCTGGGCGGGACGCTGACGGTGCACGGCGCCCGCTTCACGGTGCGCTTGCCCAAAGCTCGCCCGGCACCCACAGCAGAGGTTCGAAATGAGTGATCGCCCGCGTCTCTTGGTCGTCGAGGACGACGCCACGCTCCGTGACGGTCTCGCACTCGCACTCGCCGGGCAGGATTGGTTCGTGGAGACCGCAGCGGACGGCGCGTTGGCCCAGCGGTTGCTTGCCGGCCTGAACTTCGATGTGGTGCTGCTCGATCTCATGCTGCCGCAGCGCAGCGGACTCGAAGTGCTACGAGGGCTACGCGCGGCCGGCAATCGCGCCGTCGTGATCGTGTTGACTGCCAAAGGCGAGGAGAGCGAGAAGGTGCTCGCGCTCGACCTCGGTGCCGACGACTACGTCACGAAGCCCTTCGGCTTGCGCGAGCTGATGGCTCGCGTGCGCGCGCATCTACGACGAATCGGCCGGTTGGATGCGAGTGCCCAAGAGCCGATCGGGGTGTTCCGACTGGGCGAGATCACGATCGATCTCGGCGCCTTCACGGTCCGTCGCGTGGAGGGCGAGGTCAGTTTGTCGCGCAAGGAAGCGGGAATCCTCGAGTTGCTTGTGCGTGCCAAGGGACGGGCCGTCGATCGCAACGAGATCCTCGATGTGGTGTGGGGGCGCGGCAGCGACGTGACCCATCGCACGATCGATACGCACGTTCTCAACCTCCGCCAGAAGATCGAGGGGGAGCCGGCTTCGCCGCGGCATCTGCTCGCGGTGCACGGTGTGGGCTACCGCCTCGTGATGGACTCGACCGATTCTTGACAGGACTTCGACCGATGCTCGACCGCGCGGAGGCCCGTTTCGTCGTCAATCCTCACATGGCAAGACTCAGCTTGTGTGCGCTTCTCCTCCTCGCCGGTCTGACCACGGCGCAGGAGCTTCCGACCCACGACTCCCTTCGCGCCGCGATCGCGATCGAAGAGCTCGAGCACGACGTCGACGGCGCCATCGCGCGGTATTCCGCCCTCGCCGACGACCAGACCCTCACCGATGCCGTGCGACGCCACGCCGCGCTCCGCCTCGGTCGCCTCCTCCGGGCGCGGGGCGAGGTGGCGTCGGCACGTGCCGCACTGGAACGCGCGGCCGGCGGTGACGACGCGGTCGCGAAGGCCGCCCGCGAGGCTCTCGACGGCGTCGGTTCCGACGCGCGCGACGTGGAACTCGCCAAGCGCGCGGAGGCGGCGGTGGCGCAGATGACCGGCGAGACTCGCGGACCCGGCAGCGGTACGGCGACCGTCACGGTCGAGGACCTCGCCTGGTTCGGCGACCACGCCGTCCCGGCGATTCGGCGGGGGCTTGGTCGGGAAGACCTTCTCGATGCAACGCGCCGAAGCTTGTGCGACGTGCTTTGCAGGAGTGCGACTCCGGGGATGCTCGCTCTCTTCGAGGAAGCGCTGGCGGGGCCGCACGGCGCGTTTGCGGCGCTGTCGATTGCACAGCTCCCCGTGCAACCCAAGCAGCCCGAGCTGGTCACGGCGATGCTCTCGAGGGTCCTCGCGACGGCGCCGGACTCGGTCGCGGGCCCCTTGGTCGTCGGTCTGCGCGACACCCGGCTCATCGATCCGACGACCTTCGTGATGCTGCTCACCGGCGATCGGGAGGCGACCCGGCTTGCCGCGATCGAGAGAGCCCTGAGCTACTTCGACCGGCAGAAAGACCAGGAACTCGCGGAGCAGCTCACGACGGCGCTGCCGAGTCTCTTGCAGCGGAAGTCGCGCCGCGAGGTCGAAGCGGCGCTGTCTCTGCTCGGAATGCTGGCGCCGTGGACGGGCGGCGCTCGCGGTCTGTGGCTCTCGAACATCTCGACGGCCGGCGGGCGACTCCTGCTCGACAGTCGGTTACCCAACCCGCGCCCGACGCCGACCCCGAACGAGAACCTCGGCGCGTTCCGCGATGCCCTGGAGGTGGTCGGGCCGGTCCTCGGCAGTTGGCGTCAGGAACAACACGGCTTGCTGTGGATCCTCGACGACTATCTGTCTCGCGGTGCCTGGGAGCGGGAAGCGCTCGAGGTCGTGCTCCGCGCGATGGAACTCGGCTACTGGTGTCAGCAGACGCCGACGTGGCTGGAGCAACACGCGACGACTGCGGATGTCGGTCGGATCGTGACCGCGTTGGCGACTAGTCCTGGCTCGATCGCAGAGCTCGCGCCGATACTGCTTCGCAGCGGACTCACCGCGGCACATCTTCAGCCGCTCGTCGATCGACTGCATCGGTCCGCATTGGACGCCGCGGACGAGGACACGCTCCGGTGCGAGGTACTGTGCGCCGCCGTCGGCGTGGAGTCTTCGATCCAGCGTCTGCACGAGCTCTACTCAGCGAGCGTAGAGCGAGACCTGAATCGAGCCGCCCGCCATTGCCGGTTCCTCGTCACGATCGGCTTCGCGTCCGACCACGCGGTGACGACTCAGGTTCTGCACGCCGCGCTCGACTCGAAGTACCTATTTGGATCGCGGGCTGCCAAGGGCATGCTCGTGGCGACACTGATTCGACGCGGTGATGGTCGCATCCTCGAGCGGCTCGATGCCCTGCCGACCTCGGTTCTGACCGAGCGGTTCTCGCTCGACGATCTTGGTGATCACTCCCAGCCCAACATGACCGCGCTGGATGCCCTGGTGTTGACGATCCGAAGGGAGGATCGACTGGCATGGTGGCACGGCTATTCCGACGCGGAACTTCCAGGGATCTGGACTCGCTTGCTGGCCGGTAAGGACGGCGAGTGGCGTACCTGGCAGAGTCACCTCCGCCTGCCGTACCTCGCGATCGACCGACCTGCGACGCCCGCGCGCGTCGCGCTGCAGGCGGTGGTGATCGACGCCTTGATTGCGCGCTGCGCGCAGGATTCCTCGGGCTGGCATCACGGCGACATCGGGAGCACGCTGGCCGTCGGGGTGGCGGGAAGCGCGGTCGACGCCGGCATCCGGTCCAAGCTCGACGACCTGGTCCATGCGGCACTGCGTGCGCGCTCGGCTTGGATCGTGCAGCACACGGTGGGGCAACTTGGCGACCACGGTGATCGCTTCCGCCGCAGCTTGCTGGTGGCCGCCGCCCACGAGGATCCCGAGACCGCGCAGTCGGCCGTCGAGAAACTGGCCGAATCGGGGCCGTTGAGCGTGGAGGAGTGCATGGGTCTCGCGACGAGCTCCCTCGGGGACGTCGGTCGCAAGACCGCGTTCGCCGCCCTCGCCGAGCTTCGTGCCGGTTTCGACGTGCGTTACGTGCCCGTCCTCGATCACCCCGATCCTGCGGTGCGTGCGGCAGTCGTGAACTTCTTCGCGAGCACGATGGATCTCGCGGTCGTGCCGCACTTGCTGGAGCGGCTACGCGATCCGGCGACCGAAGTCCGCGATGCGAGCTCCGCTGCGCTCGGCGCGATTCGTCTCTACCACGAGGAGAAGCAGCGGTGGGCGGCTCTGCAACGCGGCGTCGTGCCGCTCGATGCGACCGCTGCGGCCGCGGCATTGCTCGCGCAGGCCGGCGAGAAGAACGACTCGGCACAGCGCGTGTTGGCGATCACGTCGCTCGGCGTGCTCGGCGCACCCGAGGTGCTTCCCAACCTGATCGGTTGGCTACGTGACCCGGATCCGGCGGTGCAGACGGCCGTGCGAGCGGCCATCACGGAGATCCACCAGCGGAAGCGTTGAGTCAGCCGCCGCCGATGCGCTGGAGCAGACTCTTCGCGAGACCGCGGACGCGCTCTGCGCTCGCCGCCAGTTCCGCCTTCCGCGCTTCGCGCTGCACGAAGGCCTCGCCGTCTTCGAGTTTGATCGCACGGTCCACGTCCGCCAGCAGCTTGTCGCGACTCGACTCGGCGAGCAACGCGGCGAGTGCGGCCGGATCATCGCCGTGCGTAGCGAACAGGTAGTGAAAGCGCGGCACCAGCAGGGCGTACAGCGGGTCCATGTTCGGCTCGGCACTCACGAAGGCCGCCGCGGCCGCTTCGATGGTGGTCCGATGCACGCGGTGCTTCTTCACCGCGGCGCGAATGTCGTCGTACAGCCGATCGCGCGGTGGGCCGCCCAGCGGTGAAACGTGTTGACGCTGGTTCAGGATCCGCCAGCCGAAGGGAACGGCATCCACGTCGGGGATGTCGATGATCTCGCCGGAGTACCAAGCATCGTAGAGGGTGATTCCGGGGTAGGAACGCGCGGCGAGGTCGCAGAAGCGATGCGCGAAGTACCAGCCGTACTGGCGCTGGGTGGGCTCACGATCGAGTGCGGCCAGGACTCGCGCGACGGCGTGGTCGGTGTACGGGGGGTAGCCCGCGAGAGCGTTGGCGAAGAGATCGGCGTAGCCGAGCGGTTCTCGGCGGACGATCTCACCGGTCAACCAGTCGTAGTCGACTTCGCGGCGCAGGTCGGGCAGGAACGCTGCGCGCGAGAAGCGCTGCTTGGCGGCGAGGTAGGGCTTGGCGTCGACAGGGTAGGGTCGGCGATCGTGCGGCCCCATCGCGTTGACGTAGTCGGCGTGGGCATCGGCTTCGTCGCCGAAGACCGGCTCGCTGATCCGCGCGCTCGCCACGCCGTCGAGGTCGACCGCGAAAGTGCCGACCCGCAGGGCCAGGGGATCGCCGGCCTGACCCAAACTGCGCTCGAGCTGCCGCACGATCGCCGCCTGCTGCCGCGCACCGAGGCTGAGGAATTTCTGGAGGTCGGCGTCGCCGTCCTGTGCGGCCGGCGCGCCGGTGGAGACGACTAGGCCGAGGATCAGGCGGGTAGCGGGCGTCAAGCGAGTTGGTCGGTGGGGGCGAATCGCCGTCATCACGTTCACCTTCATCGTCGAAATGTCCGGGATCATGACAGCGGATCTGGCGGCGGTGCACCAGGGCGTCCTCCGCGGCGCCCGGAGACGCCGGTCGTGCGCTCCCGACCACAAAATTTCACTGCGCTTCGCGAAACCTCCCTCGGCGGCGGGGTTATTCGCTCCGTTCCCGTTCGGGCGCGTGGCCCGTGCGGGGACAACCGGACGGTAGGCTTTCCACCGAGGAGTCAAAGGCACGGTGCCGGAGACTCCGGGGGCGAGGTGGAAAGCCTACGTTTTTTTCTGGAGACCCGCGTCTCTGCGATCGGAAGCGCTGCCGGAACCACCCCGGTGCAGTCGCACGCGACACGAGCGATGAGACGCTACTCGTGCCGCAGGGCTTCCACCGGATCCATGTCCGCCGCCCGCCACGCCGGGTAGAGCCCGAACACCACGCCGACGACGAAAGAGATCCCGAAGGCCAAGAGGACGTGCGGCCACAGCACCACGGTCGGCTCGCCGAACAGCGGTGTGATCACCGCTTCGGGGATGAGCCATCCGACCGCAACGCCGAGCAGGCCGCCGAATCCGCTCAGCACCCCGGTCTCGACCATGAACTGCTGCACGATGTGCGTACGCTTCGCGCCGAGTGCCCGGCGAATGCCGATCTCGCGAGTGCGTTCGGTCACCGTCGCGAGCATCACGTTCATGATGCCGATGCCGCCGACCAGGAGGGAGATCCCGGCCATGCACCCCATCATGAAGTTCCACTTGCGCTTGCTCTCTTCCGTCTCGCGCAGCAATTCCAGCGGGACGGTCACCACGTAGTCGGTCGACTCCCGATGGAAGTCCGCGGTGAGGGTTCGCACGACGTTCGCCGCCGGCATCACGTCCTCGGCGGTCCGCATCTTGATCTTGATCTCGTGCAGCTCGACGCGTTCGCGAGTCATGCTGCCGCCGCTGCGGGTGGTCGTCTCGTCGCCGAAGCGGAGCCGCGAGGTCGAGATCGGCACGAAGACGCACATGTCGAGCGGCGGGCCGACGCTGCCGCTGGAGCGGCCGAGTTCCTCGAGCACGCCGACCACCGTGTAGCGGTCCTCATTCACCCGGATCGAGTCACCGAGAGGGTCGTCGAGGGGGAACAGTGCCTGGGCTGCTTGATAGCCGAGCACGCAGACGTTCGCCGTGCGGACCAGGTCGACGGCGCTGAGCCAGCGGCCTTCGCGCACGCGCATTCCCACCGTGCCCAAGAACGCCGGCTCGGTGCCGACCGTCACGCTCGAGAGCCAGTAGGACGGGCTGCGCATCTCGCTCGGCGTCTCTCGGATCTGCACGACCTCCTCCGCGCTCTCGAGAGTGTCGCGGATGCGTTCCGCATCGCGATACGTGAGTCCGTAGGCGCTCGCGGTCCACGGCGACTGGGAGGACGCGTCGGCAGTCGCCGGCGGCTTGCTGCTGCGGAGCAGGATGTTGGTCGAACCCATCGCGCGGATGCGTTCGAGGGCTTCGCGGCTGGCGCCTTCGCCGATCGCGAGCATGCCGATCACGGCGGCGACGCCGAACAAGAGGCCGAGCATCGTCAGCGCCGAGCGCAGCTTGTGGAGCAGCAGGCTCTTGATGCCCAGGCGGACCGTGCGGAGGAAAGCGCGCATCAGCGACGGTTCTCCACGATGGATTCGAGCTTGCCGTCCGCCAGCCACAGCACGCGCTCGGCGTGCTTGGCCACGCTGTCGTTGTGGGTGACGATCACGATGGTCACTCCGTCGCGGTGCAGCTCGTCGAGGAGCGCGAGGATTTCCCTCTCGGTATTCGAGTCGAGGTTGCCGGTGGCTTCATCGGCGAGAAGGAACAGCGGGTCGTTCATCAGCGCGCGGGCGATGGCGACGCGCTGTTGTTGACCGCCGGACAGTTCGAGCGGGCGGTGGTCGAGTCGGCGACCGAGGCCGACGCGTTCCGCGAGTTCTTCGGCTTTGGCGCGCGACTTCGGGCCGATGCGATCCTGGTAGAACAGCGGAACTTCGAGGTTCTCGAGCACCGTGAGCTGCGGGATCAAGTTGAAGGACTGAAAGATGAAGCCGATCTCGCGGCCGCGCACCTCCGAAAGCTCGGAGTCGCTCAGCTTGCTGACGTCTCGACCGCCGAGGCGATACTCACCGGACGTCGGACGATCGAGACAGCCGAGCAGGTTCAATGCCGTGCTCTTGCCCGAACCGCTGCGGCCCATGATCGCCACGTACTCGCCGCGGTTGATACGGATGGACAGCCCGTTGAGTGCGCGGACGACGGTCTCGCCCATCACGTAGTGACGGTGGACGTCGACGAACTCGGCGATGGGGGTGTTCGAATCGCTCACTCGCCGTCCCGTCCGCCCGTGCGACGTTCGCCGCCGCTGCCCTCGTTGCCGCTGCCGCCGCCGCTGCCGTTCTCGGCCCGCGGACGACGTGCGCCGCCCTGGCCGCGAGTCCCGCCGGGTCCACCCTGGCCACCGCCGGGGAAGCCGCCCTGCCCGCCCTGCCCACGTCCGCGCATCATCTGCTGCATGAACTGTTCGCTCAGCGCCTGAAGCTCGGCGTCGCCTTCGATGGCGGCCCGCACGTCGGCGTTGCGCATCGCACGGAAGCCCTCCGTCTCGAACACTTCCTTCAACTCGGGGTGCTTCGCGAGAATCGCGGCTTGGAAGCTCTCGCGGGTGATCGGCGGGCCTTCCGTCGCCGCCGGGTCCGTGCCGACGGGCTTCTCATCCGGCATCTGCGGCGGCGGTGCGTTCGCGTCGGCGATCACCGGCGCATCGGGGAAGCTCGGCTCAGGAACGCCGATCGGCGGGGCCAGGTAGATCTGTTGGCCGACGTCCAGACCCTCCAGGATCTCGACTTCCGACGTGGTCGCTCGGCCGATCTTGACGAGTTGCTCCTTCGGACCGGAGTTCGTCGCGAGCCAGACGTAGCGATGCTTGTCGACTCGCCGCACCGCGGACACCGGCACCGCGATGGCATCGGGAACGGTACCGACGCGGATCTCGACCGACGCCGACATGTTCGGCCGCAAGGTCCCGCTCTCGTTGCGATCGTCGAGTTCGATCCAGGTCTTGTAGACCTTGCGGGTGCTGCTCATCCATCGTGACCCCGAGTCGGCGACCGGGGAAACTCGGCTGACGCGTCCGGTGAACACCTGGTCGGGCAAGGCTTCGAGCTGGATCACTGCGAGTTGCCCGGAGCGCACCTTGTCGATGTCGCTCTCCTGGATCTTCACCTCGGCGATCATGCGAGTGACGTCCGGCAGGATCATCAGTGTCTGTCGCTCGCGGATCGTGGCGCCTTCCTGGACGACGTCGCGACTGCGATCGTCGACCTCGGCGGCGACTACGAGGCCGTCGGTGGGAGCGAGGATGACAGCGTTCGAGATCTGCTGGTCGTAGTTCCTCAGCCGCTCGTCAGCAAGCTCGTATTCCTTCTCCTTGCTGATCACGTCGGCTTCCTGGCTCGCGCGCTTTGCGGCGTTGGATGCCATCACCTTCTCCACGTCGAGAAGGGCGTTCGCGAGCTTCAACGAGAGATCAATCTTGGTCTTCAGCAAGGTGTAGGAGACCAGGATGTCCAGCTTCTGCCAGGCGATCATCACCTGGGACATCTGGCTCTGGTAGTCCAGCCTGTCGCCTTCGAGTTCGTTCTGCGTGATGTACTGATCTTGCGCGAGCGACAGGCTCTTGTCGTAGGTGTCCTTCGCCAGCGCGAGCCGCTGCTGCGCGATGTTGATCTGGTCGACCTGCTCGAGAATCTGCTGGCCGATCTCGCCCATCTCGTGATCGAGATGCGATTCACCGTCCTCCCCGGCGAGAAGGGCGACGACCTTCATCGGCAGCTCGGAGTACTGCGGTTTCTCGCGAACGGCGTTGCGCAGTCGCTCGACCAGTTGCGCGTTCGTGATGCGCTCTTCGATCACGTCGCCGCCCTCGGGACGGCGGCGACCGATCGACTTCTCGACGTCGATCTTGGCGATCTCGAGCTTGCTCTTGGACTCGGCTTCCGCCGACGCCAGCTCCTTGTCGAGGATGCCGAGGTTCTGGCGCGCCGCCTCGAGGCTCGCCTTGTTGCGCTCCACGGAGATCGCCTGCGTTGCGCGCTTCTCGCGCAGATCGCTGACATCGAGCTCGGCGAGCTTCTGCCCCTTCTTCACGACCTGCCCCTCCTTCTCCATGAAGATCAAGGTGGTCTGGCTCTCGATCTCCGAGCGGATGCGAGTCTCGTTGGCGGCCTTCAATTCGCCGTTCTCGCGAACGGTGATGAGCATGGGGCCACGTTCGACGAGATGGAGGTCGGGTGCGTTGCTTCCCGCAGCGCTGGGTGACGAGCCGTCACCACCGCAGGCCGAGAGGATGCCGAGAGTCAGAAGACCGATCGGCGTCGAGAGGTTACGGAGATTCATGATGAGAACGCCTGCGGAAAGATCACTGACGGGGTCGGTTGTCGGGGACTTCCTGCGCCCCGTCGGGAACAGGCAGGTCGAAGTCGAAGCGCAGACCGCTCTCCTGCACGGCGAGACCTTCGAGGTCGCGCAGCAGACGCAGCTTGCTGAGGGTGTAGTCGACGGTTGCGGACGTGAGGCTGATGTTCGCGGAGAGCAACGAGTCCTGCGCGTCGAGCAGGTCGAGCGCGGAGGCGCGGCCGGCGTCGTAGAGTCGGGTCTGGCTGTCCACGCGGCGTTCGGCGACCGTGACGGCCTCCTTTTGGATCGTCCAGTTCTGCACGCGGGTCTGGATGTCGCGCAGAGCCAGCCGGATCTGCTGCGTGATGTTGTCCTTCAGCTCGTCGCGTGCGCGCATGCGTTCATCGAGCGTGATGAAGCTGGCGCGGTAGGCGTTGCGCTCGATCAGTCGATCCAACGCCAGGCCGAGGTCGAACCCGGCCGACCACGAGACCTGCGACCAATCGAAGACCAGCGCCTTGCCCGGTTCGGTGGGCACCGTGATGGCCGCGGAGAAGTCGAGCGTGCTCTCGAGCGCGTTCTCGGCGATGAACAACTGGCGCGCGGCATCCTCCACGCGATCCAGCGCAGTTCGATAGTCGTAGCGGCGCGACAGCGCCAGTGCGACGGCGCGATCGACATCGAGGTCGATCGGCTTGACCTCGGTGCTGCTCAGGCGCTGCAGCTCGGCTGGATCGAGTTCGATCGTCGCCTGCATCGGCAGTCCGAGTTGCTCCTTCAGGTTGTCCAGCGAGGTCTGGAGCTGATTCTCTCCGTTGAGCAGGTTGTTCTGCGCGCTGAGTTCGTTCTGCCGCGCGCGATCGAGGTCGCCGATCTGGCGCCGTCCGGCGGCGAAGAGTCGTTCGATCTGCTCGCGCGCGCGGCGGACGCTGTCGAGGTTGCGCCGCTGACTCTCCAGGTTCTGGATCTGTTCGAGCAGGGACAGGTAGGTGTTGAAGACGTCGACGGCGAAGGTCGCGCGAAACCGCTCGAACGAGCGAACGGCGTAGACGACGTCGCGCTCGGCTTGCGTGAGCTGCTCTCGGACGATCCGCGCGCCCGCGCCGCGCAGCAGGGGTTGCGTGATCGTCAGCCCGAGCAGCGACGATTCGCGAACCCCGTCGCCCCCGCTGAGGAGGTTCTTGAACAGGTTGTTCACGAAGGACGCGACCACCCGGGTGCCCGAGGGTGACCGCACCGAGGCGCTGAGGTCCTCGCTCAAGGTCCCGACGGCGTCGACGCCGTTGCCGGTGCCGTCGACGCCTGCCGTCGTGCCGCCGGCCCAGCGCAGTTCGAAGTCGCGCCGTGTGGTCGAGAGGGCGAGTGCAGTGCGGAAGAGGGTCTCCTTCTGCCGCATGAAGTCGCGGCTGTTGCGCGCCGCGACGTCGAGCGTGGCGGGGATGTCCAAGTGCACCGTCGGTGCCAAGCCCTGGGCGAGGTCACTCTCCATCTGCCGGCGCAGGGGGCCGGCGTGTCCGCCGATCGATTCCGCCTTCTGTTCGCCCGTCACCTGCTCATGGGCGCGGCCGAGGATCGTGTAGGCGTCGGCATCCGCTTCGCGCAGGTAGTCCACGGGCGTCGTGCAGCCGACGACGAAGAGCGGGACGAGAAGCGACGCGGGCAACGGGCCACGACGGCCGCTGCAGGGGCGGAAGGCGGGTGAGATCAAGGGCGGGGCAGGCGAGGGTCGCACACGGCGACCGCTGGAGACGGCGGAAGTTAGCGGCAAACTCGGGCTGGCCATGGCCTCGCGTTGCCGTTTACGATCGTGCTACAGGGCGCGACCGCCGCGGCGCGTGCTGTGCGTGACGACGATCGTGCCGGGCCAGCGGGCTTTCGCTTGCGGGTCGGGTGCGGATTCCTCGATTGGGACGGCGGTCCCGTCGAGGGGTGCGATCGATCTCGCCGAGGGGCGGCAAAGCGACAGCATGACCGAGATCCTGGTCACGGCCGGGCCGACGCGTGAACATCTGGACGACGTTCGGTTCCTGAGCAACCCGAGCACGGGACGGATGGGCTATGCGATCGCAGCGGTGGCGGCGGCGATGGGGCATCGCGTGCATCTCGTCAGCGGTCCGGTCGAGCTGCCGACGCCGCCGGGAGTCGAGCGCATCGACGTGATCTCCGCCGAGGACATGCTCGCGGCCAGCGCCGCGGTGTTCCCCGGCTGCTCGATCGCTTTCTTCGTCGCGGCTGTCGCCGACCACCGCCCGGCACAGCGAGTCGTGGGGAAGCCGGCCAAGAATCTCGGCCGCTACTCGCTGGAATTGGTCCAGAATCCGGACATCGCAGCGATCCTCGGCGAACGCAAGGGCGATCGGGTCTGCGTCGGCTTCGCGCTCGAGTCCTTCTCCGACGCGGAATCGCGCTCGGCCGCGATCGAACGCGCGCGTCGGAAGATCGTCCGCAAGAACTTCGACGTGTGCGTGCTCAACGGACCGAGCGCGCTCGGCGGTGACCGCAGTGAGGTCATCCTGATCGCGGCGGACGGCACGGTGCAGCCGCTCCCGCACGGCGAGAAACGCCAGCACGCGCGCGTGTTGATCGAGCGAGCGCTTTCGATCGCGTCGGCACGCCGAGGCCACACCGAATCATGAAGAGGGCGCAACCATGAGCAGAGCAACCAAGAAGTCCGCGGCGAACGATGCGAAGCGTCCCGAGGGGATTCCGATCGATCTCGGTCCCCGTGGGCGCGAGTTCCTCGGCATCCTGATCGTGGGCGTCGCGCTCTATCTCCTGGTGTCGTTGGCGACGTTCGACCGCTCGCAACTCGATGCCGAATCGATCCCGCGCGGCGGCATGCGCAACCTCGGGGGCGTCGTCGGCTACCACTTCGCGAACGGGCTCACGTGGTTACTCGGCGCCGGCTCCTGGGCTCTGTGTGCGGCGGCCATCGTCGGCGGCTTCGCCGTGTTCACCGGGCGTCGCATCGAGCGCGTCGGTCTCAAGCTCACGGGGCTCTTCGTGTTCGTTCTGATGCTGGCGATCCTGCTGGCCGGACCGCGCGGCGATGCGCTGCCGACGCGACTGTTCCCGCATGGGCCAGGCGGCGCGATCGCTGCCGCGCTGTCACCGCGGCTCACGCACTCGCTCGGTGGTTCGGGGCGGCTGTTGGTCGTCCTGTTCGGCGCGCTCGTTTCCTTGTTGCTCGCGACGGAGTGGTTGCTGTCGGCCTTGCTCTTGCGGCTCGGTGAGCGCGTCGAATCGACGGCCCGGCGCGTCGGCTCGATCCGGCCGCGGTTGGCGTGGGCCAACGAGAACTCCGCGCGCGAGGACGAGGCGGCCGAACCGACCGCGGTCCTCGATGCGCCGCGCGGCCGTGGTCGACGAGCCGGGCTCGCCAAGTCGTCGCAGTCGGGGGAGGCGGCCGCCGACGAGTCGGTGAGTCGGTCCGGCGACGCGGACGACGAGGCGGCGTCCCTCGCGGAAGCGCCGACCCGGCGTCGCCGCGGTCGCGCGCGGGTCGAGGTCGAGGCCGCTACCGGCGAGGCGCTGGAACTCGATGCCGAGTCGATCGAGGACGCCGTCGAGAACGCCGATGAGGACGACGCGCCGCTCGCTGCGCCGAACGAGAGGCGCGGTGCCTCGGCTGCCGAGGCGGCTGCAAAGGACGCGGTGCCCGCGGACGAAGATGCGGTGGACGCGGCGGTTGCACCCGAACCTGCGGTCGTCGAGGCCGCGAAGTCCGCCGACGCCGCTCTGCGAATCAACCGGCGCCGGGCCTCACGCACGCGCCCCAAACCGCGGCGTCCGCATCCCGAGTTGCCCTTCGACGAGCCGTGGAACTACCCGCCGCTCGAACTCTTCCGCGAGCCGCCGGAGCCCGAGCAGGACATCGGCGACCACGTGCTCGAGCAGAACAAGGAGGCGATCGAACGCCGGTTGGCTTCGTTCAAGCTCGATGCTCGCGTGGTCGCGGTGTCCGTCGGTCCCGCGGTCACGCAGTACGAACTCGAGCTCAGCGAAGGCATCAAGCTCTCGAAGGTGGTGGCCTACGAGCCGGACTTGGCGGCGGCCCTGCGGGCGCTCAACGTTCGCGTGGTCGCGCCGATTCCGGGCAAGGACACCGTCGGGGTCGAGGTGCCGAACAAGAAGCGGCAGATGGTCTACATGCGCGAACTGCTCAACGACTACGGGCTCGCCGAGGACCGCGCGATTCCGCTGTTCCTGGGCAAGGACGTGGCGGGTGCCGCGATCGTCGAAGACCTCGCGCGCATGCCGCACCTCTTGATCGCGGGCACGACCGGATCGGGCAAGTCGGTCTGCATCAACTCGATCCTGCTCTCGATCCTGATGACGCGCACGCCGCGCCAGGTGCGGCTCGTGCTGATCGACCCGAAGATGGTCGAGTTGCAGGTGTTCCGGCAGGTGCCGCACCTCGCCTGCGACGTCGTCACCAACATGAAGCGGGCGCCACAGGTGCTCGATTGGGCGGTGCAGGAAATGGAGCGACGCTACACGCTGCTCTCCGAGGTCGGCACGAACCACATCAAGTCGTTCAACAAGCTCGGCCGGGAGGAGGTCGAGCGTCGTCTGCAGCGTCCGGCGGAGGCCGCCGACACGCACCTGCCGTACATCGTGGTCGTCATCGACGAACTCGCCGACCTGATGAACGTCGCGCAGAAGGAGGTCGAGGAGTCGATTCAGCGACTTGCGCAGAAGTCGCGTGCGGTCGGTATCCACGTGATCCTCGCGACGCAGCGGCCGAGCACGGACGTGATCACCGGCATCATCAAGGCGAACTTGCCGTGTCAGGTCGCGTTCAAGGTCAACCGCAAGATCGACAGCCGCGTCATCCTCGACAGCAACGGTGCCGAGAAGCTGTTGGGGCATGGTGACATGTTGTTCGTGTCGCCGACGGCCGGGCAGATGGTGCGTGCGCAGGGCGCTTTCGTCAGCGAGGAGGAGACCCACGGGGTGTGCAGTTGGCTGCAACAGAACGGGCCCGATCAGTCCTTCATCCATTCGCTGGTGCAGACCGAAACCGCGAAGAAGAAGGGCTTGTCCGAGCGGGACGACCTCTACGACAAAGCAGCCGAGATCATCCTTGGTCAGCAGCGCGGCTCGGCGACCCTCATCCAGCGCGCGCTGGCGGTCGGTTACACCCGCGCGACTCGCCTGCTCGAGATGATGGAGGAGGACGGCCTGGTCGGTCCCTTCCTCGGTTCGCGATCGCGGGAAGTCCTGATGACGGTCGAGGAATGGCGAGCCCGAGAAGCCGCCGCGGCCGAGATGGAGGACGAGTTCGACGAGGACTCCGAGGATGGGCTCGACTGGGACGACGAGGATGCCTCGGCTGAGGAGGCCGACGAGGCAGACGCCGACGAGGAACTCGACGAGGAACTCGACGAGGACTCCGACTTGGACGCCGAGGATGACGCGTCCGACGAGGACGCCGACGAGGACACCGACGAGGACATCGACGAGGAAACCGACGAAGAAACCGACGAGGACACCGAGGAAGAACTGGACGAAGAAGACGACGAAGATTCGGCAGACGAAGACGACGAGGACGCAGAAGACGCCGAGGACGAGGATTCGGACGCAGAGGACGCCGACTCCGACGAGCGGGGCTAGTCCGGGCTAGTCTCGCCCGCCGGCCGCTTTGCACTCCGGTCGCCTCGTGGCGGCTGGATCGTCGCAGCGCGCCCGCCTATCCTCCGCACACTCGCCGGGTGGGCGCTGGCGGTCCGAAGCGGCCGCGTTCGTGCCGTGTCGTCGTCAGTCCTCCGCGTGGCGAGGGGAGGTTCCCATGACCGACCGACAGTCCACGCCGTCATCGCCGCGGCCATCGTGGTTCGAGCCGCGCGTCGCCGTCGCGGGTGCGCTTGCCCTGGCGTCGGCGTTCTTCCTCGCCGCTGCCACGACCCTCCGTTTGCGCGGGATCGAAGCGGCGGGCTTTCCGGCGAACCTCGTCGGCGCGCTGCAAGACTGGTTCGGCTTCGAGCCGAGCTTCATGGTCGCCGCTCTGACGATGGTGTGGTGCTCGGTCTGGTTCTTGACCGGACGTTTCGATCGCCCCGTCGCTCGCGTCGTCCGCATCCTCGGGCTGGGGTTCTGCCTCGCAGTGCTGGTCGGCCTGCGTGGCGAGGGCGGGGGTGGCGAGGTCGGTAGCGCACTCGCGGCGCGCTTGGTCGGCGTCGTACCCGAGAGCGTTGCCGTCTTCGTCGTGGCGCTCGCAGTGATTGCGTCGCTGTTGCTCGCAACCGACTTCTTCTTCTTCCAAGCGTTTCGTCGCCTCGTCGAGCGCGCTGCGGATGGTGCGGTGCAGCACGGGGAAGGTGCGGAGCGCAATGAGATCGGCGACCTGTTCGTCGCTCGTTCCGGGACGGTTTCGGAAGGTGGGGAGGCGATCGCGTCCACCGCGCTCCAGGACATCGACTCGCTGGGCAACGATGGCGTCGAGGCGGCTGCGGTCGCGGAACTGGAGTCCTTGCATCTCCGCGAGGTGGCGCCGCAGCCCGCGATGCGTGAAGAACCTGCGGCAGACTCCGATCCCGAATCGGTCGATGTCGACGTGTGGACTGCGGCTGCGGAAGTCGAAGCAGTCGAGGCGCGGCGTGCGGAACGACAGTCGCGTCGCGAGGCTCGCCGTGCGCGGCGCGCGACTCCCGTCGAGCTCGCGGCGCAGGACCTGAATGATGCCGATGCCGAGGTCATCGTCCCCGAGGACGAGCCGATCATCGCCGAGGCTGACCTCGTCGTAGCGACCGACGTGGTCGCCGTCACGCCCGCGACTCTCGAACCCGCCGAACCCGCGACCGAGTTCCCGTCGGTCGAAGTTGCTGCCGAGGATGAGACGGTCGGCGCCACCGGCACAGCGGACGCGGACGACCTCGAAGCGCGGCCGTTCGATTCGCCGGAGGATCGCGACGACGACGAGACCGACTTCGACTACGTGCTGCCTGCAGTTGCTGCCGCGGCGGTCGAGGTTCCCAGGCTTCGCCTCGAGCGACTCAGTGAGGAGATCGAAGAGAGCGAAGAGATCGGCGAACTCGAAGCGAGTGAAGAGTCGGTCGCGGAACTGGTCGAGGAGTCCGCCGAGCGGGGCGAGCGCGACGAGCAGGACGAGCCGGTGGACTCCGAGTTGCAAGACCTCGCGATCTCGGCGGGTGAGGAGCACGCCACGACCGCGGCCGACCATGGGGCAGCCGCGGCGGCAATCGAGCCGACGACTCCTGAGCACGTCGTCGCCATTCCATCGATCGCTCCTCGCCAGGGCGCCCTGTTCGGGAGTGCTGCGAGCGACGAGGACTTGCTTCGCGAAGCAGAGGGGTTGGTGTTGACCCACCGCCGCGCGAGCGTCCCGTTCCTCAAGCGTCGGTTGCGGATCGGCGAGGACGAGGCCCGGGAAGTCCTGGAAGTTCTCGCTCGCCGCGGGGTCGTCGAACTGGAAGCCGGCGGCGAGCAGGCCCGCGTCCTCTCCGATGTGCGCGAGGATCCAGAGGCCTGATCGCGAGCGTCCCACGACGAGTTGTCCACGTTTCTCCACGCGTTCTCCACAGCGCCGAACGCGACGCCGAGACTCGTGAGCCCCGCGCACGAGCAAGCGAACGTCGAAGGCTTGGAGACCGCGCAGCGCTTTTGGCAAGATGCGCGGCCCGCGCGCGTGCGCGGCGATCGTGATCGATGAACCCAACGTCGGGAGGGCAGATGGTCGACTTCGGACCAGCCAGTGAAGCGCGCGGGCGACCGCGAAACATCGAAGCCGAGCGCTCGGTGCTCGGTTCTCTCCTCCTCGACCAGGCGGCGATCGCGGACGTGGGTGCGCTTCTGCGTCCCGACGACTTCTGGGTCCCCAAGCATCGGCTGTTGTTCCAGGCGATCCTGCAGGTCTTCGAGGGCAAGGGGCAGGTCGATGTGCTCACCGTCGAGGAAGTGCTGTCGCGCGAAGGCGTGCTCGAAGAAGTCGGCGGTCGCGATGAGTTGTTCGCGCTGCTCCACAGCGTCGTGTCCGCCGCCGGCGTGAGCTATCACGCGGAAATCGTTCGAGAGAAGGCGATCCAGCGCAAGCTGCTGGAGACCTGCGAGGAGATCGCGGAACGCGCGTATCGGAACCTCGCCGAGCCGCGAGAGCTTCTCGACTTCGCCGAGGAGCAGATCTTCCGCATCGCGCGCATGGACGCGACCGGTCAGATCCAGAGCGTCGATCAACTGGTCCAGAAGGTCTTCGAACGGATCGACTTCTTCCGCTCGAACAAGGGGCAGGCCACCGGACTGATGACCGGCTACCGCGACCTCGACGAGATGACCGGAGGCTTGCAGCCCGGTGAGCTCGTGATCGTGGCGGCACGCCCTTCCATGGGGAAGACCACATTCGCTCTCAATCTGTGTGAACGCATCGCGCTGAGCGGGAAGGGCGTGTTGATCTTCAGTCTCGAAATGTCGTCGCAGCAGATCATCTCCAACATGCTGTGCTGTCGCGCGCAGGTGAACGGCCAGGCGATGCGTCGCGGCCGCATCACCGAAGAGGAATACGAGAGGCTCCAGCATCACGCCGCGAAGCTCTACGAGGCGCCCATCTACGTCGACGACGGTGGCGGTCTCACGCCCGCGACCCTTCGATCGAAGTGTCGCCGTCACCGCCAGCAAGGCAATCCGCTCGCCTTGGTGGTCGTGGATTACCTCCAGCTCATGCACGGCGGGCAACGTATCGAGAGCCGCCAGCAGGAGATCGCGCACATCTCACGGTCGATGAAGGCGCTCGCTCGCGAACTCGAGATCCCGGTGATCGCCCTCTCGCAGCTCAACCGCGATGTAGAAGGTCGTGAGGACCACCGCCCCCGCATGAGCGATCTGCGCGAATCGGGCGCGATCGAGCAGGACGCTGACGTGATCGCGCTGTTGCACCGCGAGGACTACTACAAGCCGACCGAAGAGAATCGCGGGCTCGCACAACTCATCGTCGCGAAGCAGCGCAACGGCCCGACCGGGGACGTGACGCTGCAGTTCTTCCGTGAATACATGCGATTCGAGAACTTCGCCGGCAAGGTGGAGCCGCTCGCGTGACGTGCTCGACGAGTCGGCCGGACCGTCGTGCGACGTCGATCCGCTTCAGCGCCCTTCCACTGGTGCTGGTGGCGCTGACGTGGCTGCTCGGCGCGTCTGGATCGCTTCGGGCCCAGCAGGAGCGCGATCCATCCGAGGGCAAACCGATCGTCGAGATCTTCGTCGAGCCCAAGGATCAAGCCGAGCTCGTGGTTCGATTGCTTCGAACGCGCGTCGGGCAGCCGCTTCGCCTCGCCGACGTCAAGGAGGACGAGGAGATGCTCTGGCGACGTCTCAAGCTGACGACGCGCGTCGACGTCCAGGATGTCGCCAACGGGGTCAATCTCTACTTCGTGCTCCTCGACGCCCAGGGATTCGACAGCTACGAGATCCACGGGCTGCGCGAACTCTCCGATCGTGAGGTGCGGACCTTGCTCGGACTCGAAGTGCGGCAGCGCATGAACCGACGAGCCGCCGACCAATACGCCGCCACACTCACGGAGCGCTACAAGCGAAAGGGCTACGCCTTCGTGCAGGTCCGGATCCAGGAGGATGCCGAGGCCAGCGTGCTGCACTTCTGGGTGGATGAGGGTCCGAAGGTCCGAGTCGACGAGGTGCGGTTTCTCGGCAACGAATCGTTTCCGGGTTGGATCGCGCTCGGCATGGCCGACAACGTGAGCGGCAGCTCGAAGATGCAGATGACTCAGGCAACGGCGGTGCCGTTCCTGATCCCAGGCGCCGAGTATTCCGAGGAGATCCTCGACGAGGATCTCGATCGCCTGCGCGTCTGGTATCGCCAGCGCGGCTTTCGTGATGCACGCGTGGAGCTGGTGAGCACCGACTTCCAGCCGGATCGATCGCGTGTCGATCTGACGATCCGAATCATCGAGGGTCGCCGATACAAGATCGCCAGCGTGGACTTGCTCCAGATTCCGTCAGGTGGCGAGGAGCCCAGATATCCGAAGGCGGAGATCCTCGAGAAGGTCAAGACAGCACCTGGACAGTTCTACGAGTGGTTGCAGATCGACCTCGACAATCTTGCGATCGCTCGGTTCTACGGTGAGCGCGGTCACCCCCGCGAGGGGCAGTATGGGCGTGCGATCCCGGACGCCTTCCGAATCGAAGATCCGGCGGAGCGGTTCGATGTCGACCGCGCCGAGGTGCACCTGACCTACGTCGTGCGGGAAGGTTCACCGAAGGTCTTGCGTGCCGTGCAGGTTCGAGGAAACGCGCAGACTCAGTCCCGCGTCGTCCTCCGCAAGATCTTCCAGATGCCGGGCCAGAAGCTCGATCTCACGGAACTGGAGCGCTCGCAAGGGTCGCTCGATGCGCTGCGCTACTTCTCGAACGCCCAAGGCTTCGGGGGTACGCGGTTCGAGCTGCTGCCGGTCGAGGGCAGCACGGATCAGGTGGATCTCGCCGTCGAGGTCGAGGAAGGCGATACCGGCCAGTTGCTCTGGGGTGGTGGTGTCAGCTCGTTCAACGTGCAGGCGCGAGTCAACTTCGTGAAGCGCAACTTCGACATCACGAAGCCACCGTCGTCATGGAACCCCGTCGACTGGTTCACCGAGATCGGCAACAACCAGGCCTTCCACGGTGCCGGCCAGGAGCTCAACATCCTGCTGTCGCCGGGAACGCAGGTCAGCTTGTTCGACATCTCGTTCTACGAGCCCGATCTGTTCCGAACGCACATGGACACCATCGGGTTGCGCGTCGATGCCTACCGGCGACTGGTGTTGCTCGACTCCTTCCGCTCCGACTCCTTCGGGATCGACGTCGGCCTGTCGCGCCAGTTCACGGAGAACTTCTCGGTCGGCCTCTCGGTTCGCGAGGAATCCGTGCGGATCCGCGACATCCAGGCCAACGCTCCGGGAATCGTGTTCGATGCGGAGGGCACCAACGAGATCCGCGGGTTCAGCCTCAACTCGACGCTGACGGACCTGGACTATCCACTCGAGCCGACGCACGGCTACCGACTCAATGCCACCGGCGAGTTCGCCGGCGGCTTCATCGGCGGCGACGAGAGCTTCGTGAAGTTCGGCTTGTCGCACACGCAGTTCTTCCGGCTGTGGCGGGATGCGCGAGAGCGATCGCACGTCCTTCGATGGCGGAGTTCGTTCGACTGGGGCCAGGGCTTCGGTGACTCGGATGACCTGTTCATCACCGAGCGCTTCTACATGGGCGGCGCCAACTTGCGTGGCTTCGATCAACGCCGCGCCGGACCCTTCCAGTTCGGGCGACCGGTCGGCGGCGAGGCGCGGCTCTTGTCGAGCCTGGAGTACCGCTTCCCGATCTTTTCGACGCGTCGCCAGGGCCAGTTGCGCGAGACCGAGGTCCTGCGCGGTCATCTGTTCGCCGACTTCGGAATGCTCGGGCTTTCGCTCGACGACCTCGGTTCGCCTCGCTTGTCGCTCGGTGTCGGGATTCGGTTCCTCACGCCGATGCTCAATGCCCCCCTGGAGTTCAACGTCGGTTGGCCGGTGTCGTCGGAAGATGCCGACGAGATGCGGCAGTTCTTCTTCAGCATCTCGCGCAACTGAGAATCGACTCGACCGACGCGAGCCGAGCGCATTCTCTCAGCCCATCCGTCCATGGTTCGTTCGAAGTCCAAGTCGAAGGTCGTCGCTCTCGGTGAGACCGGGTTGTCGCTGTCGCAGTGGGTTGCACTCGGTGAGGACCAGAGCCGCATCGCGGTTCGCCCGGCGGCGCGGCGAAGAATCGCAGCGTCACGGCGCGTCGTCGTGGAGCGCGCGGCGAGCGGCGACGCCGTCTACGGTGTGAACACCGGATTCGGCAAGCTCGCGAGCGTGAAGATCGCGAGCGAGGATCTCTCGACCCTGCAGCGGAATCTCTTGCTGTCGCATGCCACGGGGGTGGGAGCGCCGCTGCCGCGGAACGTCGCGCGGATCGCGTTCGCGCTACGGATCCATGCGCTCGCGCGCGGCTTCTCCGGCGTGCGCGTCGAGTTGATCGAAGCGATGCTGGACCTGTTCAACGCCGGTCTGACACCGGTCGTGCCGAGCCAGGGTTCGGTCGGGGCATCCGGCGATCTCGCGCCACTGGCCCACATGGCGTTGCCGCTCCTGGGGGAGGGTGATTGCGACGACGGCCGTCGCATCCTCACGGGCGCGGAGGCGTTGCGCAAAGTGGGAAGGCAGCCGATCCAACTCGCCGAGAAGGAGGGGCTGGCACTCATCAACGGCACGCAGATCATGACGGCCATCGGGATCGTGGCCACGAACCTCGCGGAGGAATTGGCGCGCGTTGCCGACATCTGCTGTGCGTCGACCATCGAGGCTCTGCGCGCGTCGGCGCGACCCTTCCTGGAGCAGGTGCACCGGCTGCGGCCGCATCCTGGACAGCTCGCGACCGCATCGAACGTCTCTTCGCTGTTGCGTGGATCCAAGATCCTCCCGAGCCACGTCGATTGTGCGAAGGTGCAGGATGCCTACTCGATGCGCTGTGCACCGCAGGTGCATGGAGCGGCGAAGGACGGCATCGCGTATGCGCGGAGGGTCGTGCTGACCGAGGCGCACGCGGTCACCGACAATCCGCTGGTCTTTCCGGATGGCGAGACGGTGTCGGCCGGCAACTTTCACGGGCAGCCGGTCAGCCAGGCGATGGACTACCTCAAGATCGCGGTGGCCACGCTCGCGAACATCAGCGAGCGACGGATCGAGAACTTGGTCAACCCCGACATCTCGGGGCTGCCGCCGTTTCTCGCGAAGGACCCCGGCCTCGAGAGTGGGATGATGATCGCCCAAGTCGCTGCGGCGGCCCTCGCATCGGAGAACAAGACGCTGGCGCATCCCGCGAGCGTCGACACGATACCGACCTCGGCGAATCGCGAAGACCATGTCTCGATGGGGGTCACCGCAGCGAGACACGCGATGCTCGTCCTCGAGAACACCGCCAATGTGCTGGCGATCGAATGGATCGCCGCCGCGGTTGCTCTCGATGCCGGCGAGCCGCTTCGTCCTGGCAAGGGCGTAGCGGCTGCGCATGCGTGTCTTCGCGAAGTGGTCGCGCCCCTTGGGGCAGATCGAGTACTGGCCACGGACATCCACAAAGCGCGTGCACGCATCGTGAACGGCGAGCTCTCGGCTCGCGTGGAGAGGGCCGTCGGAAGGCTCGACCCGACTTCCGACTGAAACCTCGCCGCGCGCGTTCTCTTCCAGCCCGGATGATTCGCGAACGCCTGCGGCGATCGCCGCAACTCGATGTCCCTCTGCGTCGCTACGTCGGCTCCTCCTCGGGAGCGTAGCGACGGCTACGCTTGGGTCGTCGCCCGGATCAGCTCCTTGCCGGGCATCGACCTGCGCTGATCTCGAGACGACGTCCACGAACAATCCGGGCTGGCTTGGGCTACATTGCGCGGCGGCATGACGACTACGGCCTCCTCGTTTCGCGCCGCCCGCGGCAACCGGCTGACCTGCGCCAACTGGCAGATCGAAGCTGCGTGGCGCATGTTGATGAACAATCTGGATGCCGAGGTCGCCGAGGATCCGGCTCGACTCGTGGTCTATGGCGGTTCCGGTCGCGCTGCTCGCAGTCATGAGGCGCTCGAGGGCATCGTGGCGACCCTGAAGCGGCTGCGACCCGACGAGACCATGCTCGTGCAGTCGGGGAAGTGCGTGGGGGTCTTCCGAACTCACGAGAACGCACCGCGTGTGCTGCTCGCCAACGGCAACCTGGTTGGCGATTGGGCCAACTGGGACGAGTTCCGGCGTCTCGAAGCTCTCGGTCTCGTGATGTACGGGCAGATGACCGCCGGGAGTTGGATCTACATCGGCAGTCAAGGCATCGTTCAGGGCACCTACGAGACCTTCGCGGCGTGCGGCCGAGCCCACTTCGGCGGCGATCTGCGCGGGCGCCTCGTAGTCACGGCCGGGCTCGGCGGGATGGGTGGTGCTCAACCGCTCGCGGCGACGCTGGCCGGCGCGACCTTCCTGGCGGCAGACGTCGACGTGACGCGCATCGAGAAGCGCCTCCAGACTCGATACCTCGACGTACTCGCGCCCGACATCGATCGAGCGATCGAACTGGCGTTCCGTAAGCGCGAGGCACGCGAGCCGGTCTCCATCGGTGTGGTCGCCAATGCCACCGAGTTGCTCGCCGCACTCGTGGCGAAGGGACTCGTTCCCGACGTGCTCACCGACCAGACCAGCGCGCACGACATGCTCAACGGCTACGTGCCTGACGGCATGTCGTTGTCGGCGGCACTCGATCTGCGCGAGCGTGATCCGGCCGCCTACGTCGCGGCGGCGCGACGCACGGCGGTCGAGCACGTGCGACGGATGCGGCAACTGCAGGATCTCGGTGCAATCACGTTCGACTACGGCAACAACATCCGCACGGAGGCCCGCGACGGCGGAGTGGTCGACGCGTTCCAGATCGAGGGCTTCGTGCCCAAGTACATCCGGCCGCAGTTCTGCGAGGGCCGAGGCCCCTTCCGCTGGGTTGCGCTCAGCGGTGATCCGGCGGACATCGCACGGACCGATCGCCTCGCGCTCGAGATGTTCCCCTCCGATCGCTCCCTCGCGACCTGGATCCGCGCGGCCGGCGAGCGCATCGCATTCCAGGGACTTCCGGCGCGCATCTGCTGGCTCGGCTACGGCGAGCGTCACCGCTTCGCTCTCGCCGTCAACGAACTCGTGCACCGCGGTGAGATCAGCGCGCCGATCGTGTTCGGCCGCGACCACCTCGATTGCGGGTCGGTCGCGTCGCCCTATCGGGAGACCGAGGCCATGGCGGATGGTTCGGATGCCGTCGCGGATTGGCCCTTGCTGAACGCGATGCTCAACGTCGCCGCGGGCGCCAGTTGGGTTTCCATCCACCATGGCGGCGGCGTCGGAATGGGGAAGTCCATCCACGCCGGGCAGGTCACGGTGGCCGACGGCACGCCGGAGGCTGCGGCTCGCTTGGAACGAGTTCTGCTGGCGGACCCGGGGATCGGCGTCGCGCGCCATGCGGACGCCGGCTACGAGCGTGCCCTGGAGATCGCTCGACAACGCGGGGTCGACCTCGGCGGCGCGCGTTGAGCCGGATCAGCACAGTTGCCGGCGGTGTAGCGAGACACGACACCACCGGACCGCTCGGCGTGGCCTCTGCCCCCCTTGCAAAGGGTGTTTCGGCGGGGTGTTGTGGCGTCCGGCTCGACTGCCGCCGTGACGATCTCAGGCGGAGCCGCCGGGCCGTCGATATCGAATGAGAGACTGCGGCGCCGATGGCCCGCAGCGGCTCTGCAACGAGGCCCAGTGACCCGATTCCGCAGCCAAGACGACCAAGTTCCCGAACCGGCCAAGCCGATGGCGGAGGACATGCTCGTGCTCGTCGACCGTCAGGTCGATCCGTACGTCGTCGCCTTCCACGATCCGACCTCGTATCGGGCGGAGCAGTTCCGCGGGTTGCGCAACCAGCTCATGGCCCTCAATCCGGACGGGTCACCAAAGAGCCTGGTCGTCACCTCGGCGATCAAGGGCGAGGGCAAGACGATCACCTCGACCAACCTCGCGCTGACCTTCGCCGAACTCGAGCGTCACCCGGTCATCTTGATCGACGCCGATCTGCGGGACCCTTCCGTCGAGGGCTACCTGGGACTCGAGCGCGGAGTCGGGCTGGCTGACGTCCTGGTCGAGCGTGTGCGCCTCCAGTCGGCGATCCGCGACACGGGGATGCGCGGTCTTCACGTTCTCGGCGCCGGCTCGGCGCTGGCGACTCCCTCGGAGATTCTCACCTCGCCGCGCATCGACGACCTGATTCGCCGGCTGAAGGAGCAGTACAGCTACGTGATCATCGACACGCCGCCGGTGCTCCCGGCGACGGATGCCAGCGTGATCGCCGCGAGGGCCGACGGCACGCTCCTAGCCGTGCGTCTCGAGTACTCCGCCAAGACGCTGACGAAGGAGGCGATTCGCAATCTCAAGGATCTCGGAGCCAACGTGCTCGGCATCTTCATCACCGAGGTGCGCGGCGCGGATCCGGATAGCGACCCGCGGTTCTCCTATCGCTCGCGGAGAGAGAGCTGAGGGGCCCGGTGGGAGGGTTCCGCAAGGCGCTGGCCGAGGCCGTCCAGAAGCTCGCGACCAAGACATCGGTCGACCAGCTCAAGCGACAGGGCGTGCGAGAGGTCAATGTCGTCGGATTGGATCGCATCGCGCAGTTCGTCGACGAAGCGGTCCATCGCAGTCTGCGGGACAAGCTCTTGCTGGGCGAGCGGGAAGCCATCGCCGACGCGACTCGTGCCGAGTTCCTCAAACTCATTCGCAGTAATGAGGAGCTGAAGCAGCGCAACGACCGCGCCAGCGAGGAAGTCGACGGCCTGCGTCGACAGATCCAGCAGTTGCGTCAGGAACTCGAGGGCAAGCTCGACAGCGCGCATCGCGAGGTGCGACCGAACTGGGAGCGTGAAGACCTCGGTATCGCAGAGACGGTTCGCGCGGTAGTTGCCGATGCGTTGAAACAGCGAACTCCCGGCAAGGGGTTGGAGCAGCGCGTCCTCGAGGTCGTGATGAGCCTCGTTGGCGAGGAGCGGCGCGCCACCTTGGAGGCCAAGGCCGCGGCTCGCGATCAGGAGGTCGACCTTCTGAAGCGGAGGATCTCGAAGCTCAACGAATCGTTGAGCGAGGCCGAGTCGCGGCTGGGCGTGATGGCTTCCGCGAAATCGGCCGACGACGGCATCGCATCGATCTACCGCGAGGTCCAAGGCCTGGCGCCGGGAATCGGCGATCGTGAACGCAAACGAGAGTTGATGGCGGGCATCTTTGCTGCCAACCTCGCTCTCCAGAAGAAGACTTGAACGGAATCAGTGCGGAAGGGAGCAACATGAGCGATTCGGAACGAACCTCGGATGCCGCCAACAAGGATCACGGCGTCCTTTACCTCGGGATGGATCTCGGCACCTCGCGGACCTCGGTGTCCGCAAGCAACGGTGTGCGGGAGACGGTGCTGTCGGTCGTCGGCTACCCGAAGGACGTCGTGAGCAAGAAACTGCTCAAGAAGGACGTGCTGTTCGGCAAGGAGGCTCTCGAGCGACGCCTTTCCCTGCGCTTGCACCGGCCGCTACAGAAGGGTGTCTTCAAGTACAACGACTTGCCCGAGGGAGCGGATCGGGGAGAAGTCGAGATCGCGGCGCGCGACTTGATCCGAGAGGCGATTCGGCTGGCGCGTCCCCGCAAAGACGAACTGGTCTATGCGGTGATCGGTGTGCCGGCCCAGGCCAGTATCCACAACAAGGAGGCCATCCTGGGTGCAGCACGCGCGTCCGTGGATTCCGTCATGCTCTGTAGCGAGCCCTTCGCGGTCGCGTATGGGCTCGACATGCTCGACGACGCGTTGATCGTCGACATCGGCGCGGGCACCACCGATCTGTGCCGCATGCACGGGACGATGCCGGAAGACTCCGATCAGATCACCATCCCCTTCGCCGGTGACGTGGTCGACGAGAAGCTCGAAGAGTTGATGCGACAGCACTGCGTCGGGGCGTCCTTCTCGCTCCAGATGGTGAAGGAGATCAAGGAGCGCTACTCGCACCTCGGCAACGCGCCGGAGCGAGCCTTGGTCACTCTGCCCGTCGACGGCAAGCCCACCGAGTTCGACGTCACGGACTTGGTCAAGCAAGCGTGCTCGATCGTGGTCGGGCCGATCATCGACGGCGTGCGGAAGCTCATCGGCTCCTTCGACCCTGAGTTCCAGCATCGGCTGCGCAACCGAGTGGTCCTCGCCGGCGGCGGCTCGATGATTCGGGGTCTGGATTCGGCAATCGAAGACGCGATGCGCAAAGACCTCGGCGGCGGCAAGGTGGTGCATGTCGATGAACCGCTCTACGGCGGCGCCAACGGTGCACTCAAGATCGCTCACGACATGCCCGCCGACTATTGGGAGCAGTTGCGCTGACGTGGCGCGCTGACTTCAGAAGTCGAAGTCGCTCCGCAGGAGTTCGCGGAGTTCGTAGAACGTGCTGATCACGTAGTCCGGCTTCGTGCGTCCAGGGGTTGTGGAGTGTCGGCCCGAGCGCCGATTGTGCACCGTGATCATCCCGACTTCGTGCGCCGGATCGATGTCGTTGGTGGGATTGTCGCCGACGTAGAGCGATCGAGCCGGAGAGAGTCCGAGGTCTTGGAGAACTCTTCGGTAGAGCTTCGGGTTCGGCTTGTTGATCCCGACCTGCTCGGTGAAGTAGATCGCGTTGGGGGTGAGAAACTGGTACACGCGCAGTCGGATCACCTTCTCCGCCTGTTTGATCCCTAGCCCCGACGAGATGATTCCGCGCACCAGGCCGACTCGCGACGAGAGCCACTGCAGGACTTCATAGACATCGTCGTACACCTTGAGCTCGTGCCACTTCGTCTCGTGATAGGCGACGATGCCGGCCGCGACCAAGATGTCCGGGTTGATTCCCTCGCTCGCACTCGGCGGCAGCCGCTGGAGCACCTTGTCGAAGTGGGAGGGATAGTTGCTCGAGAACTCGGCGACGACTTCCGCAAGCTCTCGAAGGCAGTCGTCAACGCTCGCTCGAAGGCCGTGACGAACCATCGCGTCCATCGCCGCTCGCCGAGCCTTGTCGGCGAATACGGACGTGGAGAACAGCGTGTCGTCGATGTCGAAGAAGATCGCGTCGAGGGAACGGCCCACGAGGAGGAATCCTAGCCAGGACGATTCGTGAACGTCTGCTGCGATCGCCGCAACTCGCGCCCGACCGCATCGCTGCGTCGGCTCCTGCTTGGCAGCACGGCGACCGGCTACGCTTCGGTGGTCTCCCGCCGCAGCTCCTTCCTCGGCATCGACCTGTGGCGATCTCGCGACGTCCTTCGCGAATCGTCCGGGCCAGCCAGGGCCGGCTCAGGCCTGGTGTTGCGCTTCCCGCTTCGACCCCTGCGAGCGGTTGGAGTTGTCCGTACGCAAAGCGAGCCGCCCCAAAGGGACGGCTCGAACCTCGATGCTGCAATATGGTCGCGATCGGCGATCAGCGACCGTTCATCACGTCGCGGACGTCCGTGATCGTCGCCTTGACCAACACCATCAGCGAGCTGTTCTCGTCGACCACGCCCTCTTGCTTGAAGAAGAAGGAGAGGAGCGGGATGCGGCCGAGGATCGGCACTTCGGCTCGACGCTCACGGCTGAGCACCTGCCGGAGGCCGCCGATCAGCACTGAGCCTCCATCAGGAACGTCGATCGTGGTCGCGAAGGACCGAACGACGAGCTGCGGGAGCTGCAGGGTGACCGGCTGGGTTGTGCCGGCGAGCGAGGTCGAGAAGGTCGGGATCGGGCGAACCAGGTCCGCGACCGTCGGCTGCATGCTGAGGCTGATGCGACGACGATCGGCCGACACCGTCGGCTTGACGTCGAGCACGATGCCGTCCTGGATGACGTCGATCTTGGGATCGGCGATGAAGGCCGCCTGCGCAACTTCGACTTCGAAGTCACGGACGTAGGCCGTCTGGTTGATGATCGAGACGTAACCGCGCTCGTTGTTGAGCACCGTCAGGTTCTGACCGTTCAGCTCCTGAGCGTCTTGCTTCTTCTCGACCGCGGTGAGGATCGCCTGCAACTCGAGATCGTTGAGGAACGCGATGGCCGCGGTCATGCCGCCGTTGGCCGTCAGCGAGCTCCCGAGCGAGGAGGTGAAGCCGTTCTCGGTCCGACCGCGCAGGTCACCGTCTTGGCCGTCGTTGTAGAAGAAGCCGGAGAAAGGCTTGCCGGCCGGGTCACCCGTGCCCGAGTTGTCGAGACCACGGCTGGCGTTGTTGCTGAGGCCGTTGGTCACGTCGTCGAGCTGGGCCACGGTGCCCTTGGCGCCGGAGCCGCCCAGACCGCGGAAGTCCACGCCGATCTGCTGCAGGAAGTTCTGACTGACGTTGAGGAACTTCGATTCGACGGTCACGACCGTCGTGGCAAAGCTACGCAGGTCGTTCAGGATCGTCTCGACGCGGCCGAGCATGGCCGGGTTGGCAGTCACGATGAGATAGCCGCTCTCGGACTGATCGATCTTGCCGCCGCCATCGGTGTCCCAATAGGTGGGGTCGGTGGCTTCCTTGAGGTTGGAAGCAAGCTTGTCGAGCTCGATGAACGTGGTCTTCTCATCGCCCTCGCCGCCGGTGCGCGGAACGTCGCTCGAGTCGTCGCCGGTCGGGATGTCGCGGATGCGCGGCGGCAGGAACTGGGTCTTCGCGAAGATCAGATCGCGGACGTCCATGTAGACGGTCTCGTTCGAGCCACCGGCTTGCGCCTTCGTGGTGATCTGCACGACTCCGTCGCGGACGGTCCAGGCGAGCTGCGCGCTGCGGCCGGTGACCTGGTTGAGCAGCGAATCGACGGCCATCGGCGCCGTGATGTCCATCACGATCTTGACGGCTTCCGAGTCGATGACCTCACGCGCCTCCGGCGTGATGATCATGGACACGCCGGCGATCGCCTGGATGCGCGTCTTGACCTCGTCGACCGTGCCGTCCTCCTCGGTGAAGGAGATGCCGCTCAGCTTGGTGTCGCGCAGGATCTTGCGCAGCGCGAGATCATCGGGGTTCTCGATGAACTTGGGGCTGGAGGGAGCGACGCGATTGCTCGCGCGGGCCCAGATCGCAGCGTCGACGGCGAGCACTTCGTTCTGCGGGATGCGCAGGTCCTCTGCCGTCTCGCGCATCTGGCGGATGCGCTGCGCCCAGGCGCGATAGTATTCATCCGACCGCGATTCCCGTGCAGCCTTGATCGAGGCGTTGTGGAGTTCGCGGGCGACCTGATTCGAGGGGTCGGCTTCCAGCGCCTTGAATGCGAAGTCCTGGGCGAGTTGGAAGTTGCGCCGCTCGAAAGCCAAAGTCGCGTTGGCCAAGAGGCCGCCGACCTGTGCACGGATGCGGGCTTCGCGAGCCTCTTCCTGAGCGCGCAGTTCGGTAGCGGTGCGACGACGGATCTCGTCGCGCTCCGCACGTTCGGCGTCGTCTCGCTTCTTCTCGGCGTCGGCGAGCGCAAGTTTCGCTCGCGGCTCGAGATCGCCCCAGGCGACGTAGCGGGCGAGGTCGATGTTCCACAGCGCGCGTCGGAAGTCCTCGACCGCACGCGTGAAGTTCTGCTGTGCCAGCGCCTGCTGTCCGGAGTCCAGCAAGGACAGCACTTCGGCGCGTTGCCGTTCTTCTTGAATGGCGGCGAGTCGGGACTGTTCCTCGGCGAAGGAGGTCACCGTTCCTGCCGGCAGACCGAGCTCCGCGGAGACCACGTCGAGCAGGTTCTTCACTCGCGGGTCATCCGGCCGGAGATCGAAGGCCTTCACGAGTTCCAATCGCGCGGCTTCCAAGGCCTCGGGCGTACCCCTTCGGCGGAGGCTCTCTGCCCGCTCGAGGTAGTCCTCGAGCAGCAGGCGATTGCGTTGTGCTTGCAGGGAGTTGTCTTGATCTCCGCTGCCCGGAACGGGCGTTGGGTCCTGCGTAGACCCGCCAGCCGCGTTGCCGCGGCCAGTCGGTGTCGTGGCTTCGCCGCCGTTCCCTGCATCTCCCGACGAGTCGGTCGCAGAACAGGCGGAGAATCCGAACAGGAGAGCAGAGATCGAAGCTGCTAGGAGGCTTTGACGATCGAGCTTCATCGTGATGAGGCTTCCGGGCGGCGCGCGCGACGACCGCGTTGGGACTTCAGGCCAAGGACGTTGGACGTCTCCGTGTCGTTTGCGGGAGCGACCCGAATCGAACCGAGCATGGGACGACCGACATCGAAGGACGGGACAAGGGGGCTCGCGCCGGATGCAGAACGAGGGGTGATCCTGCGGCGCGAGGGCCAAAAGCTAGCGAGCCGGACCTGCCGGTGCCAGGACGAAGTCCGCGTGATTCTTCGTCGTTCGCCGTCGAATTTTGCCCTCGGCGTTGGCTCGAAGAACACGACCGCAAACCGGCACCTCGGCAGCCGTCCGGGCGCGCGCTGGGAGAACGTATCGACGTGAGCTAGCCCGGAACGCAATCAGCCCGAGGGTCCGTCGGGACCATCGGGCTGATGGGGGGGCCGGCCAAGGTCGGCCGGCGCGAAGTGATCCTCGCGGACCGGTCGGCTCAGCGCTTCGCGGGTGCCGGGCCGCGACCGCCGCCGAAGTTGAGTTCTTCGAAGCCGATCGCCTTCACGCGGTCGACGACCTGGGCGACGTCGCCGTAGGTCGTGCCCGGCTGGGGTTCGATCACCACCGGGATGAGCTTGCGCTTCCCGGGGTTCATGGCATCGGGAACCATGCTGGAAGCGGGGTCTGCTTTGATCTTCTCCAGTGCCTTCTCGAACTTGTCCAGTTGGTCGAAGGGGGTGGCGTTGATCGCATACTTCACGCGGTGGCCGATGTAGGCCCACGCGGTCGGATTGCCCTTTTCATCGAATTCCTTCTGGTTCTGTCGACGGGGCGTCTTCTGCCCCATCTCGACGAGTTCGATTCGCAGCGACAGTTGCTCCTGCGGCTCGACTTTGAAGTTCTGCGAGCCCTTGTCCTTGGGCAGGAAGGCTTGCAGCTTCGATTCGAGCGACTTGAACTCGATACAGAGGAAGAAAATGATCAGAAGGAAGACGCAGTCGATCATCGGCGTGAGATCGAGCTTGGCTTCTTGTTGGGCGTCGTCGAGATGGCTAGCCATGGAATGAAAGTTCCTTGCTCAGTCCGAAGTTTGGGGTTGGTACCGAAGGACGAATGGATCCGCCCTCGCTCACTTTCCTTCAGCGAGCCGCTGAAGCATTCTGGCTTCCTTGTCCTTGTCGCTCAGCGCCAACTCGATCTTGTAGAACGCGGCGTCGGGCTGGCTGCAGGAGGTCATGAACACGCCGACCCAGTGCCACTCGGTCCACTTGTCGGCTCGGACGAGCACGGGGTCCTCCACGAGAGTGACCATCTTGCCGCCGATGTTCTCCTGCTTGGTTTCCTTGACGACGGTGTTCTTCCACTCCAGGAGCAGCTTGCGGATCTGCTCGGGAGCTTCCTTCTCCGAGTGCTTGCGCGGATCGAAGAACGGATTCTTCCGGTAGATGATCCGACCATCCTGAGTGATGTTCGCGATCGGACGAACGTCCGGCGGTTTGTTGTCGGGCGCCGCCTTCTCTGCCTTCGGCAGGATGAGGTCTTCCAGCTCCTTCTGGCTCAGGTCGATGACCAGAACGAAGAAGATCATGAGCAAGAAGACGCAGTCGATCATGGGCGTCATGTCCATCTCGACTTCCTGGTTCGCCTTGGCGGATGCTTTGGCCATGGTGGTGCGTCCTCGATAAGTGGGGTAGGGGGAGCCCCGCGATCACGACCGGCAAGGCCGGACGGAACCGCTACGGCAAACGGCGGTGGGGGCTCTTGGGTTCAAAACTGCGGCCGGGCTGCGACCGCACCTTGATCAGGCCTTGGTGCCCCCGGGGGAGGAACGGAACCGCTCGAAGAGGTCCTCGGCAATCGCGTTCACTTCGATCGTGGTGCGGACGACGCGGTTGCGGAAGGTGAAGAAGAACGCCGCGGTCGGGAGGGCCACGACGAGGCCGAAGATCGTCGTCACGAGCGCCAGCTTGATACCGCCGGCAAGGTCGGACGGCTGAACCGAACCGCCGGCATCCGCGATCTGACCGAAGGTCACGAACATGCCCGACACCGTGCCGAGCAGTCCGAGCATCGGGGCGGAGGCCGAGATCAGCGACAACCAGCCGATCTTCTGGAAGAGCTTGACCGTCTCCTCCTCCTCCATTTCGCGAACGCTCATCTGCACGGTCTCGAAGGAGTGACCGAGCTTGGACAGGCCGGCCTGCACCACGTTGGTGAGGTAGTTGCGATCGCTCTCGCAGAGGTCCATCGCCTCCTGGAACTGCTCGGCCTCGAACAGGGCTTCCAGTTCGTCGATCACGTCCGGCGGCGCAAGCTTGTCGCGCTTGATCGAGACGAAGTTCTCGATGATGAGGGCCACGGCGACGATCGACAGCGCGACGATCACGTAACCGATCGTTCCTGCGTTGGCGAAAGCCTCGACGACGGCGTTCTTTGACGGCGGCTTGTCCGCGGCGGCGTCTTGCGCGAAGGCAGTGCCGGCGAGGGTCAGCGGAGCGAGGTAGGTCAACAGACCGGAGAACAGGTTCGACTTGCGAATCATGGGTTCGAGGGGAGCTGGAACCGGGCGGACGGAACTGCGAGGGAAGTCAGCAACCGACCGGGGGACTTCGAGGGGCTGGAAGAGTGTGCGCAGCCGGGCGTCGCTTGGGAAGCCCCTGCTGTGCGGAAGGTGGAAAAAGGAAACCGCGGCCGCAGGTGTCAGCGCTTGAGTTCGGCGGCAGCGAGTGCGGCCCAGCGAGTGTCGGCGTACTCGCGAGTCACGGTCTCGAAATACTCGGCGGCTCGCGTCTGGACGTTCGGACCATCGCGATCGGGGCCGAGTGCCAGGAGAATGAGACCGGAGTAGTAGAGCGACTTGGCAGTGGCGGCCGCTGCGACGTCGTCGAGAAGGTTGGCGTCCGCGAAGGCGATCTGGGCCTTGCGGAGATCGTCGCCGCTACCGCCGGACTTCGCCTGCAGATAGATGGCTTCGCCTTCGCCGGCCTTGGCTGCTGCCCGAATGGCGTCGGAGGTGGCGCGCCGGCCGACCTCGTCTCGGAAGTAGCTCAGCGCGTCGGCGAACTTGCCCTGCTGGATCATCGATTCACCGGTGCCAACGAGCGCTTCCGCTTCGATCGCGATGGCCTCTTCGCTCTTGCGCTCCGCTTCGCTCAGCGCGCCGAGTGCCGTGGCAGCCGAAGCGAAGGTCGCGCGTGCGTTGGCAAAATCGCCGCGCGCCATCTGCGCGTTCGCGAGGCCGAGCTTCCCACGCGCACCCCAGATTGCCGACCAGCCGTTCCCGACCGCGTCGTCGGCGAGCTTCTTGAAGGTGCCTTCCGCTTCGGGGAACGCTTCCGCGCTGACCTGCGCGCGGCCCAGCGCCATCAGCGCGTCGGGCATACGCAGCGCGTCGGCATTCGAACCGATCCAGGCTTCGAGGCGGCGTGAGGCCTCGGCAGCCGCAGCCTTGTCCCGAGCGGAACCCCGCTGGAGGGCTTCGGCGGCGAGGAACTCGAACTCGGCCTTGAGCGGCGCGCGTCCGGTCTTGCCGGCGGCCGCCATGAAGAGGTTGGCAGCGCCGGCGGCATCCCCGGCTCGCATCGCGGCCTTGGCCTGGGCGACCTCTTCTGGTTGTCCGCCCCACTCGATGTCGAGCACGAGGACGGTCGGAATCTCCGATGCTTCGGCCTTGCGCTTGTAGTGCACGGCGGTGGCTGTCGCGCTGGTGATCTCGACGCCGCGCAGGCGACGACCGTCTCGCAGCGAGATGACGTCGGTGCCGGAGTCCTGGGCGAGCACCTGCGGAGCGCACAGCGCGGTGAGGACGGTCATCGTGACCAGAGCGGGGATGAGCTTCATCGTCGACGAGAGTTGCGGAGTGATGAGGTTGCGACGTGTCGTAGCGGTGCGCGCAGGTGAGGGGTCCGACATCGTCATCGCTGGCTGTAGACCGCCTGGAAGAGGTTGTAGATGCGCATCCCTTCCGGGCCGTAGGACTTCAACCTTGCGAAGTCGTCGAGAATGGTCTTCGCGGTGTTGTAGATGGTGTTCGCGTAAGCCACGAACTTGCTGTCTTTGCGCGAGGCGCGCTTCGCCAGCATGAACGCCTCGAGATGGTACTCGTACCACTCGAGCGAGTAGTCCTCGACGCCGCGATTCGGATTGAGCGCGTAGCGCCGATACTCGACCCAGTAGCGCTCATATGCGGGGATGGGGTCATCCATCCCGAGGATCTCCTGCGTGTTGCCGCGAGCGTCGAACTGGAACCAGCCACCCTGGGCCAAGCTCAGTAGGCGCTTCACCGGGTAGTTGGGCCGATCCTTGCGAGCTTCGTCGGCCGCCGTCAGGAAGCGCACCGCGTCTTCGAACTTGTCGCCCTGTCGCATCAGCGCTTCGCCGACTGCAGGCAGAATCCAATTCTCGACGTTGCTCTTCTGCTTTGGATCCTCGCCGAAGACCTCGATTCCGCGGCGACCCAACTTCTCGAGCGACTTCCAATCGGAGAGGCTCTTCGCCAGGACGACGCCGGAATAGATCACGTCGAACGCGGGTGACGTCGCCGTGTCGTTGTAATCGAGCACCATGGCCAGGGCCGCGCGTCGCGCGGTCTGCAGCCTCTGAAGGACGGGTTCGAAGGTCTTGGCATCAGCACCCTTGGCGATGAGCGCCTTCTCCTCTTCCTCGATGGCCTTCACGTTGTCCCAGTGCGCCTTGAAGATCGCGGTCGAGAGGCCAGGCAGGAGCGAACTCTTCGGGTTCAGGGCCCGCAAGGTTCGGTAGTTCTCCTCGGCCTTGGCGATGCGGCCTGTCTGAGCCTGCATTCGCGCCATCATGTCGTAGCCGCTCGCGGCGAGTTCCTCCTCGCGCTTGCCGCGCTCTTCGATGAAGCGATTCAGGTCGGCGATGATCGCGTCGAAGCGGGTTGGATCGGCCGCCTTGCCGGTCGAGCCGGTCGCTTCCAGATAGTCGATGTACGACGACCAGAACACGACCTTCGCGACTGCGGACTCGCGGGTGGTCTGCAACTCTCGTGAGTCCAGCTTCGCCGCCGGAGTCTCTATCCACGCCAGGTAGTCCTTGATCGCGGCACGAGCCTTCGGGATGTCGCCGGCGCGTTGCCAGATCTGCGGCAGCAGAGACTGTGCAGGTTCGTAGAACGGCGTGCCGACCGGGATGCGCGCGAGAGCGGCGGCCGCCTCGGGGAACTTGGCCTCGGTGATGAGCCGATTGGCTTCCTTGTAGAGACCCTTGGCCTCGCCGCCCGGGCCGCCGTACTCGGGCACGTAACGATCGAGGATCTGGCCGCCGATCTCGGTGAGAGCCGGAGTCATCTCCTTCGCATCGCGGGTGAACAGATTCCATGCGCGCTCGAGGTCGTCACAGACGTCCGAGGCACGCTCCTTGTCGTCCTTCCCGTGCAGTTCGAGACCGCGCATAGCCGCGCGGACGGACTCCAGGTAGCGCTTCTGCAAGGCAAAGGCTCGCGACATGAGCTGCCAGGCTTCCAGGCCGGAGCTTGCCTTCTCTGCGTCGTCCATCGCCGCGTACGCGCGCTTGAGCCCACGAGTCGCTCGCTCGTACTCCCGCTCTTGGTACGCGCCCTTGGCGACTTCGAAGAGGAGCGCGCCGTTGACCGCGCTGCCGCCTTCCAGGATGTCGCGAAGCGCATTCTTCGCCCGCACGCCGATGATGTCGCTCGGGTGCTTGCTGTTGACGAGCGCGACTTGCTCCAGCGCCTTCGCGACCAACTCGGGCTTGCCGGACTCGGCCATCGCGCGAGCTTCGGTCAGGAACACCGGATGTCCGAAACGGGGGTGCGCCACGTCGAACGGATCCGCTCCCTTCTCGCCGTACTTCGTCAGGTCATCGCGGAACTGCTGGCAGAGGGCCAGGGCTTCGTCGATTCGCCCGAGGTTGAAGAGCGTCTCCGCCGAACGGTCGTAGCACTCTTGCGCGAGGTTGAACATCGACTCGCGGATCTCCGCGGGAAGTTCGATCTCCTCCGAGTCGAGGGCGTTGTGGATCGTGGCGAGCGTGTCCTTGTAGTCGCTCACGGCGCTTTCCATGTCGCCGAGCACTTCGTTCGACTTCGCCATCTCGAACCAAGCGCGCTGACCGAGCAAGGTTTCTTCGCCGACGTCGAGGATCAGCTCTTCGAAGGTCTCACGCGCGACGTCGACCAGCGTCTTTCGATCGGCGGCGTCGGCCACGCGCGCAGCTTCTCGCTGCAGCATGGCCTGGTAGAGCCACGCAACGTAGAAGTCGCGCTGCGCGGACGAGCCGTCCTCATTGCGCTTGCTGCGCAGCTTTTCTCGCACCTGCTTGGCGGCATCGATTCCGTCGCGGAACACCGAGCCGGCGTTCTCGCGCAGATCCGGCAGTTTGTCCGGAGCATCTTGCGCCGCGATCTCCAGTTCTTCGATCAGGAACTGGCCGTAGTCGAAGCTCGCCTCGAGCAGGGTTCGCCGAGCTTGGTCGCCGACCGGTTCGTTGCCGTAGGCAGCAATGAACTCCTTGCTCGACTCGACCGCTTCACGGAACAGCCGTCGCCGTTCCTCCGGGCGCGAATCGACACGCGCGCCGAGCAGCGAGACGTCGATTCCCAACTGGCGCACGGCCTTGGCCGCATCGGTGTCGCGGTACTCCTTCTGGAGCGCTTCGACTTGGTCCTTGGCCAGGGAGATGAAACCCAGGTCGGATGCCAGCTTGCGAACGAACTCGAGTTCGCGCTCGATGGCGGGGGAATTCTGGGCGAAGAGTTGCGCGGAACTGGCGACCATGAGGCCGCACAGCACCGCAAACGCGGGCCGTGGAGTCGACATCGGCGACGGATCGGGGTGCGAAGGTTCGCGCGTGGTTGCGCGCGGGCGATGGGACCGTGGGCGGGTCGGGGGTCTAGACCGCGCCAGTGAGGAACGGCGGAGTATAGACGCAGGTTGAGCCCAATTCACGTTCGAGCATCGACTCTCCAACTGCGAGGGAGGAGCGATCCCTAGCCGGCCTCGAAGTGGCCGACCGTGTCGACGTGCCCAGAAACGCAGCGAGGCCGGCGGGTGACCCCGTCGGCCTCGTCATGATCGACTGCGAAACGGATTCGCGTCGCGCTGCACGTGCACCCGCGGCGAGTACACGCGCAGGGTGGTCAGCGCGTGCTCAGTAGCGTGTCCACCGCATCGGGCAGCACGCCGGGCTCGAACTCCGGCGCCAGGATGATCCGGGCACGGATGAGGATGATGATCTTGCGATTGAGCACGTAGCTGCCCTTACGGCTGAACAGCAGCGACAGACCCGGCAGATCCTTGAGGATCGGCACGCCGGAGACTTGGTTCTGCCGCTCAGCGAGCTTCATGCCGCCGAGCAGGATCGAGCCGCCGTCCGGCATCGTCACCGTGGTGCGGACGCTCTGCAGGTTGGTCACCGGCAGCTGGATCGAAACCGGTTGGCCGGCACCCAGCGTCGTGGTGAAGGTCGGGATCGGAAGCTGCAGGGTCATCACGGTCGGACGGAGCTCCATCGTGATGAAGCGGCGATCCGCGGAAACGACCGGGCGGACATCGAGCACGACACCGTCACGTACCACACCGACGACCGGGTTCGCCACGGCAGCCGCCTGCGCGATTTCCACACCGAAGTCGCTGATGTAGGAGGTGGAACGCAGCGCCTGCATGTGCGCGCGGGTGTTGTTGAACACCAAGAGCCGCGGCGCCACGATCTCCTCGCTGCGCTCCTGCTTCGAGACCGCGCGCAGGATGAGCTGCAACTCGGTGTCGTCGAGGTAGGCGTACTGGAGGGAGAGGCCGCCGGAGTTGTCGAGGCCGCCTTGACGGCCGCCGAGCGCGCGATCGTAGAGGTGCTCGGTGCGCCCCATGATGTCGCCGTCGCCACCGTCGTCGAAGAAGACGCCCGGCTCGGTCCCGGAGCCGATTTGGCCGGGCGCCGCCGAGTTGATCTGCTCCGCACGACCAAAGTCGTCGAAGCGAAGGTTGCTGCGGTTGTTCCGCTCGAGGCCGCGGCCAGCGCGACCTTCCGAGGACTGATCGCCGAGACCGCGGAAGTCGACGCCGATGTCTTCGAGGAAGGAGTCCTCGACCTTCAGGAAGCGCGCTTCGATGTCGACTTGGATTCCGACCGACTGCCGGAGCTGGCCCAGCAGGCGCTCGATCTGCTCGTGAACTTCTCGGGTGTTGCGGACGAGCAACACACCGCTCTCGAAGTTGATCGTGTTGCCTTCGGTCCAGCTCTCAGCGGCGATGTTCGACTGGATCAAAGTCGTCAGGGTGCCGTCGTCGACCACGCTCGGGAGCGGATCTTCTTCATCGAGCCCGAGGCCGCCGTCGTCGGAGCCCGGGACGGTCAGGCGAAGCTGCGGACCGGGCTGATTGCGGATGCCCTGCACGATGTCGCGCACTTCGTACTGCTTGAGATAGGCGCGGCCGATCGGTGTGGCGGCCGACACGATCTCGACGACCCCGTCACGCACGTGCCACTTGAGGCCGGTCTGTGCCGCGATCACGTTGAGCGCCTTGCTCACCGGCATGTTCGCCAAGTGGAAGTCGGTCAAGGTCGTCGCTTCTTCGCCCGCCTCGGTTGCGCTCGGGGCGATCACGACGTTCACGTTGGTCGCGTCTTGGTAGTGACGAGCCCAGTCGCGCAAGGTCGCCGAGCTGAAGTGGTGCTCGATGCTGACCGAGTCGAGGATCTGGCGAACGGCGCGATCCTCGCTGGCTTCCATGGCCTCGGCCGGCGTGAACTCGCGGGGCTTGCGAGTCTCGAGCACGTAGGACCAGCGTTGCAGGTCGTAGACCACGGTCTCGGTCTGCGGCAGCAGCGAGCGGTTGATCTCGTCGAAGGCCTCGATCCACTGTTCCTTCCAACGCTGCCGTGCAACGTCGAGCTTGCTCTCGTGATTCGCTCGCGAGGCCAGGTCCAGGAAGGCCGCGACTTCTGCGTTGTTCGGGTCGATGGTGGCCGCTTGTTGCAGCGCCGATTCCGCGGAGCCGAAGTGGCCGTTCTGGAAGTCTTGGTTGGCCTGCACGAGCAGTCGCGACACGCGCTGTTCGCGCTCGAGTCGGCGGCGCCGTTCGGCTTCTTCGAGTTCCGCACGCGAGCGAGACTGCTCGTCGGCCAACTCCTTCTGCATCGCCTCGGCGCGACGCTGCTGCGCCATCTCGTACTTGCGCTGGATCTCCTTCTCGAGGTCCGTGCCCGGCGTCGAGAAGGCGTCGATCTGCAGTTGCCGCAAGGCGGTGTAGTAGTGCTCGATGGCGTCGGCGTAGCGACCCAGTTCGAGTTCGGCGTCGGCCTGTTGCGTCAGCTGACGGACGCGGAAGCGAGTGCGCTCCTGCGCGACGCGCGCTTCGAGCACCTTGCTGTCGAAGGTGCGCGCGACGCGAGCGGTGTCATCCCCGAGGATCTCCTGCACGGAGAGAAGGATGGTTCGTGCCTCCTCGTTGGTCTCGTCGAGTTCGAGCACCTGAGTCGACTCGCGCAGCGCGTCGGCGTACAGGCGGTACTCGAGCGCACGGCGAGCCCGATCCAGGCCGTCCTGGATCAGCAGTCGGCGGCGTTCCTGACCGACCTGTGCCGGCGGATCCTGGGGCTTGTCTTGTTCCCCGGAAGCGACTCCATACGACGCGAGGTCGAGCCGTGCGATCCCAGGCGATGGAGTCAAGGGCCGGACTGCCGCGCCACCATTGCCGCCGTGACCGACGGCGCTGCCACCGGCCGTGTTCGGCGCGGTGTCTGGGGTGGCGGGTCCCTGCGTTCCCGAGCAGGCGAACAGGAGAGCGGCGGAGGAGAGGGTGAGGCCGCGAAGGACTATCGAACGGACCATCTTCATGCGGATTCCAGGGCGGAAACTCGAGACGGCGGGGCGGTGAGCCGGAGGGGTCTATTGTCGACTTGGGCGAGGGGAGCCCGAGGCGTATTCCGGACGATGGAGCGCGCGGACCGTAGCCACGGGTCCGATCAGGGTCAAGGCGAAGAGGCGACCGGAGCGCACTTTCCTCGCTCGCTACCGAACGGCGTCATGCTCCGGCGTGGCCGACGCGCGGATCGTCCGGGCGGCCGAGCAGTCGGTTGACTCGCTTGATGTCTTCCCAGGTGTCGCGCTTCGCCGACGGCTGGCGCAGCAGGTATGCCGGGTGCCAAGTGGCGACGACCGGAATCCCGCGCCACTCCAGGTCCCGCGACCGCAACTGGTTCATGGGCAGCGCGGTGCCGAGGAGATTCTGCGCGGCGACGCGACCCAGGGTCACCAGGACTCTGGGGGCGATCGCCTGGATCTGCGCGTGGAGGAAGGGCATGCACGCGGCGACTTCGTCCGGCTCCGGGTCGCGGTTGTTGGGCGGGCGGCACTTGTTGACGTTGGCGATGAACACGTCGGATCGCCGCAGCCCCATCGCGTTCTCGATGATCCGCGTCAGCAGCTCACCGGCGGGGCCGACGAAGGGGCGCCCGGTCTCGTCTTCCCGCGCTCCCGGCGCTTCACCGATGAACATGACCTGCGCGGCCGCGTTGCCTTCGCCGAACACGACCGTCGAGCGCGTCTTGCACAGCTTGCAGCGGCGACATGCCGCGGCAACGCTGCGTAGTCCTTCCAGGTCGCCCGGAAGCTCGATTGGCGGAGCCGGCATCACCGGTGGGGCGACGGCAACCACGGCTTCGGCCACGCGCATGGGCGGGGCGGTCGGCCGTTGGGCGTCAGGTGACGGCGCCTTCGCCGGCAACCGGCAGCGGACCGGCAAGTCGCCGCCGTAGGCTTCCGCCGCGCCGCGGATCCACAGCAGCAGAGCGGAGCGGAGGCTCATGGCCTAGGGCTCGCCTCCGCCCGAATCAGAACGACCAGCCCACCGCGGCGATCAGGCGGTGATCCTGTCGCTCGAGGCCGGGGGCCGGGGTGTTGTCGTAGTCGAGGATCCACTGCAGCTGGGCGAACATGTTGTCGGTCAGCGTCGCGCGGGCGCGAGTGTCGATACGAGCGTAGAAGTCGTCCATGTCCTCGATGCTCGGGTAGAACTCGGCGTCTTGGAGCACGGTGAGTGTCGCCGTCGGCTGCCATCGCGCCCGATAGGCGAGCCGGACGGCCACGGTGTCGCTGTCCGGCCCGACATTGCGATTCTCCTCCACGTAGGTCAGACCCGCTTCGCCTTGCAGCGAGAAGTCCGCGTCGTCATAGAACTGGTGACCGAGACCGCCACCGGCGATGAGACGAAGACTCAGATCGGACAGCTTGTCGTTCTCGGCGGTCACCTGCGCCCAGGCGTAGGTCTTCTTGCTGAAGAACCAGTCGTACTTCGCGGCGCCGAAGGTTCGCCGCTGCGTGGTCACCCAAGCGCCGCTGGACTTGTCTTGACCGTAGTCGAAGGTGCCGCGCAGGGTGAGGCGGTCATCGTCGGTGCGGCGAATCGCTTCGGCCGCCGCGTTTGCAGTCCGCCGCTCCGTGTTGCCGGTCGTGATCGAACCGCCGAGCGAGAACGATCCGGTCCACTGCGTCGGGGGCGTCCAAGCGACCAGGTCGGCTGCGGTCAGGCTTCGGGGGCCGCTCGGGCCCTGAACCTGAAGCTGACCGTTGCTCAGGCCGGTGACGGTCGCCTCGAGCTTGTCGCCGGCCGAAGTGGCCAGCTTCAGCGGACCCGTCACGTTGAGCCCGGCGATCTCTTCGAGCTTCAGAGTGACGGTCCCGGCGGCCGGCGAATCGACGACGACGCCGCCCGACGTGATCGATTGCACCTTGCCGGAGATGCGATCGCCGTTGTTCAAGGTGACGGAATCCTGCGCCTGTGCGAACGAGATCGTCGCGCCCACGGCGGCAAGCGAAAGAAGAAAGGAAGCGAGCTTCATGTGGATCGTTGGATTAGCGCCGGGCGACTTCGCCGGCCCGACGCGCTAAGAACGGCCGTCTAGCACAATCCAGCCATCCGACGCAGTCAACCAAAACCCCGGTGATGTCGACTCCTCCGCGCCTGCCCCTCGGCCTCGCCGGACCGCTGGCCCTCGCCCTGCTCGTCGCGGCGGCCTTCCTGCCGACCGCGCTGGTCGCCGACTTCTTGAACTTCGACGACAACCGCCTTGTCGGGCCAGGCTCGGAACTCGGGAATGCCGGACTGCTCGGGGCGCTCGATCCGCGCCGCACCGTCGCCGATGCATACCTGCCGGTCACGCACGCCTTCTTCTGGCTGCAAGCGACAGTGTTCGGCGAGCGACCACTCGGATTCCACTTGGTCAGCGTGGTGCTGCAGGCGGTTGCCGCGGTCTGTGTCCTCCGTCTTCTCCTGCGACTGGGCGTGCGCTCGGCGGTCGCACTCACCGCGAGCGCGGTGTTCGCGGTCCATCCCGCTCTCGCGGAGTCGGTCAGTTGGGTATCCGGACAAAAAGATCTTTTGTCCGGCATCTTCGCTGCCCTGGCGCTGACTTGCGTCGCGCGTTCGCACGGCGCGTCGGCGGGCTGGCGCTTGCCGCTTCGAGCGATGCTGTTCGCGTTGCTCGCGGTCTACTCCAAGGCGACGGCGATCGTGCTGATCCCGTTGGCCTGGATCCTGGTGTTCTCGCTGCGGGCAAGGCCGCTGGGAACCGGCGAATCCGGTGTTGTTTGGCCGATTGGCGCACGGCGCGCAGCATTGCTCATCACCGCGATCTGCGTCCCGGCGGCGGCGCATCATGCTGCGGTGGCGGCCGCCGGAGGTGTGATTCAAGCCGGCGACCTCGTGCAGCGATGCCTGCAGGTGCCTGGTGCGATGATGCACTATCTGCTCACAGCGTTGTGGCCAACAGACTTGGATGTCTTGTATCCCGAAGTCAAGACGCTCGAGTCGTTTCGCGCCGGTGTCGGTGTCGCGACGATCGTGCTGGTGCTCGTCACCTTGATCGCCGTCCTTGCTCGCCGCCGGAACCCGGTCTTCCTAGCGGGTGTCGCGGTCTTCTTCGTGGCGCTGGCGCCGGCGAACACGGCCCTGCCAGCATCCTCGATCGCCGCGGCGGACCGCTACCTGTACCTGGCGTTGCCGGGGCTGGCACTCGCCATCGCGAGCCTTCCGAGCGTGGGTGTCGTGCTGACCGGCATCGCGATCTTGCCCCTGTTCGTCCTGACCAATGCACGGTCGGCGGAGTTTCGGTCGAGTGAGGCGCTCTGGCAGGCCAGCTTGGACCGCGACCCGGAGAACGCCTTGGCGCTGTTGAACCTCGCCAATGCCCGATTGGCTTCGTTCGGCGGCTCCGACGTCGAGCTGACCGGGCTGCGCAACCTCGTCGAACAGGCCGAGGCAGTCGCCCGCTACCCACAGCACCGTTGGCGCGCAGCCCGCGCCGGTTCGGAGCTTGCGCTGCTCGCCGGAGACGTCCAGGCGGCGACCCGCGCCGCTGGGCGTGCTGCCGTCGCCGCGCGAAGTTTCGACCCGCAGCAGCCTCATGCCTTCGAAGCGAGACTCGAATCCGAGCTGACCGCGGCGAGACTCGCACGGCGGGTCGGCGACGGCGAGGCGGCCTCCGGTTACTTCGCGGAGGCCGAGACGCTCTCGCCGGGTCATCCGAGCGTGCTCGCCTTCGATGCGGCGCGGCGATTCGGCGATGCCGCGGGTCCGGACGGCAGACTGGCCGCCGAGGCGCCCGAAGCGACGGCAGCCGCGGCGATTCTCGAGCGTGCGCTGGCGGCCGATCCGAACTCGTACGATGCGCTCTGGACCAAAGGCCTCCTTCTGCGCGCGACCGGCCGGCTGCTCGAGGCCGAGGTCGCGCTGCGCAAGGCCGTGGAATCCGCTCCGTGGCGCGAAGAGGCGTGGGTCGCGCGCTGCGAGCTGTTCCTCGCTCAGCCCGACATGGCGAAGACCGCCGAGTCGATCGCCCGCGAAGGCATCATCCAGGTCGGCGATCGGCAGGCCGCGGGCCTCCAGTTTCGCCTCGCACTGGCCTTGGGTGCGCAGGGCCGACTCGACGACGCGAAGGCGTTCTATGAGGCCGCCCTGGCGCTGCGGCCGGGCGATACCCAGATCCAGCAGGCACTCGCGGCCGTGCTCGGCGCGATCGGTGTGCGCGACCTGTTCGTGGCGACCCCCGACGCACTTCTCACGACCGCGGATCGCATCGCCGCCCTCGATGCCGGCAATCCTAAGGGCAAGTTGCTGCGTGCGGTCGCCTATCGTGGCCAAAAGCGCCTCGCCGACGCGCTGATTCTGCTGCGCGAGGTGCGAGCGGTCATGCCCGGGGATCCCGAGGTCGAGCAGTTGTTCGCGGAGGCGCTGCGCGATCGTGGCTGGCAGCTCTGGCTCGCCGAGCCGGATCGCGACGCTTCATGGGCCTACTTCGTCGAATTCCTGCGGAGCGCCCCTGCGAGTGTCGATCGTCAGGCCGTAGAGAACCTCGTCCGCGGCGAATGGGAGCGACGTTACGCAGCCGGCAAGGCGGCTCTCGTCGACCGCGATCTCGGCGCGGCCGAGGGACATCTGCGCGCGGCGCTCGCACTGCGGGAGGACGGCGCGCCTGCCCTCGAACTCGCGATGACGCTCCTCGCGCGCGACGGCGGGCCGGCGACGTCGCGCGAGGCGCTGCAACTGTGCGACCGCGCGCGCGACGACCAGGTGCGCTACGGCCTCGACCGCAGTCTGCCCGTTCTGTACGGCTTGATGGCGCTCGATCGACTCGGCGACCGTGAGGAGTTGGTGGCTCGGGCGCGGGCATACCTCGAGGCGCCGGATGCCGATGCCCAGGAGGACGTCTTGGCGCGGATCAGGGTCTTCGCCGCCGACTGATGCTGGTCGAAGGAATGTTGCTCGGTCGAACTCTCGTCGACCGCCTGCCAGGCCGGGCTGCGACCGCGGAACGACACTGGGTCCGGGCGCGCGTGGGCACCGCCGAGAGCGCGAAGGCGGAATCGGAGGCGCTGCGACTCATCGCGCGGCCTAGCCCGGATGACTCGTAAACGTCTGCTGCGATCGCCGCAAGTCGCGCCCGGCGGCGTCGCTACGTCGTCTCCTCCCTGGCAGCGTAGCTACAGCTACGCTTCGGTCGTCGACCGACGCAGCTCCTCGCCGGACATCGACCTGCGGCGATCTCTCGACGACGTTCACGAATAATCCGGGCTAGTGCCTCGTGAGCCAAGCAACATTCGTTCGACCACGATCCTCGAGGTTGATGCGCGGGAGCGGAACCTGTAGCGTCCCGCAAGCCTCCGCGGACGCGGTTGGCGGGCGGTGGCGCGGTGGTCAGGCCGCGCCAGCAGTGCGTATTCCGTGACCGCGCAGCACCGCGGTCGGCTTCGCTCTTCGATCTGGGAGTTCGTGATGGGCCGCAAGGGCCGTGATCTCTTCGAGTTGTTGCGTGAACGCGGCTCCAGCCTCGTTCGGCCGGCAGCCGCACCCGCTGCCCGTTCCACTCCGCCACGCGGTTCCCGCAAGTCGGCGTCGGCGTCGGGCGGGCTGCTGTCGAAGTTCCGCGCGGCCTTCGCCGGTCCCGCGGCACCGACCAAGGCGGCTCCGCTCGCTTCGCGCGGCGGGGCCGGTCTCGACGGCCTGGGGGTGGTCCTCGTGGCTCTCCTGTGCCTCGCCGGCGGCTTCTTCTTCGGGCGGCTCACCGCGCCGAACGCGCCGCAAGAGGAGCTGCGGAAGGGGGTGCCCTCGAAGACACCGGAGTGGGTGCCGACGAGCGTCCTCTCGAAGGCGGACGAGGAGGAGATTCTCTCGCACTTTGGATTCCCGCTCCTACAATGTTCCGCCCGTGATCGTCGCCGGGCGGCGGATGCCGCCACCTGGTTCCGCGATCAGGGGCTGACCCAAACCCGAATTCGCGCCGTCACCAGCGGTAGCCCGGGAGCGGAGCAGCTCTGGTACCTAGTGGTCTGCTACAGCAGTGAAGCGGACGGTGCTCGCGACCTCGATCGGTTGCGCGGCCTCGATCTGCCCACGCGATTCGACGACCCAGCGCGCGAAGAGCGCCTGTCGTCGCTTCGCAACGCCGTCAGCGGGCTCACGCAGGTCTACGATCTCCGAAAACTCATCCGCACCAACCAGTAGCGCGAGCCGTCGGTGCCGCGCCGCCACTCTCATGTCCATCCACGCCAGTCTCAAGATCTCCGGCACCGGCAAGGGCAACCGCAGCGTTTGGACTCGTATCGAGCGCCTCGCGGTCCTCAAGCGGGAAGGCCGCTGGAGCGAGGAGAAGTCGGTGCTCGGCCTCCCCAAGGTCCGCACCAAGTTCAAGGCCAAGACCAAGAAGCAGTTGAAGGCCGAAGCGACTGCCGATGCGCCGGCCGCTGCCAAGCCCGCCGCGAAGAAGTGACCGCGCGCGTTGCCGATCCGTCGCCATCGCGCTGATCGGACTCGTTCATGAACACAGCGCCTGCTCTGGCGCGCGCGGCGCTCATCGAGATCTTTCACTCGATCCAGGGTGAAGGTCGTTTCGTGGGCGAACCCATGACCTTCGTGCGCGTGGCGACCTGCCCGCTGCGCTGCCGCTACTGTGACACTCCCGGTAGCTGGCGCGCTCGCCCTGAGTTTCCGGTCCACGGCCTCGATCGCTCCGTTCGCAACCCGGTCGACGCCGGCGCGGCGCTGGAGCTGGCACGGCAGGCGGCAGCACGATCGCCGTTCGTTCCGGTCGGGCCTTGGCGGATCTCGATGACCGGTGGCGAGCCCTTGGTCTTTCCCGAGTTCGTTCGCGAATTCGGTGCGGCGCTGGGCGAGTCGGGCCGCCTTCACCTCGAGACGGCGGCACACGACGCCGATGCGCTGGCGAAGTGCTTGCCGGTCATCGCGCATCTGAGCGCCGACTGGAAGTTGCCCGAGACTCTCGAGTCCGGCGACTTCACGGCGCAGCACCGCGCGTGCATCGAAACGGCCGCGTACAGATCGAGCGCGACCATCGACGTCAAAGTGGTGTTGACCGGCGCGGTGCGCGACGAGTCCTTCAACTCGATGCTCGAAGCGTTGGCGCCATTTCGCGAACGCGTGCTGCTCATCCTGCAGCCGGTGACTCCGGCCCGGCACGTGTCCGACCCGCTTGCCGTCGATCGACTCGAACAGTTCACGAGAGCCGCCGGCAGTGTCGGATTCCTGTATCGAGTCGTGCCGCAGACGCATCCGATGCTCCGGCTCTTGTGACCTTCACCGCTCGGCCGACTATCCTCGGCCGCATGGTGTCGGTCCGCTGGTTGCGCACAGCCTTGATCTCCGCGGTGACCGCGTGGTCGTCGATCGCGACTTCGTTCGCGCAGGACGCCCGCACACCGGGGTGCACCAAGTGCCAGGCCGTAGGCAGCACCGAGTGCAAGGAGCACCGCGGCGTGACGCTCGAGCAGGAACGTGCGGTCCAGTTCTGCTCGGTTGCGGCTGCTTGCCGCAAGTGTTCCGGTGCGCTCGACGTCGACTGCCCGAAATGCGAGCGAGCGGAGCTCGAGGCTGCGCTGGAGGAGCGCCGGGCACTTGTGGCTCGATGGTTGGAAGGCCGCCGTGCAAGTGTCGACCGATTCTGCAAGTCGAAGTCTCTGGAGCATCTTCGCACCCCCTTCTTCGACCTGAGCTTTGGGCTAGCGGGCACCACGATCGACAAGAAGACCGTCGATCCGCATCGGCGCATGCACCTCTACGGGGAGCGACTCGAGATCGTGCGCTCACGGTTCTGCGAGGTCCTCGGATTGAGTGCTGCGGACTTCCCTTCGGAAACCGAGGACAGCTCGACGCGGATCGGTGTGCACATGTTCGCCGACGCCCGTGATCAACGAGAGATGACGCCGCGCCTCACCGGCATCGGGGTCATGGGCAACAACGTCAAGCTCACGGGCGGCCTGCCGGTGTGGGTCGTACTCGAAGATCCTCGCTCCATGCCGAAGGACGTCGATCTGCACCGCGTCGTCGTCCACAACGTGGTGCATCTGCTGATCTCCAACTTCACACCGGTGAAGGAACTGGGCTTGGGCGGCGACGGCTGGGTCGATGAGGGTCTCGCGCACTGGTTCGAGATGGAGATCGACGGTCGTTGCTCCGCGTACTGCGTGGAAGAGGCCACCATTCAGCCCGGTACGAACTGGCGGAACGGTCGCTACCGGTCGGGAATCCGTCAGCTCCTCGAGACGGGCCAGATCCGCAAGTTCGTGGCGATCCACCAGAAGAACAGCGAGCAACTCGAACTCGAAGAGCATGCGCACGCGTTTGCCTTCGTGGACTTCCTGATCACGACGAAAGGTGGGCCTGCGATGGCGGACTTCGTTCGGCGGCTCAAGTCCGGCGAAGCGCAGCGCGATGCGCTCAAGGCGGCGTTCGGTATCACGCCGTTGACCTTCGACGACGCGTTCCACGCCTTCGTTCGCGAGCGCTACCCGGAAAAGGAAACCGCGCGGTGAGTCGATCCATCGGCCGTCTCTTGGGCATCGTTCTCTCGGCGACCGTCGTCACGACGCTCGGTCTTCGAGCGCAACCGCTGCGCGCGGAACGACAGTCGTTCGCCCGCCTCATGCAGTTGCGATCGGAGTTGTTGGACGCCTGGTTGCGGTCCGACCCAGAACGACGCGCCGACCTCGCCGAAGCGTTCGCTGCCGCGGACGATTCCGATCCCTTCGCCGCGACCATGTCCGCCCTCGCGGCTGCCGACGGCCGCGCACTCGACTTCCTCGCGCGCGTGCGCGGCGGAACCGTGCTCCTGGCGCTGCCCGAAGTGGTGGACGGGGAGCGCTTTCAGGCCGTGCATGCCACGCTCTGGAGCCCTCGACGGCTGCCCGACGAACTGCCTCCGCTGGTGGTCGAGTTCGAACTCTTGGAAGCGGACGGCAAGCCCATTGCTCGTTCGCGTGTCGATCGTCGCACGGCGCCCGACGATCTCACTCGCTACCGAGCCAAGGCGGAACTGCCGCTCGAAGATCGAACGCCGCGCCGGCTGCGGGTCCGAGCCCTCGTCGCGCTCGGTGACTCGGAGCCGGCGTTGATCCACGAGAAGGAGGTGTTCCTCCAGCCGGACTTCGCGAAACGTGCCGAGAAGCTTCCCATGCTGCTGCTCGGGACCGCTCCCGATGTCGCTCGGCACGATGGGGTGTTCGCAACGCTGCCGTCGTCGGCGCGTGTGGGGCTGCCGGCGGCCTCGCTTCGCGCGCTGACTTGGTCGGTGGAGCAGCCCTTCTCCGGCGAACCACGGCTGCCAAACGCGCATCCGCTCGAAGATCTCATGGCCGCTGAGGCATTTCGCGATGCGCTTCGTGAAGGCGAAGACGCCTTCGCGGCACTGAAGGGAAGACGAACGATCGCGGTTCCGCTCGGCGAGCGCAGTGCGGCCGGCTCACCGCTGGGTGATCACGCGATGGTATCGATCGACTTCGATGCGGTCCGCGCGGATCGCGCGAGCGGTGTGCGTCGACCACTGGTCTTGGTCCTGCCGGGCACTCCGAGTTGGTCGGCTCGGCTGCACCGCCCGGACTCGCCCAAGAGCCTTCATCCGGCGTGGACGGTCGAGGCCCTTCGGAGAGTCGACTTCGATTCGAGAGGCCGCGGCCATCTCGTCGTCATGGAGTCGCCCGGTCGATTCCGCAGCGCTGTCGGGGCGGTGCTCGATGTGTTGGAGCAGCTGCGTGAGTTCCTGCCCATCGACGAGGTACTGCTCGTCGGTGAACGCGAGGGCGGCTACGCGGTGGCGCGCGCGGCGTTGTCTGCGCCCGGTGTTGCGAGACGCGTGGTCGTCATCGACGGCGGTGGCGTGACTCGGGCCGACCTGGAGCAGCGAGAGGACGTGGAGTTTCTCGTCGTCGGCTCGAACGCATCGGCATCGCTCGAAGCCGTCACCAAGCTCGCCGAAGCGACCGGTCGGGCGCGGTGGCGGCCCGTCGGTGCGGTGCCGTGGCCGATCGTGATGCCGAGCGCTCACGACGCCATCGAGGAGTTCTTGTTCGGCGAGGGTGGGGGACGACCGCGCTGAGCGTGGCCGCCTTCAGGCGCGCACTGCGAGCACGAGCCACTGCTCACTCCACAGCGGCAGGAGTGGGCGTGCGGCCACGGGACGCAATCCGGCTTCGCGCAGGTCACACAGGAAGGTGCGCAAGGTCACACCGCCGCGGGAACTGCGCGGCTTGTGCTTCCACTTGCGCGACATCCACCGTCGCAGGTGTTGCACGCAGAAGGAGTGAAAGAAGGAAACGATCAGTGGGCCGTTGCTGACGCGAGCGAGTTCGCGAAGCAGTCGCACGCGCGCTTCCGAGGTCGGAACGTGATGCAGGAGGCGGTGGCACAGGACACCGGCGAAGGAGTGATCCGCGAAAGGCAGTGCGAAGGCACTGGCGCGAATGCGCGGTCCGGTCGGCTGCTCGATCGCGGTGAGCATCTCGGCGGCGTAGTCGAGTTGCACCACCGGGCCGGGCAGCTCCGGACTCATGCGGCCCGCACCGCACGGCGCGTCGAGCCAGGGGCCGTGTGCGTCCGGAATGCGCGCCAGCAACGCACGCAGCGCCCGTCGTTCCCGGCGATCGGTTCCACGGCCGCTGTTCACCGAGAATCGTCGATCGCGGTACCCGAGGGCCCAGCCTGATTCGCGCTGGAACGCGAGTTCGGGGCGATCGGCGGGTCGCGGTTGTGGTGGAGGGGAGGTCAAGCCGGGAGCGGATATCGGTCGATCCAAAGCGAGGATGATCGGCAGCGAAGCCCCGCGGGACCAGGGTGAAGACGGCGATCGGCGCTTTGGACAACGGGTCCCGGCGACCGGCACCGTGGTCGTGGACTTTGCCGCACTGCGGGTCGCCGGTCCCGCCCGCAATGCTTCGGCCAGCGGCGTCTACTTCGTCGCCGAGAGCGATGCCCAGGTCGAAGTTCTCATCGACGGGCGAGCGCGACGGGCGCAGCTCGTTCGACTCGAAGCCCTGGGCTCGGGTCGAATCGGGGTCGCGGTGCGATTCGTGGATGACCTCGCACCGGAGTGAGTCGGGCGTAGCTCAGAGCAGCGGGATGAGGATCGGCGAGGGCCGGATGTCCCCTTCGTTGCGACCGATGTTCGTCGGAAGACCCGCATCGTCGACATACGTGGCTCGCGCGGCATCGAAGTAGCCACGCCAAGCGAGGTAGCGCTGCTTCTGTGCGCCGGTCAGGCGAGCGCCGTTCTGGACGACGTGCACATGGTCGTCGAGGATTGTGTTCGTGCCGTCCTGGTTGGCCCCGATGGGGGTGACGAACTGAACGATACCCATGCCGCCGAGGCCGCCGACGGGTCGAGAGGGCCAGTTGAAGCCGACCCGGTCGTACTTCGAACGGATCTCGCTTCCCCCGAATACCCCCTGCAAGCCGGCTCCGCCGTCGGCCGACACCGCAAAGGAGAAATCGTTGTTGGCGTAGGTCTCGCCGTGGGCGACGAACTCGATGCCGGTCGAAGATCCGACGATGACGAGTCCGCCGGAGCCGCCGCCGCCGCCGCCGCCGTGAGTGTTGCCGCCGGCCTGCTCACCGCCGCCGCCGTTGCCGCCATCGGCATCGATTCGGCCATCTCCACCGATGTGCACGAGCCCGGCCGCGAAGAGGATGACGACTCCGCCGCCCGCCCCGCCGCCGCCGCCCTTGGCGTCGTTGTGGAAGTTCGGGTCGAGGATCGTGCAGCCCTGCCACGACAAGTCACCACCACCGCCGCCGCCTTGGCCGCCGATCAGGGCACTCAGTTCCCCTCGTACCAGGCTTCGGCGGAACACGTTGACGCCGGTGCCGAGGAAATCATTGTCGGGAATGCCGTCGACGAAGACCGCGCTTCCGGGCGCTCCCCCCGGCAGGCTCACGGACGATGAAGTGCATCCCGAGCCGCCGACGCCGAGCTGCTGGATGTTCGCGGTGCCGTTGGAAAGCACGAGGTAATGAGGGTCGCCTGCGGTTGCGAAACTGCCGCCACCTCCGGCTGAACCTCGCCCGCAATTCTGGGCGCAGGACAGGAGCCCGGGGAATCCGCCCAAGTTCTGGCTGTTGGCGAAAGACCAACCCTGCTGACCGCTCGGGCTTCGACTGACCGATGAGGGACTGCCCATTCCGCCGTCGCTCCCGCCGCACACCGCTCGTCCGCCGATGGATGGAAAGTTGGCGGAGTTGAGCGTGTCGACGCGCTGGCCGTCGCCGCCCCGCACCGAGAGTTCGCCGTCGATCGTCACCGATCCGGTGGCGAGGATGATCAGTGGATTCGGGCCGCTGCCGCGCACCCGGACTCCGGCGGGGATCACCACGTTGCGAAACTGGTAGATGCCGCCGGCGACCTGGACCGGGCCGCACGACGTGTGGACCACGCCGAACGAGGTGTTCAGCACCACTTCCGGCGCGGTAGGGAGGAAGTCGCAGACTGCCTGCGCGCTCAGGGTCGCGCCGCACAGAAGCGTTGCGGTCAGCGGTTGCAGAATTCTGGACGGAAGTTTGGTTCTCATCTGGGGCTTCAGTTGGCTGGTAGGCATTGATTCGGGGCGGGTGGCATATCCCCGCGCCGAGCGGGCGTAACGCCGCGCCCGAGGTTCCGATGCGGTATCCTCTTTCAGCGATGAACCTCCGCGATCAGCTCGAGAAGGCCAAACTGCTGTCGAAGAAGGACGCCAAGCGCCTCGCACACGAGGAGCGCGTGCATCGCAAGGAAGTCGGTCGTGAGGGCATCGAGGCCGAGAAGTCCGCGCGAGAATCAGAGCTCGTGGCTGCTCGGGAACAGCAGCGACTCACCGATGCCGAACGGCAGAAAGTGATCGAGGCCGAACGCAAGCGCGCGGAAGAACTCGCCGCGTGCGAGGCCATCTTGGACACCGAGGTGCGCGCACCGTCGCGTGGTGCGCCTTGGTATTTCGAACTCTCCGACGGTCGCGTGCCCCACCTCCGGGTGGACGACTCCGATCGTCACAAGCTCGTGCTCGGCAACGTGTGTGTCGTGCGCCGCACCACGGCGGACTCGCATTCGTACGGCCTGCTTCCGACCCCGCTCGCGCAGCGGGTCGCCAAGATGCTGCCCGAGCGGGTCGTGTGGTCCGCTCCGCCTGCGAACCTGAATTCGGCGCGCGTCTGAGTCGGTTCGATCCCGCTCAGAACTCGATCAGTGCCTCGTCGACCGCGATCGCGGCGCGACGCGAGAACTCCAGGCGACCACGCGCATCGACACCGATCAGACGCACGACGAGCTCATCACCGATCGCGAACTCACGGTCGGGCTCGCGTCGGTTCTCGAAGAGTTCGTCGCGACCGACGAGCCCTTCGACGACCTCGTTGATCCGCACGAAGATTCCGAAGCTCTCGACGCGCGTGACCAGCCCCTGGTAGTAGCCGCCTCGGCGCGGCACTCCGCACACCTTGCCGACCATTCGCAGGGCCTTCTTCGCGGCTTCCTCGGCAGCGGCATAGATGCGCACGACGCCTTCGTCGTCGACGTTGATCGACGCACCGGTTGCGGCGCCGATGCCCTTGATGGTCTGGCCCCGCGGACCGATGAGCACGGCTACGGAGTCGGGCATGATCGTGGTGCGGATCACGCGTGGCGCGCGCGGCGCGAGGGTTTCGCGCGGTGCGGCCAGGACCGTCTTCATCGCGGCGAGCACGTGAAGTCGCCCCCGTCGCGCCTGCTCGAGCGCCTGCGCCAACTGCTCGGTCGAGAGTCCGCCGACCTTGTTGTCGAGTTGGAGTGCCGTCACTCCGAGCTCGGTGCCGACGACCTTGAAATCCATGTCCCCGAGGTGGTCTTCGTCACCGAGGATGTCGGTCAAGACGGCCGTGCGTTCGCCGTCGGTGACGAGTCCCATCGCGATCCCGGCGACCGGTCGCGTGATGGGCACGCCGCACTGCATGAGAGCGAGACAGCCGCCGCACACCGTCGCCATCGACGAACTGCCGTTGCTCTCGGTGATCTCCGACTCGATGCGGATGGTGTAGGGGAACTCTTCGAAGCGGGGCAACACCGCGAGCAGGCCGCGCCGTGCGAGTGCGCCGTGACCGATCTCGCGACGGCCCGGTCCACGCAGCGGTCGGGCCTCATTGACGCTGTACGGCGGGAAGTTGTAGTGGAGGATGAAGGGATCGGTGACCGAACCACCGAGGGTGTCGGTCCGCAGCGCTTCCTCGGCAGTTCCCAACGTGCATGTCACGAGCGCTTGCGTTTCCCCACGCGTGAACAGCGCGGAACCATGAGCTCGTGGCAGCAGCCCGACTTCGCCGCTGATCGGGCGCACGTCATCGAATCCGCGACCATCGAGGCGATGGCCCTCGGCGAGGATCGCCTCGCGCACGAAGGTGTACTTCGCCTCTTCGAAGGCCGCTGCGAGCGACTTGCTCTGCTCGGGAGCGGCACTCGCAAGCAGTTCCGCCTTGGCCGTGGCGATCGCGCGGAGCCGCGCGGCCTTCTGCGTTTGCATCAGCGCCGCTCGGAGTGACTGCGCGGTCGATTCCGGCAGACTCGGCAGCGTCGGCGGAGTGGGGGACGGCAACTTGTCGATCGCACCGACCTCGGCGATGCGAGCCTCGACGAGCTGGCTGATCGCCTTCTGAAGTCGTGCGATCCACTCGCCGGCCTGGGCGAGCGCCGCCATGCAGGTCGCCTCGTCGACCTCCCGCGCGCCGCCCTCGACCATCACCAAACCGTCGGGACCTGCACTGACCACGAAGTCGAGTTCTGCGGCGTCGCGCCGCATCAGCGGTGGGAAGGGCGTGAAGCCGTCGCCGACCTTGACCAGCCGGATCCCCGCCGCCGGACCCTTGGCGGGTGCCGGGCTGAGCGCGAGCGCTGCGGTGGCGCCGACGATGGCGAGTGTCGACAGATCCGCGGCCGGGTCCGCGGACAGCACGATGACCTGCACCTGAACTTCGTTGGTGAAGCCGTCGGGGAAGAGGGAGCGGATCGAGCGATCGACCAGCCGGCTCACGAGCACCTCGTGGTCGCTGATGCGTCCCTCACGGCGACCGTAGGCACCGGGGATTCGCCCCGCGGCCGCCAGCTTCTCGCGATACTCGACCGTCAGGGGGAAGAAGTCGACGCCCTCGCGAGCCCCGCCGAGTACCAGAGTCGTGAGCAGCACGTTGTCGCCGCTGGAGACGACGACCGCCGCCGATGCCAAGCGCGCGATTTTGCCGGTCTCCAGCGTGAGGGTCGTGCCGGCGATGGTGAGAGAGACCGAAGCCACGCGCGGATGCTCGCCGCCCGCGCGCGCGCAAGCCAACGCTTTTCGCGGTGCCGCTCAGGCGCGGTCGCGATGGCCTTCGGCGAAGCAGGCCGGCGGTCGACGCAGGCGACCGAGGTGGCGACCGAGTTCGGCGAAGAGGCGCTTGCGGGCGCGCATGATGCGGATGCCCACGGTTCCCGCCGGCAATCCGAGTTGCTGGCTGGCCTCCTGATAGGAGACTCCATCGCGCACACAGAGGTTGAAAACGGTGCGGTAGTGCTCGGGGAGCTCTTCGACGGCGCGGCGGAAGGCACCCATCAGTTCTTCCTCCTCGACTGCGCTCTGGTCACGGTGCTCGACCAAGCTCGCCAGCGGATCGTCGCGACCTTCGTCGAGGTGGAGACTGCTGATCGGACGCGGCCGACGTCGTGCGTTGCGCAGTGCCGTGAGAGCCTGGTTGCGAGCGATCTCGAAGATCCAGGCGCGGAAGTTGGTGCCGAGCGTGTAACCGTCGTTGCGCAGGAAGACCTTCTCGAAGACTTCGTGCGTGACCTCGGTCGTCAGCCAAGGATCGCGCACCAAGCCGCGCACGAAGTGCTGCACGCGACGACCGTAGCGATCCTGGAGGGTGCGGATCACGAAGTCGGCTTCGCCGGCCCGAAGGCGCTCGATCAACTCGTCATCGGTCGGCTCGTCACAACCCGCGGCCGCCTCCGGCGACACTTGGGGAACCCGGCTGGTATCAGCGGGCCAGTCTTGGATGTCGAACTTCGAAGCGAGCGCCGACATGGTCATGTCATCGTCACAAGCAAGTCTCGTGCCGGTGACTCATCGAGCGCTGTCGACAGACGCTAGTTCATTCTCGCCAGAGACTTAGGGCAATACCGCAAGCCGCAATTGGCAGTGGTGCCAACTTCAATAGGCACCCGCGCGCCCACCGCGGTTGGCGGCGAACTCGGCTCGCTCCAGGCCCACAATCCCTCAGACGGGAAACAATTGCGCGCCGCCATCGAGGGCCGCGTCGAGCAGTGCCAGGTTGCGGGCGAGGTTCTGATCGTCGATGCCAAACTTGAGCCTGCCGAAGCGGAGCCGCCGCATCGCCAGGTAGACGATCGCCGAGCGGATGCCCCACTCGGACTTGATGCGGTCGGAGCCCCATCGGGTGCCGAACCAACGCTCGAGCAGCGATCGCTTCCACTCGTTGCCGCGCGTGCTGTGGATCCAGAGCCACGCGAAGTCATGGTCCTCGTTGCCCGTGCCGATCCGCTCGAAGTCGATCAGGAAGGGATTGCCCTCGGCATCGACGAGGATGTTCTGCTCGGTGAAGTCGCCGTGGACCACGACCGGCAGTCGGGTCTCGGTCCAGCGGACCGCTTCATCGAAGAAGTCGAGGGCGCGGCGCCAACGTCGTTGTCCGATGACCGACAGCAGCGGGTCGTACATCAGTCGCACTCGCTCGACGTAACTGACCACATCCCAGTGATTGAGCGGGAAGTCACGCCGCCCGAGCATCGACTCGGCGCGCAGCGACCGAAGCGCGTCCATCACCGTCATCACTTGGTCGATACCGAGCGATTCCTCGCTCGGGCCGGGCGCGCCGACGATCCACTCGAGCAGGATCCAGCGCGGGGGATCGAGCGGGTCGAGAAGGACGGTGCGAGGTGCGGGGATGTCGCGGCGATCGGGGTCGACGCCGTCCAGGTAGCGGTAGAAGGCGCACTCCCGACGGGGAAAGTCGTCCAGTCGAACTTCGGGCGGGTAGAAGCGCGCGTCGTCGGGGCGCACGAACTGCTTCAGCACGAACTCGCGACCGGTTGGCCCGCGGCATGGCAACAGCAGCGACGAATGATGGCCCGACAGCGGACGCAGTCGCACGGCCTCGTTCACGACGAGACCCAGTTCGTCCAGGGTGGCGCGGGCTGCGATCAAGGCCTCTTGCTCCGCGGTGGTCGTTGGTTCGTTCATGCCGGGGACCGGGACTGGGGCCCGCGCGAGATGCGCGTCGCGCCCGCGCGCACAGACCTCACCAGGAGAAGTCCAACTCCTCGAGCAGGCTTTCGGAATCCAGGAATCGATGCACGATACGAACTTTCGCCGCGATTGCACCCGCCGCCCGCGGCCAGGCGAAGCGACGAGTCTCGTCGACATAGAGGAGGTTCTCGGCATCGATGACGACGTTCCGGCGATCGACCACGCGTTGGCTGTCGAGAGACTCGACGGTGAACTCGAAGGCGCGCCCGACCAGTCCCGGCACGCGATGGCCCGCGCGGTTGGCGATCGTCAATCGGAGTTCCTCAGCGGTCGCGGTCACCTCGACTTCGAACGCGGATGCCGCGAACTCCGCATCACCGGGGCCCAGCAGTTCGTGTCGTCGGCCCTCGCGAATCGTTGGGGTCGGCTGCCCCGTTCGAGGGTCGTTGGCGATCGGTCGTTCGACGTGAGGCATGTGGCAGCGCACGCAACCCTTGCCGGCCCGCGCGGCGGCGGACTTCGCGTGGTCGCGGGCCAGCGGGAGCACCGGGCCGATGCGCAGGTCGTGACAGCCGGCGCACAGCCGTGAGGACGACGCTTCGCGAAAGAGCGGATCGCCGTCGGGGGCGTGGCCGTCTGCGCCCGAGCCGAAGGGACCGTGCACTTGTCCGCGGTGGACGTGGCAGGCCGCGCAGTCGACCCCGTGGTTGCGATCGGCTTCGCGCACGCGCGGTGGGCGACCCAGCCGCTCGTGCACGGAGACCGGCGCGTGGCATCCCATGCACCGCTCGGGAGACTTGGTGCGGGCGAGTTCCGCTTGCCAATGCTCGTCGACGAAGGCCCGCGCGTGGGCGCTCTCGCGCCATTCCGTCGCGATGTTGCGGTGGCAATCCGCGCACTTGCCGGCCGTCGGTGAGCAGGCGGCAGACAGGGTCGCCGGCTCCGTAGGCGCTCCCAGCCACGCGGCCATCGCCAGGATCGAGAGCACCGCCAGCGCGCGCATCAGCGCAGTGTTGCAATCTTCGACGCTGCGCTCAACCCGCAGCGTGAGGCGAAGACCTTGGTCGTGTGACGCCCATGGTCTCGCGAGATCGCCGCAAGACGGCCACCATTCGACCTTTGGCTCAAGCGCGGGCTACGGCACCGACGAAATTCCGGGTTACACCGTCGTGTCGCGAATCGATCCCACAGACCCTGGAGCCGACCGAAACGTCGAAGACCTCGCGCTCGACGTCGCTGCCGTGATCACGGCGATGGCGCGAGGTGAGGGAGAGCTGGCGGAAGCAGACCTCACGCACCTCTTGGCGCGAACCCGGGAAGTCTTCCAGCGGAAGAAGGAGATGTCGGGGACGAAGAGCGACACCTTCGCGCTCGTCGCCGAGCATCTGTTCTCGCGGGTGCGCCGCGCGCTCCGGACCTTCCTCCGCTCCGCGGACCAGAAGAGTGAAGTACGACAAGCCGAGTGGGTGCTCGGTGCCGTCATCGGTCAGGCCGCGCTTGGCGAACTCGCGGCAGCCTTCGATCGAACGATGTTGGCGTCGTCCGGCCCGCAGGACTACAGCTTCGCGGGTCGAGCGGACTTCATCGCCATCGAGGAAGTGCTCCAGATGTTGGGCTCCGGCAAGCACACCGGCTGCCTCAGCCTCGAGAAGCACGACAACCGGCTCGATATCTTCATCCAGCGCGGTGTGATCGCCTTCCTCGATCCGCACGCGGTCGTTCGCCGCGTTCTGCCGGGGGCGACGCCGATGGAATACCGCGAGATCGGCGCCGACCTGCTTGCGCGGGCACAGGTCCGCCATCGGGAGGAGGGCACTCCGACCGTGCTGACGCTGCACGAAGCCGGAGTGTTCCGTGGCGCAGAGCTGCGCGGTGTCGTCCGTCAACTCGGTGGCGAAGTGCTGTTCGACTTCTTGCGAGCGCAGGAAGAAAGCTACTTCTCGTACCGCAAGCTCGACACGCTGCCCGACTTCGCGCTGGCATACGACCTGCGACTCGGGATCACGCCGATCCTTCTCGAGACGACCAAGCGACTCGACGACTGGCGTACGCTCCGGTCGGTGTTTCCCGACCCGCGGGCTGCGATCAAGCCGATGCCGGACATGCTCGCACGCATCGCCTCCCTCACGCTGGGCGTCGTCGAGATCAAGCTGTTGACCATGATCGACGGCGAGAACTCGCCCGAGAAGCTGGCCCAAGCGATCGGACTGCCGATCACCGACGTCTATCAGCTGCTGGTGCAACTCGCGCGCGAGGGTGCCATCGAAGCTGCCGGACGCTTCGAAGGGATCGATCACGCCGTGCACAACGTCCAAGACTCCTTGCAGGCGGCCTTCGACGCGCTCGACGCGAACGACGATGTCCTCGCGGTCGAGAGTGCCCTCGATCGCGTGCTCGGCGGCGACCTGGGGGCCGGGCCGCGCAGCGGCGCCAACTCGCGGTTCCACCTGCGCTGAGTCTCGACGATCAGCGGCTGCGCCGGTAGACGGCGATCCAGAGGTCGCGTCGATAGGCCGCCTCGGCAGCGACCGCGACTCGGCGGAAGCCTGCCGCATCGAACCACGCGTCGAGGGCGCTGAGCGCGCGCGCGAATCGGGTCTGCGGCCGTCCGAAGATGCGGCTGCGCAGCGTACGCATCAGGTGATGTGCCGAGACGGGATGGAAGAAGGACACCAGCACGGCGCCGTCGGCGATGCGGGCGGCTTCACGGCAGACGGCGTGCGCGATGTCGTCGGGGACGTGGTGGAGGAATCGGAAGACGATCACGCCGTCGAACGCGCGATCCGCAAAAGGCATCGCCAAGGCATCGGCGCAGGCCAGCCGATCGTCGGCCGTGGGATCCTTCCCCTGCGCTGCCTCGGCCAGCATGGCACGAGAGCGATCCGCTCCGTGCCAGCGGGTATCGAGATCCTCGCACAGGGATCGCAACCGTCCGCGGCCGCAGGGCAGATCCAAGACGTGTGCACCGGGTGCGAACGGCCATACCGACGCGAGCAGCGAGCGCTCGCGACCGTCGCGGGACCTGCTCCGCTCGCCGTATCGCTTGGCGCGGAGCGCGGCGTCGTAGCGACCGTGCGTATCGAACGGCGGCAGGGCGGAGATCACCGCGCGCGTGCGGGTGCCGTGTCCGCTCGCACGGAGCATGCGGACCGCCGCCCGGAGCGCGAATCGCCGCGCGATCACGATCCCCGCGGCAGACTTGATCGTGCGGCGCAACATGCGCACGAGATCCCGTCCCGACGCGCGACCGCGGCGGCCTCGATGGAGGTCGATCACGCCGAAGTCGACGCCGCCTTGGTCGTTCGGCGTCGCGAACACGTGCTCCAGCGACAGGTCGGGCAAGACGAAACCGGCGCGGACGAGCGCGCCGGCGAAGTCGGCTGCCGCCAGCACCGTGCGAGGATCCACCCCGGTGCGAAGGAATCGGTCGCGCAGACTCTCACCCGCCAAGTTCGCCAGGAGGCAGCAACTGGCGGCACCGTCGATTCCGAGTGCGACCGCCCGAGCGGCGCGGAACCCGCGAGCCTGGAGGTCCTGGGCCATGCGCACCTCGCGTTCGGCGTCGTGAGTGCAGCGCGGCTGCGACCAGCGATTGCGCCAGCGGTTCTTCGCCTGCGTCCTCGTGAATCGTTTCAGCCAGTAGACCCCGCCATCGTCCGAGTGCACGCGGTGCACGTTGCGCCAGCGATTGGGGGGCAGCACGGGTTCCGTCTCGGCCCGCGCGAGTGTCCGCTCCAGATCGACGAAGCTCGCGCGCTCGATCACCGTGGCGTCGAGGAAGGTCCAGACCGGCGGCACGTCGGCATGCTCGCGAACCCCATCGACGGCGGCAAGCCTGTCTAGCCCGGATTATTCGTGAACGTCTGCTGCGATCGCCACAAGTCGCGCCCGGCGGCGTCGCTACGACGGCTCCTCCCTGGCAGCGTAGCTACAGCTACGCTTCGGTCGTCGACCGTCGTAGCTCCTTGCCGGGCATCGACCTGAGTCGATCTCGCGACGACGTTCACGAATAATCCGGGCTAGCCCGAACTACTCGTGAACGTCTGCTGCGATCGCCACAAGTCGTGCCCGGCGTCGTCGCTACGTCGGCTCCTCCCTGGCAGCGTAGCCACAACTGCGCGTCGGTCGCCGACCGACGCAGCTCCTTGCCGGACATCGACGTGCGGCGATCTCGCGACGACGTTCACGAGTAGTCCGGGCTAGCGCTTCTTGCCCGACGTCGACTCCGCACCCAGAATCGCGCGATGCCCAAGAGCAAGCCGGCCGGCCCCAAGAAGGCGGCTTCTGCGATCGATCGTGAATTCCTCGCCTCCCTGCCGAAGGCGGACCTCCACGTCCACCTCGACGGTTCGCTGCGAGTCGAGACGCTGATCGAACTGGCGGCTGAGCGCAAGGTGGCGTTGCCCAGCACCAGTCGCGACGGGTTGCTCGAACTCGTCTTCAAGCGGGCCTACAAGAACCTCCCCGAGTATCTGAAGGGATTCGAGTTCACGGTCGCCTGCTTGCAGGATGCCGAGTCGTTGGAGCGAGCGGCGTACGAGTTGTGTCTCGATTGCGACGCGGAAAACGTCTGCTACGTCGAGATGCGGTTTGCGCCGCAGCTGCACGTGCATGACGCCTTTCAGATCCGGGACGTCCTCCGCGCGGTCGCGCGCGGGATCGAGCGCGCTCGCAAGCACATCAACAAGCGCCAGGACATCGTCGACGGAACGCGACCGCCCTTCGCCGCCGGAGTCATCGTCTGCGCGATGCGATTCTTCCTGCCGGTGTTCTCGCGTCACTATGCCGCTTACTTCGCGGCACTTCCGCACGCACCTCGTGAACAGATCTACTCTCTGGCATCGCTCGAGCTGGCTCGTGCGACGGTCGCCGCCGTGGAGGAGGATGCCTTGCCGGTGGTGGGTTTCGATCTCGCGGGCCAGGAGCGCGGTTTTCCCGCCGCCCACCACGCGGCCGCCTACCAGTTGATCCACGACCACTTCCTCGGTGCGACGGTGCACGCCGGTGAGGACTATGGACCCGAGTCGATCTTCCAGGCGATCACCGACTGTCATGCCGATCGCGTCGGTCACGGGACGTGGCTGTTCTCCGCCGGTCGCATCGTCGATCCGCGGATTCGCGACAAGCGGCGCTACATCGAGAACCTGGTCCGATACGTCGCCGACCGCCGCATCACCTTGGAAGTGTGTCTGACCAGTAACCAGCAGACGCTGCCCGAACTGCGCGACGACTTGCGCAAGCATCCCTTCGGCAAGATGCGCAAGGCGAAGGTCAGCACTGCGCTGTGCACCGACAACCGGCTGGTGTCACGGACGACCGTCACCGACGAAGTCCAGAAGGCGGTCGATACCTTCGGTCTGGCGCCTCGCGAGCTCAAAGACATCCTGGTCTACGGTTTCAAACGCTCCTTCTATCCCGGGCCGTATCGCGAGAAGCGGGATTACGTCCGGCTGGTGTTGGACACGATGGAGCGCCTGTTCCTCGACCGGGGAATGGACGTTCGTGCCGGCACGCGCGCCTGAACGATCGCGCACTCGCGCTCCTCGCCCGGACGAATCGCGATCGACGTCGCCGGATCGCCTCAGCTCGATGCTCGGCAAGGAGCTGCGTCGGTCGACGACCGAAGCGAAGCCGTGGCTACGCTGCCGGGCAGGAGCCCACGCAGCGACGCGGCCGGGCGCGAGTTGCGGCGATCGCAGCAGGCGTTCGCGAATCGTCCGGGCCAGCTCTCAGCGTGGCGGTCTCGCGTCGGGCAGCAACCGCATCGCGCGCAGCTCGCGGTAGGCGAGACGGAGGCGGCCATCCAAGGCGATCAGGCCGCGCGATCTCGGTCCGTCCGCGAGTTCATCGATCACGACGCTCTGCACACGAGGCTGACGTGACGCGAAGTCGAGCACACGGGCGAGCATGTGCCACTGTCCGCGCTCCCCGCCGACTCGCGCGAGACTCGCGCCGACGCCCAGCAGAACGACCGGCTTCTCCTGCGCTCCGACTTCCAATGCCACTGCCAACCGGTCGAGCGCTACCACCAAGCCGTCGAGATCCAGCAGATCGCCGTCGATTGCGATGCCGATCGCAGCGAGTGCGGAGCGACTACCGGCCACGTGCTGCATCAGCCGCTGGGCGTGCAGCGCTCGTGACTCGAAAACGACGAACGGCTGCGTGGCAGGGCTCGCGCGGCGAACGTCCTCTGCGCCGCGTTCGAGGATCTGCGCCCACTCGTCCACGGTCCCGATCTCGCTGCGCAGATCGGTCAGTCGACCGAAGGGCCCGAAGTAGAGGACGAGCCAGTCCGGCGTGAGTCGCTCCGCGCACAGCCAGTGCAGCTTCGCCATCTCCTCGACAAACTCGAGCAGGTTCGGCGCCGGCCGACCCGTTGCCCGTGCCGTCGGCTGTGGAATCACGAACACCGATCGCTTCTGCGATCGCGCGAAGCTGATCTCGTCTCGAATCCGTTCGGTCTCGATGGGATCGGCGATCTGCGCGGCGGTCACGCGGATTGCGATCGACCCGGCGCCGAGTCCGAGCCATTGCCCGCGGCGCTCGGTGCGACGTGCTTCACCGACGTCCTTCGACGGTAGTTCGACGTGAATGCCGAGAACCTGATCGGTACGCAGCGGCGCGAGATCCGTCGACTCGGAACGGAACTGCTGCATGCGATGCCAGGCTTCCGGCATCTCTCGTGCGAGTCCGACGAACCCGGCGAGCGCGATCGCGGCAGCGACGATCACCGTCGTCCGCACGAGGCCGCGGAAGTGTCCGGCGAGCGGCAGGCACAGGGGCATGTGCAGGGCGAACGGCGCGAACACGAACGTGGGGCTCGCGACTTCCTCGGTGAACGCCGCGTAGCCCGCAAGCAGCCCGTTGGCCCAGTTGCCGCCGTCGAATCCGGCGATCTGGATCAGCGCCTGCGAGCCGAAGACCGCGGCCAACGCGGCATTCCAGAGCGCGATCGGCAGTGCGACGAGTCGCAGCCCGGCTGGTGCGCGCGCGAGCGTCAGTGTGTTCGACCACGCGGCGGCGATCGCCAACACCGGCAGCACGGCATACGCGAGGTGGAAGTCCGGACGACCCAGCGGAGTCGCGAGCATCGCGATCACCATGGTCGGTCCGAGCAAGGCTGCGGCGGCCAAGGTCCACGCGCGGTGCCCCACGCCGCCGGCTTGACCGCGACTCAGCGCCGAGCCGATGGCCCATACCGCCAAGATCGCGGCGACGCCGTGATAGGCCAGCCAGGTGAGGAACTCGAACGCCACTTCCTCCGAGTCATCGTCGCCGTGGCTGGGTGGACTGAAGTCTCCGATGGCACCGGGCCGATCAGGCGAATCGGCGCGGCGCGAACATCGCCGCGGCTTCATGGCGGGCGCGGCCGTCGACGATCTGCTCGGCGAGCGAATGGCCCGCGAGGAACGCGAAGCTCAGTCCGTAGCCGTTGAAGCCCAAGAGTGCGAACTCTCCGGGGCGACCCGGCAGTGCGCCAAGGAGCGGGAGACCGTCGGAGGTGCCGGCCATGATCCCGGTCCAAACGTGCGGAAAGGATCGACCGGCGAGTGCTGGGAAGTGCCGTCCGACGTAGTCGAGGAGCCGCTCGCTGACCCTCGGCTCGAAACTGCGGTCGTCCAAGATCCCCAACTGTTCCCCGGGCACACTCCATCGCATGCCGCCGACCACGAAGCGGCGGTCGTGCATGCGGAAGTACTCGTAGCAGAAGTTGCTCGACATGGCGTAGTGAGGGAAGCCTGAAGCGAGTTCGTTCGGCAGGGTCTCGGTCGCGAGGATCTGACCGCGGAAAGGGAATACTTGCGCCTTCAAGAAGCCCGAGGGGTCGAGTGTTCGGGCCAGAGTGCTGGTGCAATGGACGACGACGTCGCTCGACAATCGTCGGCCGTCGCGCAACTCGATCGACATCCGGTTGGCACTCCGCTCGTAGCGTGTGACTTCGGCCTGCTCGACGATCCGCGCACCCGCGGCGCGCGCGGCGGCTGCGAAGCCGCGAACCATCGTCACCGGCTGCACGATCGCTTCGCCGGGCAGGTGCAGCGCGCCGAAGAAGCCCCGCGAGTGCGGCAGTTCCGCGCGTGCGGCGTCGGCGTCGAGCAAGCGATGCTCGATCCCGTCTTCGGCGAGCAGGGCGGACGCTTCGCTCAACTCCGCGAGTTCGTGCGCGGTCTCGGCCAGGCGTAGGCCGCCGCTCGCTCGCAGATCGCAAGGGATCTGCGAGCGCTCGATCTCGGACTTCATGCGCGCATTGTTGTCGCGAATGTACTCCCACAGGATGCGCGCGCGCTCGCGGCCGAACTGCCCGACGATCCGGTTGTAGTGCTCGCCGAGTCCCAGAAGCATCTGGCCGTCGTTGCGGCCGCTTGCGCGCGACGCGACTTGCCCGGCTTCGAGGAGCACCGTTGCGACGCCCGCACGGGCGAGCGCCAGTGCCGTCGAGACTCCGGCGATCCCACCGCCGAAGATCGCGACCTCGCACGGTTCCTCCAGCGGACGCGGTTCGGTTGGGAGCGTCGGGGCCTCGGTCAGCCAGAGCGATTCGGTCATGGGCGCCATCGAACCGCGTTCGTCGGGTCCCGTCGATGGCGTGGGCTGCCGGCCTGTGGCGTCCGTGGACGTTCGAGCACGGGCTCGCGCTCCTGCGCAGGGTTGGGTAGTCCTTGGCGCCCGTCATGCCCGATCCCGCAGACGAAGCCGTCCTGGATGATCTCTTCGAGCGTGCGATCACCGCGCGTTCGAACGGCACTCCGCTGGATCTCGACAGCATCCTGGTCGGTCGCGAACAGCTTCGGGAAAGCGGCGCGATCGGTGCTCGAACTCGCCGCCGACGCCGACCGGTCCGGAGCGGCGCAGAGGGATGGGAGTCGTCTACCGGGCACGGCAGACGACCTTGCGCCGGGAGGTGGCGATCAAGGTCCTCGCGCCGTCGCCGTCGACGTCCCCGACGAGTCGCGATCGCTTCGAACTCAAAACGCGTGCTCTCGTCCGGGTTCGCCACCCGCGCATCGTGGCGGTGTTCGACATCCTTGTCGACAAGCCCGGCGAAGCGCGAAGTCGGATCCGCCGTGCGGTCGGACTTCGGGCTCGTTCGCGGCGAGGTCGACAAGATACACACCGAGATCGGGGTGTTCGTCGGCACGAGGATCTTCGCCGCGCCGCTCAGTTGCGCGGCGCACATGACGAGATCGGCCCCGGGACCGATGCCTATTCGCTGGCTGTCACCCGCCGCCAACGGCGTGCCGACGAGACGGGGGACGGCATCGACGTGAACCCGGTCGCTGTTCTCAGTCGGTACGCAGCAGCGGGTGAGTGGCGAGTGCTCCGCTTCGCAACTCGACTACGACGAGCACCGGCGCGGGTACCGTCGAGGGTGCCGCGGGTAGCTTCCCGCGCAGCACGAGGCGATCGCGCGCGGGGATCACCTGTTCGAGTACGTCGATTCCGAGGTCGACCTGCCAGATGGTCTTGCCGTCGAGATCGAGGCGACTGAGGCTCACGTTACTCTGTGGGAACCAGCGCGGTTCGTGGAGGCAAAGCACGCTGCGCGGTTCGTCGAGGATCAGCAAGGTACCGTCGGTCGCGGCACGCACGAAGCCGGCGCGGAACATCGGCTCGCCGACGCATTCCTTCAGACTCGCGACCGTAGTGCGCGCGTTCGACTCGACGACCTCCGCGAGAACCGGCCGAACGGGTTCGCGGCTGCGACTCGCGTCGAGCACCTCGCGGATGGAGCCGCCGATGCGATGTTCGCGCGCCAGCGTCGCTGGATCGCCCAGCAACATCACTCGCGTTGGTGAGACCCTTCCGCCGCTCGCGAGTTGCGCGAGGAGTGCGCGGTCGGCACTGCGCATCGCCGCGAGCGGCGACGCGCTCGCCGGACGACCGGCGTCGATCCGTGCGCGTAGCGCTTCGGACTCTTCGCCGCGCGCGATGCGTCCGCTGCGGACTTCGATCGCGCCGAGTTCAGGGGCCTGGAACAGAACCCAATCGCCGTCGGCGCCGAGCAACCGAGACAACGACAGTGCGCCGCCGGTGTGTCCGCCACCGATCTCGTGGTAGCGCGGCTGGACGGTCCCACTCAGGTCGTGAAGTAGGATGCCGATCGAGTAGCGGTCCTTCGAAGCGTCGCGGTGGAGGCTCGGGACGTACGGTTCGAGCCGTTGGATCAGGGTCGCGACGATGTCGCCTGCTCGTGCGCTGTCGCCGATCGGCGTTCCGGTGGTGGAGATCGAGAACATGGACTTCGCGAGCCAGACAACGGTGGCGGCGACGGCCACGAGGATTGCCACGACCATGGCCATCTTGCGGCGCAAGCTCGTCAGCCGGTGCACCATCGCCGCCGCTGACGTCGAGGCGGCCGGCTGCGGCGTCGGTGCCGCACCGTCCAAGACCAGATTGAGCCAACCGACCGCTTCGTCCATCTCGGCACGACAACCCGGCGCGCGTTGCCGAATGCACTCGCTTCCGACGCGGGCGATGATCTCCTCGCGTCGTCCGAGGGCCCATCGGTGATCGCGCTCCCAGTCGCTGCGCGTCCCCATCCGCACACTGGCGACGACGTCGCCGCCACCGATCTCCTTGTAGAACGACAGCGTGCCGTGTTCGTCGCGATAGTGGACGGTGCCCTCGCGCCCGCGCTCTTCGACCCGAACTTGCCAGCGTTGACTCACGACCGACCTCGGGGGGGACGGACGGTCGCCCGACTCGGGGCGGGTTCGATCGGTTGGCAGGAGGCGGTCACGGCTTGGGTCATCCGGAGAACGGTCGATTCGTGGCACAGAATCCGGCCGACCCGCGCACCGCCCCCCAGTTCCCGCCTTGCATCGCGCGACGCTTCGCGTAACCACAGCACCCATGCGCTGCATGAGCTGGAACGTGAACGGACTGCGAGCCGTGCTCGGCAAGGGCTTCGCTCAGTGGCTCGCCGACACGCCGGTCGACGTGCTCTGCCTTCAGGAGACCCGCGCCCTGCCGAGTGACCTGCCGGATGAGGAGTTCCTGCCGCCGGGATTCACGCTGCGGATGCTGCCCGCGAAGAAGAAGGGTTACAGCGGGGTCGCGATCGCGACCCGCGTGCGGCCGGACGAATGGCTGGAAGGGCTCGACGTCGCGGAGTTCGACAAGGAGGGCCGCTTCCTGGCGGCTCGCTACGGCGAGGTGGTGGTGGCATCCGCGTACTTTCCCAACAGCCAGGGCGTTGGACTCCGTCTGGACTACCGGCTGGGCTTCGGCGCTGCGGTGCGCGCCAAGCTGAAAGCGTGGCGTGCCCGAGGTTGGCACGTCGTGCTCGCCGGTGACTACAACGTCGCCCACCAGCCGATCGACCTCGCTCGACCGAAGGAGAACGAGAAGCAGGCCGGTTATCTGCCGGCGGAGCGCGCGTGGATGACCGAGTTCCTCGGTGATGGATTCGTCGACACCTGGCGTCGCCAGCATCCCACGGAGGTGGGTTACTCGTGGTGGAGCCAGCGCGGCGGAGCGCGCGCTCGCAACGTGGGTTGGCGACTCGACTACCTGTGCGTCGACGAGGCGCTCTGGCCCGCTGTCGAATCGAGCAGTCTGCATCCTCAGGTGACCGGCTCGGATCACTGCCCGGTCGGGCTCGTGCTGGAGGGCGTTCCGCGCCGATGAAGCGATCGGTCCACCGCTCGCGATCGCAGCCCATTCATGCGTTTCTGCATACACGCCCACCCGACCGATCTCGTCGCCCTCGGTGAAGGCGGCGGGCACGCGCGGCTGGCAGGACTCGGGTTCCAGGAGTTGACCATCGAGCTGTGTGACGACGGCTTCGAGCGGATCCCCTCGCACGCGGCTGCCTCCCCGCGCGGGAGTTCCGCCGGCGAGTTGTGGTTCCGGCCCAGCGGTGATTACCAGGCCCTTCGGCCCAAGGTCGCGCAGGATGCCCCGCCCGAGGAACTCGACCTCTTCGCGAAGCATGCCGACCAGTGCCGCGAGCACGGACTCTCTGCGCGCGCGCTCCTGCGACCGCTGACGAGTGCCGCGCACGCACAGAACGAACCTCGATTCGCGGTGGTCGATGCATTGGGCCGACGCCACGCCAGTCGACTGTGTCCGAGCCACCCGGCCGTCTTCGACTACGCGCGCTGGCTCGTCGCCGATGTCGCCGAGCAGACCGGGCTCGAGACGCTCGAACTCGCCGGACTCGGCTTCCCCGGCCCAGAATTCGGACCGACCAAACTCCGCACGGCCGATCGCGTCGATCCCGCGGTGGCGTTCCTCCTCTCGGTCTGTTTCTGCGCCGAGTGTGCAGCTTCGATGGAGCGAACGGGGATCGGCAGCGCGTCTCTGCGAAAGAAGGTCGTCCGCCTCATCCACGAGCGACTGAGTACTCGCGACGTCTTGGCGCCTCGCCCCTCGTTGTCCATCGAAGAGCACTTCCGAACTCTCGAGACGGAACTCGGCCACGCCGGCATGTTCGCGATCTGGAGTCATCGGCTCGGGACCTACCTGAGGCTGCTGAAGGCGTTCCGCAGCGAGATCGCGGGTCGCACGCGCCTGGCCGTCCATGTCCACTTCCACTCGCTGTTCGCCGGAGACGGACTCGGCGCACCGCTGCCGGCGCTGCATGGTCACGCCGACGAGTGGATCGTGGCGAACTTCGAGGAGACCCCGCAGGCCCTCGCCCAGGCGTGGCGCAGCGAGAGCTTGCGTGGGCGACCGGTGCGCGCGGGCATCACGCCGCATCCGCCGTGGTATCGATCGACCGATGACGTCTACCTGGCACGGACCGCGGTCGAGGAAGCCGGCGGTGCCGGCTTGGTGGTCCGTTCGCTCGGTCTCCTGCCCTGGCCGACCCTCGAGCGCGTGGCGGCGATCCTTCGCGACGCCAGCGGCGTGCGCAAGGGTGTGAAGCCGCGGCCCCCTGCTCGCCGCTGAGTTGGCACAGGGTTTGCCGGCGCTGCGGCCCGGATCCGCCGGAAGAACTCGACGCTTACCCTGGTCGAAGTGCCCCGGTTGGCCGATCCGTCCTGACCAAGTTCCGCGAACCAAACGCCGATGCAACTTCGCCGCCTCGCTCTTCTCGCCCTTCCTTGCGCAATGCTCCTGCCGGCCTGTGCCACGACGAAGCCGCGCCCGTACCAGGAGCGACTCGATGAGTTCATGCGGCCGTGGGAGGAGCTCAAGCGCCAGAAGGCCGAGTTGTGGCGACAGGGTTGGGAGTCGCAGGAGTTCAAGTTCGACGCGGGGACCGTCACCGTGAGTCACTGGGAGCTGACCGGTGTGCCGGGCGACGTCTACCTGCAGGCCCGTTTGACCTACCGCAACACCACGGATCGCGTGATGCACACCGCATTCGTCTGGGTGGACGTGCTGGACGCCGACGAGAACGTGGTCGGCTCGGCCGCCGCCCGTCTGTTCAACCCCGTCGGCTACCCCTTCTGGCCGGGCGACTCCTACACGACGGTGATCCGTACCGCGACCAACGACGCACACCTCGATCCTCGCGGCTGGAACTGGACGATCGCGTGTGAAGGTCAGATCGAGAGCGACCCGGGCACGCGACCCGTCATCATCGATCGCGATCTCGAGGAACGCCGCGCGGCGCTCGCATCGCGACCGTCCTGGTATCGCGGCGCCGGCTACAAGGGCGCGCCGCTCGTGCCGACCTTCGGCGGCGGCAGCCTGCCCGCGGGTCTCGAAGGCCTGCACGTGCCGGGCAACAATCATTGGCGCTGAGGCCTCGCAGGTGTCCTCGCGGCAAGACACCGCGAGTGGGGCCCGGTCAGCGCGAGCAGCCGTCGGCGAGGGCGAGATAGCCGGGGAAGCTACGTCCCTCTGCGCACAACACGCACTGCGGGTCCGGGGCCTGTTCGAACTCGAGGAAGCGAGCGGCGAGGGCGTCGTACCACACCATCCGACCCACTAGGGGTTCCCCGATCCCGAGGATGAGCTTGATCGTCTCGACCGCTTGCAGCGTGCCGATGACGCCCGGAAGGACGCCGAGTACGCCCGCTTCGGCGCAGTTGGGTGCGAGTTCGGGCGGCGGCGGTGCGGGGAACAGACAGCGGTAGCAGGGTCCGCGTCGCGTAGGGCAGGCCGGCCAGAAGGTGCTGACCTGTCCTTCGAAACGATGGATCGCGCCGTGGACGTTGGGGATGCCCAGCCGCACGCACGCATCGTTCACGAGGTAGCGCGTGGCGAAGTTGTCGGTGCCGTCGAGCACGACGTCGCACCCGCGCAGCAGGGCTTCGACGTTGTCCGGTGCCAAACGGACGCGCAGCGGCTCGACCTCGATCGATGGATTCAACGCCGACAACGTGCGCGCCGCGGAATCGACCTTGGGCTGGCCGACGCGGTCATCGGCGTGCAGGATCTGCCGTTGCAGGTTGCTTCGATCCACCACGTCGAAGTCGACCACCCGCAGACGACCGATCCCGGCCGCGGCGAGGTAGAGCGCCGCGGGTGACCCGAGCCCGCCCGCACCGACGATCAGCACGCGAGAATCGAGCAGGCGGCGTTGTCCGGCTTCGCCCACGCCGGGCACGCGGAGGTGCCGACTGTAACGCTCGCGATCGCGCTCGGACATCGCTCTCTGGACGTCGACCGGGAGTCCTGCGGCCTGCCAGCCGACGAAGCCGCCGGCGAGGGAGCGAACATCCCGGTAGCCGAGTTGGCGCAGGCCGTCGGCGGCGAACAGCGAGCGCAGTCCGGTCTGGCAACTCACCACGACCGTGCGATCGAGATCGGCTGCGTGCTCTTCGATGCGCAACTCGAGGAAACCCCGCGGCAGGTGCACGGCACCAGACGGCATCCCGGCGAGGAGCTCCTCCGCGTCGCGGACGTCGATGAGCAGGGCGCCTTGGGCCAGCAGTGCGGCCGCCTCGGCGGGCTGGACTTGCGGAATGGACTCGCGGAGCCCGTCGATGCGGGCTTGTCGACGGCTCATGACGGCCGCAGACAATATCCTGAACCGGATCCGCGCAGTGCGGTGTCTCCTGCGTGCCATGACCAGCACGACCCCCGTCCTGGGTGATCTCGACGTCCTCGCCGCGCAGGAACCCTTCGTTCGCGCGCTCGCGAAGAGCCTGTTGTTCGATGATTCCCAGGTCGACGACGTGGTCCAGGAGACCTGGATCGAAGCCCTCCGGCGGGGGATTCCCGCCGGTGCGGGGGCGCGAAGCTGGCTGTCGCGCGTGGTTCGTTCCCGGGCGCTGAACGCTCTTCGCGGGCGGCGGCGGCGGCAGCACCGCGAGAGTGCGGCAGCGCGTCCGGAGGCATTGCCTTCCGCTGCCGACATTCTCTCGCGAAACGAGCAACGGCAGCGGGTGATCGCGGCCGTCGCTGCGCTCGCCGAACCCTATCGAAGTGCGATTCTGCTGCGCTACTTCGAGGGCTTGGAGCCGCGTGCCATCGCGCAGCGACTCGAGCAGCCGATCGACACCGTGAACACGCGACTACGTCGCGCGCGCACGCTGTTGCGGGAGCGACTCGATGCCGAGAGCGGCGGCGATCGACGGGCGTGGATGCTCGCGCTCGTGCCGATCGCCGCGTCACGCGGAGTCGCACGCGGTGCAGTCATGGCGAAGGTCTTCGGATTCCTCGCACTGCTGAGCGCCATGAAACCACTGCTGTTCCTCGTCGCAGCGAGCTTGCTCGCACTCCTGCTCGCGCGCAACCTCAGCGCACCGAGCGATCCCGAGCGCAACCAGATACCGCCGGTCGTGACGCAGTCCGCGACCGATCGGGTCGCTGCCGTGCCGGATGGGTCGGCCGAGGATCGCTCGTCGACGACGACCGGCGATGCGCGCATCGCTGCCCCGGCGATCCGCTCCCGCCGCGACGGGGGACTCGGCCCCGATCAGCTAGCCGGACTGACCGGCATCCTGGTCAGTCCAGAGGGTACGGTGTTGCCGGCGCGTCGCTGTCGGTTGCTGTCACTCGATCCCTTGCAGTGTCATCCCGGCGCCTTCGAGCCCGATCACCAAGCGATCGGCGCGGCGTTTTCTGCGCTGGAGGTGGAGACCGACGAGCAAGGGCGATTCCGCTTCGAGTCGATTCCCGCCGGACAGTCGCACGCGCTGTGGCTCGGCCACGGCGGCCCGCATGCGACGTTGCGTCCGCTCGGCTTCGCGCTGCGCGCTGGCGAGCTCGTCGATCTCGGGATCGTGGCACTGGCGGTCCGCGGCGCGGTCGTAGGTCGCGTCGTGAGTGAAGACGGCGCTCCGATCGAAGGCGCGCTCGTCCGCGCGGTCGACATTCCCGGAGCACTGCTGGGACTTGCGCCGATCGATCGCCTGGAAGCCGGCGGCGCCCTCTTGTGCGCTTTCCCTGATCCGAAGGAGATTCTCACCGCGCCGAACACGGCGGCGGTCTTCGCCGAACGCATGCGTCGCTTCCTCGGGCGCGACGTGCCGACCGCCGACGCCGACGCGCCGCTCTGCGTGCTGCCGTTTCCGGGTTGGTTCGACGCGGCGCTCGCGGCCTTGCCGATCCCCTCGGCGACGACCGACGCCGACGGACGCTTTCGCATCGAAGGCCTGGTCGATGGGGAACACGCGCTGCTCGTCGCGGCGGACGGCTACGCGCGTCATATCGAACCGCGGGTCGTCATCCAGCACGGTGAGTTGCGCGATCGCGGCCCGATCCGGCTCGCGAGCGGCGACACCTTCACCGCGCGAGTGATCGATGCGAGCGGCGAGCCGGTGGTCGGCGCCGAGGTTCGAGTCGCGGTGCGGCCACGGGTCGGACTCACGGGCATCTTGTTCGCGTCTGCGCCGGTGCGCACCGAGGCCACGGGCCGAGCGGTCTTCGCGAACCTGCCGCGCAGCGACCTCGTCGTTGCCGTGCGGGCGTCGGTCGGTCACCCATGGCACGTGGAAGCGGAGGTGGCGAGTGACGAGGACTTCGACATCACGCTCCCGAACCCGATCGCCGCACACCTGAAGTTGGTGCGCGACTCGGCGCCGTTCGTCGGCGCCGTCGAGGTCGTCGTGCGTGCGGGTCCGCCGATGGGGGAGGTGACTGCCGCGGGACTGGTGCCGACGATCGACGTGCGTCTCGAAGCCGTCACCGGCGAGCCCGGGGAATATCACCTGCATGACCTGACGCCGGGCGTCTACACGGTGGACGTGCTCGCCGAGCACTGTGCGCTCGCGCAAGCCGTGCTGTGGGTGGACCCCTCACGGCCGTCGGTGACGACGACGATCGACCTCGGCGTCGGCCATGCGCTCGAGGTGAGCGTCGTGGATGCGAGCGGTCGCGCGCTGTCGGGTTGTGACGTCTGGGTGTTCCCGAGTGCCGACGAGTCGGCTGCCTATGCGCGATCGATCCTGTTCGCCTACGGCGGCTTCCGGGCCTGGGACCGTTTGGGTCGCGGCGGTCGACGGACCGACGGCGATGGTCGCGTGCGGATCGAACACCTGCCGGCGGGATCGGCTGCGGTGCTCGTGCGGCATCGCGGACTCGGTACGCGCAGTGAGCGAGTCGACGTCGCCGCCGGGGAGCTTCGCGTGGTGCTGCGCGAAGCCGGCTCCGTGCGCGGCATCGTGACGGACTCCGGCCGCCGACCGGAACCAGGTCGCGTGGTGCTGACTCGCCGGCCGATCGTCGAACCGACTGCCGTCGCCTTCCCGGTGGCGAATGCGAGTGTGCGCTTGGACGCGGACGGGCGCTTCGCGGTGGATGGTCTCACACCCGGAGAGTGGGAATTCCACGCTGAGCGTGCGGAATCGCCGGAGCATGAGAGCTTCGGGCGAATGCTGCGCGGAGCCGAGCCGATCGCCTTTTCCTTCGGCCAAGGCTCGGGGCGTTCGATTCGTGTAGCGGTGGAGAGTGGCGTCGTGCATGAAGTCGCGATCGACGTCGATCCTCTGCATGCCGGCGCGACGGAGGCCGTCGCGCGCGTGTTCGGCACCGTCACGATGGACGGCGCGCCGGTGGTCGGACAAACGCTACGTTCTCGCGCAGCGCTCGGCGGGTGGCGCCAGGACCCGCCGGAGTTCGCCGTCACCGACGCCGCCGGCCGGTATCAGCGCGACGGTGTGCGATCCGAGGTCTTCGAGCTGTCGTGGAGGATCTCGGATCGGCCGCGGATCGAGTGGTCGCTGGACGTTCATCCGCCGGTGGACTCGGAACATCGTGTCGACATCTCGCTGACCACGCGGGAACTCGAGATCGTGGTGGTGGGACCGACTGGTCTGCCCGCTGCCGACGCCGGTGTCTGGTTCCACGCGGTCCTTGCTTCCGGCGCGACGATCCGGTGTGCGACGCATCTCGATGCGCGTGGTTCGGCCCGGCTTCGCGTTCCGATCGCGAGCTATCAGGTGGGCGCCGAGGGCTCCATGGGTTCGGTGATGCTCGAGGGCTTCGATCCGACGACGACCGCTCGACTCGAACTCCGTCTCGCCGAGGACAAGCTGGTGCGCGGCATCGTGAGCTTGCCGGATGCCCAGAAGCTGCGTGCGGTTCAGTTCCGTGAGTCGGACACGACCAACTACTTCCAACTCTTCGTCTATGACACGACGCAGTTCTCGACGACCGGCATGAAGGCCGGCCGCTACGAAGTCGTGCTCCTGACCGAGGACGGCGAGTTCGACGCGGAACCCAAGGTCGTCGACATCCCCACGGTCGGACCGACCGACTTGCGATTGCGGCTCGGTGCGCGGCGCGAGTTCTAGTCGGACGATTCGTGATCGCCTGCTGCGATCGCCGCAACCCGCGTCCGGCCGCGTCGCCAATTCGGCTCATCCCTGGCAGTGCAACTACGGCCACGCTTCGGTCGTCGCTCGACGCCGCTCGTTGCCCGGAATCGACCTGCTTCGATCGCGCACCGACGTTCACGAATTTTCCAGCTACCTGCGCCCAAAGTTGCCCGCGGCCGCGGCGCCGGATCGCGGCCCTCGCGCGCCGAGTTCTTCCCGAGCCGCTCTCGTGATCGAGCGCTGTGTGCCCGAGCGACGTCGAGCATCGCTGGATTGGGCAACTCGTATCGACACGCCGAGTGCGACGAAAGTGACCGGGAGGATGGTGACGATGGTCAGTCGTGCGCGATCGTCGGGTTGTGCGAGGCCGTAGTCGTAGACGCCGTGCACCGCGACCGCGATGAAGCAGGGCACCAGGGACACGATGGCTGGGACTCGCGGCGCGGCGTCGCGCAACCATGCGAGCGCGAGGCCGAGGCCGACCAAGCCCGTGGTGGCGATGTGCATCAAAGTCGCGGTGAAGCCACGCATCACGGCGAGCTGCGGCTCACCGGCGTGCAGGACATAGACAACGTTCTCCACGGTGGCGAAGCCGAGCGCGACCATCGCGCCGTAGACCATGCCGTCGAGGATCTGGTCGAAGTGCGGATGGCGACGGACGGCCACGAGCAACGCGAAGGCCT
>JBFXDD010000002.1:197006-209473 GCA_050181465.1 Planctomycetota bacterium
TGCAGGACATAGACAACGTTCTCCACGGTGGCGAAGCCGAGCGCGACCATCGCGCCGTAGACCATGCCGTCGAGGATCTGGTCGAAGTGCGGATGGCGACGGACGGCCACGAGCAACGCGAAGGCCTTCGCGATCTCTTCCAACGGGGACGTCAGCAGGAAGGCATCGCGCGCCGCCGACAGCCGGCCGTGCGCATCCGCGAACCACTCTTCGAGAACCGGTCGTGCCCCGAGCACAAGCAGTGTCGAGAGCCCGCCGAGCAGGTAGCAGCGCAAGAGCAAGTGCGCCGGCTCGGGATGCTCCTTGTCGCGGCGCTGGATCCACGCGAACCAGAACGCGATGGGTGCGAGCGTGCAGACGGCGAGCGCGAGAAGGTCCATGAGCTGACCACGAGTGCATCGGCCGATCCGTCGCCGAGTGACCAGCTGCGCCGCTGTCCCCGATACCGACGGCGCTTCCCACGCCCTCTGCGACGCCGGCCCGAACTAGTCGAGAGCGTCTTCTGCGATCGCCGCAAGCCGCACTCGGCGGTGTCGCTGCGTTGGCTCCTCCCTGGCAGCGTAGCTACGGCTACGCTTCGGTACGTCGCACGACGTAGCTCCTTGCCGAGCATCCACCTGCGGCGATCTCGCGACGAAGTTCACGAATAGTTCGGGCCAGTCAGCGGCCGCGGAAGCGATCGGTCGCCGCGACGAGCTCGCTCGTATTGCCCACCTCGAGTGCCGAGTGTCCGGCAGTCGGCACGATCTTGAGGTCGGCTTCCGGCCACGCGCGATGGAGATCCCATGCGCTGCGCATCGGGCACACCACGTCGTAACGTCCCTGCACGATGACCGCGGGGATATGACGGATCCGCTCGACGTCACGGAGCAACTGATCTTCGCACTCGAGGAATCCACCGTTCACGAAGTAGTGACACTCGATGCGCGCGAAGGCCTCCGCGAAGGTATCGACGCCGGTGCGGGCGATCTGATCGAGATCCTGCATCAAGTAGCTCGTGCTGCCTTCCCAGATCGACCACGCGCGCGCCGCCGCGAGTCGAACCTGCGAATCGTCGCTGGTGAGGCGCCGGTAGTACGCACTCATCAGGTCGCCGCGTTCGACCGGCGGAATCGGTGCGAGGAAACTCTCCCACGCATCGGGAAACAGCCACGAGCAGCCCTCCTGGTAGAACCACAGGAGTTCCGCGCGACGCAGCATGAAGATGCCGCGAAGGACCAACTCGGTGACTCGCTCGGGATGCTTCTGCGCGTAAGCGAGGGCGAGCGTGCTGCCCCACGACCCACCGAACACCTGCCAGCGCGGGATCGCGAGGTGCTCACGAAGCGCTTCGATATCGCTGACCAGATGCCAGGTGGTGTTGTCGATCAGTGACGCGTGCGGCCGACTCTGGCCGCAGCCCCGTTGGTCGAAGAGCACGATCCGATAGACCGCCGGGTCGAAGAAGCTGCGCAGCTTCGGACTCGTGCCGCCGCCCGGACCGCCGTGCAGGAACACCACCGGCTTGCCCCGCGGGTTCCCGCTCTGTTCGTAGTAGATCTCGTGGACGTCGGACACCCGCAGGTGGCCTTGGTCGTAGGCTTCGATCGGCGGATACAGCGAGCGGACGGCTGGAGTCATTTCCGCATCATGCACGAACGAGAGGTTGTCCGCAGCGGTCAGGTCCGGGAGGATGCACGCATGAACGCGGCTCTCGCGGCTACCACGTTCGGTCTCCTGCTTGCGTGCGCCCGTCTCTCGGCGCAGGCGGCGGCGTCCGAGCCCGCGATCGAACTGCATTGTTCAGGACGGGAACGCGTGACGATCGCGGTGGACGGCGACCTCTTCACCACTTGGCAAGCCTTTCCCGATCCACGGATGCCGGTTTGTTATCCACTGCGACTCGTCGGCGGGATCGAGGTCATGCGTCACCATCCCTTCGCCGAGGTGCCCGGTGAGGTGCGCGATCACCCGCATCATCGTTCCTTGTGGTTTGCTCACGGCGACGTCAACGGCATCGATTTCTGGGCCAACCAGCGTGGCGGTCCGCAGATCCGTCACGACGGATTCTTGCTCGTGCCCGAGTCCGATCGCTCGCACGCGTTCGCGGCCGCGCACACGTGGCTCGATGGGCAGTTGCGCCCGGTGTGCACCGATCGACGGGTCGTGCGTGCGTTCGCCGCCCGAGAGCATGACCAGCGCGGGATCGATCACACGATCCATTGGCGCGCGAGTCATGGCCCCTTGATGATCGGCGACACCAAGGAGGGGAGCTTTGCGGTGCGCATGCCGCAGGCATTCGCCTTGCGCGGCAAGGGTGCAACCGGCCGGCTCATCGACAGCGAGGGTCGCGAGGGTGCCGCCATCTGGGGCAAGCGTGCCCGCTGGATCGCCTACTTCGCGCTGATTCGCGGCGAACGTGTCGGTGTCGCGTTGTTCGATCATCCCAGCAACCCGCGCCATCCGACCTACTGGCATGCGCGCGACTACGGTCTCGCCGCCGCGAACCCGTTCGGTGTGCACGACTTCGAGCGTCTGAGCGATCGCCCCGGTGAACTCCGCCTCGATGCTGGCGAGCAACTGACTCTGCGTCACGCATTCCTCGCCTTTCGCGGCGAGCCGTCGCGAATCACGATCGATGCGTGGTACTCGGCATTCGCCGCCGCCGCCGCCGTCGCCGTGCTCGAGTCCGCGTCCGGCTCGCAGTCGCCACAGTCCTCGACCCAAACCCAGAAGTCCGGATCCAAATGAAGATCGATCGACGTCAAGTGCTCGCCGGCCTCGGTGCCGGCGCACTGTTCTCGCCGCTCGTGGCGCGCTCCAGAGTCGGCACGACCGCTCACGTGCGCGGTGCGAACGATGACATCCGAGTTGCTGTGATCGGTGTGCGGAGTCGCGGGCGCGATCACATGCACGGCTTTGCGCGACTGCCGGGGGTGCGCGTCGTGGCGCTCTGCGATGTCGATCCGGCGATGCTCGACTCCGCGCTGGCCGACTTCCGTAAGCGGCAGCCGGAACGCGCGGCACCGGACACGGTACTCGACTTCCGCAAGCTGCTCGAGCGGACGGACGTCGATGCGGTTTCCATCGCGACTCCCAACCACACGCACACGTGGATCGCGATGCACGCGATGGCCGCGGGGAAGGACGTCTACGTGGAAAAGCCGGTCAGCCACAACCTGCGCGAAGGCGAGGCTCTGGTGCGTGCGGCAAAGAAGACCGGCCGCGTCGTCCAAGCCGGAACCCAGTGTCGGAGCAGCACCGGTATCCGCGCGGGAATCGACTTCGTGCACGCCGGGAAGCTCGGTGCCGTGCGCGTCGCGCGCGGCTTGTGCTACAAGCCGCGTCCCTCCATCGGCAAGGTCGCGGGTGAGCAGCCGATCCCGCAGGGGATCGACTACGACCTGTGGTGTGGACCGGCGGAGAAGTCGCCCCTGGCCCGTCGCAGCCTGCACTACGACTGGCATTGGGTCTGGTCGACGGGCAACGGCGATCTGGGCAATCAAGGCATCCATCAGATGGATCTCTGCCGATGGGCGATGGGCGTCGACCGATTGCCGGACGCGGTGGAGACGATCGGTGGTCGTGTCGGCTACGACGACGACGGCGAGACGCCGAACACCATGGTGACCGTGCTCGAGTATCCCTCGGCACAGCTCGTGTTCGAGGTGCGAGGGTTGACGCAGGGCAGAGGCGTCAAGGAGATGGACCGATTCCTCGGCGTTCAGATCGGTTGCGTGATCCACTGCGAGCACGGCTATCTCGTCATCCCCGACTACTCGCGCGCGGTCGCGCACGACCTGGACGGTCGCCAGATCGAGCGATGGGAGGGCGGCGGCGATCACTACCAGAACTTCGTCGACGCGGTGCGCGCGCGCGATCCACAGAAGCTCAACGGGCCGGTGGTGGACGGGCACCTCTCGAGCGCGCTCTGTCACCTCGGCAATGACTCGCAGCGGCTCGCGGCGCTCGCGACGGCGGAGTCGATCGGTCAGCGCGCGTTGCGCTGTCCGACCATGGCGGAGAGTTGGCGGCGCATGCAGGATCACCTCGGCGCGAACGAAGTCGATCTCGCGGTGACGCCGCTCACCGCCGCTGCGCGATTGGAGCTCAACGAGACGGGCGCGTTCCGTGGTCCGCTCGCCGAGCGGGCGGAAGAGTTGGCCCGCGGTACGTATCGAGCAGGCTTCGAATTGCCCGTGATCGAATGAAGGGCGTCTGGTTCGCATGCGTGTTGGCGTTGGTGAGCGGGTGCGCGCTTTCTCCGCCGAGTGAGCCGGCGGCGCGGCCGGACTCGCATTCGGTCGACCTCCTCACCGTTGCTCGTCACGCGATCTCGTTCACCGATCCCGCGGCCTTTCGCTGGCGGGGTGGTGACACGGGCTCGATCGAGCTCGAGCTGTTCGCTCCGGCGCAGTATGCGCCGCCCCACCGATCGCCGCTTGCGATCGCGCTGATCCCGTCGCCGGCGGTTGGCGACTTTCGATTGCGACTGCAGGCGCGGCAGACCAGCCGCGAGTATGCGCATCGCGACCTGTGCATCGTGTTCGGGTACCGAGATCCGTCCCACTTCGCTTATGTTCACCTTGCGAGTGCGGCGGACCCCAATGCGCATGGCGTGTTCGTGGTCGACGGCGCGGCTCGCCGCAAGTTGCCAGGCACCGATCACCGCGGCATCGAGTGGGGTCCGGTGGATCGCTGGCATGAGATCGCGCTCGATCGCATCGGCGATCGATTGCGCGTCGGATTCGATCAGGCGTCGCCGGCGATCTTCGACGTGGACGTGCGCGACGTGGGGGTCGGAGCGATCGGCCTGGGGTCCTTCGACGATACGGGTGTGTTCACGGCGGTCGAACTGGAAGCGGAGTCGCTGTCGAACATCGACGTGACGCCGTTCCCGAGTTCCTCGGGGCGTGCACATCGACCGAATTCGTGAACGCGGCCGAGGTGCGTGATCGAGATCGTATCGTTCGCTTGCGCGCATGTGCGATTCCTCGGCGCACCGCATGGCCGCAACCGCCGATGTCAAGGCGATCATGGCGGTGACGGGGCGAGTCGTGAGCGGAAGCTCGTCGCTGGACGCACCAAGGATCCAGTCCTGGCGATGGTGGTCGAATCCGACCCTTGCCGGTCCGCGGTTACACTCACCCGTTCGACCACCATCGCTCGCGACGCTCGCGCTCGCGTGTTCCCTCGTTCACTCTCTCGCCCTTCGCCATGGCGTCCACGCCGCCGGCTTCACCTTCCTTCCTGACACCGGCGCTGTCGATCTACCTCGACCTGGTGCGCTTTCTTGCAGCGTTCGCCGTCTTGGCCGCGCACATGGACATGGACGGTCTCTCGGCCAGTTGGTTGCCCTTCGCCTCGATGAGCCACGAAGCGGTGATGGTGTTCTTCGTGTTGTCTGGGTTGGTCATCGCGACCACCGTGCGATCGAAAGAGCGCGACTGGCGAACCTACGTGGTCGCGCGTTCGGTGCGGATGTACTCCGTGGTCCTACCGGCGATCGTGCTGAGCTTCCTCGTCACCGCGGTCGCCGCCGGGATCGACCCGGGCTTGTGGCGCTCGGAAGTGATGCGGGATTTTCAGGTCGGCAGCGCTCTCGGTTCGATCGCCTTCCTCAACGAGTCCTGGTCGCTCGATCTCAATCTGCCCTGGAACCATCCGTTCTGGTCGCTGTGCTACGAGGTGTGGTTCTACGTCTTGTTCGGGATCTTCTGCTTCGCGCGCGTGCGAAGTCGCATGCTGTGGCTGATCGCGGCGGCGGTCCTCGCGGGCCCGGCGATCCTGGCACTACTGCCGATCTGGGCGTTGGGCGCATGGATGGCGACGTGGCGCCGATATCCGGCAATGAGTCCGACCTTGGCTTGGAGCCTCGTCATCGGAACGTGGGTGTTGATCTGGCTGATCTCGATCAGTGGACTCGATGTGGCGTTGCGCAGTTGGCTCCATGACGAGGTCCCGGGCTTCTGGCGACTCGAGTCCTCGCAACGACTGATCACCGACTACCTGCTCGGCCTGCTCGTCGCCCTCAACTTCTTGGCCTTCCGTGCCTTGCCGGAGCGATCCGCGTCCTGGTTGAGATCTTCAGAGCGACCGATCCGCTTCTTTGCCGGCTTCACCTTCAGTCTGTACCTGTTCCATCGCCCGTTGACGAAGTTGGCGGGTCACTTCTGGCCAAACGTCGACGGCAGTGTGACCCACACCTTGGTCGTGCTCGTCCTCGTCATGGCAGTGTGCATGAGCCTCGGCGCGCTGACCGAATCGAAGAAGTATGTCCTGCGCGACTGGGTGCGTGCGCGCGTGCTGCCGAAGTCGGCATGAGGATGCGTCTCAGCCGTCGGATCGCGTGATCACGCCGTCGCGGTTGCGATCGAGGCGACGGAACAGGTTGATCGGGCCGCCGTACTCCTTGGTCGTGACCTGACCGTTGTCGTCGAGGTCGAAGCGGTCGAAGAACGTGCGGCCTTCCACCGAACGCACGTAGCGATCGACTTCCGCTTTGGTGAGGGCGGCGTCGCGATCGCGGTCGATGCGGAGGAACAAGGCGCCTGGCCCGGCCCACTCGGCAGCGACGAGGCGGCCGTCGTGGTCCTTGTCCCACGTCGAGAACGGAACTTGATAGGCGAGGATTCGGCCGGTGCCGCGCTCACGGCTCTCGATCCGGCGAGCCACATCCTGAACGACTCGCGCGAGCTCGTTGGGATCAAGGGCTCCATCCCGGTTGCGGTCGGCATAGTCGAACGCCTTCGCGAGATCGTGGTCGCGGACCTCGGTCCCGTCCAGGCTGCCGTTGCGATTGCGGTCGAGTCGCTCGATCAAGCGCTCCGGAGAATCGAGTCGGCGCGTCAACTCCGGCAGGACTGCCGGCTTCACGGCATCCCCCGCGCGCCGCTTCGCCAACTCCCGATCACGGGAATCGAGATCGCCATCGCGATCGAGGTCGAGTTCGGCGAACGCGTCCGCGGTTCCACGCCATTCCTTGGAGCTCACGCGACCGTCCCGGTTGGCGTCGAAGGCACCGAGTGCATCGAGTCGCTCGATCACGCCGATCGCCGGGTCGATGCGAGCACGCGGAGCCGAGGCGTTGCGACGCGCCGCGTCGAGAAGTGTGCGGACCAGCGCGGACTTGGCGACTTCGGCCTCGCTCAGTCTTTGATTGCGATCGGCGTCGATCGCGCGGAACTGTTCGTCGGAGCCCGGGAACTCGCGACGCTCCAAGCTACCGCTCTTGTCCGAATCGAGGCCGGCGAAGATCGCCTTGGAATCCTGTGCGTTCAGCGCCGCAGCGGAGAGCGTCACGCCAAGGAGGATGTATGGCACTGGGGTTCGCATCATCGTCTCCCGTCGTTGTTGGTCGATTCGCCGATCGCCTGTCCGTACTGATCGAGGCGATACTGCGGGATGGGCACCGCCACGCGCAGGACGCGCGAAATCTGCTGCGGGGTCAGATAGCCGCAGTCCTCGTGACTGATGTCCTTGATCCAGTCGCCGCGTTCGTCGACCAGGCGGTCGAACGCCATCTCCTCGAACCACAGGTCGCGCACGTCGGCGAGGTCGTCCCAGGTCGCGGCGATGCGTAGTTCACCGGCAGCGGCCCTCGTGGTGTCGACCAGCGTGCCGAGGCCGCCCGCGCCGACCGCAGCGACGAAGTGCTGGAGGAAGGGGGCGTTGTAGGCACGCACCAATCGCAGTCGCCCCGGTCCGCCGTACAGTCGTGTGCTGCCGCCCCGCAGCGCTCTGGGATTCATCGGGTCGGTGATGTCGAGTACCTGCAGCGACTGCTGGCGGTTGTCGTCGCTGCCGACCTCGAGTTCGACGTAGAGGTAGACGCGCTCGCCGCTCACCACGCCGCCGCCGTCGGTGCCGAGATCGAAGACCGTATTGACTGCCACGCTGCGCACGTCGCCGCGCTCGAACTCGAAACTGCGACGGTGCGAGGGTGTCCACAGCACCACGGGCTTCGTCGGTTCGGTGAGATCGACCAGCCGCACGCCGTCGAGTCCGCCGGCGACTGCTGCGAGGAGGCGCGCGGGAATCACGCGCGGTGGATCTTTCGCACCTCGGCCGGGCACTCGTCGCTCGTACTGGAAGTGGAGGCGTACGTCGCGACACTCGTTGGGCTCGGAGCTGCCGCCGTTGAGGTCGACGCTCGCGATCACTTTGGGGTTCGCCGGATCCTCGCCGTCGAGGATCGCGAGTCCGCCGTGACCGTCGGCAACGCACAACCACGGCCAGGCCATGTCGAGCGCGGTCGCATCGCGAGTCGGCGTGATCGACAGCGCCGTCGGACGCTTGGGGTCACGCACGTCGAATGCGCGCACGCCGGCAGGACCGTCGGCGACCCAGAGCGTCCCCGCGCGGACCAGCATCGCGCGCGGGCGTACGAATGCAGCGTCGAGGGTGCGCACGAGTTCGGGGGACGCGGGCTTGCCCACGTCGACCACGGCGAGCCTGCCGTCGCGCAGGGCGAGGAAGACGAAGCTCGCGCGCGCCGCGCGTTCGTCGACCGCGAGCGCCATGGCAGCCACCTCACCTGGGAGGTCGAGGGCATGGAACGGTGCGCTCTGCTGCGGAGTCTTCGGATCGAAGGCGATGCCGACCAGCGCGCTCTCTGTGATCGCCCAGCCGATCTCACGCGTCAGGCGGAAGTCCGAGGATCCGAGACCATAGGTGGTCGAGCTCCGATGACACTCGACGCAACTCCGTGATCGTGACTGCACGGTGTGCGGTTGGTGCGGCACCAAGGTCACACCGGACAGGCCGGTCTTCGTGAGCGGCGCATGCTGATGCAGGATCGCCTCGCCCTTCTCGTCGTGCGCACTGCCGATGGTCGAGAAGCCGACCATGTACGGCGCGACCATTCCCTCGTGGTTCTTCCCGAGGCGGAGCTGATGAAAGGTCGCGAACACCTTCTCCTGCGTGGTGACGCGGCCCGCGGTGCGCTCGCCGGAGAGCAGATCGAGCTGCGTGAACTGGAGATTTCGATCGAAGTGGAAGCCGAAGAAGTTCGGGTTCCAGCCCGAATGGCACGCGTAGCACTCCAAGCTCGCGTGAGCCGTCGTCATGGCATCGCCGGCTCGCCCGTTGTGGTCGCGATGGCCGACGGCGATGACGTCGCGCGCCTGCTTCACCCGGTGACGGCGGCCGGTGACCTTCGACACCAGCCAGAATTCCTCGCCCTCGCGGACGAGGTTCGTCACTCGCCGGCCCTTTGACGTCGTGAGATCGGTCACTCGATCGAAGGTGCCGTGACAACTGCTGCACTCGATCTCGACCGCGTGATCCATCTGCGGCCAGAGATTGCCGTCGCCCATCGTGTCCGCGCTGGTGTGACAGTCGATGCAGTGCATGCCGGCGGCGTGATGCACGTCGGGCGGCGTCGTGATCGGGTCCTTCATGTAGAAGGCACCGTTCAGCAGGCGATCCGTCGTGTTGGGGACGTCGGGACCTGCCGGCATTCCCGGCACGAGCTGCGCGAGGCCGCGAAAGGACAAGCCGATGCTCGCGTCGCCGTAGTGACACGTCGTGCAGGTGGCGGTCGGGATCTTGGACGTGAAGCGATGTTCGAGCGGATGGCCCGGCTCCAACTTGTCGATCGTGGTGTCGCGCGAGCGTGAACGACCGTCTTCCGCGTAGGTTACATGGCACGCTGCACAGCCCTCGCCGCGATACTCGCCGTCGAGGCCCAGACGCCCGCGCACCGCTCGCCCGTCGCTGTGCAGGTGGCACTGCATGCACGCCTTGCGCGGCAGGTCCCCGTAATGATGCTCGATCGAGTCGGTGCGGCCGCTCTTCCTCGGCGGCGGCACCTGTTCGACCGCGGTCAGTGCGCCGGGCGGCACCACGCCGTCCTCGTCGCGTACCGGAAACACACCGAAGCGCGGTCGCTTGTGATCGACGAGGCCGTGTTCGTAGTAGCCGTCGCCGAGGTGGCCGGAGGTCGTCGCGTGCAAGCTCTTGTGGACGTGGTCCACCAACTCACGGTGGCAGTCGCCGCACACGGTCGCTGCGACTCGCAGGTTCGCGGGGTTCTGGAACCGCTGCCAGTCGAGGCGGTAGTTCGGGCCGAGCACGCGTTCGTCGCCGGGCAGGTCGGTCGGCGGCGCGACGTGCGCGCGCGCTTTGTCGGTCGCGCTCGCGTCACCGCCGTGACAGTCGACACAGCTCAGCTTGAAGCCGGGGTGGATGTCTTCGATTCCGGCGTGGCATTGGATACAGCCGTCGGCGGTTGGCGCGGCGGCGTGGACGGGGAGGTCGGGCTGCGCGGAACCACCGAAGCCGACTCCCAGGCTCAGCCACGCGAGCAAGATGACGAGAACGCGGCGGGGCTTCACGAAAAGAGCGAGCGAATGGGACTGCCGGCGATGCCTGCGGTGTCCTTGCAGCCGAACATCGATAGCACGGTGGGGCAGACGTCGATGCTCTGGATGGTGTCGCCGATCACCTTGTTCTTCTTGAAATCGGGCCCGGCAGCCACGAGGAAGACTTCGAGCAGTTCCTTGCTGCCGTCGCCGTGGTCGAGACCGTTGCGCTCGTTGAGGTCCTTGTCGCGGCCGAACTCCGGCAGCACGAACAACGCGGTGGAGTCGCGAAGTTCGGGATCGGCCACGATCGCATCCCAGAGTCGGCCGAGTTCCTGGTCGTTGCGGCGGATGACCTCCACGTAGCCGTTGTAGGAGCCGTGCGCGATGTCGTGGTTCTGAAGGGTGACGCCGAGCACCTTCGGGCGGAACACGCGCAGCAAGTCGGTCGCGGTTCGGATCGCTTTGGCGTCGCCGGCACCCGGGCCGCCGAGTTGGGCGTTGCGCCCCGCGAGTTGATCGACCACGAACTGCGCGACCTTCGCCACTTGCTCGGGATCGGGCCGGGCGACTCCGGCGGGAAGGGTGAGCGCCGCCGGATCGATCGCCTGGCCGAGTTCCGCCACGAGTGCGCGCTCGGCGTCGGTCTCCGCCTTGATCCCCCCCAAGTCGTCCAAGACCTTCTTCAGCTCCGTGTTGAAGATGCCGTCGCCGTCCAACACGTTCGCCGCGTGGGCATCGCCGTAGTCGGGATGCTGCGACGCCGCGAAGAGTCGACCTTGCGCGCCGCTCGCCGTCGACAGCCAAACGTCGGACGCGGAGAAGCCGCGACTCTTGCGCAGCCGCTCGAACATCGTCGGCATGATGCCGCGTTCGTTCTCACGGATGCCCATCGCGTCGTAGCGCCCGGTGAAAATCGACAGCGCTGCGCCGTAGTGGCCGAGGTTCTCGACCCGAACCGACGGCATGGTCACGCCCGCCGCGGCGATCCGCCGCAGATTGGGGGCGTTGGCGGTGTCGAGCACGTCTTTCTTGCGTACGCCGCCCGCGAAGGCGACGACTACGACTCGTTGCGTCTTGGGCGCGAGGACGAATCGTTGCGACGATCCGGCGAGGGGCGCGAGTGCTGGAATCGCTGGGATGCACAGTGCGCCGCGGGCAAGTAGCTCGCGGCGCGTCAGGAGTCGGCCGTCGGACATGGAGGAGACCTGCGGGGGGCGTGCCATAGACTACGGCACTCGATCGGATCCTGCCGCATCGGCGCCGCCACCGACCATGCCGAAGTTCCTGACTCACCTCCTGGTCGCCGCCGGTATCGGCGGCGCGCTCGCGCTGTTTCTCTTCGAGCAGCTCGTAGTGAAAGAGCGGCGCGAGCTTCGCATCGGCGACATCACCGTGCCGGTGGAGACGGCGCGCACCCTCTACGAAGCGAAGGACGTCCATATCGCGATCGCGCTCGCCGCCGCCAGCGCGGCGTTGGTCGGCGCCGGCATGGCGGAATTCGTCGGTCGCCGGCGACGCCGTCGCTGAGCCTTCGCACGGCGCTCAGCGCAGTTCGAATCGCAACACCGGTGAGCGATGGGGGAAGAGCATGCCGTGAGTCGCGTCGACGTCGGTCGACTCGATCCAGGTGGCCTCCCAGGGTGAGGTCGCCACTTGCAGCACACCCGCTGCGCGATTGGAGGTGACGACGCCCAGCGGGGTCGCACCGGGCGTCACCGCGATCCATTGCGAGGCAATCTCGAAGCCGCCGAGTTCGGCCAGATTCGGCAATGGTAGCCGGGCGCGGGCGAGCTCTCGCGGAATCGAAATCGGACTCAGCGGCAGAAGCGTCGTGATCGGGTTGACGTGCAAGGCGCAGCCAGGCGCGCCGACCGGGTCGAGCGGCAGCGAGCTGGCTCGCGCGGTGCCGACGATACACATGAGGGCTCCATTGGCCGGTGCATGCGCGAGATGGAACTGCATGGTCGCGCCCGGCTGAAGCGCCTCGGCGAGCAGCCCCGCCGGCGTGGGATCCGGCGCGGCGATGCATGAGATCCCGGCGCGGATCCCGGCGAGGTTGGTCGCCGGGCGCGCCATGTCGATCGGCCAGAACGGGGCGTCGGCGATTCCGGTGCGCGAATCGACGAAAGGCTCCGTGAGCGTGTCGATGCAGATGGTCGTCCCACCGGCTCGCCAGGGCGT
>JBFXDD010000002.1:209573-231506 GCA_050181465.1 Planctomycetota bacterium
CGCGGCAGCCGTTCGATCCGCGCGCGGCCACCGCGTCCGACGCGCAGACGGATCGGGGGCTGACCATCGACTTGGTATTCGATCTCGCGTTCTGGCCCGACGTAGATCACCTCGACCGCCTGACCGGCGACCGGTGGATCGGGGATCAGCCGAAAGCGTGATGGACCCATCGAGTCACCTCAACGTCTGCGACGGTCGCGAAACCGCGACCACAGTGCATTGGCCTCGCGGAGATCCGAGCGGGCTTGCATCGCCACGACCCGGTCCGCGACGAGTTCGAGGCGGCCGAGACGCTCGAGACCGCGCAGCGCGCACGCGGCAGCCAAGTCCGCCCGTTCACTCAGATCGGCGAGTGCGAGCTGAAACACGCGCTGAAACAGTGCACCGAACAGTTCCTCGTGGCCGCTCTCGCGCATCGCGAGACGTTCGAGGTCACCGGCCGATGCCAGGATCGCTTCGTCATCGCCCGCCAACAGTTGCTCGGCCCACGCCATGCTGCCCCGAGGGGGCGGAGCGGGCGAGGTGCGATCGTCTCGTGAACTGCGAGTTCGCATCCACCAGGCGATGCTGCATGCGCCGACGCCGAGTCCGGTCATCGTGACGTAGAGAAAGGCGCGGCGACTCTTCCCGGACCAAAGCTCGGCTTGGCCGGACGAATCGGGGATGCGGGGCGGCATTCGACTGACGATCTTGCGAGACCGGCCCGGCCTCCCGCAAGGGAGTTCTCCCGAGCAAGTCGCCGCGCGTCCGCAGTGCGCGATCAGTAGTAGCCGTACTCCACGCTCGCGAGCAGAGCACGGGCGACGTGGCGCTCGGCCGCCCCGCCCTGCTGCAAGCTGTTCACGAACCTCGCACTCTCTCCACTCGTCGGCGGTCGACCGAGGTAGTGCTCGAAGGCGGCGCGCACGAAGGCGGCATCGCCATCGGCGCGACTCCCGGGCAGGATGGCTTTCGGGCTGTCGACCAAGATGCGCGCGAGCACGATGCGCATCGGGGTCGGGTCGGCCATCGAGGACAGCGCATTGCGCGTGTTGCGAGTCTCGTCGTAGCTCGGCGCACGGCCCAAGACGTCGAAGTACAAGCCCCGCACGATCTGATAATGCGTTCGCGGGCGTCGAGTCGCGAGTGCGGCGAGATACTCCGGCGAACTGCACCACTGCGCGAGCACCTCGAAGAACCGGCCGAGGCCGTCGCCGGCTGCTGCGGTTGCCGCGGCCAGTGCGTCTTTGCCGCGCGAATCGAGTCGTGCGCCGAACAGCCGACGGTGGTGGCGATCGAGCAAGGTCTGGGCGAACTCAGGGCGATCGAGCACGATGCGGACGATGTCGGCCTGGCTGTCGCCTTCGACTCCCAACAGGCGAGCCTTCCTCCCGTCGTACATCGCCTTCGCCGCACCCAGTTCGGCCTTCGACTTGCGGTCCTGGACCGTCATTCCCAAGCACTGCTCGAGAACCACGGTGGCGAAGGTGTCATTACCCGGATTGCGGAGCGCGAACCCGGTGGACAGCAGGATCTCCGCGGTGGCGTCCCTGGCACTCGCTTCGCCGCGCGCGAGTCGCTGCGGCAGTCGCTCCATGGCGGCATTGCGCGGCCGAAAGCGATCGATCAACAGGTGGAAGTAGAGTTCCTCCTCCAGCCATTGCTCCAGTGCCTCCTGTCGCCGCCAGACCTGCCGACTCACCCGGTCGACGGGCATTCCGAGCAGAGCCTGGATCTCGGAGCGTGACGGCGGCCGCTGCAGGGCGTCGAAGGCGAGTCGGCGCAGGTAGGTCAGGTCGGCGCGTGCTTCGCGCATCGCGAGATCCTAGCCCGGATCGTTCGTGAGCGTCGTCGCGAGATCGCCGCAGGTCGATGTCCGGCAAGGATCTGCGTCGGTCGACGACCGAAGCGTAGCTGTAGCTACGCTGCCAGGGAGGAGCCGACGCAGTGACGCCGCCGGGCGCGACTTGTGGCGATCGCAGCAGACGTTCACGCGTCGTTCGGGCTAGCATCAAGCGCAAATGAACGCGCCCCGATCTCGACCGATGCGCCTGCGCGACCTGCGCTCGGTTCCGGTCCTGCCCTCGATCATCACCCTCGGCAATCTGTTCCTGGGCTTTCTCGCCATGGCGAAAGCGGCCGATGCGGTGCGGATCGGCGGGATCGAGAATCCGTTGGCGGTCCAGCACTTCGAGACCGCGACGCTCTGCATCTTCTTCGCCATGGTGTTCGACGCGCTCGACGGTCGGGTTGCGCGGATGACTGGCCAGACCAGCGCGTTCGGCGCCCAACTCGACAGTCTCGCCGACGTCGTCACGTTCGGCTGTGCGCCAGCCTTCGTCGCGCTGCAACTCGTGAAGCTTCACGAAGGCCCGCCGATCGACTTGCTGCCGCCGCACCCGAAGCTCTACCACTTCTGTGCGGCGGTCTACGTGGTGTGCGCCGCGATGCGACTCGCCCGGTTCAACGTGGAGTCGGCCGGCGGACCGAGCGATCACGGTGAGTTCCGCGGGCTGCCATCGCCGGGTGCGGCGGCCGTGATCGGCGCAATCCTCGCCTTCTTCACCAGTCGCCATGATCCCGGCGCGCAGATCACCCGCTGGCTGCTGCCCGACGGCTCGCGGTTGCTCGCGGTCTCGGCCTTGCCGGCGACCCTGATCCTGGTCGGGCTCCTGATGGTCAGTCGCGTGCCGTTCCCGCACCTCTTCCATGCCTTGGTTGCCAAACGGCATTCCTTCGCATTCCTCGCCAGTCTCGTGGTTCTCCTCGGTCTCGCGCTCGTGGAGTGGCAGATGGCATTGTTGCTGGCGGTCGTTGCCTACCTCGCGACCGGCATCGGGATCGGTGTCATGCGCTGGGCCCGCCGCACCGATTCGCAGCATCCCGGACCTTCCGGTGGAGGGGGCGGGGATCGGACGACGATCGTCACGCCGGACGAGCCCGCGGCCGCTCATCGAAACTGACCCTGAGGACCCCGAACGAATCGAAGGTCTCCCGCAGGTCCGGGCTCGCGGCGCAATTGACGATCCATGGCAACCACAGTCTGGCTGGGACTCGGCAGCAACCTGGGCGATCGCGATGGCGCGATCCGTCTCGCAGTGGAACGGCTGAACCAAGTGCCGGGCGTGCGAGTGGAGTCGCTTTCAACGCTTCGCGAGACGGCGCCGGTGGGTGGGCCGCCGCAGCCGAGTTTCCGTAATGCAGTCACCCGGATAAGCACCACGCTCGATCCGTTCGCGCTGCTCGCGGTGTGCAAGGCGATCGAAGCAGAGGCGGGCCGACGTGACGGCGGAGTTCGCTTCGGTCCGCGCGAGTTGGACATCGACATCCTCGTGTTCGGTGACGAACAGATCGATACCGCGAGGCTGATCGTGCCGCACCCGCGTCTGCATGAGCGCGAGTTCGTACTCACCCCGTTACGCGAACTCGGCTTCGACCCTGATGGATTGCCGCGCGGGCGTGCGCCGAAGATCCTCGCGACTGCCGATGCGATCGCGGAACAGTGCGTGCGCTGGCGCCGCGGCGGGTGTCGGATCGGCTTCGTTCCGACGATGGGCGCGCTGCACGAGGGGCACGCCTCGCTCCTGCGCATCGCGCGGGCCGACTGCGACCGGGTCGTCGCGAGCATCTACGTGAATCCGCTGCAGTTCGGGCCGCGCGAGGATCTCGCACGCTATCCGCGGCCGTTCGAACGCGACGTCGAGATCTGTCGTGCCGAGGGGGTCGATGCGGTGTTCGCACCCTCGCCGCAGGAGATGTTGCCGGAAGGCTTCGCGAGTCATGTCGATGTCGGCGCGGAGGCGGCGACGATGGAGGGGGCGATGCGGCCGACACACTTCCGCGGCGTCGCCACCGTCGTCGCCCGCTTGTGGTCGTTGGTGCTACCGGACCTCGCGTGCTTCGGCGCCAAGGACGCGCAGCAGGTCGCAGTACTTCGGCGACTGCACCGCGATCTCGGTCTCTGCGGCGAATTGCGGGAGTGTCCGATCGTGCGCGACCATGACGGCCTCGCGCTTTCCTCCCGCAACGTCTATCTCACGCCCGAAGACCGCGCGGCAGCCACCGTGTTGGTAGCCGCTCTGCGGGCGGCGAACGACGCCTGGCAGCGCGGCGAACGCGATCGTGATTCCTTGCTGGCGGCTGCGGACGCGGTGCTCGAGAAACAGCCGCGCGGCAGCGTGGAATATCTCGAACTCCGCGCGGCGCGCGATTTGGGCGGACTGCCGAGCGGTCCGGCGGCAGCTGCGCGCATGCTGATCGCCGTGCGGTTCGCGGCGAGCGGGACGCGACTGCTCGACAATCACGTTCTCGGCGAGTCGCTGCCGACATGACGGCCTTCACCCTCGCGGCGCCGGCCAAGATCAATCTCGGCCTTCGTGTGCTGGGTCGACGCGACGACGGCTATCACGAACTCGTCACGATCTTCGCAGCGATCGAACTCTGTGATCGTCTTGTGATGCGAGCGATCGAAGAGCCGGTCACTCGATTGCATCTCATGTTGTCCACCGATCGCGGCCTGCCGGTGCATGCCGACGCGGACAACCTCGTCGTGCGCGCCGCTGAAGCCTTTCGCCGCGCGGCCGATTGCACCGCGGGTTTGGAGATTCGTCTGGAGAAGCGGATCCCGGCCGGTGCGGGTCTCGGCGGCGGCAGCGCGGATGCGGCGGCGACGTTGGTGCTTGCGGACGCGCTCTTCCGAGGTCGGGTCGAACGCCAACGACTCCTCGATCTGGCCGCCTCGCTGGGTGCCGACGTACCGTTCTTTCTCGCCGGCCCGTTTCGCGAATCGAGTGCCTGCTTCGCGCGCGGGATCGGCGAACGACTTTGGCCGATCGCGACGCCGTCGCCGTCGGATGTCGTGTTGATCTTGCCGCCGGTCGGGACCTCGACACCGTTGGTCTTTCGAACGTTGGGTGCGAGCTTGATCGATCGCGCTGCGCTCGCTAGCCTTCCCGGGTCCGAAGCGCCGACGGCAACGGAGCTTGCGTTGATCGAAGCCAGCGACAACCAACTCGAACCACCCGCGATGGCGTGTACCCCCGAACTCCGCGAAATCCGTGATCGACTCATCGAGTCGGGGATCGACGGGGTTCGGATGTCGGGGAGTGGATCGACCTTGTTTGCGCGGGCGGAATCACCGGCGAGCGCGGAGCGCCTCGCCCGCAGCGTGCGTGCGGCACTGGACTCCTTGGGAAACCTTGGATCCCGCACGCAGGTGATCGCGACACGGATTCTCGGCCAACCGTTGCGGCCGGCACCGATCGATTGGCCGCTCGATCGCGCGGCGGAGGGGTTGCGTGACCGTCCTGCGGCGAGTGGAGGGCCGTCCTGAATCTCGACGTGGCTCGCTTCGGATTGCAGACGGGACGTGGTCTCGGGGTTGACGATTTCTCGGCAACCGTCTTTCTGGATCGCATCCCGGTGGATCGCGTCCTTCAGATTCAGCAGCAGGGAGGAATCGACTCGTGGGTCAGCGCGAACTCGAGATCACCGAAATCCGTGTGAAGCTCACCACGGAACCGCAGAGCAAGCTGCGGGCCTATTGCAGCATCACGTTCGGCGATGCCTTCGTGGTTCGCGACTTGAAGATCATCGAGGGCGGTCGCGGCTCGTTCATCGCGATGCCGAGCCGCAAGATCTGTGACCACTGCAGTCGTTGCGGTCACAAGAACCACCTGCGCGCACGCTACTGCAATCAGTGCGGCGGGGGTCTCGATCCGGATCGCGCTCTGCGCCACCCCGAGGGCCGTATCCGGCTGCACGCCGACCTCGCCCATCCGATCCACAGCGGCTGTCGCGAATGGCTGCACCGCGCGATCATGACCGCCTACGAACTCGAGGTCGAACGCAGCCAACAGGAGGGCTACCAGCCCACCAGCTTCGACGATCTGGATGGGTCCGACGAGTTCAATGCCGACGACTATCTGATCGATTTCCCGCGCCGCGAATCGGCAGCAGGCGAAGCCGACGCCGCCGGCTGAGGTCCAAAGGGCTACGGTCGCGCGCTACATTTCCGCATACGTTGGCCATCCGCATTGCGATCGTTGGGCCGGGCCGCGTCGGGCAAGCCTTCGCTCGGCGTTGGCACGAAGCCGGAGCCGAGTTCCTGGGTTTCCTCGGACGGGATCGCGAGCGGACGCAGGCTGCGCTCGAGTTCGTCGGCCACGGCCGTGCGCTGGCCACGGCCGACTTGGCGGATGCCCACGTGCTCGTGCTGGCGGTCAGTGACCTTGCCCTTCGAAGCGTCGCAGTCGAGTTGGCTGCTGCGTCGGATCTGCGCTCCTGCGGGCTCGCCCTCCACTGCTCGGGAAGCCGCGGTCGCGACGACCTCGCCCCGCTCGCGCAACGCGGCCTGCGCACCGCCGCGCTCCATCCGTTGGCGCCCTTCCCCGACCCCACACGCGGCTACGCGGCGATGGTCGGACGGCACGCGCTCTGCGAAGCCGGACCCCGTGCGATCCGACTGACCGGACGGCTCGCGACGATGGCCGGGCTGGAGCCGGTGTTCGTCGACGGCCCGATCGACCGGACGCGTTATCACCTCGCGTGTGCGCTGAGTGCGAACGGCGTGACCGCCCTGCTCGCCCAAGCCGGCCGACAGATGGCGCGAGCGCTCGCCGTCGAGGAGTCCCTCGCGACTCGACTGTGCGCGGACCTGCTCACGAGTGCGGTGACCTTGTGCGTCGAGGTCTCGCCGCTGCAGGCGCTGTCGGGGCCGGTGGTCCGCGGCGACGTGGACCTAGTTGCCCGTCATCTCGCCCTGCTCGAGGGCTCCGCCGCGGCGGACGAGCCCGCTGCGACGACGACCACGACTCCGCGCGCACTCGACTCCCAGACGGTCGATGCGCGCACCGCCGCGGCCTATCGTGCGCTGATGCTCGAAGCGCTGGCGCTGGCAGAAGCGCGTGGCTTGTCGTCGGAGTTCGCGTCCTCCTTGCAATCGCTGCTCGCGACTGCGAGTGGCACGGTGCCGCACGACGGTTCCGGCGGGACGGAGGGGCCCTCGCGTGGCTGAACCGAAGGTCGTCGTCAGTCTCTTCGCCCGCGATCCCGACGTCGCGCTGCGCGATGCTCGGCGTGCGGCCATGGCCGGTGCGGACTGGGTGGAGCTGCGGCTGGACGAGTGGCCGGCGGATGCCCGGCTCGATTCCGTCATCGCCGGCCTGCGTGTGCCCGTGATCGTCACCTGCCGCACACCCCGCGACGGCGGCACCTACCGTGGCTCGGCGTCCGCGCGGCTCGCGCTTCTCGAGCGGGCCTTGACCGCCGGAGCCCAAGGCATCGACATCGAGGACTGGGAGACGTGGTCGCCGCGAGGCGACTCCGTCGCACTCCTCATTCGGTCGCATCACGATCTGCGCGGCGTACCGCGCGACCTGCGGACCCTGCGCGACTCCTTGCTCGACCGTGGTGCGGATTGCGCGAAGATCGTCGGGCGCGCCGACGACCTGGCCGACGCCGCCCCGCTGCTGAGCCTGCTGGGGAGCTCCGACCCCGAGCGTGAACCGACGGTCGCTTTCGCGATGGGGCCCGGCTCCGCGGCCACCCGCGTATTGGCCTGCGCCCTCGGCGCACCCTTGTGCTACGCGAGCTTGGGCGATGACCTCGCGACTGCCCCCGGCCAGATCACCGTACAGGATGCGGTCGGTCTCTATCGCGTCCGCGAACTGGGGCAGCGCACGCGGATCTTCGGCGTGCTCGGCGATCCGGTGACCCACAGTCTCTCGCCGCTCGTGCACAACCGCGCGTTGCGACGACTCGAGGAGGATGGCGTGTACCTGCCGCTCGGCTCGGCGCGACCGCGCGACGTGTTGGCGATGCTGCCCAGGCGCCGGCTCGGCGGTTTCTCGGTGACAGCACCCTTCAAGGAGAACATCCGCAGCCTCTGTCATCGACTCACCGAGGACGCCGAGCTCCTGGGTGCCGTCAACACGCTCGAGTTTCAGGCGCAGGATCAGATCGTGGGACACAACACCGACGTCGAGGGAGTGCGGCGCGCGTTGGTCGATGCCGGTGTGACGCCAGGGACGGGGGTCGCGGTCGTGCTCGGAGGCGGTGGTGCGGCGCGCGCCGGTGCGCTGGCACTCGAGCGGCTCGGCTTCGCGGTCACCATCTGCACGCGTTCCCTGGAGCGTGTCCGCGACTTCGCCCGACAGCGTGGCTACCAGCTCGGCGCGCTGCGGTCGGATGTGCTCGACGACTTGCGCCCGAAAGTGGTCGTCCATGCCACAGTCGTCGGTTCCCTGGCCCACGGCAGCGTAGGCGAGCGGGTCGTCCCCAACTGGCAACCGCTGCCGGGCACCTTCGTGCTCGACATGGTCTATCGTCCGCACACCACGAAGCTCCTGGCGGACTGTGCGCGCGCCGGGGCCGTTGCGATCCCCGGCATCGACATGTTCCTGGCGCAGGCGAGCGAGCAGATCGGGATCTTCACCGGTGAACGAGCGCCGGTGTCCGAACTGGGGCGCTACGTCGCCGCCGGCGTGTGGTGAGCGGCGGTCGGGGCGCGAACCGGGCCTTCGATGCGAAAGTCGCTGCGCCGGATGGGCTACCTGTCCGATAACATGCGCGGCGGTCAGCGCGAGGTCCGAGAGGTGTGGTCGGGCCTCGCCGAAGTCCGCGGTCGTCCCCGTTCTGGCGCGTTCCCCGATGCCGATCTTGCTGTTTCTCGCCGTTCTTGGAGTCGTGACCGCCTCGGCCACGGACGGAGCGGTTGGCCGACACGGCGAGAGCCGGCGGGCACCCGAGAGTCCGCGGGACGTGAATGGCGGTGCCGTTCGAGGTCGTCCCGCCGGGCGACAAGACGATCTCGACGCGCTTCGGCGCGCCCTCCAAGAGCCCGGTGACAGCGCCCGACCGGGTCGCGAGGCTGCCGTCGACGCCTTGCTGCTGCGCCGCGACGTGCTCGCCCATCAGATCTTGGCGCGGACGCTCGTCGACGGCGACGACCCCGATCACCGCGGCCGTTTCTACCTGAGCACGCTCGCTCGGCGGCTCGGTCTGCGGGCCGATCCCGTGTTCGGTGAGGACCAACTCCGCGCCGCGATGGTGGAGGTCCACTTCGATGGGATCCTCGGGCTGTTCCGCGCCGACGAGCGTGGCAAGCTGCCGGCCGAATCCAGCACGGAGATCCGGATCCTGGCGCTGCGATGCGTGCGCGCCCTGGGCTACAAAGAGCGGGCGGCACAGTTCACCCGCATCGCGACGCGCGCGGACCGCGCGGCGGTCGACGCCGCGCTGCGTATCGCCGGGCAATCGCGCGATCTGGGTCTCGGGCCGTGGATCGCTCAGTACCTCGACCAAACCGCCCACGCTGCGGCCGCATCGGCGGCCCTTGCCGATCTGACCTTCGAGAGTCACCCGATCCGCTCGCGTGCCGAGTTCGAGTCCTGGCGAGCGGCGCATGACGGAGTCGACTACATCGAACTCGCCGAGTCGGCGGCAAGGCGGGCGAGTGTCGCCATGCACGAAGCGCGCCGGCAGGCCGATCGAACGATCGTCGAGCAGGCTGCGCGGCTGGTGGCCACGCTGGCCCGCTCGGAGAATCCGGACTGGAAGACGCTCGGGGTCGAAGCGCTCGCGCTGGAACCCGAGGGCCGTTCGTTGGCCTGTCTTCGGGCGTTGCGCGACGGCCTCGCCGAACGCGCGACCTCGAACAAGCTCGGTGGGGTGGCGGCGGATCGCGCCGAACTCGCCGCCCAGCTTCGGCAGCGTTTCGACGCGACGAGCGGCAACGTTCCCGAGCGCGCGGTGCTTCTCGAGACTGCGGCGTATCTGGTCGTGAAGGACGATGCCGCGGCGCGAGTGGAGACCGAGGCTCGGCTCCGCGCCGGGCTCAGCGACGAGAGCGACGAACTTCGGCGAGCGGCGCTGCGCGGTCTGCGGCGGTTCCCATCCCCGGAGAACCGCGAGGCGGTGCTCGCAGTGGTCGAGCGTGCGGTGACTCGCTCGGATCTCGGCACGATCGACACCGGTCTGACCTGCCTCGCGGCGAGCGGCTGGTCGGCACCGGAGGCGGAGATCGCCGGACGCGCGCGCTGGGTCGGGGTGTTGCGGACGGTTCTGCACGTGCGCAGCCTCGATGCACCGGTGCTCGAGCGAGTTCTCCAGGTCGTCGTGCTTCGCGACACAGCCAAGAACCTCGTCGAGGAATTCTTCGATCCGCTGATGGCGTTCGCCAGCGATCCGGGGCGCTCCGCCAACCTGCGCAGTCTGGTCGCGCAGCGGATGTTCGCATTCACGCGCGACGAAGAACGCGCCGATCGCTACGTGGCGCTCCTGGTGACCATGCTCGCCGACGCCGAAGTCGCGCTGCGGCAGACCGCGGCGACGCAACTCGGAACTCTGCCGGAGGCGAGTCAGAAGCGGCGCGAGAGCTGGCTGGCGAAGATCGTCGAGGCGGCCGGCAAGCGATTGACGGTCGAGACCGACGAGACGGCGTTGCGCGAGGTCGTCAGTCGGCTCGCGCAGGCTGCGGAGCAACCGGAGCGGCGCGGCGAGGTGATCGCGGTGCTCGGCGCGACGGCCGATGCATTGGTCGGGGCGAGTGGTGACGCGGCCGAGGTGCAGCGGCGTCACTTGGTTACGGGGTTGTCCCGAGTTGCCATCGTGCGGGAACGCACTCTTCCGGAATGGACGGCGCTCGGTCGATCCTTGCTGCGACTTCGCGCACGCGATTCCTTGCGGCTCGTCCTCGATCGACAGGAGGTCGCGCGGCTTCCAACCGAGGCCAAGGACGACTCGACCGTCACCGCGTTGCGCTTGGTGATCGGTGCCGCGCGGCTCCTCGATCCAGTGCCGGTGGGAGGCTGGAAAGACCGCGGCGCGGAAGCGGAGGAAGTCCGCAACGCCTTCGCCGTGCTCGAGCGCTGGCAAGCCTTGTTGCCGGATCCGCACGATCACCAACTGCGGATCGATGTGTTGCGCGATCTCGGTCGTCCTGCCGAACTTCGTGCCGCCGCGACCCTAGCGCTCGCGGTCGAAGGCTTGACGCCGGACCAGCGAGCGCGGATCCAGCTCGAGGATGCTCGCGCCGCGCTCGAGCTCGGTGCCTTCGATGATGCCGAGGCTGCGTTGGCCCGAGTGCGTGCGCTCAGTGGTCAGCCGACCACGGCGCAGGACCTCGAGTGGGCCATCGGCGAACGCCGTCTCGGTGCCAAGGATGTCGCTGGTGCGCTGCGCATCTTCGGCGCGGTGCTCGCGGCTACGTCGCACGAGGATGCGGCCTGGCCCGAACGCTTCCTCGCGCATGCTTCGTTGCGACTCCAAAGCGAGGGCGACACCGCCAAGCCGGCCGTGCTCGCCGATCTACGCACGCACGCTGCTCGCCTTGCGAGCGAGGCACTGCCGGCAGAACTTCGCGACCGTGTAGAAGCGCTCCTGCGAGCCTGTGGCGGCTGACGTTCGCGGCCGGTCCGTCACTCGAGGGTTGAGGGTTGAATTCGAAGCGGCGCGGGCTACCCTCTTCGCCTCTCCACCGCGGGGTGGAGCAGTCCGGTAGCTCGTCGGGCTCATAACCCGAAGGTCACAGGTTCGAATCCTGTCCCCGCTAAGACGGCTGGCACGGCCAGCGACGAACGCGCCCCTGGGTCGAAAGCCCGGGGGCGCAGTCGTTTCCAGCGACGCTCATAAGTGTCGTGCAGGGCGCCAGTTGGGGCGGTGGGTCGAAACGCCCGGAATTGCCCAGATCGCTGGGTGGGGCGCTTGGAGCAGAGCGAGGGGGCTCTGTTGGGTAGGAAGTGCTCTCGAACCCTCAGATCACCGATTGGGCTAAGAACCCCAGAGCAGGAATTGGGGGATCGGAACTGACGCTGTTCGAACTCGCGCCGTGGCGGCTGCGCAGCTCGAGTCGGATCGCTCCGGGGACAGGGTCGCGTGCTGTCCCAAAACTCATCCGAGCCACGGATCTCGCGAACCTCGTCCTGTCCGAAAACTCATCCGAGCCACGGATCTCGCGAACTTGCGCGGAACCGGAGGTTCTGGGCATCTTGCTCGCGGCCATCTTGGCCGAACGATACCGCGATGTACGCACGGCCGCCAAGCTGCGGCGGTCTCACCCCATCTCGATGCCCTTCCCCGATCGCAGCTACGCGGCTTTGCGGTAGTGCTTGAGCAACCCGCCGAGTCGCTCGCCGACCATGACTTCACCAACGCCGTTCGCCCGCGGTTGGGTGATCAGTTCGTTCTCGATGCCCTGATGGGGACGCTCGAGGTTATAGTGCGCAACGAACTCGTCGACAGCTCGAACGAGATGGCCTGTCCCGAGCAGGATCGGGCGGTCGAGGCACTCGCGCTTGATCGAGAGCACGAAGCGTTCGGCGACGGCGTTCATGTTCGGCGCCCGGACGGCCGTCGACACCGGAGTCACGCCGGACTCTCGGAGGATGCTCCGGAACTGCTCCGTGAACTTGGTGTCGCGATCGAGGATCAGAAACCGCTTGGCGCGGAGAAACCCGTCCATCGGATCGGTCAGGTTGCGCGCAACCTGAGCCATGAACTTCGCGTCGGGGTTGGTCGTGATCCCCGCGATCTCGACTGCTCGGGTGGCGTGGTCGATCAGAAAGAGCACGTAGTGGGTGATGAGACCGCGCGCGGTCCAGACTTCGGCAGTGAAGAAGTCCGTGGCCGCAATCGCCTGAAGGTGTGCGCGCAGGAAGGCGCGCCAGCTCGTGGGGCGATCCGGGCTGGGCTTGATGCCGTTTTCCTTCAGGGTCCTCGCGATCGTCGAGCGGGCGACGCAGTGGTTGAGCTTGCGGAGTTCACCCTGGATTCTGCAGTAGCCCCAGGTGGGGTTGTCGTTCGCCATCGTGACGATCAGGGTTCGGATCTCCTTCAGGATCCCGGGACGTCCGACGCGCCGCTTGGGACGGCATGTCCATTTCGTCGCGATCAGTCGTCTGTGCCAGCGGAGGATGGTGTCGGGCGTGATGATGGTCGCGATCTGGTCGAGTAGGCGGCGTCCGAGCGCGACACCCTTCGCAGCAAGCCGTCGGCGCTGATCATCGGTGAGACGCAGTCGACGCTTGCCGAGTTGCTCCCGGAGCACGCGATTCTCCTCGAGGAGGTAGTCGATGGTTGCGGCCTGCTCGCGATGGACCCAGCCGGCGATGGCGGTGAGGAGGAGTCGGATGGGCTGGAGGCGCGGCACGGGATCTTGATCGTGTCGGAGCGGCGCATCGCCGTAAGTCGTTGGGGCTGAGCGCGTTCGAGTTTCCGGACAGGACGGGGTAGTCGGCCACGACGGCGACAGGCACCAGATCAGGTAGGCGCCGCTTCAGCTTGCTGCGCCACCAATACAGCGTGGTAGGGGTGATGCCTTGGACGTCAGCAAACTCACGGACAGACAGGCCGCTCTGCTCCTGCTCAGAGATCAGGGCGCGCCACTTCGATTCTGATGACTTCGTCATGCCGCCGGATCGTGCCGGCGAAGTCCGCGGCGACCAGATGGGTAGACCGGGCGCTTACCTTCTAAAGTTAGTCCGTAAGCATGCGCGATGGTTTGAGGACTAATCTGCCTCTGGGTAGCGGTAGATCGAGATTTCCATACTCATATCGGCTTCGGCCAGTGTTCTCAGCAGTTCGGCGTCGGCATGGAGGCAGAACAGACGCAATCCGACAAGATCCTCGGGCCAAATCGCAACGTCTACGCACACTGATATGCCGAGCTTGCGAGCTGCTGCGATAGCCGCAAGGCCTTTGAGAACGAATCCGATAATGGCGTATCGATGGTCGCGCCAATCACCGTCTATGGCAATCTCGGGCGCGAATCCGTCTTTGTGAGGTCGGAGCCCTTCGAATGCCCCAGGAACCAACGTGTTCAGGTGCCGCCCGACGCGCTCCAGTTCTTCAGGCGCTACTGAGTCCGATGTGAAACGAACTACGGTGTACATCATTTACCTCGAAGTGACTGCCATTCACGATATGCATCGAGGACCTGTTCTTCAGATAGGTTGGGATTGTCACGCCCTCCACCTGGGGTCTTCTCGCTGCGCTTGTAGACTCTATGAAAATAGCGCTTAAAATCGTTGTTCATTCGAAATTCTCGCAAGGCGTCCTGTCCGAAAACTCATCCGAGCCACGGATCTCGCGAACCTGCCAGGAACCGCAGGTTCTGGGCATCATGCTCGTGGCCATCTGGGCCGAAGGATACCGCGATGTACGCACGGCCGCCAAGCTGCGGCGGTCTCACCCCATCTCGATGCCCTTCCCCGATCGCAGCTACGCGGCTTTGCGGTAGTGCTTGAGCAACCCGCCGAGCCGCTCGCCGACCATGACTTCACCAGCGCCGTTCGCCCGCGGTTTGGTGATCAGCTCGTTCCCGAGTCCTTGGTGCGGCCGCTCGAGGTTGTAGTGCACAACGAACTCGTCGACAGCTCGAACGAGATGGCCTGTCCCGAGCAGGATCAGGCGGTCGAGGCACTCGCGCTTGATCGAGAGCACGAAGCGTTCGGCGACGGCGTTCATGTTCGGCGCCCGGACGGCCGTCGACACCGAAGTCACGCCGGACTCTCGGAGGATGCTCCGGAACTGCTCCGTGAACTTGGTGTCGCGATCGAGGATCAGAAACCGCTTGGCGCGGAGAAACCCGTCCATCGGATCGGTCAGGTTGCGCGCAACCTGAGCCATGAACTTCGCGTCGGGGTTGGTCGTGATCCCCGCGATCTCGACTGCTCGGGTGGCGTGGTCGATCAGAAAGAGCACGTAGTGGGTGATGAGACCGCGCGCGGTCCAGACTTCGGCAGTGAAGAAGTCCGTGGCCGCAATCGCCTGAAGGTGTGCGCGCAGGAAGGCGCGCCAGCTCGTGGGGCGATCCGGGCTGGGCTTGATGCCGTTTTCCTTCAGGGTCCTCGCGATCGTCGAGCGGGCGACGCAGTGGTTGAGCTTGCGGAGTTCACCCTGGATTCTGCAGTAGCCCCAGGTGGGGTTGTCGTTCGCCATCCTGACGATCAGGGTTCGGATCTCCTTCAGGATCCCGGGGCGTCCGACGCGTCGCTTGGCTGGGCATGTCCACTTCGTCGCGATCAGTCATCTGTGCCAGCGGAGGATGGTGTCGGGCGTGATGATGGTCGCGATCTGGTCGATTAGGTGGCGTCCGAGCGCGACACCCTTCGCAGCAAGCCGTCGGCGCTGATCATCGGTGAGCCGCAGGCGACGCTTGCCGAGTTGCTCCCGGAGGACGCGATTCTCCTCGAGGAGGTAGTCGATGGAGGCGGCCTGCTCGCGATGGGCCCAGCCGGCGATGGCGGTGAGGAGGAGTCGGATGGGCTGGAGGCGTGGCACGGGACCTTGATCGTATCGGTGCGGCGCATCGACGTAAGTTGTTGGAGCTGAGCACGTTCGAGTTTCCGGACAGGACGGACTACCGGGCGCTTACGAAGGCGTGGCACGGGAGCTCAATCGTATCGGCTCGGAGCAATACCGTAGGTCGTTGCGGCTGGGCGCGTTCGAGTTTTCGGACAGCACGGTCCTCAAGCCGACTCTATTGGCGCGCCCCAGGAACTGTCCCGCACGTGATTTGGCTTATACGATTGTGCGAGTGACATGTCGAACACCACGACTAGCTCGTTTGGCATGTAATCTATGTTCGGACCCGTGCCCAGCGCGATCACGATCGCACCTTCGCCAAAGTTGATTCGAACCGACCACACAGACTCTGGGCAATCCTCACCCGAGACTTGCCAGGAGGCTGCGACCGAGGTGATGCTCTTACCGATATGCTCGCGCCACGCTTCGCGGTCCGCTGCGTCGAGGACCGCGTCCCCAATGCCTGAGTACGACTCGCCATCGAGAATCGCAAGGCCCTCATACTCGCCAGCCATGGCCCAAGTGATGGAAGTCATACCGCGGTTGCCAAGGTGCAGGTCTACGGCCGCAAGATCACAGTCCACCCCCTTCTCGCCGCCATTGTAGTGAGTCCCGTCAGCTGGTGGGAGGTAGTGATAGGTGGCTCCCGTCAGCCGCGCTCCTTTGAGGGACGTTAGCGCGGCGCAGTCGGCTCGTGTGATGGGTGTAGGCGTACTAGGCATCCTTGTCACTTGTATCTCCCGAAGTAGGCGAGCGAGCCGTCCGCCCCGAACGTGGCACCGACTCCGTCTGGACGAATGAAGCGCGTACCGCCGGCGGCCGTGCTGTCCGAGAACTCATCCGAGCCACGGATCTCGCGAACCTGCCAGGAACCGCAGGTTCTGGGCATCTTGCTCGTGGCCATCTTGGCCGAACGATACCGCGATGTACGCACGGCCGCCAAGTTGTGGCGGTCTCAACGCATCTCGATGTCCTTCCCCGATCGCAGCTACGCGGCTCGGTGGTAGTGCTTGAGCAGCCCGCCGAGCCGCTCGCCGACCACAACTTCACCAACGCCGTTCGCCCGCGGTTGGGTGATCAGTTCGTTCTCGAGGCCCTGATGGGGACGCTCGAGGTTGTAGTGCGCGACGAATTCGTCGACGGCTCGAACGAGATGGCATGTTCCGAAGAGGATCAGGCGGTCTAGGCACTCGCGCTTGATCGAGAGCACGAAGCGTTCGGCGACGGCGTTCATGTCGGGCGCCCGGACGGCCGTCGACACCGGAGTCACACCGGACTCTCCGAGGATGCGCCGGAACTGCTCCGTGAACTTGGTGTCGCGGTCGAGGATCAGAGACCGCTTGGTGCGGAGGAACCCGTCCATCGGATCGGTCAGGTTGCGCGCAACCTGGGCCATGAACTTCCCGTCGGGGTTGGTCGTGATCCCCGCGATCTCGACCGCTCGGGTGGCGTGGTCGATCACGAACAGCACGCAGTGGGTGACGAGACCGCGCGTGGTCCAGCCTTCGGCAGTGACGAAGTCCGTGGCCGCGATCGCCTGACGGTGTGTGCGCAGGAAGGTGCGCCAGCTCGTGGGGCGGTCTGGGCTGGGCTTGATGCCGTTGTCCTTCAGGGTCCTCGCGATCGTCGATCGCGCGACGCAGCGGTCGAGTTTGCGAAGCTCCCCCTGGATTCTGCAGTAGCCCCAGGTGGGGTTGTCTTTCGCCATCCTGACGATCAGGCTTCGGACCTCCCTCAGGATCCCGGGACGTCCGACGCGTCGTTCGGTCGGGCATGTCCACTTCGCCGCGATCAGTCGTCTGTGCCAGCGGAGGATGGTGTCGGGCGTGATGATGGTCGCGATCTGGTCGAGTAGGCGGCGTCCGAGCGCGACACCGTTCGCAGCAAGCCGTCGGCGCTGATCATCGGTGAGACGTAGGCGGCGCTTGCCGAGTTGCTCAAGGAGCGTGCGGCTTTCCTCGAGAAGGTAGTCGATGGTCACCGCTTGCTCGCGATGGACCCAGCCGGCGATGGCGATGAGGAGGAGTCGGATGGGCCGGACGCGTGGCGCGGGACCTTGATCGTATCGGTGCGACGCATCGCCATAAGTCTTTGGACATGAAAGAGTTGGGGTCTCCGAACACGACGGGCGGTGCCGCGTTCCCACCGACCCGCATGGCAATCGCCGTCATGGTTGTGCACGATGCGATGACGATCGCTGCCGAGGTTTGGGAGCTGCGTCTTCCCCATGCGATGAACCCTCCGAAACTACAGGTCGACTCCCGCCGCGCGCTCCCTGTCGCAGACTCGATCACTCGGATCGGTTGCCTGATGTTGGGAGGCATCGGTGACATCCTCACGACGACACCGACCCTGGCGGCACTCAAGGTGTTGTATCCTCAAGCGTCGCTGGTGTTGGTGCTGCGTCGTCGTCTGGCGCCGCTGGTGAACGGCAACCCACACGTCGATGCCGTGATTCCGTACGACAGCAGCAATCTCGCGGCCCGATTCGAGTTCTTTCGCAGTCTGCGTCGCGAGCGATTCGATCTTTGGGTCGACCTCCACACGCCGACCTTCCACACGGTGTCCTCGCTCACAAAGGTCTTCCTCCGGAATTCCCTGATCATGAGGATTGCCAAGACCGGGAACCGACTCGGTTATGCCGTGAGGTTCCTGCGGCGGCGACTGACTCATGCGGTGGAGGTCCCGGGCTCGAGGCAACTCGCGTCCGAGAACATCGTGGACACAACTCTCGCGCTCGTGGGCCCACCTCCGGGCACGTCCCGGCGAAAGATCATGGCTGTCTCAGAGGACGACAGGGACTGGGCGAAGCGAACGCTTCCGGCTGATGAGCGCACTCGATTCAGCTTCTTCTTCGGTGGCCGGCAATCGGCGAATCATTGGCCGGCGAAACGTGCTGCGACGTTCGTCAATCTGTTGCTCACGCGGTTTCCAGCCGCCGACCTAGTGCTGATCGGTGACCGCCACGAAGTCGCGCTCACCGAAGCAATGCTCGAACACGTCGATTCCAGGGTTCGCGCACGAGTGGTCGACTTGGTTGGCTGTGCCGATCTCGGACAGACGGCAGCGGTGTTCGAACGGTGCACCGTGGCGATCTCGACCGACAGCGGACCGATGCACATCGCGGACGCAGTCGGAGTGCCGTTGGTGGCACTGTTCTGCGGGAAGACACCTCTGCCGATCTGGGTGCCGACGGGCGAAAGGAGCGTCGTCTTGTATCACCATGTTTCCTGTGCACCTTGCCTACTCGCCGAGTGTCCTCATTCCAATCTCTGCATGGACTCGATCTCGCCAGACGAGGTGCTTCGAGCCGTCATTCGATTCGCTGAATGACGGTTCGGACCCACGGTCCGTCTGATCCGCTGCAGAGTCCGGTCGCCGTTCCGGCCTCCGAGTCGTCCGCGAAAGCCCCGCTCCGTTCGCGGGCGCCACGCGGCGAGCAAACGGTCATCTCTGGACGCGTCGATTGCTCCGCCGTCGAGCCAATCCTTGCTCGAATGCTGCGATATGCTGCTCGGCGGACATGTGCCAGGTGTGCTTGTCGCGGACCCGGCTTCGATTCGCGGGAACCCAATCGCGCCGAAGATGAAAGTGCTCCTCTCGAAGGATGCGACTGACGTCTGCTACCGTGCTGAAGTAGAGCGCACGGTCGTCCAGAACCGCGCGATTGAACGAATTGTCGTGAGACGCAATTAGCGCGCCCGTTGCCATGGCTTCGAGCAGCGATGGGTTGGTGCCGCCGACAGAGTGGCCATGGAAGTACAGCCGTGCGTGACATCGTAGCGAACTCAAGACTTGGTAGTCGTAGATCCCACCAAGAAAGCGAATGCCTCGGTGTTCGGCGAACTTGCGCAGTAGATGTCTGGCGTGACGAGTGTTGGTCTTGCCGACGAGCAAGATCGGTAAGTCGGATCCCGAGAGGACGTGGCCATCGAGAATGGTCTCGATATTGTTCTCGGGTTCCATCCGTGCGATGACCAAGTAGTAGCTATCCGCCGTCACCGCGAAATCCTTCAGGGGTGCGGGACTCGGTGCGTCGATCACTTCGGCTCCATATGATATATAGACACTATCCTTGTTATACTTCTGCTTGTAGTAATCTTGAATCGCCGGATTGTCAGCGATGAGTACGTCGCTGTGGCGAGCGGCGAGTTTCTCGGTCAGGAACGCAAATCGTCGAAGAATCGGGCCCCACTTGCTCCGCTTCCACTCGAGTCCGTCCATGTTGGTACACAGCAGCGTGGTTCGCCGTCTGAACGGATAGAACAAGGCACAGGGCACGTAGCCGAGTTCCAGGATCACGTCGAAGTCAGATCGAGCTGCGTCTCGAAGGCACAGATAGTCATAGAGCAGGGTGGCCCAGATGCCGAACTTGCTCTCGCGACAGGTAACCCTTCGGATCCTGACCCCGTTCCATTCTTCGCCACGGTAAGGATGCTCATCAGGATTGTAGACCGTGACCTCGTGCCCCATCCGCGCAAAGAGTGGTGACAAGATCTCCGCATTGGCCTCGCTGCCACCGTAGTTGTTGGGAATGCCGCGGGTTCCGAGGATGGCGATCTTCATCAGAATCTGCTGAGCAGTGCAATGCCATCTCGACGTGCCACATTGATCATGAGTATCACGTACGCCGAATCGAAGGCGACGATCGTCAAGTAGCACGATAGGAGAAAGACACCGCTGGGTTCGCCGTAGAGGATGGCCACGCCGGTGCCGATGAGCTTGGCAAGTGCGATGTAGACGCTTTGACCAAGAATCCCATTGCGCCTCAATAACATATCGCAGAAGAGAATGCTCATGATGGCATTCTGCAGATAAGCGGCTATCAGCCCGTGCTGGTCGGCGAAGGCCGCATGGACGACTATGGGCAAGGCGCAGCAGGCGATCATCAGCAGCAGGCTCGAAGGCCAGAAGAAATGGTCAGCAACCGTCGTGGCACGTCGGGGGCGCGCATAGACAAAGTACTGCACTAAGATGACGAGGTCGAGCGCGAACCAGACGAAGACAGTGGTCCATCCGAGCCCGCCCAAGTCATGCTCGAACAACATCATCCCCTCCCAGGCGGTGTTCATGCACGTTGCTGGGAACGGCATGGCAGGCACCTTGTCCATGTACGCGCGGCGGATGATCAGCACATAGGCAATTGTCCAGCAGCCCCATAGCGTAAGTTTCAGCAGCAACTCAATCGGCACGTCGGCCTCCGTGAGCTGGACGAAGTCGAAGCGCTGCTCGCATTCGACTCCATGAGAAAGCGCGGACATAAAGAGCGAGCACAAAGAACACGATCCACCAGTGCGGGTCTCTCACGGCGAGCAACAGGGCCAAGTACATAGAGAGAGCCACCTTGGGGAAGGTCTTGTGGAGAAGGTAGAAGACGTCCTTGTGGGGGTAGACCGGACCGTGCGGGTCGATATGGGGTGTTCGTCGGATCTGATGATTCGCGAAAAGGACCAGGCCCAGAAGAAGCGCCAACGCGGCCCCGTGCAGTATCAAGAGTGCAGTCGATCCGGAGGATTCTACCGGCTGCCAGAACATCCAACCGGTGGCGAGTAGCAGTGCGTAACGTTCCCATTCCAGGGATCGATCCAGGAGGGTCGCCGATGCGTCGGCGCCTCTTCGAACCACGTAGGTTTCGATTCCGTCTGCAGAATCTTCGTGGAGATCGTGTAGCTGGTGCGCCAAGTCGCCCGTGAAGCCGCGGAGGGACACATAGACCAGCAGGATGAGCCAGCCGGGATCAGGTGTGGCATCGAATGCTTGGAGTACGAGCAGCGTCGGGAGCGTCCGCATCGCGAGCATGACGGCCACGAGGCCGGTCAAACCACGACCCTTCAGATAGGGCTTGGGCAAAGAGTATGCAGTCGTGACGAGGAACCAGGCGATCCACGTGAACAGGAAGTTGGGAACCGCACGAAACCATATGAGAAGAGGGACATTGACGAGCAGCGAGCAGGTCACGATGAGCGTCGATGTTCGCGGCGACAGTCCGGCAAAGACGTTCTCGTCACCATGGCCAAGATCTCGCTCGCAGTCCACAGCGTCGTTGAGCAAGAAGCCGTAACTCGACATACACATCGCGAGCAGGATGAACAACCAAAGGTCGAAGCCGACGTCGCCGAGGCGCGAAGGGCCGTCCAGGAACGCGTGAAAGAACACGAATGTGTTCTCGAACACCGGGTTCAGGTAGAGGACTCCCCAATGTCGCCAGGTGACGAACTGCCACCAACGCATGCGCCGATTTCCTACGCTCATCGCCTGGACTCCCCGTACTTCCCGGAGTCGGGAAGAAGCGAAAGTAGACGATGCGGCTCTCGGGTTTGCATCGGTCTCAAGATCTTGGTGTGGTGGGGATGCCGCGCCGAGTAGCTTCGCAGCGGAGTGTCGCACCGATGGAGAAGGGAATCGAGCGAGCGGGTGGGGCGATCCTAGCCGTGTCGCCAACACCTTCACAGACCGCGGTCGAGCGCCGCCGGGGTCTCGCTGCCGGGGGGGGGGCTCGGCCGAACCTGCGCGAGATCCCGGGTTGGTCCGACCCGGGTACATGGGTGACACTCGTGTCCGGGCACATGGGTAACACTCGAGCGTGACCGTGGGAAGCGCCGTGGGTTTCGTGTCCGGATGCCATGGACCAAGACCGATCCTGTGATCGAG
>JBFXDD010000003.1:0-2393 GCA_050181465.1 Planctomycetota bacterium
CAGCCCATCGAGGATGCCACGGTCTTCGTCCTGCGCCGCGCGACTGCCGACACCGCCAACACTCCCAGCACCGCCGAGCAGGAAGAACGGCTACGCCCCACAGACTCCGCGGGGAACACCGCCCTCTCGCTGTCCGCCGCCGAGGTCGAGCGCGACATCCTGCGACTGCGCGCCCAGTACCGAGACCTGTTCCGCGGGTCGATCGAGGAGCTACGCATCTCGGCGATCACGGACTCGCCCCTGGTCGTGCGCATGCCGCTCAGCGGCGAGATCCGGTTGCACCTGCGCACCGCGCCGGGCGTCGATCCGGCGACGCTCGAGACGACGCCGGCTTGGATCAGTCCATGGATCGAGGGGCGGGCGGGTGGATCGCAGGGCATGCGCATCGACGAATCGAGGATCGCTCACTCGGGTCCGTTGCCGCTCGGGCAGCGCTATCGAGTCGCGATCGACGAGCCTCGCATGGCCAAGGTGGTCGACGGACCGGTGTTCGCGGGAGAGGTCGTGCGCGTCGAGTTCGAGATCGGTGCCGATCGCATTCTCCTGACCGGCAGGATCCTCGGCACCGATGGTGTTCCACTTCGCTCTGCGGTGCTCCGCCTGTCCGGACACCGATCGCTCGGAATCCAGGGGGTCCGCTGCCAACCCGACGGCTCGTTCTCCCTCGTGCTCGATTCCAACGCCGTCGGCAGCGAGTTGACCGCGAGCATCGAGTACGGCGGGAACGGTCGACCGATGGCCGGCGCGCATGCGCGGATTCCTGCGCTCGCGATCGGTCGCAACGACATCGGAACCGTGCGGCTCGCGGCGGTGGACGCGATCGCGCAGGGCATCGTCGTCGATACACAGGGAACACCCGTCAACGCCGCAGTCGTGTCGCTGTTGACCTGGATCCCGCCGACTTCCGCCACATCTCGAACGCTGTGGTTTCAGACCATGCGGGTCGCCAGAACCCAACGGGATGGGAGCTTCATTCTGGACGGCCCCATCCCGACCGGTCGCCTGGCTCTGGCCGTGACTCCCGATCCCGGGCCGGGCAACTTTCTCCTGGGAAGTGTCGACGACCCCGTCGAGATCACGGCCCCGGCGCGCGAGCTTCGATTGGTGCTCGAAGACAAGCGGCCGCGGCGGCGCTGAAGGCATCGGCGCGGGTGATTCGCCGGAGCCTCGCCGGCATCACGATCCCGATCACACGCCGGCGACGGTTTCGCGCATCGCCGCGACGGTGCGCGCGACGATCTCCTCGATGCTGCGCGACGGCCGCCAACCCAAGATCGCCGTCAACCGCTCGAGTCGCGGACGGCGACAGTGGACCTCCTCGATTCCCGAGGGAAACACGTCGAGCAAAGGAATCTCGCGCAAGGGCACATCGACTCCGCACGCGCCGCGCACCATCGCCCCCAGTTCGCGGACGCTGCACTCGCGATCGCTGCCGACGTTGACGACTCGCCCCATCGCCGCGGTGGTGCCGGCCAGTTCGACGAGTGCCCGCGCCACCTCCTCGACATCGGCGAAGCACCGCCGCTGCGAGCCGTCGCCGTGGAGCGTGATCGGCTCACCCGCCAACGCCTGCCGCACGAAGCGCGACAGCACCATGCGCTCGCTCTGCCGCGGGCCGACGACGTTGAACAGTCTCACGACGACGACCCGCAGTCCGCGCTCTCGCGCGAGCCCGAGAGCCAACCATTCACTGTGCGCTTTGCTGCACGCGTAGCCGCCGCGGATCCGTTCCGGTGACCCGAGCGCGAGCGGGTCGTCTTCCCCGTGTGGCGCCTCGCTGTCGCCGTAGACCTCGGAACTGGAGGTGAACAGAACCGGCACACCACGTGCCGCGCAGCGCTCGAACACCACCGTCGCCGCTTCGGTGTTCACCCGCATCGCCCGCACCGACTGGTCGAGACTCTCACGGACGCCGACCACTGCCGCGAGGTGGAAGACCTGCGACGCCTCCGCGACCAGGCGATCGACCACCGCCGCGTCTCTCGCACAGCCGCGAACGAAACGCACGTTGCCGTGGCTCGGCCGTAGCGCCGACTCCCGACCCGCGGACAGGTCGTCGAGAACGACGACCGACTCACCTGCCGCGGCGAGTCGGTCGACGACCCAGGAACCGAGAAAGCCGGCACCGCCGGTGACCAGGATGTGCATGCTGCGACCCGTCTCGGACCGAAGGACGGCCCTGCATCTTCCCTGCCGCAGCATCACGAATCGAGTTCGCCCGCGCCCTCTTGATCGATCGCCTTCGCGAGCTAAGCTTCCCCGCCCCAACCGACGCCCCCTTCGTCTAGAGGCCCAGGATACGTGGTTCTCAGCCATGGGACAGGGGTTCGACTCCCCTAGGGGGTATCGCCGCGCGAGCCCGGTGGGATCCTTTCCCGCCGGGCTCGTCGCGT